>NZ_JBIAVL010000002.1:265332-687731 GCF_042894165.1 Kitasatospora sp. NPDC001547 | reverse complement strand
GCTCCAGCCGGGCCTCCGGCGGGTCGTCGTAGGCCACCTCGGTCACCACGACGTCCGGCAGCAGGTCCCCGATCATCCGTTCCCCCCTCGGTCGGGGGGGGGGGCGGGGGGCGCGCGGGGCGGGGGGGGCCCCGGGGGGGGGGGCGGGGGGGGGGGGGGGGGCCCCCCCCCCGCCGCTGGGGGTGGGGCGGGTCAGACCGGGAGGTTCCACTTCTGGTTGGCGGCGGAGGCGCCGAAGCAGTCCCAGATCTGCAGCACCGCGCCGTTCGCGCTGGACACGTCCCGCACGTCCAGGCAGCGGCCCGACTGCGGGTTCACCAGCGAGCCGTCCGCACGGGCCTGCCACTTCTGCGCACCGCTGCCGTTGCACTCCCAGGTGCGCACCAGCGTCCCGTTGCCGGTCCGACCGCCCTCGACGTCCAGGCAGTTCCCGACCGCCCGCACCGTGCCGTCGACGGCGACCTTCCAGGTCTGGTTGACGTTGCCCAGGCAGTCCCAGATCTGCGTCTGCGTCCCGTTCGCCGAGCTGCCGCCCCGCACGTCCAGGCACTTGCCCGCGATCCCGGTGATCTGACCCACCGGCCCCGCCGGAACCGCCGGCCCGAACTGGATGTAGCCCTTCCCCGGCATCAGCGG
Organism: Kitasatospora sp. NPDC001547; assembly: GCF_042894165.1. Classification (NCBI taxonomy): domain Bacteria; kingdom Bacillati; phylum Actinomycetota; class Actinomycetes; order Kitasatosporales; family Streptomycetaceae; genus Kitasatospora; species Kitasatospora sp. NPDC001547. The sequence continues at coordinate 687,095 of NZ_JBIAVL010000002.1, read as the reverse complement.
GTAGCGGCAGAAGGTGCTGCCGCTGACGTTGCCGGCCACCCAGTTGCCCGGCGACACCTCGTAGATGGGCATGTAGCGGGTCCAGTCGTAGCCGTTGCAGTCGACCACGACGCGCCAGGTCTGGTTCGGGTCGATGCCCGTACAGGTGCCGACGGGGCTGGCGGTGGTGTCGTCGACGGTACAGCTCCCGACACCCCCCGGGCCCGGGACGGTCGAGTTCCGGGTCGTGCTCTCGGCGGCTCCGGCCGAGGCGGGTGCGGTGAGGGCCGCGGCTCCGGCGAGCAGGGCGGTGGCGAACAGGGCTGCGGTACGACGCACGGGGGGGGTGTCCTTCCGGGGAGGGTGAACCGGGCGACCCACACGTGAAGCAATCGTGGTGATAATGCGATCTTCATGTGGGCCGCGCGAAAGCTTCGGGCAGGACATGTCCACGGTCAACGGGCGGGGTGAAGATCACGCCACTCGACCGTCCACGCACGGAACGTGTCCGGCAGGGCCCCGGAACGACCCCGGCAGGCCGGACGCACGGCCGATCCGGCCGGATCGCATGCGGCCCGGCCCCCGCCCCCGCTCCGGCTCCGGCTCCGGCCGGCTCCGGCGGGGACGGAACCCGCGCCGACGCCCATGGCGATGTGACCCGGCGGGCCGGTCCGGCCGGAACGGGCGCGGCCCGGCTCCCCCGTCCGAGGGGGAGCCGGGCCGTCGCCGGTGCGCGGGGGCGTCAGTCCGCCTTGCGGCGCTGGCGGCCGGTGCCGTAGTTGGAGCCGGACTTGGAGCCGCTGCCGGGCTTGGCGCGCCCCGAGGAGCGGCCGATGAACCCGGCCGCCTGCGGGCGCTCGCCCTGGGCGGCGGCGCCCAGGCGCTGCTTGGGGCGGGGGCGGCGCGGGTTGCCGTTCATGTCGACGTCGGTGGGCAGCCCGGAGCGCTTGCCGGGCCGGCGGCGCGGGGCGCCGGACCTGGCCCCGGCGGGCTTGTCGGCACCGGCCTGGGCCGCGCCGGACGCGCCCTGGTCCGCGGGGACCGGCACGGCCAGCGTCACCGGGACGCCGCTGGGCGTGCGGGCACCGGTGATCCGGGCCAGGTCGGCGTCGCCCGGGCGGACCTTGGTGACGGTCGGGCGGATGCCGGCCACCGTCATCAGCCGGTTGACCTCGCGGCGCTGCTCGGGCAGCACCAGGGTGACGACCGTCCCGGACTCGCCGGCCCGGGCGGTGCGGCCGCCGCGGTGCAGGTAGTCCTTGTGGTCGATCGGCGGGTCGACGTTGACGACCAGGTCCAGGCCGTCGATGTGGATGCCGCGGGCGGCGACGTTGGTGGCGATCAGCGCGGTGACGTGGCTGTCCCGGAACTGGTCCAGGACCCGGTTGCGCTGCGGCTGGGACTTGCCGCCGTGCAGGGCGGCGGCCTTCACGCCGTTGGCGAGCAGCTGCTTGGCCAGCCGGTCGGCGCCGTGCTTGGTGTGCACGAACATGATCACGCGGCCGTCGCGGGAGGCGATGTGCGCGGTGGCGGAGGCCTTGTCGGCCGCCTCCAGCTGGAGGACGTGGTGGTCCATGGTGGTGACCGCACCGGCCGAGGGGTCGACCGAGTGGGTGACCGGGTCGGTCAGGAAGCGCTTGACCAGCCGGTCGACGTTGCGGTCCAGGGTGGCGGAGAACAGCATCCGCTGCCCGCCCTCGGCGACCTGCTCCAGCAGCTTGCTGACCTGCGGCAGGAAGCCCATGTCGGCCATCTGGTCGGCCTCGTCGAGAACCGTGATCGCGACGTCGGACAGGTTGACGTCGCCGCGCCCGATCAGGTCGTCCAGCCGGCCGGGAGTGGCCACCAGCACCTCGGTGCCGCGGCGCACGGCGTTGGCCTGCCGGTTGATCGACATGCCGCCGACGACGGTGGTGATCCGCAGGTTGACGGCGGTGGCGTACGGGGTGAGCGCCTCGGTGACCTGCTGGGCCAGCTCGCGGGTCGGCACCAGGACGAGCGCCAGCGGGTGGCGGGCGTCGGCGCGGCGACCGGCGGTACGGGCCAGCAGCGGCAGGCCGAAGGCCAGGGTCTTGCCGGAGCCGGTGCGGCCGCGGCCGAGCACGTCGCGCCCGGCGATCGAGTCGGGCAACGTGGCGGCCTGGATCGGGAACGGCGCGGTGACGCCCTCACGGGTCAGCGCGGAGAGGATCGCCTTGGGCAGTTCGAGCTCGCCGAAGGACTCCGCCGGGGGCCGGGCCGGGGTGCCCTGGACCACGGTGAAGTCGGTGGCCTCGGGGACGGCGGCAGGGCGGTTCTGCTGGGGGGCGCCGGCGCGGCTGCGGGTCTTGCGCGGGCGGTCGCCGCCGGCGGCGGTGCGGCCGGCCTGGCCGGTGCGGCGGGACTGGTCGGTGGTGCGGGGGCCGCGGTCGCGCGGCGGGCGGGCAGGGGTGGTCACGGGATCTCCGTCCGTCGGTCTACAGCCCGGGACCCGGGCTGGGTCGGCCGTCGGGAGAGGTGCGCCGCCCCGGCCGTACGGCGGCATGAGCGGGGGCCCGCACCTTGCGGTGCGGGCCCCCGCTTCGCGATGATCGCGAGTCAGCTGGAGCTGACGTCAGCCGATGATCTGGATGTTCTCGGCCTGCGGGCCCTTCTGGCCCTGGGTCACGTCGAACTCGACCTTCTGGCCCTCGAACAGCTCACGGAAGCCCTGAGCCACGATGTTCGAGTAGTGGGCGAACACGTCAGCGCCGCCACCGTCCTGCTCGATGAAGCCGAAGCCCTTTTCGCTGTTGAACCACTTCACGGTGCCGGTAGCCATAACCGTCTCCTCTAACTGGGGCATCAGGGATCCACACCTCGTGGACCCCCAAGTAGCCGCGATCCCCATCCGGAGACTGAAACACCGGACAAAACAAATGCGCCTGGCGGTTGGAACCAGCAGGCGCACACCACGTTCATGGGAACCAAAACTGCAACTGCTTCGACTGTAGCACGGCGCCACCCCGGTTGACCGGGGATTTTCCCGCCCCGTAGATCACGTTTGGCGGCTCCGCAAAACGGGCAGGCGGCGCCCCGCCGAAGCGGGGCGCCGCCTGTTCGTACCGACCCGGTCGGGTCAGCGCCGGCCGGCCGGCTCCGGCACCCCGTGGGCGCCGGACAGCGGGGCCGGGCCCTCGCCGCGGCCGCCGCCGTGGCCGTGACGGGGGCTGTCCGCGTGGCCGGGCCACCAGGCCTTGTTACCGATCAGCGCGGTGAGCGCCGGGGTGAAGAACATCGCCATCACGAAGGCCGCCAGGATGATGCCGAAGGCCATCGCGAAGCCGAACTCCAGCATGAAGACGTTGCCCGCGAGCATGAAGGTCGCGAAGGACGCCGCCAGGATGAAGCCGGCCGCCGCGACGGTCGGGCCGCCGTGGCGCAGCGCCTCGCGCGCCGCCTCACGCGGGCTGCGGCCCTCTCGGGCCTCCTCCCGGAGGCGGGCGATGATCAGGATGTTGTAGTCCGTGCCGATCGCCACTACGAAGAGGTAGATGAGAATCGGCAGCATGAACATCAGGCCGGTCTCGCCGCCGAGGTTCTGGAAGAGCAGTGTGGCGGCACCGAGGGTGGCGGTGAAGCCGAGGCCGACCGAAGCCATCAGGTACCAGGGGGCGACGACGCTTCGCAGCTGCAGGCCGAGGATGAGCAGGATCAGCAGACCCGCGATCGGGAAGACCAGCTTGTAGTCGTGGGTCATCGCGAGGTTGATGTCCTTGTAGACGGCGGTCAGGCCGCCGACCTTCGCCTCGGTCCCGGCCGGTGCCTGGCCGTGCGCGACCTCGCGGAGCTGCGTGAGGGTGTCGATCGCCTCGTTGCTGTCCGGCTTGTGGGTGAGCATGACGGTGAAGTCGGCCGTCACGCCGTCCGCGCTGAGCTGGGGCTTCGGCGCTGCCTGGGCCACTCCGGACACCGCGCCGAGCTTGGCGGCGTAGGGCTCGAACGCGCCCGGGTCGAGCTTGGCGCCGCCGGTGTTGGTCAGGAAGACGTGGGTCGGGTCGGCCGCACCGGCGGAGAAGCCGTTGATCATCTTGTCCTGGACGACCATCGACTCCTTCTCCTTGGGCATGGAGCTGCCCGCCAGGTCGAAGGTGCCGTTGTAGCCCAGGGCGCCGGCGGACAGCGCCAGCAGCACGCCACCGGACGCGAGGGCCACCGCCGCGGGGCGCTTGTGCACCATCCGGCCGAGCGCGGCGAAGCGCGCGTCGTTCGGCTCCCGCATCCACTTCTTGCCGGGCCAGAACACGGCACGGGCCGGGATGACGGCGAGCAGGGCGGGGGCCAGAGTGAGCGAGGCGAAGGCGGTGACCACCACGGCGATGGCCAGCGCGGGGCCGAGGGCCTTGAACATGCCCAGGCTGGAGAGGACCAGTACGGCGAACGCGACGGTGACCGCACCCGCCGCGGAGGCGATCGCCTCGCCGACCCGACCGACCGCGTTGGCCACGGCCTCCTTGCGGTCGTCCCCTGCCCGCAGCCGCTCGCGGTAGCGGAACGCCAGGAAGAGGAAGTAGTCCGTGCCGACGCCGAGCACGACGACGATCAGGATCGCCGAGAGGATCGGAGTCGTTTCGAGGCCGAAGGCCTTGGTGGCGTGGTTGATCAGGCCGTTGGAGGTCGGCATGGCGACCACGAGCGAGACCAGGAGCGGCAGGATGCCGGCCAGGATGCTGCGGAAGATGAGCCCGACGATGATCGCGACCAGGACGATCGTCGCCATCGCGATGAGGGCGTCGGCCGAGCCGGAGGCCTCCTGCTGGTCCAGTGACTGGGCGGCGGCGCCGCCGAGCTGGAACTTGACGTCGGTGCCTTCAGCGAGCGCCTTGCCCTCCTCGCGGAGGTGCTTGGCGACGTCGCCGAACGCCTTGGGGTCCTGCTGCTTGGACTTGTCGATGGCAATCGGGGCGAGCGCGTACTTGCCGTCCTTGGAGGTGGTCTGCTCGCCGACCGGGATGATCTTCTCGACCGCCTCGATCTTCTTGTCCGTGAGACCCTGGACGATCTTGGCCATCGCCGTCTTGTCGGCGTCGTTCAGCGCGCCGCCGTCATTGCGCTCGAAGAGTGCCAGCGCGGACGGGGTGAAGCTGGCCGGGAACGCCTGCTCCTGGAGCTGCGCCGCCTGGATGGATTCGTAGTGCTTGGGCAGGAACGCGGCTTCGTCGGTCTGCGAGGTGATCTTCGGAGCCGACGCGACGATGGCGATCATCGCGACGACCCATGCGGCGATCACCCACCACGCACGGCGAACGACGAATTGTCCTAGTCGGTGGAACATGCTCGATGCCTCCTGGGCATGGTTCACCGCAGCCCTTGGGGGACGGGACGCTGGGCGACGGCAGGACCGGCTCGGGGAATGCCCGCGGGCACTCCCTTGCCGGTCGGCAGGTAAGTGGATCTGGGGCATCATCCTACGAGTACTTGCTTGCCGCCCGGCAAGGAGCCCCCGTGTGTTCAACCCCCGTCGGGCCGCCACGAAGCGGCCCCGGCCCAGTCTCCCCCGGGCGCACCCCCGTTGACCTCGTGCTCCGGGTGGAGACTTCTCCCCCTCAGGGTGGAGGCGCACCCCCTACCCCCTAGGAGGAGATCTCGGGGTCACGGGGTAGGGAAAACCCCACCCCGGCCCCGAGGAGAGCACCAGGAGACGGCCACCCGCCAGCCGGATTACCCGTCAGGAACCGCTTCCCTACTGTCGACCGGGACGCCGGACCGCACCCGGCGCACCGCAACCGGCGGCCGCCCCCACCCAGGGCGGCTGCCGCTCCCGTCCGGCGACGACCGCCGATCTCCCAGGGGGGGAAGAACCAGCGTGAAGCCCGTGAAGCCCAGACCCGGCCTGGCGGCCACGATGGGTGCCTGGAGCGCCCGGCACCGCAGGACCGCCGTGTTCGGCTGGCTGCTCTTCGTCGTCCTGACCGCCGCGCTCGGGACCCTGCACGGCAGCACCAGGATCACCGACGCCGAGCAGGTCCCCGGCCAGGTCTCTCGGGCCGCGCGGATCCTCGACGAGGCCGGGCTGAAGAGCCCGGCCGGGGAGACCGTCCTGGTCCAGAGCGTCACCCGGGTCGCCGACGACCCGGAGTTCCGCACCGCCGTCGGCCGGGTGATCGCCGCCGTGGACGGCACCGGCGAGGCCGCCGAGGTCCGCTCGCCGTACGACACCGGGGCGGTCTCCGCGGACGGCCACTCCGTCCTGGTGACGCTGACGCTCAAGGGCGACCCCGCGACCGCGCCGGACCGCGTCCAGCCGGTGCTGGACGCGGTGGCCGGCGTGCAGCGGCAGCACCCCGACCTGACCGTGGTCCAACTCGGCGACGCCAGCTCCGGCAAGTGGATGCAGGACCAGCTCGGCGACGACTTCGCCCGCGCCGAGTGGACGGCCGTGCCGCTCGCCCTCGGCATCCTGCTGGTCGCCTTCGGCGCGCTGGTCGCCGCCGTGCTGCCGGTGGTGCTCGCGCTCACCGCCTTCCTCGCCGCCGCCGGACTGGTCGCCCTCTGCAGCGGCTTCCTGCACACCAGTGGCGACGCCGGCTCGGTGATGCTGCTGGTCGGCCTCGCCGTCGGCGTCGACTACTGCCTCTTCTACCTGCGCCGCGAACGGGAGGAGCGGGCCGCCGGACGCGACGCGGCCACCGCGCTGGCCGTGGCCGCCGCCACCAGCGGACGGGCCGTGCTGGTCTCCGGCATCACCGTGGTGGTCGCCATGGCCGGCATGTTCCTCACCGGCATCGCCACCTTCGAGGCGATGGCCTTCGCCACCATCGTGGTCGTGATCACCGCCGTGCTCGGCTCGCTCACCGTGCTGCCCGCGCTGCTGTCGATGCTCGGCGACCGGGTCGAGAAGGGCCGGGTCCCGCTCCTCGCCAGGCTGCGCCGCCCGCAGGCCGCCCAGGACGGCGGACGGTTCTGGAACGCGGTGCTGACCCCGGTGCTGCGCCGCCCGCTGGCCGCCACCCTGCTCGCCGGCGCCTTCCTGCTGGCCCTGGCCGCGCCGCTGCTCACCATGCACACCGCCAAGCTGACCTTCCAGCAGCAGCTGCCGGAGGGCAACGCGCTGGTCGCCGCCTCGCAGCGGATCGAGGCCGCCTTCCCCGGCAGCCCCGCCCCCGCCACCGTGGTGATCAAGGCCGCCGACATCGACTCCCCCGCGATGACCGCCGCGATCGCCGAGCTCAAGGCCAGGGCGCTGGCCGGCGGCCGGATGCACGGCCCGGTCGCGGTCACCGTGCACTCCGAGCGGAACGTGGCCACCGTCGACATCCCGCTCAACGGCACCGGCAACGACGCCACCAGCAACGAGGCCCTGAGGAGCCTGCGCGAGGACCTGCTGCCCGCCACCGTGCTCAAGGTGCCCGGCACCGAGGCCCCGGTCGCCGGCCAGACCGCCGCCTCGTACGACTTCAACCGGAGGATGACCGACTCGATGCCGCTGGTCTTCGGCTTCGTCGTCGTCCTCGCCTTCCTGCTGATGCTCGCCTCGTTCCGCTCGCCGGTCGTCGCGGCCACCGCCGTGGTGCTCAACCTGCTCTCGGTGGGCGCCGCGTACGGGGCGCTGACGCTGGTCTTCCAGCACGGCATGGGCGCCTCGCTGCTGGGCACCGCCGGGGTCGGCGCGGTGGAGTCCTGGGTGCCGCTGTTCCTGTTCGTGATCCTCTTCGGGCTCTCGATGGACTACCACGTCTTCGTGGTCTCCCGGATCAAGGAGGCACACGACCGCGGCCTGCCGACCAGGGACGCGGTCGCCCACGGCATCCGCTCCACGGCCGGGGTGGTCACCAGCGCCGCGGTGATCATGGTGGGGGTGTTCTCGGTCTTCGGCTCGCTGTCCATGCAGGTGATGAAGCAGGTGGGGGTGGGCCTGGCGGTCGCGGTGCTGATCGACGCCACGGTGATCCGCGCGGTGCTGCTGCCCTCGGTGATGACCCTGCTGGGCGACCGCAACTGGTACCTGCCGCGCTGGCTGGACCGGCTGCCGGACCTCTCGCACGGCGGGTCCCTCCCGCCGGTCGGCGCCGACCAGGCCCCGCCCGCTGCGCCCGCCGGGACGGCGGAGGGGGCGCGGGGGGCGCGGCACCGCCGGGCCGGGGTCTGAGGCCCTCCCCGACCGTCCGACGCGTCACCTGGGCGACCCGCCCGGCGCCGGGCCCCGCAGCGCGCGGGGCCCGGCGTCCGTGCGTCATGATGATCACCGTCCGGAGTCCCCCGGATGAACGTCGGCGGAACGGAATCCCAGTCATGATCCCCTTCGACGAGGGCCGCGCCCGGCTGCTGCTCGCCCGGGCCTGCGCGTCGGCCGGGCTGGCCGCCCCCGACGGGGCCGCACTGCTCGCGCTCGGCGAGAACGCCGTCTTCGACCTCGGCGACCCGGCCGTGGTCGCCAAGGTCGGCCGCGGCCCCGAGCTGTACGACCGGGCGCACCGCGAGCTGGCCCTCGCCCACTGGCTGGCCGGACAGGACGTGCCGGTGGTCCGCCCGTACGCCGCGGTGGCGCCCGAGCCGCAGCTCGCCGACGGCCACCCGGTCACCTTCTGGCGGCGGCTGGCGCCCGCCGTCCGGCCCGCCCGCCCGGTCGACCTCGCCCCGTTGCTGCGCGCCCTGCACCGGCTACCGCTGCCGCCCTTCACGCTCGGCCGACGCGACCTGCTGGCCCCGGTCGAGCGCTGGCTGGACTCCGCCGAGGGCCACGTCGACCCGGCGGACGTCGCCTTCCTGCGCCACCGCCGGGACGCCTTCGCGGCCGCGCTGCCCGACCTCGTCCCGCAGCTGCACTCCGGGGTGATCCACGGCGACGCGCTGCCGCGCAACGTCCACGTCGGCCCGGACGGGCCGGTGCTGCTCGACCTGGAGTTCATGGCGAACGACCTGCGCGAGCACGACCTGGTGGTCCTCGCGCTCAGCCAGGACCGGTACGGCGTGCCCGTCGAGGAGTACCGCGCGTTCACCGAGGCGTACGGCTGGGACGTGCGCGAGTGGCCCGGCTTCACGGTGCTGCGCGGCGCCCGGGAGACCGCCAGCGCCTCCTGGGTGGCGCAGCAGGCGGCCAGCAACCCGGCCGCGCTGAAGGAGTTCCGGCGCCGGGTCGACTCGCTGCGGGACGGGGCGACCGAGGTGCGCTGGTACCCGTTCTGACGGCCCTCCCCGTTACCCGCGGCGGCGCCGGGCCGCCACCGGGGGACGTGTGAGAAGGCTCCTACGGCGGGCCGGTCCGGCCCGCAACCGGCGAACGTACGATCGGCGTCCTGTCGGACAGTCATCCTGATCCGAGAGATCGGCACCGCACTCGTACCTCAGGAGCCGCCGCCATGCACCGGACCGCCCGCCGCCCCTGCGCCCCGACCCGATCGTCCCGATCCCGGCGCCGGCTGTTCGCGGGCACGGTCGCGGTGGTCGCCGCCCTGGGGCTGGCCGCGTGCGGGACGGCGGACGGGGCGCTCCGGTCGCCGAGCGCGGCCGCGCCGTCCGGGACGCCGTCACCGGCCGCCGCCCGGCCGAGCGGGACGGCGGCGACCACCGTCGCGCCGGTTCCCGGCTCGGACGCCGTGCCGCCGGACGCCGTGCCGCCGGGCGGCGCGGGCTCCCCGGCCGCCCCCTCCACCTCGGCGGCGCCGCCCAGGCCGACGCCGAGCCCGTCCGCGGCCACGGCCTCCCCCGCGCCCACCGCTCCCGGCACGCCGGCCACCTCGAACACCTCGACCGCGCCCACCGCCGCCCCGTCCACGCCCGCGGCGCCGCCGCCGCACCCCGGGGCGGGCACCGTGATCGGCTCCACCGCCTCCGGCGGCCGCACCGTCGCGCTCACCTTCGACGACGGCCCCGGGCCAGCCACCGGCCAGGTCCTCGACCTGCTGGCCCGGTACCACGCCAAGGCGACGTTCTGCCAGATCGGTCAGAACGCCGCCGCCGACCCGGCCATGGTCAGGCGCGTCCTGGCCGCCGGGCACCGGCTCTGCGACCACAGCGTCCACCACCCCCAGCCGTTCGCGAAGCTCCCGCACGACAAGGCCGGGTACGAGATCACCGCCGCCCGGAACATGATCGTCCAGTCGGGCGGCCCCGGCACCGAGGTCCGCTGGTTCCGCGCCCCGGGCGGCGGCTTCAACGCCGACAACGAGCAGATCACCGCGAGCCTCGGGATGTCCTCGCTCGGCTGGTCCGTCGATCCGCGCGACTGGGCGCGCCCCGGAGTGCCGGCCATCGTCTCGGCCGTGCAGAAGCAGCTCAGGCCCGGCGGCGTGGTCCTGATGCACGACGGGGGCGGCGACCGGAGCCAGACCGTGGCCGCGCTCAGGCAGCTGCTGCCCTGGCTGGTCGCCCAGGGGTACACCTTCGACTTCCCGGCGGCGTAGCCGCCCGCCGGCACGACCGGCCTCCCGGCGTCCGCCGGGCCGGTCGGGGCAGGTCCGATCAGGTCAGGTCAGGACGAGCCGGTAGACCTGCCGGGAGCCGCCCTCCGGGCCGGGGGCGGCGGCCTCGGCCGGGGCGAAGCCCAGCCGCTCGTAGAAGACCCGGGCGCCGCTCGCCACCGCGCCCGGGTGGTCCGGGCCGAAGGTCACCACCTCGACGACGGCCGGGCTCCGGACGTGGCGGCGCAGGACGTCCTCGACCAGGGCCCGGCCGACGCCGGTGCCCCGGGCGTGCCCGGCGACGACCAGCCAGTGCAGGTAGTGGGGCCCCGGGCCGCCCACCCCGAACAGCAGGCCGCCGAGCAGCCCCGCGGCGTCCACGCCGTCCTCGCCGTCCTCGCCGCTCTTGGCGCTCTCGGCGACGGTGGCCAGGCCGCGGTCGACGCTGTTCGCCACCGCGCGGTGGAAGCCCGGTTCGGCGACCATCGGGCCGAACCAGTGCTCGACCTCGGCGGCGAGGGCGAGGAAGCCGGGCAGGTCCGCCGGGCGGGCCGGGCGTACCTTCACCGGGCGGGCCAGCGCGGGTCGACCACGGCCTGCGGGTCCTTGCCGCGGCGCAGCCAGGCCTGGAGGCCCTCGGCCCACTGCCGGTACCAGTCGACCTGCCGCCGGTGCAACTCGGCGGGGGCCACCGCGCCGACCTCGGCCGGGTAGCGGTCGGCCAGCGCGACGGCGACCCGGACGGCGGCCAGCGCGTCGCTGCCCGCCTCGTGGGCGTCCGTCAGCTCCACCCCGTACAGCTCGCAGACCCTCTGGAGGGTGCGCGAGCCCTTGCGGTACTTGTCCACGGCCCGGTCGATCACCAGCGCGTCCAGCACCGGCCCGACCGGCCGGCCCAGGCGCTCGGCGAGCGTCTCCAGCCCGTGCCTCCTCAGCTCGGCGTCGAGCAGCGACAGGTCGAACGGCGCGTTGAACGCCACCACCGGCCGCCCGGCGGCGATCCGTTCGCACAGCGCGGCGGCTATCTCGTCCACCGCCTCCTTCGCCGGCCTGCCCTTGCTCCGCGCCACCGCGTCCCCGATCCCGTGGATCGCCTCCGCCTCGGCGGGTATCGGCACCCCGGGGTCGATCAGCCAGTGGGCGGCTCCCACCCGGGCGGCTCCGACGGTGTCCACGAGGGCGGCCGTGACGATGCGGTCCACGGCCGGGTCGGTGCCCGTGGTCTCCAGGTCGAAGCCGACCAGTGGCTGCTGCCACCAGCTCATCAGGTGTGTCCTTCCGTCCTTCTCTCGAAAACAGCCCCTATCATCACCCGGCCCACCGACAGAGCGGCCCGCGGGGAGCCCGGCCAGGGGCTCGGCGGCTATCCGGGAGGGCCGTCGGGGCCGCCGGGCAGGAGGCCGGGACGGCCCGCCGGGCGGTGTCAACGCCGGTGGTGCGCAGCCGGGTTGGCCGCCGGCTCGACAGCGGGCACGCTACCGCGCCGCCGCCGGGGCGGCCAGGGTGCGGCGGCCGGGCAGGGCGGCGGCGGCAACGCGCGGGTCGGCCCCAGGACGCCAGGCGCGTCGGCCCAGGACACCGGGCGGGAGTCGCCTCAGTACGCCAGGCGCGTCGACCTCAGGACACCGGGCGGGAGTCGCCCCAGACGCCCTCGAACTCCTCGCGGTAGACCTCCAGCAGGCCGGGCTCGGTGCCGCCGGGCTGCTGCCCGGCGCCGCCGCGCAGCACCAGCGCCGGGGACTCCATGCCGCGGGCGCGGCGCAGGTAGGGCTGGACGACGCCGAGGTCGCGACTCTGCCGGCGGCCGCCCGCCTGGCCCGGGGTGCGGGGGCCCTCGACCAGGTAGGCGGTGAAGCGCGGGGTCTCGTCGAAGACCCGGATCTCGAAGCCGCCCTGGTCCCGCAGCCGGGCCCGGACCCGCCGCACGTGCATGATGTTCATCTCGATGGAGCGCGACAACTCGCCGCGTCCCAGACCGAGTTCCCGTTCCCGGCGGCGCACGGCGCTGCTCGCCGGGTTGAGGAAGAGCAGCCGCACCCGGCAGCCCTCGCCGGCCAGGTGCACCAGGCGTTTGCCGGTGTAGTTCTGGCAGAGCATGCCGAGGCCGATGCCGAGCGCGTCGAGGCGCCGGGCGCCGTCCAGCAGGTCCTCGACCGGCAGGTCGCGCTGGAGCCGGACCCGGTCGGCGTGCACCGCGACGACGTCCGCGTACCGGCCGGCCACCAGGGACTCGACCACGTCGGCGGGCACCCCGCCGGCGCCGCCGTCCAGGACGGCCAGCAGCCGGGCGGCGGCCCGCTCGGTCTGGGCCAGCACGGTCTGGGTGAGCGCCCGGTTGCGGGAGACCACGTGCCGGGCCACCTCCAGCTCGTCCAGCGCCAGCTCGATCTCGCGCCGGTCGGCCAGGTACGGCTCGAAGCAGGGCCAGTGCTGCACCATCAGCTCGCGCAGCTGGGGCAAGGTGAGGAAGACCAGCGGGTCGTCGTCGGCCGGGTCGAGCAGGTAGCCCTTGCGGCGGCTGACCTCGCGCACGGCTCCGGCCCGGTGCGCCCACTCCTCGCCGGCCGGCCCGGCGGCGGCGGTGACCCAGTCCTCGCCGTGGGCGGGGGCGTAGATCGGGTGCAGCACCTCGTCGACGAGGGCGCGCAGCCGCTGTTCGACCAGGTTGAGCCAGACGTAGGCGCGGCCGGACAGCCGGACCCGCTGGTAGGCGTCCTCCCACTCGCCGGCGGACCAGGCCAGCGCGGGTATCTCGACCGGGCCGCTCTGGGCGGGCACCAGCGCGCGGCCGGTCAGGGTGGGGCGCATGACCACCGTGGGCGCCTCGCTGCGGACACCGCCCCGGTCGCGGCCGCCCGGCCCGGAGCCACGGCCGCCTGCGGGAAACACCATGCGCCACCTCGTCTGCGGCTGACCCCCGCGGGCGCGGGGAGCGTTGGCTGTCTGTCGGCCCGGACCGGGCGCCCGGACGATCAAGGGTACTGCCCGCCGAGAGGCGGTCGCAGCCGGATGTCCGGGGCCCCGCGGCGGCACCGGCGGCGTTTTTCACACGAATGCCCGCCGGTACTCGTTCGGACCAACCGGGGCCGGATGTCCCGGCCGCCGGGGAAGGGCTCGGGGAGTATGCCCTGTGCCGCGTGTCACGGCGGCTGTGCCCTGCGTCACGGCGCGCGGTCACGCACATGCCCGGCCGCCCGGCCGGGCAGGAGAGCGTCCGGGTCCGGGCAGACGGTCGGGCCGACTGTCGGACCACACGTCAGTTTCCGTCGGCAGTAAGGAAGTTGAGGAGTCATGCAGGTCTGGCCCGGAACGCCCTACCCGCTCGGCGCCACCTACGACGGGGCCGGCACCAACTTCGCGGTGTTCTCCGAGAGCGCCGACCGGATCGAGCTGTGCCTGATCGCCGAGGACGGCTCGGAGACGGCCGTCGAGCTGCGCGAGACGGACGCCTTCGTCCGGCACGCCTACCTCCCGGGTGTCCAGCCCGGCCAGCGCTACGGCTTCCGCGTGCACGGCCCGTACAACCCGGGCCTGGGCCAGCGGCACAACAGCGCCAAACTGCTGCTGGACCCGTACGCCAAGGCGATGAGCGGTCACATCGACTGGGACGAGTCGGTCTACGGCTACCACTTCGGCGCCCCCGAGCGCCGCAACGACCTGGACTCCGCCCCGCACACCATGCACTCGGTGGTGATCAACCCGTACTTCGACTGGGGCACCGACCGCCCGCCGCGCACCGACTACCACCGCACCGTCATCTACGAGGCCCACGTCAAGGGCCTGACCCGGCTGCACCCGGGCATCCCGGAGGAGATCCGCGGCACGTACGCGGGCCTGGCCCACCCGGCGGTGATCGAGCACCTGGCCAAGCTCGGCGTCACCGCGATCGAGCTGATGCCGGTGCACCAGTTCGTCCGCGACCACCGGCTGCGGGACCTGGGGCTGGCCAACTACTGGGGCTACAACACCATCGGCTTCTTCGCCCCGCACTCCTCCTACTCCTCCACCGGCGACCGCGGCCAGCAGGTGCAGGAGTTCAAGTCCATGGTCAAGGCGCTGCACGCGGCCGGGATCGAGGTGATCCTGGACGTCGTCTACAACCACACCGCCGAGGGCAACCACCTGGGGCCGACGCTGTCGCTGCGCGGCCTGGACAACGTGTCCTACTACCGCCTCGCCCGGGACCAGCGCTTCTACGAGGACACCACCGGCACCGGCAACAGCCTGCTGATGCGCAGCCCGCACGTGCTCCAGCTGATCATGGACTCGCTGCGCTACTGGGTCACCGAGATGCACGTGGACGGCTTCCGCTTCGACCTCGCCGCCACCCTCGCCCGGCAGTTCCACGAGGTGGACCGGCTCTCCTCGTTCTTCGACCTGGTCCAGCAGGACCCGGTGGTCTCCCAGGCCAAGCTGATCGCCGAGCCCTGGGACCTCGGCGAGGGCGGCTACCAGGTGGGCAACTTCCCGCCGCTGTGGACGGAGTGGAACGGCATGTACCGGGACACCGTGCGCGACCTGTGGCGCGGGGAGAACGCCACCCTCGCCGAGTTCGGCTCCCGGCTCACCGGCTCCTCCGACCTCTACCAGGACGACGGCCGCCGCCCGATCGCCTCGATCAACTTCGTGACCTGCCACGACGGTTTCACCCTGCGCGACCTGGTCTCGTACAACGAGAAGCACAACGAGGCCAACGGCGAGGACAACCGGGACGGCGAGTCCTTCAACCGCTCCTGGAACTGCGGTGTCGAGGGCCCCGCCGAGGACCCGGCCGTCGAGGAGCTGCGGGAGCGCCAGCAGCGGAACTTCATCGCCACCCTGATGCTCTCCCAGGGCGTGCCGATGCTCTCGCACGGCGACGAGCTCGGCCGCACCCAGCTGGGCAACAACAACGCCTACTGCCAGGACAACGAGCTGACCTGGGTGCACTGGCCGGAGGGCGACGGGCCGCAGGCGCGGCTGCTGGAGTTCACCCAGGGGATGATCTGGCTGCGCCGCGACCACCCGGTGTTCCGGCGGCGGCGCTTCTTCCACGGCCGGCCGGTGTCCGGGCGGCCGGGTGCGGCCGCGCAGGGCCGGGGCCAGGGCGGTACGGGCGCGCAGGGCCCGGGCGGGCCGGCCGCCGGCGGGTTCGACGACCTCACCGACATCGCCTGGTTCACCCCGGGCGGGGAGGAGATGACCAAGCACAACTGGGGCGCCAGCTACGCCAAGTCGCTGACCGTCTTCCTCAACGGCTACGCGATCTCCGAACCGGACCGGCGCGGCGGGCGGATCGTCGACGACTCCTTCCTGCTGATGTTCAACGCCCACTTCGAGCCGCTGGAGTTCACCGTGCCCGCCGACCACGGGAAGGAGTGGCAGGTCGTGGTCGACACCGCCCGGCCCCGGCTGCCCGCCCCGGGCACCGGAGCCCGGGTCAAGGCCGGGGACGCCCTGTGGCTCACCGACCGCTCGCTGATGGTGCTGCAACGGCCCGCCTAGCCGCCGCCCGGAGGCGGCGCGGGCCCGCCGGACGGCCGGGGCGGTCACCTGTTCGGGTCAGCAGCGGGTCTTGGCGGAGGGCTCCCCCGGGTACCTATGGAGCTATGACCCCCGCCGCCGAGCCCGCGCAGCCCCGCCCGGCCGCCACCGTCCCCTCGTCGTCGTACCGTCTCCAGCTCCAGCCCGGCTTCACCCTCCACGACGCCACCGCCGCCGTCCCCTACCTGGCCGCCCTCGGCGTCTCCCACCTGCACCTGTCCCCGCTGCTGGAGGCCGTCCCCGGCTCCACCCACGGCTACGACACCGTCGACCACACCCGGATCAGCGAGCAGCTCGGCGGCGAGCCGGCGCTGCGCGAGCTGGCCGCGGCCGCGCACCGCCACGGCCTGCGGCTGATCGCCGACGTGGTGCCCAACCACATGGCCGTGCCCGCCCCCGAACGCCTCAACCGGCCGCTGTGGCAGGTACTGCGCGACGGGCCCGACTCGCCGTACGCCCGCTGGTTCGACATCGACTGGACCGCCCAGCCGGGCCCCGCCGACGCCCCCGGGCGCGGCCGGGTGCTGCTGCCGCTCCTCGGCGACCGGCTCGGCGCCGTCCTGGACCAGCTCACCGTGGACGGCGACACCCTGCGCTACCACGAGCACGAGCTGCCGCTGCGCCCCGGCACCGAGGAGCTGCCGCTGCCCGGGCTGCTGGCCCGCCAGTGGTACCGGCTGGCCTGGTGGCGGCTGGCCCGCACCGAACTCAACTACCGGCGCTTCTTCACCGTCAACGAGCTGATCGCGCTGCGCGCCGAGGACCCGGAGGTGTTCGCCGCCACCCACGCCGTGCTGCTCGGGCTGCACGCCGACGGCGTCCTGGACGGCTTCCGGATCGACCACCCGGACGGGCTGGCCGACCCGCGCGGCTACCTGCGGCGCCTCGCCGACGCCACCGGCGGGGCGTACGTCGTCGTCGAGAAGATCCTCACCGGCGAGGAGCGGCTGCCCGAGGACTGGCCGGTGGCCGGCACCACCGGCTACGACGCGCTGCGCCGCATCGACGGCGTGCTCACCGACCACGCGGGCGCCTGCCGGCTGGCCGGGGCGTACGAGTCCTTCCGGCACGGCGGCCCGGTCCGGGACCTCTGCGCGGACCCGCACCCCGCGATCGCCGAGGCCCGGCGCGGGCGGGCCGACATGACCGGCCCGGACGGCGAACTCGCCGCCGAGGTCGAGCGGCTGGTGCGGATCGCGCTGCGGATCGGCGCCGCCGAGCCCGCGCACGCCGACCACGCCCCCGGGCAGCTGCGCGCCGCGCTCGGCCGGCTGCTCACCGGCTACCCGGCGTACCGGCCGTACGCCCGGCCCGGCGAGCCCCCCTCGGCGGCCACCGCGGCGCAGCTGCGGGCCGCCCTGGACGGCTCCACCGACCCGACCGACCGGCTGGTGGCCGCGCTCGCGCTCGGCGAGCTGGGCCGCGGCGCGGACAAGGACGAGTTCTGCGCGCGCTTCGCCCAGACCGCCGCCGCGGTGGCCGCCAAGGGCGTCGAGGACACCGCCTTCTACCGCTGGAACGCGCTGCCCGGCCTCAACGAGGTCGGCGGCGAGCCGGCCCGGCCCGGGGTCCACCCGGAGGAGTTCCACGACTGGTGCCGCTACCTGGAGCGCACCTGGCCGCACAGCATGACGGTGCTCTCCACCCACGACACCAAGCGCAGCGCCGACGCCCGGGCCCGGCTCGCCGTGCTCGCCGAGCGGCCGGACGCCTGGGCCGCCGAGGCCGCCGCCTGGACCACCGCCGCGGGCCCCGGCTTCGACCCGGACGCCGACTGGCTGCTCTGGCACACCCTGGTCGCCGCCTGGCCGATCGACCCGGACCGGCTGGTCACCGCCCTGCTCAAGGCCGCCCGCGAGGCCAAGCTGCGCACCTCGTGGACCGCCTCCGACCCGCGCTACGAGCGGGCCCTGGAGCAGCGGGCCCGCTCCGTCCACGGCAATCCCGGGCTGCTCCCCCGGATCGAGGGCGCGGTGCACGCCCTGGCCCCGTACGCCCGGGCCAACACCCTGGCCGCGGCGCTGCTGCACCTCACCGTGCCGGGCGTGCCGGACCTCTACCAGGGCAGCGAGGAGCCGCTGTACACCCTGGTGGACCCG
This sequence comes from Kitasatospora sp. NPDC001547, assembly GCF_042894165.1. Classification (NCBI taxonomy): domain Bacteria; kingdom Bacillati; phylum Actinomycetota; class Actinomycetes; order Kitasatosporales; family Streptomycetaceae; genus Kitasatospora; species Kitasatospora sp. NPDC001547. Next base: position 669,136 of record NZ_JBIAVL010000002.1, on the reverse strand, counting down.
GACAACCGGGGCGTGGTGGACCTCGGCGCGCTCGCCGTGCGGCTCACCGACGCGGCCGCGCCGCGCCCCGGCGACCTCCCCCGGGAGAAGCTGCACCTCACCACCACCGCGCTGCACCTGCGCCGCGACCGGCCGCTCGGCCCGTACCGGCCGCTGCCCGCCGCGGGCCCCGCCGCCGACCACCTGCTGGCCTTCGCCCGGGGCGAGGACGTGGTCACCGCCGTCACCCGGCTGCCGTACGGGCTGGAGCGGGCGGGCGGCTGGCGCGACACGGCGCTGGAGCTGCCGGCGGGCGGGCCGTGGACGGACGAGCTCACCGGGCGGAGCCTCCCGGCGGGCGCGGTGCCGGTGGCGGAGCTGCTGACGGCGCTGCCGGTGGCACTGCTGACGAGGAGGGCCTGATGCCGCTCTACCAGGTGTGGGCGCCCAGCGCCGGCTCCCGGGTGCGGGTCGAAGTCGACGGCACGGCGCACGAGTTGGCCCGCTGCCCGGACCGGGACGGCTGGTGGTCCGGCGAGGCCCCGGCCGGCGACTACGCCTTCCGGCTGGACGACGGCCCGCCGCTGCCCGACCCGCGCTCGGCCCGGCAGCCGCACGGCCCGGACGGGCCCAGCCGTACCGTGGACCACGCCGCGTTCCGCTGGTCGCGCACCGGCTGGCGCGGCCGGGCGCTGCCCGGCGCGGTGCTCTACGAGCTGCACGTGGGCACCTTCACCGCCCGCGGCACCTTCGACGCCGCCGCCGAACGCCTGGACCACCTGGTCGAGTTGGGCGTGGACTTCGTGGAACTGATGCCGGTCTGCCCGTTCCCCGGCCGGCACGGCTGGGGCTACGACGGCGTCTCGCCCTGGGCCGTTCACGAGCCCTACGGCGGCCCCGAGGGGCTCAAGCGCTTCGTGGACGCCGCGCACCGCAAGGGCCTCGGGGTGGTGCTCGACGTCGTCCACAACCACCTCGGCCCGTCCGGCAACCACCTTCCCGCGTACGGCCCGTACTTCACCGACCGGCACCACACCCCGTGGGGCTCGGCGGTCAACCTGGACGCGCCCGGCTCGGACGAGGTGCGCGCCTACCTGGTCGGCAGCGCCCTGGCCTGGCTGCGCGACTACCGGATCGACGGGCTGCGGCTGGACGCCGTGCACTCCCTCGCCGACGACCGGGCGGTCCACTTCCTGGAGGAACTGTCCGGCGAGGTGCGGAAGCTGGCGGTCGCCACCAACCGGCCGCTGTTCCTGGTCGCCGAGTCCGACCTCAACACCCCCGCCACCACCGCCCCGCCCGAGGCCGGCGGTCTGGGCCTCACCGCGCAGTGGAGCGACGACTTCCACCACGCCCTGCACTGCGCGCTCACCGGCGAATCCCACGGCTACTACGGGGACTTCGCGCGCGCGCCGCTCGCCGCCCTCGCCAAGACGCTCACCCGGGGGTTCTTCCACGACGGCACCTGGTCCTCCTTCCGCGGCCGCCGCCACGGCCGCCCGTTCACCCCGCTCGGCGACGGCCACCGGCTGCTCGGCTACCTCCAGACCCACGACCAGGTCGGCAACCGGGCGCTCGGGGACCGCGTCTCCACCAGCCTCACCCCCGGCCGGCTCGCCTGCGGCGCCGCGCTGGTGCTCACCTCGCCGTTCACCCCGATGCTCTTCATGGGCGAGGAGTGGGGCGCCGCCACCCCCTGGCAGTACTTCACCGACCACACCGACCCCGGCCTCGCCGAGGCCGTCCGGCAGGGCCGGCGGCGGGAGTTCGCCGAGCACGGCTGGACCGCCGAGGCCGTCCCCGACCCGCAGGAGCCCGCCACCGTGCTGCGCTCGGTCCTCGACTGGACCGAGCTCCGGCGCGCCCCGCACAGCGAACTGCTCAGCTGGTACCGGACGTTGATCCGCTTGCGGCGCGAGCGCCCGGAGCTGTCCGACCCGGACCTCGGCGCGGTGCGGGTGACGTTCGACGAGGCGGCGGGCCGGCTGGTGGTGCACCGCGGGCCGTACCGGATCGCCGTCAACCTCGGGCCGGACGAGGCCGCGCTCCCGCTGGGGGCCGCCGGGCGCGAGGTGGTGGCGGCCTTCGGCGCGGCGGCGCTGGAGGGGACGGCGGTGCGGCTGGCGGCGGACGCGGTGGCCGTCGTGCTGACGGGCTGACCGGCCCTCGTACGGACGGGCCGGCGGGTCGGCGGGCCGGCGCGCTGACCGGCCGGCCGGCTCACCCGCCGGGCTCACCAGAGGAAGGTGCCGATCCGCTCCCGGAGCGACGGCGCGTCCAGGCCGTAGGCCGCCAGGTGCTCCCCGATCGAGCCGTAGTGCCGGTGCTCCTCGCGCGGCACGCCCAGGCCCAGCACCCGGTGCGCGCGGTCGGCCAGCGCCGCGTGCGCCTCGTTGGCGGAGGTGCCCGCCAGGTACGGCTCGACCAGCACCACGTCCGCCCGGTCACCGAGCGCCGCGCGCAGCCCGGCGCCGTCGAAGGGGCGCACCGTCGCCGCGTACAGCACGGTGACGTCCAGGCCCTCGGTGGCCGCGAGCACCGCGTCCAGCATCGGCCCGACGGCGAGCACCGCGCCGCGCGAGCCCTTCCGGACGGTGGTGAAGCGGCCCGGCTCGACCGGCACCGGGGCGGCGTTCTGGTGCGCCGAGAGCCGGACGTACACGTTGCGGTCGCCGTCCGCGTAGGCGTGGCGCAGCAGCTGCTCCGCCTCGTCCGGGTGGCCGGGGACGTGGACCGTCCAGTCCGGCAGGGTGTCCAGCAGGGCGACGTCGCCCGGGGACATGTGGGTGCGGCCGCCGGCCGGCCAGTCGTACGAGCCCGCCGCGCTCACCAGCACGGCGCCGACGCCCTGGTGGACCAGGTCCAGCTTGACCTGCTCGAAGGGCCGCTCGATCAGGAAGCTGGCGAAGGTGTGGGCGATCGGGCGCATCCCGGTGAGCGCCAGGCCGCCGGCGGCGCCGATCAGCAGCTGCTCGCGGATGCCGACGTTGACCACCCGGTCGGGGTGGCGCTGCTGCGCCGGGGTGAAGGCGGCCGCGGTGATGTCGGCGAGCACCAGGGCCAGCCGGGGGTCCTCGTCCAGCAGGCGGGTGGTCAGGTCCACGAAGCGGTCGCGCATGGTGTCCATCGGTGGAGTTCCTCTCGGGGGCTCGGTCGGGTGGCGTGCTCGGGCATGACGCGCCGGCTCAGTGCGGTCCCTTGGGCTCGACCCGGGCGACCACCACGTGCGGGCGGCCCGGGTGCTCCGCGGTGTACGCGCGGTACAGCGCCTCGTGGTCGCGGCCGTCCACCGTCGCGGTCGACCAGCCCTCGGCCGCGAACCGCCGGGCGATGCCGCCCTGCCAGCCGTGGGTGGCCGAGGAGTTGTCGATCACCACCGCGTGCAGCCGGTCCAGTCCGTAGGCCCCGGCGAAGGCCACCGCCTCGGCGTTGGAGCCCTCGTCGAACTCCGCGTCGCCGACCAGCACCCAGACCGCCGGGTCGGCCAGGCCCTGCGCCCGCAGCCCGAGCGCGGTGCCGACGGCCAGCGGCAGGCCGTGCCCGAGCGACCCGGAGGCGATCTCCACGCCGCGGACCAGGGTGCGGTCCGGGTGGTGGCCGAGCGGCGAGTCGTAGCCGCCGAAGCTCGGCAGCACCTCCGGGTCGACGAAGCCCTTGGCCGCCAGCACGGCGTAGTACGCCATCGGGCCATGGCCCTTGGACAGCAGGAAGCGGTCGCGGTCCTGCGCGTCGGCGCTCTCCGGGGCCACCCGCAGCACCCGGTCGTACAGCACCCAGAGCGCGTCCAGGGTGGAGGTGGCGGCGGGGCCGTGCTTCTCGTCCCCGGTCATCAGGCTCATCAGGGCGGGCAGGTCCTCGAAGCGGGTGCCGGTCGCGGTCTTGGCGGTCGCGTTCGTCGTCATGGCAACGATCGTGCAACTTAAAGCCGACTTGAGGTCAAGCGGCTACAGTGGGCTTCCATGACCGACCGCCCCGATGGCCGCCGCACCACCGGCCCGCACCACAGCGACCTGCTCACCATCGGCCAACTCGCCGACCGCAGCGGCCTCGCCGCCTCCGCGCTGCGCTACTACGAGAGCCTCGGCCTGATCCACGCCACCCGCACCTCCGGCGGCCAGCGCCGCTACACCCGCGCCACGCTGCGCCGGATCGCCTTCGTCCGCGCCGCCCAGCGGGTCGGCCTCTCGCTGGACGAGGCGAAGGTCGCCCTGGACCGGCTGCCCGACCGCCCGGCCCCCAGCCGCGCCGAGTGGGACCGGGTGGCCGAGTCCTGGCAGAACCGGGTCGACGACCAGATCGCCGAACTGCAGCGGCTCAAGGAGAAGCTCACCGGCTGCATCGGCTGCGGCTGCCTCTCGCTCTCCCGCTGCGCCCTCTACAACGCCGCCGACCGCGCGGGCGAGGCCGGCCCCGGCGCCCGCTACCTGCTCACCCGCGACCCGGACGGCGGGCCGGAGCCGCTGTCGGCGGCCGCCGACCCGTTCGGGACCTGCCCGGACGGGTACTGAGAACCCCTTTGCGCCGGGTCCGCCCGCCTGGTTAGCGTGCCGCCATGCTGCCCCTGGTGCTGACGGACGAGGAATGGGACGCGGTCGTCCCCGACGAGACGGTGATGCGCCCCGGCGCCGAGGCGCTCTGCGCCCGACTGGGCGTCGGGGGCCTGCCGTTGGAGCGCTTCGCGGAGGGCTCCGTCCCGGTGTACGCGGTCGGCGCGGAGCACGTCCTCAAGCTGTTCCCGGCGGCCAGTGCCCGGGACGGCGTCGTCGAGGAGCGGGTGCTCACCCGGCTGGACGGCGCCCTGCCGATCCCCACCCCGGCCGTCCGGGCGGCCGGCGAGGACGCCAACGGCTGGCGGTACGTCCTGATGTCCCGCATGCCCGGCGAGGGCCTCGCCCCGGCCTGGCCGCGCGTCCCGCAGGGCGACCGCGAACGGATCGCCCGCGACTGCGGCGAGGCCCTCGCCGCCCTGCACGCCCTCGACCCCGAGCCGCTCGCCGACACCCTCGGCCCCGGCGACTGGCCGGCCTTCCTGGCCCGCCAGCGGGCCGGCGCGGTGGCCCGCCAGCGCGAACGCGGGCTGGCCGAGCACTGGTTGGAGCAGATCCCCGACTTCCTCGCCGCCGCCCCGCTGCCCGCCGCCCCCGGGCGCGCCCTGCTGCACACCGAGTTCATGCGCGAGCACCTGCTCACCGACCCGGCCGACGGCTGGCGCCTGACCGGCCTGATCGACTTCGAGCCCGCGATGATCGGCGACCCGGCCTACGACCTGGTCGCCGTCGGCCTCTTCACCACCCGGGCCGACCCCCGGCTACTGGGACGGCTGCTGGACGCCTACGGGCGCCGCTTCGAGCCCCGGCTGCTGCTGGCGTACACCCTGCTCCACGTGTACAGCCACCTGCCCTGGTACCTGCGGGAGTTGAAGCCCTCGGCGCGGACGCTGGACGCCCTCGCCGAGGAGTGGTTCGGGGCACTCTAGGGGCGGCCGACGGTTCGCGCCCGGGCGGAACCGTCGGAACCGCTCCTACGGCCGCGGGTCGGTGCGCAGCAGGCCGTAGCGGACGATGTCGCGCCACTCGCCGTCCCGGAACGTCACCGCGCGCTGCACGCCCTCCCGGGTGAAGCCGAGCTTCTCCAGGACGCGCTGCTCGGCGAGGTTGCCCGCCTCGGTGTCCGCCTCCAGCCGCATCACCGGCGAGTGCGCGAACAGGTAGTCCACCAGCAGCCGTTGGGCCCGGGTGCCGATCCCGCGCCCGCGCACCTGCGGCAGCAGCTGCACCCCGATGCTCCAGTACGGGGCGGCCGGCCGCACCCCGCTGCGGTTGGCGGCGACGAAGCCGCCGAACCCGCCGTCGACGACGACCGCGAGCACCCACTGCCCGTCCTCCAGCAGCCCGTTCTCCTGCCACCGGCGGCGGAACCGCTGCGGGTCCCGCCAGCCGTACCACTGGAACTCGCCCAGCGCCTGCGGGTCGTTCACCAGCTCCTCGACCGCGGACAGGTCGTCCTCCGCGATCGGGCGCAGGGAGACTGATTCTTCGCTCATGCAGGCGCCAACGGCCGGGAGATCGTCGCGGTTCCTCCGTCGAGCGGCGGACGGGGATCGGTGCGCAGCAGGCTGTAGAGGACGACGTCGCGCCATGCGCCGGCCCGGAAGAGCTGCGCCCGTTTCACGCCCTCCCGGGTGAAGCCGAGCTTCTCCAGGACGCGCTGCTCGGCCAGGTTGGCGGATTCGGTCTCCGCCTCCAGCCGCATCACCGGCGAATGCGCGAACAGGTAGTCGGCGAAAAGCCGTTGCGCCCGGGTGCCGATCCCCCGGCCCCGCGCGCCGGGCAGCAGCTGCGCGCCCATGCTCCAGTGCCAGCCCGTCGGCGCCGCGACCTCCCGCATGGCGGCGGCGTAGCCGCGGAACTCCCCGTCCACGGTGATCGCGAGCGTCCACTGCTCCTCCGTGAGCAGCCCGTTCTCGGCCCAGACCCGGCGGATCCGGTCAGGCTGCCGCCAGCCGAACCACAGGTGCTCGCCCATGGCGTCGGGGTCGTTCAGCAGGGACAGGAAGTGCGGGAGGTCGGCTTCGGCGATCGGGCGCAGGGTGACGTTTTCCTCGTTCATGCCGGCGTCAACGCGCATATGGAAGGTGCCGGTTCCTCATTCCGCGAAAAAAGTCCCCGGGAATTCCGATCGGCCCGCGATTTACCGCGGCGGGCATTCTTTTACCGCGGCGGGCTCCCGTTTACCGCGCCGCGCCCGCTATTACCGCGGGCGCCGTCATCCGGCGATCGAGCGGGCGAGCCGGAACCCCACGTCGTCGATCCGCAGGGTCGGGTGGCTGCGGCGGCGGACGGAGGCGCGGCAGCTCCAGTGCTCGTCGAACCAGCCGCCGCCGCGCAGCACCCGGTAGTCGCCGTACACCTCGGGGTCGTAGCGGTCCCAGCACCACTCCCAGACGTTGCCGAGCAGGTCGTACAACCCGTAGCCGTTCGGCCGCAGCCCGCCCACCGCGTGCGGGCGCTCGTCCGAGTTCCCGCGGTGCCAGGCGATCTCGTCCAGCGGGCCGTAGCGCGGGCCGTCCGTGCCGGCGCGGCAGGCGTGCTCCCACTCGGCCTCGGTGGGCAGCCGGTAGCCGTCGGCGGCGCGGTCCCAGACGGCGTCCTCGCCGTCCACCTCGTAGGCGGGCGCCAGGCCCTCGCGCCGGGAGAGCTCGTTGCAGTAGCGGGCGGCGTCCAGCCAGGAGACGCTGTGCGCGGGGCGGCGGTCGCCGGTGGCGCCCTCGTACTGCTCGCGGGTCACCGGACAGGCCGCCAGCTCGTACGAGGCGACGTCGACGGCCCAACTGCGCTGGGTGCGACGGCCGGAGAGGGTGACCCGGCCGGACGGAACGGTGATCATCCACCGATCCTAGGGCCCCGGGCGGCAGGGCGGTCGCGCGGGAAGCCGGCCGGACCGGCTTCCCGCGACGACACGCCTCCTACGCCCGGACGACGACCGTGCACAGGCGCTTGGTGGCGCGGGTGAGGGCGACGTACAGGTCGCGCTCACCGGCCGGGCGGGCGGTGACGATGCCGTCCGGGTCGACCACGACGGCCTCGTCGAACTCCAGGCCGCGCGCCTCCGACGCCGGGACCAGCCGGGCGTACCGCTCGACCCCCGCGGCCGCCAGTTCCGCCACCCGGCCGTCCGCGCAGACCACGCCGAGCAGTTCGCCCGGGTGCGCGGCGCTCTGCGCCCGCAGCTCCCGGACGACACCGGCCGCCACCCGGTCCGGGGCCACCGCGACGGTCCGGGGCTCGTCCCCGTTCCGGATCGAGCGGATCGGCGGCTGGTCCGGGGCGATCCGGCGCAGCAACTCCGCGGTGGTGGCCAGGATCTCCTGCGTGGTGCGGTAGCTGACGGTCAGCGTCCGCAGGTCGAAGCGGTGGCCGAGGTGCGGGTCGAGCGCCTCGTTCCAGCCCTGCGCGGCCGTCACCGGGCCGGCCTGGGCGAAGTCACCGACCAGGGTCATCGACCTGCCGGGGCAGCGGCGCAGCACCATCCGCCACTGCATCGCGGTCAGCTCCTGCGCCTCGTCGACGACGACGTGCCCGAAGGACTGCTCGAGCGGGCCGTCGACCAGGCTCGCCGCCTCGTCGAGGAGCGGCAGGTCGGCGTCGGTCCACGGCGCGCCGGGCGTGCGCCGCAGCAGGGCCCGCTCCTCCCCGGTGAGGTGCGGGAGGTGCGCTTCCAGCGCGTCGGCGTCGGCCAGCAGGGCGCCGACCACGTCGCCGGGCTCCAGCCGCGGCCAGAGCTCCTCGACGGCCCGGTCGATGTGCGGGTCGTCGAGGAGCGCGGCGCGGACGGCGTCGGCGTCGAACTCGTCGGCCCCGGTGGCGGGCGCCTCGTCGATGCCGAGGTTGCGCAGGTCCCGGGCCGCCATCCGGTCGAAGTCGACCCCGGTGAGCTGGGCGACCTCGGCGTCGATGCGCTCCAGCGTCTCGGCCATGCCGCGGGCCAGCGCGCTGGTCAGGGCGTCGACCAGCAGTTCCAGGAACAGCCGGCGGGCCCGGTTGTGCGCGAGCCCGCTGCCCTGCGCCGCCTGCCGCGCCCCGGCGACCTCCTCCTCCGCCAGGCCGACCCACTCCTGCCCGACCCGGACCGTGAAGTCTCCGGCCGGGGCCTGCCGCGAGCGGACCGATTCGGCCAGCGCGTCCGCCAGTGCGGCCCCGCCCTTGAGGCGGGCCACGTCGAAGCGGTCCACGGCACCGGGGACCACGCCGGCCAGGTCCGCGCAGGTGGCCAGGACGACGTCGTTCTCCCCGAGCGAGGGCAGCACCTGGGAGATGTAGTCGAGGAACCGCGTGTTCGGCCCCAGCACCAGCACGCCGCGCTCGGCCGCCTTGGGGAACGCGTACAGCACGTACGCGGCCCGGTGCAGCGCCACCACCGTCTTCCCGGTGCCCGGGCCGCCCTGCACCACCGTCACCCCGCGGTGCGAGGACCGGACGATCGCGTCCTGCTCCGTCTGGAGCGTCGCGACCGCCGTCCCCATCCGGCCGGTCCGCCGCTCCTGGAGCGCCGCCGTCAGCGGACCGTCGCCGACGACGTCCCCGGCGGCCGGCTCCGAGCCGTCCAGCAGCTCGTCGCTCACCCCGACCACCGTGCGGCCCGTCAGACTCAGGTGGCGGCGGCGCCGCAGCCCCAGCGGGTGGACCGGCGTCGCCTCGTAGAAGGCCCGCGCCGCCTCCGCCCGCCAGTCCACCAGCAGCGGCAGCTCGTCCTCGTCCCGCTGCAGGCCCAGCCGCCCGATCCGCAGCACCGTCCCGTCCGCCAGGTCGATCCGGCCGAAGACCAGCCCGCCCTCGGCCCCCTCCAGCCGGCGCACCTCACCCGCCAGCCGGCCCGCCGCCACCTCCCGCTCGTACACCTCGCCCGCACTGTCCGCCGCCGACGCGAGCACCTGCCCCAGCTGCGCCCGCGCCCCGGCGAGCCGCTCGTCGAACAGCTCGGCGATGACGGACACCTGCGCCCGCTCCAGCTCCACCTGCTGGACGGCGTTGTCATTGGTCTGCGACACGGAAGAGCCCCTCTCGATTCAACCCGCCACTATGCAGAGGGAATCCGGGGAAGTAAATGTTGACTTGTCCGGGATGAACGTGTCTTCCGATTCCCCGCACGGACTTTTCCGGCGGGAATTCCGGACGGCCGCCGGGGCCTCTCTCGCCGCCCCGCCCAGACGGCCCTTCCCGGCCCTGGGCCGGGGTGGGGCCGGGCGCCGGCCGGGGTCCGGACCCACCCGCCGGAAGCTGTCCTCGGCAGCTCCAACAACCCTACCCACAAGGCGTTTTGCGCCGCCTGCACCCGACCGCCGGGCCGCCTAGGCTCGGCGGCATGAACCGTACGATCCGCACCACCGAAGACGTCCTCGCGCTTCTCGACGGCCTCTTCCCGCCGGCCGAACCGTTCTGGGACCGGTTCTACGCGGACCGGTCCGCCGGGCGCCCGTTCTTCGCCCCGGAGCCGGACGAGAACCTCGTCTCCTGGCTCGGCCGGGGCCTGCTGCCCCCGGCGCCCGGGCGGGCGCTCGACCTCGGCTGCGGCGTCGGCCGCAACGCCGTCCACCTGGCCTCGCTCGGCTTCGAGGTGGACGCCGTCGACCTCTCCGCCACCGCCGTCGCCTGGGCCGAGGAGCGCGCCCGCGAGGCCGGCGCGGGCGCCCGGCCGCGGTTCCACCGGGCGAGCATCTTCGATGCCCGACTCCCGCACGCCCACTACGACCTGGTCTACGACTCCGGCTGCCTGCACCACCTCCCGCCGCACCGCCGGGTCAGCTACCTGGCCCTGCTCGACCGGGTCCTGGCGCCGGGCGGGCACTTCGCCGTCACCGCCTTCGCGGCCGGCGCCATGGGGTCCGAGCGGCCCGACGAGGAGCTCTACCGGCTCGGCGCGCTGGAGGGCGGCCTGGCCTACTCCCCGGACGAACTGCGGTCGCTGTTCCGCGAGTTCACCCCGCTGGAGATCCGCCCGATGGTCGCCCAGGAGGCCGACTCGCCGCTGTTCGGCGTGCCCTTCCTCCTCGCGGCGCTCTTCCGGCGCACCACCGACGGCCCCGTCGGCGTTCCCACCGGCGGCCCCGTCGACGGGCGCGGGTAGGCGGCACCGGGCCCCGGCGCCGTCAGTCCCGCTCCCGCCCCACCGCCGCCTCGTACGCCAGCAGCGTGTCCACCACCAGACGCCGCTGCGCCGCGCTGAGCGGCCCGAGGGCGGTGCGCCAGGCGGCGGCCCCCGGGGCGAGCCAGGCCTCGATGGCGGGCAGCCGGGCGGGGGCGATCGCGACGATGCGGCGCCGGCGGTCGGCCTCGTCCTCGCGCCGTTCGAGGATGCCCTGCCGGCTGAGGTCGCCGACCATCAGGCTGACCGTGGTGGGGGCGACCTCCAGTCGGGCGGCGAGGTCATTGACGCCCGCCGGTCCGTCCAGCAGCAGGACGGCCAGCAGGGACAGATGACGGGGCGCCAGGGCGAAGCCGCGCAGCGGCTCGGGGACGGGGATCCGCTTGGCCCGCCCGACCAGTCGGGGCATCAGCAGCAGCATCGACCGCACGGCGTCGTCGAGCCGCTCCCCGGGCACCGGCTCCCCCTCCGGCGCCAGCCCGTTGCGCGGTTCTCCCTCGGGCGTTGACATCGCCCACCTCTCTCCATTTACCTTTGGTAGCAAAGCTGTTTGACGTGCAAAGTGAGCCCGTCGGCCATGGTACGAACCGAGCCGAACGGAGCTCCACCATGCCGCACCTGGGCCTGCACATCCGCGAGGAGTCCCTCGGCCTGATGTCGAGCGGTCGCTCATCGCCGCTCTCACCGAAGCCATCGCCTCGGTCTTCTGCGAGGGGTTCCGCCCCCTGGTCGCGGTCGAGTCGATCGGGGCCCCGCAGCGCCGCCCGGGCATCGGCGGGCTGCCGACCGAACGCGCCCGAACCGAACCGACCGGCCGTCGGCGCCCGTCCTTCCGAGAGGAGGCCCGGGCGCCCGCGTCCGGCCCGCCTCCGGCGCATCCGCCCCCACCAGGGTGGATGCGCCGCCCCGACCCGCGCGCGGGCACGATCGCACGCACCGGGGATCCACCGCACGCCCGCCACGGATCCGCCACGCCTGACCACATTCGTCCCACAGGCCTCACCAGCCCCAAAAGGGAATCCGGGCGTCCGGCCGGAACCCGGCTTTGCGACCGGCCGTCCGGTGGCATAGGTTTCGACCGCCGTCGACGCACCATCGACGCTGACCACCCCTCAATCTCGGGGCGGGCGGCGGGGCGAGGAGCCGACGGCCGTACGCACAGGGGGGAGGAGCTGCCATGCCGCACGCCCGCGACCACGGGTCGACCGGGCGGCGAGGACGGACGGACGGCGCCGCGCACCAGCGGCCGACGGCCGACGCGCGCCCGACCCCGACCCATGCCACCGGACACCCGAGGAACCGTCAGTTGCGCACCACCAGACTCGCCACCGCCACCGCCGCCGCCCTCGTCTGCCTGGGCGCGCTCAGCGCCTGCGGCCCCGACAACGGCGGCCAGGACACGGGCAAGCCCGCCGCCCCGGCCGGGGCCGGCACCGCCACGCCGAGCGTCAACCCCAACAAGCCCACCGGCGGCGAGAAGGGCATCCCGGACAAGGCCTGGATGGACGTCAAGAGCATCCCGATGGACGAGAGTTACCACTACACGCCACTGGCGGCCAACGCCAAGCCGGTGTCCGGCCCGCTCCAGTTCAAGGGCATGGAGCTGTGCCACGCCGCGGTCACCAAGGACGACGAGCCGCTGTTCACCGGCACCGCCGCCGCGAAGTCCTCGGTCGGCTTCGGCGGGGACCGCTGGACGGCCCAGCAGACCCTGCTGTTCATCGGCGACCCCACCCACAGCAGCGGCGCCAAGCAGACCACCAACCTGGCCGAGGGCCGTTTGACGGAGGCGCTCAAGTCCTGCGCCAAGACCGCGCCCGGCGCCACCGTGAAGGTGGACAGCGCCCCGGAAGCGCCGTACTTCGCCGCAGTCCTGACCGTCCCGCAGGCCGACGGCGGCACCGTCACCCTGCACGAGTACGTGGTCAGCGACGGCGGCGCGGTCAGCGAGCTGGCCGTCTGGGCCACCACCAAGGCCGGCGCCCAGCCCAAGGACGCCTGGAAGGCCCCCGAGGACAAGTACGTCGGCACCGGCATGACGGCGCCGATGTGCGAGGCCCTCCCGGGCTGCGACGGGCGCTGACCCATCCGCGGGCGCCGGCCCCCTCCGCGGGCGCCGGCCCCTGCGAGGGCGCCGGCCCTCCACGGGTGCCGCCGCCTCGACGGGCGCTGACGCCCGACGGGCGCCGGAGCAGGAGCGCCCACCCCACAGACGGCCGCCCGGCCCGTCCGGAACAGGGGACCGGACGGACCGGGCGGCTCCCTTCGGCCCGGCCCGCGCCGAGCGGTCAGCCCCGCAGGACCGCCAGTTCGATCTCCCGGCCGCTCTGGTCACCGGGCACCGACAGCACCACCCCGGAGGGTTCGAAGCCGGCCTTCCGGTACAACGCCTCGGCCCGGGGGTTGTCCTCGTGGACGAACAGCCGCACCCGCTCGATCCGGGGCTCGGTGAGCGACCACGCCCACTCCTGGACCGTCCGGATCAGGTCGAGCGCCAGCCCGGTGCCGCGCGCCTCCGGCCGGACGTAGACCGCGACCACGTGTGCCTGGTCCACCTCGACGACGTCGCCCTCCAGGGCGCCCGCCCCGCCGGACCGTTCGACCAGCGCGGTCATGGAGCCGAGCCAGCGCCCGTCCTCGGCCTCGGCGACGAACTGCGCCACGTGCGGGTCCGTCGCGGCCCGGGTCGTGCGGTCCTGCCAGAACTCCTCGGGCCTGGTGACGGCCTGCTCGTGGGTCTCCAGGAAGGCCACGGCCGCGACCGGGTCCAGCAGTGCTTCCAGTCGGAGGTCCCTGGCCTGCCGCCAGTCCTCGACCCGTACCCGTCTGATGATGATTCCGCTGCTCATCGCGTGATCATTTCATCGGCACCGGTGACCCTCGCAAGCGAATTCGGCGCCGCCCGGGCCGGCGCCGAAGGTCAGGCCTGAGCCGCCGCCCGGACCGGATCGACTGGCCGGACCGGGGCCGCCGCCCGAACCGGAGCCGCCGCACGGGCCGGATCGACCCGGGACTCCTCCAGCAGCCGCGCCAGCAGCGCCGCCGGCCCCTCCGGCAGGCTGCCGTGGACGAGCTCGGTGCGGTGCACCAGCCGGGGCGCGGCGATCGGCGCGCGCCCGACCCCGGGCGCCGCCGCGAGCACCGGCTCGGGCAGCAGGCTGAGCCCGTGCCCGACCGCCACCAGCGCGAGCAGCCCGTGCAGGTCGGTGCCCTGGTAACGGGTGGCGGGCCGGAAGCCGTCGACGCCCGCGGCCGCGCGCAGCCGGGCCGCCGTCGGGGTGAGGTCGGGGGCGTCCAGCCAGCGGGCGGCGGAGAGGTCGGCGAGCGCGAGGCCGCCGCGGCCGGCCAGCGGGTGGCCGACCGGCAGGGCCACGGCCACCGGCTGCTCGGCCACCGCGACGGTGCGCAGCGGGCCGACGTCGGCCAGCGGCAGCGGGTCGCTGGGCGCGGCGAGTCCGTCGATCAGGGCGAGGTCGACCTCGCCGGTGGCGACCTGGGCGGGCAGCACGTCCTGGGCCAGCACCCGGACGACCAGTTCCGCCCGCGGATACGCCCGGCGCACCTCGCCCAGCGCGCGCCCCAGCGTCGCCCCGACCGCCAGCGGGGTGGCTCCGAGCACCAGCCGGGCGCTCGGAGTGCCGGCCAGACGCGCGACGTCGGCGCGCGCCGCCGCCAGCCGGACCAGCAGCGGCGCGGCGTGCTCCAGCAGCCGCTGCCCGGCGCCGGTCGGACCGACCGGACGGCGGACCAGCAGGGCCGTCCCGAGGTCCGCCTCCAACGCGGCGATCTGCTGGGACACCGCGGACTGGGTGTAGCCGAGCTCCCGCGCCGCCTCCGAGAAGGAGCCGAGGCGGGCGACGGTGACGAAGGTGCGCAGCTGCTGCGGGTCCACGGCGGGCATCAACCGATCTGATCGAAGCTTAAGGAATCATCGTTGGCGCTGATCTCGGGGGCGGGGTCAGGATAGCCGCATGACCTATCCGACCCCGCGGATCGCCCTGGTCGGCGACCGCTCCCCCGCCGTCCGCTCGCACGCCCGGATCCCCGGCCTGCTGGACGCCCTCGCCGAGCACGACCACCTCGTCCTGGACGCCTACTGGATCCCGACCGGGGACGCCGCCGAGCCCGGCGCCCTGGACGGCTTCGACGCGGTCTGGCTGCTGCCCGGCAGCCCGTACCGCAGCGAGGCGGGCGCGCTGGCCGCCGTCCGGACCGCCCGCGAACGCGGCATCCCCTTCCTCGGCACCTGCGCCGGGTTCCAGCACGCGGTGCTGGAGTACGCCCGCGGCGTCTGCGGTCTGGCCGACGCCGTCCACGGCGAGGAGCACCCGGACGGGGAACGGCAGGTCATCACCCCGCTGGCCTGCTCCCTGGTCGGCCACGAGGGGGCCGTCACGCTCACCCCCGGGAGCCTCGCCGAACGCGTCCTCGGCGCCACCCGCACCCTGGAGCGCTACCACTGCGCGTACGGCCTCAACGGCGCCCACCTGGAACGGCTGTCCGCGTACGGCCTGCGGTTCAGCGGCGCGGACGAGTCCGGCGAGGTGCGCGTCCTGGAGCTGCCCGGCCACCCCTTCTTCCTGGCGTCGCTGTTCCAGCCCGAGCTGGCCGGCGACGGCACCCGGGCGCACCCCATGATCCGCGCCCTGGCCGGCGCCGCCGTGGCCCACGCCGACTCCAAGGCTCCGGCGGCGCACGCCTGAGCCGGCGTCACCAGCCGGCCTCACGACCCGGTCTCGCGATCCGGCATCACGGCCCGACAACACGGTTCGAGGTCACATCGGCAGCGACCGCAGCCGCACCGGCCCCTCCGGCCACCCGGCCCCCGCCACCAGGGGCGCCCACATGGTGCGCAGCGGCATCTCCGCCAGTCGGCCCTCCGGCTGCTCCACCGTCACCCCCTCCGCGACCTCCCGGAACCCGAGCCCCCGGTAGAACCCGGACAGCGGCGGGCGGCAGAACAGCAGCGCGTGCCGGTGGCCGAGCGTGCGCGCGTGGTCGAGGGCGGCCCCGACCACGGCCCGCGCGAGGCCGCCGTGCCGGTGGTCGGGCGCGACGCAGACCCCGCCGACGCCCATCACGGCCAGGTCGGTGCCGCCCACGGTGAGCGGCAGCGGCAGCAGCCCGGTGTGGGCGACGAGCCGGCCGCCGGCGGCCCGGACGCCGAAGTGGATCTCCTTGGGCAGGAAGGCCAGCCCGGTGTACGCGACGCCGTACGGGTCGTCGCCGGGGCCGAGGATCTCCTCCTGTTCGGCGCGGCCGTACTGCGCGAGCCGTTCGACCACCGGCGCCCCGACGAGGTGCGGCTCTGGCGAGAAACGATCATTCATCCCGCCATGCTCTCCCCCCACCAGGGCTTTTCACCAGTCCCTTCCCGGCCACTCGGTCCGACGCCCCTCCAGGCGCCCTTACCGGCGCCCCGGCCGGCGCCGGCCGCCGCCCGGCTCTCCGTCAGGCCGCCGCGCGCCGCGCCAGCTCCGCCCAGACCTCGTCCACCCGCGCCTCCAGCTCCGCCAGGCCGCCGCCGTTGTCGATCACCAGGTCCGCGATCGCCAGCCGGTCCTCCCGGGAGGCCTGCGCGGCCATCCGGGCCCGGGCCTCCTCCTCGGCCATCCCGCGCAGCCGCACCAGCCGGTCCAGCCGCACCCCGTCGGCCGCGTCCACCACCACGACCAGGTCGAACAGCGGCGCCAGGCCGTTCTCGGCCAGCAGCGGCACGTCGTGCACCACGACCGCGTCCGGCGCGGCCGCCGCCTCCAGCTCGGCGGAACGGGCCCGCACCAGCGGGTGGACGATCGCGTTCAGCGCCTTCAGCCGCTCCGGGTCGGCGAACACCACCGCCCCGAGCGCCGGACGGTCCAGCGCGCCGTCCTCCCGCAGCACCTGCGGGCCGAACTCGGCGACCACGGCCGCCAGACCGTCCGTCCCGGGGGCGACCACCTCGCGGGCGATCACGTCGGAGTCCACGATCACCGCGCCACGCGCGGCGAACAGCCGGGACACCTCGCTCTTGCCCGCGCCGATGCCACCCGTCAGTCCGATCTTCAGCATGGCGTCAGGCTACCGGCGAGGCACCGGCGGCGTCAGCGCGGGCCGCCCCCGGAGCGGCCCCGCCCGACACCCGGCCGTCGCCGGAGTCCACCGCTCGGCACCCGGCAGCCCCCGGAGCCCGTCAGTCCAGCTCCAGGCCCTCGCCGTCCCCCAGCAGCACCAACTCCGCGCCCGCGCTCGCGCCCGGCCCCTCCGGCCCGACCAGCCGGGTGTGCACGGCGAACCCGACCGGGCTGAGCACCGCCTCGTGCACCGGTACGGCCCGGCGCGGCCCGGCCTCCCGGATGTAGTCGACCACCTCGGAGGCCTTGCTCCAGGGCGCCGCGATCGGCAGCAGCAGGGTGTCCACGGTGTGCGGCGGCAGGGTCAACGCGTCGCCGGGGTGGAACAGCCGGCCGTCGAAGAGGAAGCCGACGTTCGGCACCCGCGGGATGTCCGGGTGGATCTCCGCGTGCCACTCGCCGTGCACCGAGACACCGAGCCCGCCGATCTCGAAGGCGTCGCCCTCACCGACGACGGCGACCCGCTGCGCCACGCCGTCCAGCTGGGCGGCGACGGCCCGGTTGGTCCACACCCGCAGCGCCGGGTCGGCCTCCAGCGCGGCGCGCAGCCGGGACTCCTCGAAGTGGTCCATGTGCTCGTGGGTGATCAGGACGGCGTCCGCCCCGGCCAGGGCGGCGGGGTCGGTGAACGCCCCCGGATCGACGACGACGGTGGCCTCGCCGTGCTCGACGCGTACGCAGGCGTGTCCGAACTTGGTGATTCGCATGCCGGAAACCATACAGCAAGGCTGTACAGCTGTGCTGCATTAATTCCCGGTAGACTCCTCCCATGAGCAGTGAAGACCCCCACCCGGACACCCTGGAACTCGCCGCCGACCTGCGCGCCGCGATCGGCAGCCTGGTCCGCTCCCTGCGCGGCGGCGACGAACTCCCGCAGAACCAGGCCGCCGTCCTCGGCCTGCTGGTCCGCGACGAGCACACCTGCACGGTCGCCGAACTCGCCGCCCTCCAGCGGGTCCGCCACCAGTCGATGGCCCGCACCGTCGCACTGATGACCGGGGCCGGGCTGGTCACCCAGCAGCCCCACCCCACCGACGGCCGCAAGCTGCTCGTCACCGCCACCGAGGCCGGCCGCACGGCCCTGCTCGACCAGCGCGCCCGCCGCGAACGCCGGATCGCCGGCGTCATCGAGTCCCGCCTCACCCCCGAGGAGCAGCACACCCTGCGGGCCGCCGTCCCCCTGCTGCGCCGCCTGCACTGACCCCCCTGGCACCGCCCGCACCGCCCGCACCGCCGACACCGCCGACACCGCCATCGCCCCGCCGCCCCAGTCGCGCTGACGGACCGACACCCGCGACGAGCCGGCCTTCCGCCCCCTGCTAGGGTCCGACCACGTGACGGACCGGGCAGAGCAGCACCACCAGGCCATGCGCGAGCACTTCCACCGCGCCGCCCACCAGCGGGGTTTCACCCTCGCTCCCGCCCAACAGGCGGCGGCCGAACGGCTCAGTCGGCTCGCCGGCGAACTGGCCCGGCCCGCCTGGCGCTTGCGGCACCCGCCACGCCACCTCTACCTGTGGGGCCCGGTCGGCCGCGGCAAGAGCTGGCTCGTGGACACCTTCCTCGACGGCCTGTCCACCCCGCACAAGCGGCGGCTGCACTTCCACGACTTCTTCCGCCGCCTGCACGAGGGGGTCGCCCACCACGACGCCGGCCCCCAGCACTCCGCACGCGACGGCGCCGCCGTCGACCGCGCCGTGGACGACCTGCTCGGCGACTGCCGGATCCTGGTCTTCGACGAGTTCCACGCCCATGACGCCGGCGACGCGATGCTCGTCGCCCGCCTGCTGCGCACCCTGCTGGACCGCCGGATCACCCTGGTCACCACGTCCAACTACCCGCCCGTCGGCCTGATGCCCGACCCGCTCTACCACCACCTCTTCGAACCGACGATCAGGCTCATCCAGGAGCGGATGGACGTCCTCGACGTCGCCGGCGCGGTCGACTTCCGCCGGGCGGCCCCGGCCGGGGACCGGCCCGCGGGGCAGGAGCCGCGCTTCACCACCGGCGCCGTCCTGCGCCCCGGCCAGGAGGCGGCCGCCGGCCTGACCCCGCCCGGGCCCGGGGAGGCCGCCCCGGTGACCGCCCACCACCGCGAGCTGCCCGCCCGCGCCGTGCGCGAGGGCGAGGGCCTGGTCTGGTTCGGCTTCGACGCGCTCTGCGAGGGCCGCACCGCCGTCCCCGACTACCTGGCGCTCGTCGAACGCTTCCCCACCCTCGTCCTGGACGGCGTGCCGCCGCTCACCGAGGCGAGCCTGGACGGCCGCCAGCGGTTCGCCAACCTGGTGGACGTCTGCTGCGACCGCGACGTCCGGCTGGTCCTGATCGGCGCCGACCCGATGACCGGCCTGGACCCGGGCTCCCCGCTCCAGCGCGACCTGGACCGCACCGCCAGCCGCCTCGCCCTGCTCCGGCAGCGGCCGGTCCCGGCGCCCTAGGTTCCGGACGCCCCGATGGAGCAGCCCCCTCCGGAGAAAGCCCCTCCGGAGCAGCCCGCTACGCCGTCCCGACCAGCGGCTTGGCCGGCCGCTGCACCGGGATCACCACCGGCTCGATCTCCGGCAGGTCGACGTGCTCGCTCAGCCCGAACCGCCGGTGCAGCCGCCGCAGCGGGGCGGGCGCCCACCAGTTGAACTCGCCGAACAGGCTCATCGCGGCGGGCACCAGCAGGCACCGCACCAGGGTGGCGTCCACCGCGACGGCGACGGCCAGCGCGATGCCCATCTGCTTGACCATCAGCATGTCCCCGAGCGCGAACCCGGCGAAGACGATCACCATCAGCAGCGCCGCCGAGGTGATGATCCGACCGCTGCGCTGCACGCCCAGCTCCACCGCCCGGGTACAGCTGTGGCCCTTGTCCCGCAGCTCCTTGATCCGGGCGAGCAGGAACACCTCGTAGTCCATCGACAGCCCGAAGGCGAAGGCGAAGACCAGCACCGGGATGAAGGTCTCCAGCCCGCCGGTCGGGCTGAACCCGAGCAGCCCGCTGAACCAGCCGTCCTGGAACACCAGGGTGAGCGCGCCGAGCGAGGCGCCCAGCGAGAGCAGGTTCATCAGCAACGCCTTGACCGGCATCACCACCGAGCCGGTCATCAGGAAGAGCAGCACCAGGGTGCCGACCGCGACCAGGCCGAGCGCCCACGGTCCGCGGGAGAGCAGCTCGTCCTGGAAGTCCACCACCGAGGCCGCGCCGCCGGTGACGTAGGTGGTCAGCCCGCCGCGGTCGGCCCGCAGCTCCTCCACCACCTGCTTGGCCTGCGCGCCCTGCGGGTCCCCGTGCACCAGCACGTCGATCGTGGAGACCGTGTCGCCCACCGGCGTCACGGCCCGCACCCCGCTCACCCCGGGCAGCTTGGCGACCACCTCGTCCGCGTACGCCTGCGCCACCGGCGCCCCGCCCTCGACCACCACGGTGATCGGCGCGGCCGCGGCCTGCGGGAAGCGCTGGTCGACCGTCTCGGCGACCTGCCGCCCGGCGGAGGAGGAGGGCAGCACCGCGGCGCCGGAGCTGCGCATGTCGGCGTGCAGGAACGGCGCGCCGGCCGCCATCAGCAGCGCCACCGAGGCGAGCGTGACCGCCACCGCCCGCTTGCGCACCCGGCGCACGGTCCGGCTGAAGAACCCCTCGTCCGCCACGGGCGCGGCGGGCGTCCTGATCCGCGCGCCGGCGAAGCCGAGCAGGGCGGGGATCAGGGTCAGCGCGGCGGCGACGGCGATCACCACCACGCTCACCCCGGCCGCGGCCACCGCGCCGAGCACCGGGCTGGTGAAGACGAACAGGCCCGAGAGCGCGACGGCGACGGTCAGCCCGGAGAAGGCCACGGTGCGTCCGGCGGTCGCCGCGGTCCGTTCGACGGCGGCGGCGATGCCCGCGCCGTGGCCGCGTTCCTCGCGGAAACGATTCACCATGAGCAGCGCGTAGTCGATCGAGAGCCCGAGCCCCAGCACCGTGGCGATCGGCAGCACGCTGGTGTCGATGTCCATGATCCGGCTGAAACCGAACATGGCCAGCAGCGCGCCGCCCACCGAGGCGACCGCCCCGATCACCGGCAGCGAGGCCGCCGCCAGCCCGCCGAAGACCAGCACCATGACGATCAGCGTGAGCGGCAGCGTCACCAGCTCGCCGAACCGGGTGTCCTTCTCGGTCTGCTTCTTGACCTCCTGCTGGAGCACCAGGTCCCCGCCGACCGTGACGTGGGCGCCGCCGGTGCCGTCCAGCGCGGTGAGCCGCTGGGTGACGGCGTCGGTCTGGGCGGTGGACGCGGTGTCGGCCATCCGGACGCTGACCAGGCTCGCCGTCCCGTCGGCGGACCGCAGCGCGGCCGGTGCCGGGCCGGAGCCGTACGCGTCCAGCGCGGAGGAGACCCCGGGCAGGGCGGCGATCTCGGCGGTGGCCCGCTCGACTGCGGCCCGGACCGCCGGATCGTCCACCGGCCGGCCGTCCACCACGGCGGTGACGGTGCCCTTGGCCGGGTCGGCCGCGGTGACCACCGCGCCGCCCCGGTCGGCCTCGGCGCTGGCGGAGGTGGCCCCGGCCACCGAGCCCTCGAAGACCCGCCCCCCGATCAGGACGCCGACCACCAGGACGACGGCCCACAGGCCGAGCACCCAGCGACGGTGGCGGAAGCAGAACCGGCCGAGGGCCGCGAGCCGGCCACCGACCACGGCGGTGGGGGCGGCGGAAGAGGGGTTGCGCATGAAGGAGCCTTTCGGGCAGCTCCCCTCAATTTAGGTGCAACCCGAACTCCGGCCTATAGACGGGCAATGAGCCTCATCTCACACTTTCCTTCACATAAGGCACACATAAGTCGGGGCGGTATAAATCAGGGCGGAAAACGAAATGGGCCCCACCCGGAAATTCCGGGTGGGGCCCACCGTCTGGCTACCGGCTAGCGGGAAGCGAGAGCCTCAGCTCTGGCCGCCGGCCAGCTTCTCGCGCAGGGCGGCCAGGGCCTCGTCGGAGGCCAGGGCGCCCGAGCCCTCGTCGCTGCTGGACGAGTAGGAACCACCGGCGGCGGCGGCGACGGCGTCGCCACCCTCCTCGGCGGCCTGGGCGTCGGCCTCGCGGCTCTTGATGACCTGGGCCTGGTGCTGCTCGAAGCGGGCCTGCGCCTCGGCGTACTGGCGCTCCCACTCCTCGCGCTGCTTCTCGAAGCCGGGCAGCCAGTCGTTCGCCTCGGGGTCGAAGCCCTCCGGGTAGATGTAGTTGCCCTGGTCGTCGTACGAGGCGGCCATGCCGTACAGGGTCGGGTCGAACTCGACCTCGGCCGGGTTGGCACCCAGGGCCTCGTTGGCCTGCTTCAGCGACAGGCTGATGCGGCGACGCTCGAGGTCGATGTCGATGACCTTGACGAAGATCTCGTCGCCGACCTGGACGACCTGCTCCGGGATCTCGACATGGCGCTCGGCCAGCTCGGAGATGTGGACCAGACCCTCGATGCCCTCGTCCACGCGGACGAACGCACCGAACGGAACCAGCTTGGTGACCTTACCCGGAACGACCTGGCCGATCTGGTGGGTACGGGCGAACTGCTGCCACGGGTCCTCCTGGGTCGCCTTCAGCGACAGGGAGACGCGCTCGCGGTCCATGTCCACGTCGAGAACCTCGACGGTGACCTCCTGGCCGACCTCGACGACCTCGGACGGGTGGTCGATGTGCTTCCAGGACAGCTCGGAGACGTGCACCAGGCCGTCGACGCCACCCAGGTCCACGAAGGCACCGAAGTTGACGATCGAGGAGACGACGCCGGAGCGCACCTGGCCCTTCTGCAGGGTGGTGAGGAAGGTCTGGCGGACCTCGCTCTGGGTCTGCTCCAGCCAGGCACGGCGGGACAGGACCACGTTGTTGCGGTTCTTGTCCAGCTCGATGATCTTGGCCTCGAGCTCCTTGCCCACGTAGGGCTGGAGGTCGCGGACGCGACGCATCTCGACCAGCGAGGCGGGGAGGAAGCCGCGGAGGCCGATGTCGAGGATGAGACCACCCTTGACGACCTCGATGACGGTACCGGTGACGATGCCGTCCTCTTCCTTGATCTTCTCGATCGTGCCCCAGGCACGCTCGTACTGAGCGCGCTTCTTGGACAGGATGAGACGACCCTCCTTGTCCTCCTTCTGGAGAACCAGGGCCTCGATGTTGTCACCGACGGCGACGACCTCGTGCGGGTCAACGTCGTGCTTGATCGAGAGCTCGCGGGACGGGATGACGCCCTCGGTCTTGTAACCGATGTCGAGGAGGACCTCGTCACGGTCGACCTTCACGATGACGCCCTCGACGATGTCGCCATCGTTGAAGTACTTGATGGTCTCGTCGATCGCGGCGAGGAAGGCCTCCGCGTCGCCGATGTCGTTGACCGCGACCTGCGGGGTGGTGCTGAGGGAGGAGTCGGTGGGGCTCGTCATTAGGAAAAGGGCTCCGGTACGGACATGAAAGTCGTAGGTAATGCCACGCGGAGGGCCCGTATCGCTCCCACCGAAAGCCGGACAGCCAAGAACACGGCGCACCGGGATTCCCGTAACAACGAGAACCGGCGTCCGTCTTGCGACCGTGGGGTCTTCGACAGATGCGAGCGCGACCTGCTCCGTCCGAGGCGCGCAGGCCCGCAGCGCAACTTGTAGCATACGGGGACGGCCAGGCACGGTCAATGCCGAAGGACGGCAAGACGGTGGAGCCCGGTACGGATCAGGCCATATCCTCCGAATGCGCGCCTCGCGGCGGCGCCCGAAGGGGCCCTGTTCCCCGGATGCCACCGCCAGGACCCGGACCCTTACGGGCCGGTTCTCGGCAGCGACGCTTCCGCACTCCATACCCTACGCGATGGGCATTGTCACCGTGGCCACCACCCCCCAGTCGAACCTGCACGATCTTGACACCTCCCCCGTTCGGGACGAGGAGGAGGACGGCGACGACGCGCTCCGGCGGGAGGCCGGCAGCGGGGAGAGCAGCCGGGCCAGCCGGCACTGGTGGGACCGCAACGCCGACGAGTACCAGGACGAGCACGGCGAGTTCCTCGGCGACGACCGCTTCACCTGGTGCCCCGAGGGCCTGGACGAGGCCGACGCCCGGCTGCTCGGCGAGGTGGCCGGCCGGGACGTGCTGGAGATCGGCGCCGGCGCCGCCCAGTGCTCCCGCTGGCTGGCCGCCCGGGGCGCCCGGCCCGTCGCCCTGGACATCTCCTACCGCCAGCTCCAGCACTCCCGCCGGATCGACCTCGGCCGCGGCACCGCGCCCGTTCCGGTCGTCCAGGCCGACGCCGCCGTGCTGCCCTTCGCCGACGCCTCCTTCGACCTCGCCTGCTCCGCGTACGGCGCCGTCCCGTTCAGCGCCGACACCGCCGCCCTGATGCGCGAGGTTCACCGGGTGCTGCGGCCGGGCGGGCGCTGGGTGTTCTCGGTGACCCACCCGATCCGCTGGGCCTTCCCCGACGAGCCCGGCGTCGAGGGCCTCACCGCGGTGTCCTCCTACTTCGACCGCACCCCGTACGTCGAGCAGGACGAGCAGGGGCGCGCCACCTACGTCGAGCACCACCGCACCCTCGGCGACCGGGTCCGCGAACTCGTCGCCGCCGGCTTCCGGCTGGTGGACCTGGTCGAGCCCGAGTGGCCGGCCGGCCTGGGGCAGGAGTGGGGCGGCTGGTCCCCGCTGCGCGGACGGCTGATCCCCGGCACGGCGATCTTCGTCACCGAGCGGGGCTGACGCCTTGGCGAACCCGGCGCTGAACCCGGCCTGGCGCGACCTGCCCGTCCGCACCGCCCTGCCCGCCCTCCACGGCGCGCTGGCCGGGCACGGCACCGCCGTCCTCGCCGCGCCGCCCGGCACCGGCAAGACCACCCTGGTGCCGCTGGCCCTGGCCGGGCTGCTGGACCCCGGGAACCCGGTGCGGCGGGTGCTGGTCGCCGAACCGCGCCGGCTCGCCGTCCGGGCGGCCGCCCGGCGGATGGCCTGGCTGCTCGGCGAGGCCGTCGGCGGCCGGGTCGGGTACACCGTGCGCGGCGAGCGCCGCACCGGCCCCGAGACGGTCGTCGAGGTGGTCACCACCGGCGTGCTGCTGCAACGGCTCCAGCGCGACCAGGAACTGCCCGGCGTGGACGTGGTCGTCCTGGACGAGTGCCACGAACGGCACCTGGACGCCGACACCGCGCTCGCCTTCCTGCTCGACGTCCGGGCGGCGCTGCGGCCCGACCTCGGGCTGGTCTGCGCCTCGGCCACCTCCGACACCGAGGCCTGGGCCGAGCTGCTCGGCGGCGCCCCGGTGGTGGAGGCGCACGGCACCTCCCACCCGGTCGGGGTGGTCTGGGCGCCGCCGCCGCGCGCCGTCCGGCCCGCGCACGGCACCCGGGTGGACCCGGCGCTGCTCGACCACGTCGCCTCGGTGGTGCGGCGGGCGCTGACCGAGCGGGACGGGGACGTGCTCTGCTTCCTGCCCGGCGTCGGCGAGATCGCCCGGGTCGCCGGGGCGCTGGGCGGTGTTCCGGCGGACGTCCTGCAACTCCACGGCCGCGCCCCGCAGGCCGTCCAGGACGCCGCGCTCTCGCCCGGCGAGGGCCGGCGGGTCGTGCTCGCCACCGCCGTCGCCGAGTCCTCGCTGACCGTCCCCGGCGTCCGGGTCGTGGTGGACGCCGGACTCGCCCGGGAGCCGCGCACCGACCACGCCCGCGGGCTCGCCGGGCTGGTCACCGTCCGGGCCTCGCTCGCCGCCGCCCGCCAGCGGGCCGGCCGGGCCGGGCGCGAGGCCCCGGGCACCGTCTACCGCTGCTGGAACGAGGCCGAGGACGCCCTCGCCGCCCGCTTCCCCACTCCGGAGATCGCGCTCGCCGACCTCACCTCCTTCGCCCTCCAGGCCGCCTGCTGGGGCGACCCGGACGCCACCGGCCTCGCCCTGCCCGACGCCCCGCCCGCCGGGGCGATGGCCGCCGCCCGGCAGACCCTGCTCGCCCTCGGCGCGGTCGACCCGGACGGGCGGGCCACCGCGCGTGGCGTCCGGCTCGCCCGTACGGGGCTGCACCCCCGGCTGGGGCGCGCCCTGGTCGACGGCGCGGCGGCGGTCGGCGCGCGGCGGGCCGCCGAGGTGGTCGCGCTGCTCTCCGAGGAACCGCCCATGGCGCTCGGCGACGACCTCGGCGCGGTCTGGCGCACGGTTCGGTCCTCCCGCGACCCCTACGCGGGGCGCTGGCGCGACGAAGTCCGCCGGCTGCTGCGCGCCACCTCCGACGAGCCCGCCACCGACCTGCCCGACGCCGTCGCCGCCGGCCTCGTCGTCGCGCTCGCCTTCCCGGAGCGGATCGCCCGCGCCCGCGTCGAGCGGCCCGCCCCCGGCGAGCGCAGCCCGTACCTGATGGCCAGCGGGACGGCCGCCGAACTCGCGCCCGGCACGGCGCTCGGCGCCCTGCCCTGGCTCGCCGTCGCGGTCGCCGACCGCCCGGCGGGCTCGCACTCGGCCCGCGTCCTGCACGCCGCGGCGCTGGACGAGGCCACCGCGCTGGCCGCCGGAGCGGCGCTGCTGGCCTCTCGCGAGGAGGTCCACTGGGACACCCGGCGCGGGGAGGTCGTCTCGCGCCGGGTCGAGTCGCTGGGCGCCGTCGAACTCGCCGAGAAGCCCCTCAACCGCCCCGACCCCCTGCTCGTCCGGGCTGCTCTGCTCGAAGGCCTCGCCCGTGAGGGCGTCGGCACGCTGCTGACCTTCCCGTCCACCCTGCGCGAACGTCTGGCCTTCCTCCACGCCGCCATCGGCGATCCCTGGCCCGACGTCTCCGACGAGGCGCTGCTGGAGCGGGCCGAGGAGTGGCTGGAGCCCGAACTCTCCCGCGCCCGCCGCCGCGCCGACCTGGCCAGGATCGACACGACCGCCGCCCTCCAGAGGTTGCTCCCCTGGTCCACCGGTGAGGCGGGTCGGCTGGACGAGTTCGCCCCCGAGCGCATCACGGTGCCGTCAGGATCGAAGATCCGCGTCGACTACACCACCGAACGCCCGGTCCTGGCAGTCAAGTTGCAGGAGCTCTTCGGCTGGACAGCGACCCCTGCCCTGGCCGGAGGCCGCGTCCCGCTGACCATCCACCTCCTGTCGCCCGCCGGCCGCCCCGCCGCCGTCACCGGCGACCTGGAGAGCTTCTGGCGCGACGGCTACCGCGCCGTCCGCGCGGAGTTGAGAGGCCGATACCCCCGCCACCCCTGGCCCGAGGACCCGACCACGGCCGAACCCACCCGCCGCACCAACACTCGGAAGTAGGTCAGTCCCGCCGGTTCGGCCGGATCGCGGAGAAGAGGACGAGCGTCAGGATCGAGGCGGTGAAGAGGATCAGGAACCTCCGTCCTCCCTCGGAGCCAGCGGGCAGCCAACCCTGCAACAGCCCGATCAACAGCAACATGTCGAGCACGACCGCGATCGCGTACCCTGGTCGCTTCATGGCCGATCTCCCTCCCCGGTTCCGTTCGCATCACACCTACCCCGATCCAACCGCCGAGCACCAGAAGTCGGACCCGCCGACTTCCTGTGCACCCCACCGCCTCACGGCGCCGAAAACCGCATCCCAGCCCGGCCAGTGGCAAGGCGTTCGGCGCCGTGATCGCAGGCAACGGGGCCGGCCGGTGACGCGACACCGGCCGATCGCGGCAGCGATGGCCGCCGGACTGCTGTTGACGGCCGCGGCATGCGGCGAGGACTCCGATGCCCCGACCATGACACAGGCGCAGGCGAAGCAGCGGACCGCGGACTACATGGGGCAGGCCCTCGCCGATCTGCCCCAGCCCGTCGCCACGGCCGGCGAGCGGGAGAACGGCACCAACTGCTTCAGGAACGACGCCCCCTCCGAGTACGACGGCCGCGTCGTGGAGGTCACGGAGAGGCGGCTCTCCGGCATTCCGGGGGACCGCCAGGCCGAGTACGTCGAGCGCCTCCGGACCCGGATCGAGGCCATGGGATTCCGGCAGGACGACTCCGGCGCCCTGCGCACGTCCGCCCACTTCACGAACTCGACCGACCAGTTCACCGGCTCCATCGACGGGATCGGCAGCTCGTACGGGACTCTCGTGATCGGCTTCTCCTCCCCGTGCGTGTGGCCCGACGGCACCAAGCCCCCGCGCTGAGCCGTACCTCCTCGACCGGCTAAACCCCCCGGCAGGCGCCAGGACGCCGGCTCCTCGCCGTCAGGCTCGGCGGGCGTGGGAGGCGAGGCGGTCGGCGAGGGCGGTGACGAGGTCGCGCAGCTCGTCGGGGCGCTCGATGACGAACGGCCGGTCGAGTGAGGCGAGGACCGGGGGCAGCCAGTCGAGACGCTCCGCCCGCAGCTCGACGCGCAGCCAGTCTCCGGACTCGGGCGCGCACTCCTCCAGGGTCGCGACGCTCGCGGGGAGGTGGGCGCGGATCTGCGCGGCCGTTCCGTGGATCCGCAGGGTCACCTCGTGCCGGTACTCGGCCGTGGCGAACGCCGACAACACCCGCTGCGCCGGGCCAGGGCCCTCGGGGGCCTCGAAGGAGCCGGGCCGGGTCCGCGCGTCCTCGATGCGGTCGAGCCGGAAGGTCCGGTCCTCGCCGATCGCGGGGTCCTCGCCCGTGACGTACCACCGGCCCGCGTGGGCGACGATCCCGTACGCGTGCAGCGTGCGCTCGCTGCGCCGTCCGTCGCGGTCGGTGTAGCGGATCGAGACGGGTCGGCGGTGGCGCACCGCGTCGGCGATGGTGAGCAGGACCCCGGCGTCCGGGGTGGCGAACTCGCCGGGCCGGTCCGTGAAGTCGAGGGCTTCCAGGAGCGTGTCCAGCCGATGCGCGAGGTGCCGGGGCAGCACCCGCCGGATCTTGGCCGCCGCCGTCTCACCCGCTGTGCGTTCCGTCGTCGTCAACCCCGCCCGGCGGCCGGCGACCAGACCGAGCAGGACGGCCAGCGCCTCGTCGTCGCTGAGCATGAGCGGCGGCAGGCGGTACCCGGGAGCGAGCCGGTACCCGCCGTAGCGGCCGCGCACCGACTCCACGGGGACGTCCAGCTCGATCAGCTGGTCCACGTACCGGCGCACGGTGCGCCCCTCGACGCCGAGCCGGTCGGCGAGTTCGGCCACGGTCCGGGTGCCGCCCGACTGCAGCAGCTCCAGGAGGGTCAGCACGCGGGCGGCCGGTCGAGACATGTTCGCAGCCTAACGCGAATAGGGGACCGGTTCTGTCCACTATTTCTCCTAGCCTGCGACGCGCACCCATTCGGCACGGCCAAGGAGATCCCCATGGACTTCGTCTCGATCCGCATCATCACCGGCGACGTGGCGCGCCTCGTCGAGTTCTACGAGCGAGCCACCGGCGCCCGGGCGGCGTGGGCCACCGAGGACTTCGCCGAACTCAGGGTCGGCGGCGCCACCCTCGCGATCGCCGGCACCCGGACCGTCCCGCTGTTCGCCCCGGGCTCCGCCCGCCCGGCGGCCAACCAGAGCGTGATCACCGAGTTCCTCGTCGACGACGTGGACCGCGTCCACCGCAACCTGCGCGGCTTCGTCACCGACTTCGTCACCGAGCCCACCACGATGCCCTGGGGGAACCGGTCGCTGCTGTTCCGCGACCCCGACAGCAACCTGGTCAACTTCTTCACCCCCGTCACCCCGGCGGCCGTCGAGAAGTTCGCGCGCTGACGCCACCCGCACGGCGGCCCGCGCGACGGCATCACCGTGCACAGGAAGTCGGCCCCGCCGACTTCCTGTGCAGTACGAGTGCCGGCCCGCGCATCACGACGGTGCGGGGCCGGCGGGCGTCACGACGACGCGGTCGGACGCGGGGCGGCCCACCAGGTCGAGGGCGCCGCGACCGTGTACCCCAGCGACTCGTACAGCGGCCTGCCCAGCTTCGAGGCGGTGAGGGTGGCCGGGAGGTCCGCCAGGTGGGCGAGGGCGCCGAGCATGACGGCCCGGCCCACGCCGCGCGAGCGGAACGCCGACGACGTGCTGATCCAGTAGTGGCTGCCGACGCCGTCGGCCACCACGCTGACGCCGGCTCCCGCGGCCACGCCGTCGACCGAGGCGATGAACACGTCCACGCCCGGCTGTTCGATCAGCGACGTCGGGAAGAGTTCGCCGGGGCGGTGGGGCTCGAAGGTGTCCAGCTCGAAGCCCTCGATCACCAGCCGCTCGGCCGTCTGGAGGTCATCGGGCCGCCGCACCCTGGTCACGTCCAGCGCCGGTTCGGCGACCGGCCCGGGCAGGCGCAGCATGACCGGCATCTGCCAGGTCCGCATGCCCAGGTGGCTCAGGTCGGTGGAGCTGAACGGATCCTCGACGTTCACCGCCCCCGCGGCCCGGCGGACCAGCTCCGTCAACCCGGCCAGTTCGTCCGGGTCGAGGTCGGGCTCCTGGACGAGGATCCGCAGACCCGCCCGCTCGTCGCCGTCGACCGCGACGAATCCGCGGCAGCGGATCACCTCGTGCCCGCGGGCTCGGCCGGTCGCGGTCCAGAAGGCGGCGGAGTTGCGGGCCTGGTGCTTCGGCGCCTGGGCCAGCGAGACGGGCTGGTCGGTCGCAGTGGATCCTGTTGTCATTGGGCCTACGGTAGTACGGAATTGACCCGTCGTCCGGGCCGGTTTTCCGACCGGCCGACCAGCCGCCTCCGACCCGGCCGCCTCCGACCGGGACGGCGGCAGGCCGGGACGACGGCAGGAGCAGACGGCGGCGGGCCCGGACGCTCCGCGCCTCCGGGCCCGCCGCGTACCGCACGCCGCGTCAGTGCGCGGCGGCCTCCCAGTTCGGGCCGACGCCGACCGACACGTCCAGCGGGGCGCGCAGCGGGTAGGCGCCCGCCATCTGCTCGCGGACGAGGGCCTCGACCTGCTCGCGCTCGCCCGGGGCCAGCTCCAGCACGATTTCGTCGTGCACCTGGAGCAGCATCCGGGAGGTGAGGCCGGCCGCGCGCAGCGCCTCGTCCACCCGGAGCATGGCGATCTTGACGATGTCGGCGGCCGAGCCCTGGATCGGGGCGTTGAGGGCCATCCGCTCGGCCATCTCGCGGCGCTGGCGGTTGTCGCTGTTGAGGTCCGGCAGGTAGCGGCGGCGGCCGAGCAGCGTCTCGGTGTAGCCCGTCGCCCGGGCCTCGTCGACGACCCGGCGCAGGTAGTCCCGCACGCCGCCGAAGCGCTCGAAGTAGGTGTCCATCAGGCCCTGGGCCTCGGCCGGCTTGATGCCGAGCTGCTGCGAGAGCCCGTACGCGGACAGCCCGTACGCCAGGCCGTAGGACATCGCCTTGATCTTGCGGCGCATCTCGGCGTCCACCGCGGCGCGCGGCACCTCGAAGACCTGGGAGGCGACGGTGTTGTGCAGGTCCTCGCCGGAGGCGAAGGCCTCGATCAGCGCCTCGTCCTCGGACAGGTGCGCCATGATCCGCAGTTCGATCTGCGAGTAGTCGGCGGTGAGCAGCGACTCGTAGCCCTCGCCGACGACGAAGGCGCGGCGGATGGCGCGGCCCTCCTCGGTGCGGACGGGGATGTTCTGCAGGTTCGGGTCCTGCGAGGAGAGCCGGCCGGTGGCGGCGACCATCTGGTTGAAGGTGGTGTGGATGCGGCCCTTGGGCGAGACGGTCTTGAGCAGGCCCTCGACGGTGGTGCGCAGCTTGGCCTGGTCGCGGTGGCGCAGCAGGATGACCGGCAGCTCGTTGTCGGTCTGGGTGGCCAGCCAGGTGAGCGCGTCGGCGTCGGTGGTGTAGCCGGTCTTGATCTTCTTGGTCTTGGGGAGGGCGAGCTCGCCGAAGAGGATCTCCTGGAGCTGCTTGGGCGAGCCGAGGTTGAACTCGTGCCCGGCGGCGGCGTGCGCCTCCTCCACCACGCGCTGGATCTCGGCGGCGAACTGCGCCTCCAGGCCGGTGAGCCACTCGCGGTCGGCGGCGATGCCGTAGCGCTCCATCCGGGCCAGCAGGGCGGCGATGGGCAGTTCCATGTCGTGCATCAGCTCGGCGGCGCCGACCTCGCCGAGGCGGGTGTCGAAGAGCGCGGCGAGGTCGAGCACGGCGCGGGCCTGGAGCATCAGCGACTGGGCGGCGGCCGTCTCGTCCTCCTCCGGCGCGTCGAAGGAGAGTTGGCCGCTCTCGGCGGCGGGGGCGGGGGTGAGCGAGCGGGCCAGGTACTCCTCGGCGAGCACCTCCAGGGTGAAGGTGCGGCGGCCGGGCTTCTCCAGGTAGGCGGCGAGCGCGGTGTCGGCGACGACGCCCTCGATCGTCCAGCCGCGCTCGGCGAAGGCGCGCATCACCTGCTTGGCGATGTGCAGGGCCTTGGGGGCGGCGGGGTCGGCGAGCCAGCGGGTGAGGGCCTGCTCGTCCTCCTCGGCGAGCAGCGCCGGGTCGAACCAGGCGGCGGACTCCCCGGCGGCGAGGGCGACTTCGGTGACCTCGCCGGAGCCGAGCGCCCACTGGTAGACGGCGGCGAGGGCGACGGTGGTCTTGCCGTCGGAGGCGTGCTCGGCCAGCCAGGCGGCCAGGGTGCCCGGGTCGGTGAGGAGCTCGCCGTCGACCTCGACGCCGGGGGCGAGCTCGGCCTCCGCCTGGGCCTCGCCGGCGGCCGGGTCGATGCCGAAGACGCGGTCGCGGAAGTTGGCGTTGCGGAACTCCAGCGACTCCATCAGGGTGCCGACGGCGTCCTTGTCGAACGGCTTGCGGTCCAGGTCGGCGACGCCGACCGGGAGTTGGACGTCGCGGACCAGCTCGGTGAGCACCCGGTTGCGCTTGACCGAGTCGAGGTGGTCGCGCAGCTTCTCGCCGATCTTGCCCTTCACCTCGTCGGCGCGGGAGACCAGTTCGTCGAAGGAGCCGAACTGGTTGACCCACTTGGCGGCGGTCTTCTCGCCGACGCCGGGGATGCCGGGCAGGTTGTCGGACGGGTCGCCGCGCAGCGCGGCGAGGTCCGGGTACTGGCGCGGGGTGACGCCGTACTTCTCGGTGACCTTCTCCGGGGTGAAGCGGGTGAGCTCGGAGACGCCCTTGGTGGGGTAGAGCACGGTGACGTGGTCGGTGACCAGCTGGAGCGAGTCGCGGTCGCCGGTGACGATGTCGACGTCGTAGCCGGCCGCCTCGGCGGCGGTGGCCAGGGTGGCGATGATGTCGTCGGCCTCGAAGCCCTCGACGGTGAGCCGGGGGACGTGCATGGCGTCGAGCAGTTCGCCGATCAGGCCGATCTGGCTGCGGAACTCGTCCGGCGTCTTGGCGCGGTTGGCCTTGTAGTCGGGGAACTCGACGGAGCGGAAGGTCTGCCGGGAGAGGTCGAAGGCGACGGCGAGGTGGGTGGGCTGCTCGTCGCGCACGGTGTTGGCGAGCATCGAGGCGAAGCCGTAGACCGCGTTGGTGGGCTGGCCGGTGGAGGTGTTGAAGTTCTCCACGGGCAGGGCGTAGAAGGCCCGGTAGGCCATCGAGTGCCCGTCGAGCAGCATCAGCCGGGGCCGCCGGCCGGCCCCGCCGCCACCCGTCGCGCCCTTGTCCGTACTCTGCGTAGCCACGTCAACGTCCGTTCCTGCCGATTCCACTACCGGCCACCGATCCTATGGCCCGGCACCGACAAAAAGGACGCCGCGCCGGTCCGTCCGCAGCCGCTACCTCCGAGTAGGACGGTCGTACGATCACAGGCGGCACGCCCCCGGCGTTCCCCGGCATTCCCGGCCTTCCCAGCAGTCCCCAACAGTCCCCAGCGTCCCCCAGCGGCAGGAGCTCCCCCCATGACCGACGCGGCCCCCGGCACCGCCACCGACACCACGCCCGCCCCCGCGCCCGCCACCGCGCCCGCCACCGCGCCCGCGACCGACACCGCGCCGGTCCTGAACGTCCCGCAGGACGTGCTGGACCACTTCGCCAAGCTCGGCGTCAGCCCGCAGACCTTCTCCGGCGGCCACCTCGGCGAGAAGCTCGGCATCCGGATCGTCGAGGCCTCCGGCGACCGCGTGGTCGGCACCATGCCGGTGGAGGGCAACCAGCAGCCGTACGGACTGCTGCACGGCGGCGCGTCGGCGGCGCTGGCCGAGACGCTGGGCTCGATCGGGGCGATGCTGCACGCCGGACCGGGCCGCTACGCGGTCGGCGTGGACCTCAACGCCACCCACCACCGCTCGGCCACCTCCGGCCTGGTGACCGGGGTGGCGACGGCCGTGTTCAAGGGCCGCACCGCCGCCACCTACGAGATCGCGATCACCGACGACACCGGCCGGCGGATCACCAGCTGCCGGCTGACCTGCATGCTGCGCGACCTCTGACGGGCCCCCGGGAACCGCCGGCCCGACGCGGACCACCGGCCCGACCCGGGACCTCCGGCGCGGCCCGAACCACCGGCGCGACAACGGCCGTACCGCGTCGCCGAGTTCACTCGAAACGACATCAAGTCCCTTTTCCGCCCCCTTGTTTGACCTTCCGCCGCCTTGGGCAGGCGTTGGTCTGGACAAGGGGGCGTTCACATGCCCGGGCGCGGCCGACCCCCATCCCGCAGCATGTGACGCTACGTAACAAGTAGGAAATCCGATCAATTGCCGGTTCCGAGGCCTTCAGGCGCCCCGGAACCATGCGGCCGGGCTCTCCACGTCCGCAATCCGGACGCTCAAGGTCGAAACCAGGGCATCGGACATGATCGTCCGATAATCGACGCTGCCAGCTGCAACCCCCATTTCTGGGCCTTACATCCCCCTACCAGCAAGTAAACGCCTGACATCGCGGGATGGATCGAGCCGGAACGACCACATGGTGAGACAAATGCTCCGTGTGCTCATAACAAGAGAATCACAGCCTGCCCCCAGCACTGCCAGAGCCGCCCAACGGCATCTAGAGTCACGGCCAGTCACCGCGCCATTCGATTGGGCCAGGCCCTCCGCGCACTCCGGCTCCCGCCATTCCGGCGCGGGCGCCTCCTGAACCGAAGGGGACCCTCGTGCGTCACCGTTCAGCAGTTGTCGTGAGCATTGCCGTGATCGGCGCCCTCAGCCTCACCGCCTGCGGCTCCCGCGGAGAGAAGAAGGGCGGCGACGGCGGCGGCAACTCCGCCTCCACCACCGTCGTCATCGGCGTCGACGCCCCGCTCACCGGCGACCTCTCCGCCCTCGGCCTCGGCATCCGCAACTCCGTCGACCTCGCGATCAAGAAGGCCAACGAGAGCAACGAGGTCCCCGGCGTCAAGTTCGAGATCAAGGCCCTGGACGACACCGGCAAGCCCGCCCCCGGCCAGCAGAACGCCACCCAGCTGGTCGGCGACTCCAAGGTCCTCGGCGTCGTCGGCCCGCTCAACTCCAGCGTGGCGCAGTCGATGCAGCAGATCTTCGACGACGCGAACCTGGTCGAGGTCTCCCCCGCCAACACCGGCGTCGCCCTCAGCCAGGGCGAGAAGTGGGCCAGCGGCGAGAAGAAGCGCCCCTTCAACTCCTACTTCCGCACCGCCACCACCGACGCCGTCCAGGGCCCGTTCGCCGCCCAGTTCCTCTACAACGACGCCAAGAAGACCAAGGTCTTCCTCATCGACGACCAGAAGACCTACGGCGCCGGCCTCGCCGGCACTTTCAAGGGCGAGTTCACCAAGCTCGGCGGCACCCTCGTCGGCGAGGAGCACGTCAACCCCGACGACCGCGACTTCGCCGCCATCGTCACCAAGGTCAAGAGCTCCGGCGCCGAGGCCGTCTACTACGGCGGCGAGTACCCCGCGGCCGGCCCGCTCTCCCTCCAGCTCAAGGAGGCCGGCGTCAACATCCCCCTGATGGGCGGCGACGGCATCCAGAGCGGCGACTTCATCAAGCTCAACCCCAAGAGCCAGGGCGACTACGCCACCGCCGTCGGCCTGCCGGTCGAATCCCTCGACACCGCCAAGAAGTTCATCGCCGACTACAAGACGGCCGGCTACAAGGACGCCTACGAGACCTACGGCGGCTACTCCTACGACAGCGCCTGGGCCATCATCCAGGGCGTCAAGCAGGCCGTGAAGGACAACAACGGCAAGGTCCCCGACCGCAAGGCCGTCCGCGACGCCGTCCAGAAGGTCACCTTCGACGGCGTGACCGGCAAGGTCTCCTTCGACGAGTTCGGCGACACCACCAACAAGCAGCTCACCGTATACACCGTCAAGGACGGCAAGTGGGCCGTGGAGAAGTCCGGCACCTTCAAGGGCTGACACCGAGTCACCACCCGCTCCACCGGCCCCACTTCCCCACCACATCGCGCGCGGGGGCGCCACGAGTGCCCCCGCGCGCACCCACATCCACCACCCACGCGGACACCCCCGAACGCACTACGGAGGCCCAGCGGTGCACGACCTACCGCAGCAGCTGGCCAACGGCCTGATCCTCGGCGCCCTCTACGGGCTCGTCGCGATCGGCTACACGATGGTCTACGGCATCGTCCAGCTCATCAACTTCGCCCACGGCGAGATCGTCATGGTCGGCGGCTTCGGCGCCCTGACCGCCTACCTCGCCCTCCCCGGCGGCACCACCCTCTGGCTGGCCCTGCCGCTCATGCTGATCGCCGGCATCCTGGTCTCCACCCTCACCGCCGTCGCCGCCGAACGCTTCGCCTACCGCCCCCTGCGCACCGCCCCCCGGCTGGCCCCGCTGATCACCGCCATCGGGCTCTCCATCTTCCTCCAGCAACTCGTCTTCTCCTTCTACCCGGACGCCAAGAAGGCCCGGGTCTTCCCCAAGCTCCCCGGCGACCCGTTCAGCCTCGGCTCCGTCACCATCCAGCGCAGCGACCTCTTCCTGATCATCGCCGCCCCGCTGTGCATGCTCGCCCTCGGCTGGTTCGTCACCCGCACCCGCTCCGGACGCGCCATGCAGGCCACCAGCCAGGACCCGGACACCGCCAAGCTGATGGGCATCGACACCGACCGCATCATCGTCATGGCCTTCGCCATCGGCGCCGCGTTCGCCGCCGTCGCCGCCGTCGCCTACGGCCTGCGCAGCGGCCAGGTCGACTTCCGGATGGGCTTCATCCTCGGCCTCAAGGCCTTCACCGCCGCCGTCCTCGGCGGCATCGGCAACATCTACGGAGCCATGCTCGGCGGCCTCGCCCTCGGCCTCGCCGAAGCCCTCGCCACCGGCTACATCCAGCACCTGCCCGGCATGCACCTCTTCGGAGGCGGCGCCTGGAAGGACGTCTGGGCCTTCGTTCTCCTCATCCTCGTACTCCTGATCCGGCCCCAGGGCCTGCTCGGCGAGCGCGTCGCGGACAGGGCGTGACCACCATGACCACCACCACCGAAACGACCCCGGTCATCCCGCTGCCGGCCCGCGCCGCCGCCGCCGTCACCGCACTCGGCGCCCTCGCCACCGCGGCCTCCGCCGCCATGTCCTGGACCTGGACCTCCGAGTTCCCCGGCGACCTCACCTACTACGGCTCCCCGGCCGGCCTCCAGTGGCTCGCCCTCGCCGCCGGCCTGCTCACCCTGGTCCTGCTGCTCGCCGGCCAGGGCGTCCCCGGCCTGCGCTGGGCCGCCCCCTCCCGCAGCCACAACGCCGTCCTGTACGCCGCCACCGGCGCCCTCACCGTCGCCGTCTACTCGGTCGCCGCCGTCTCCACCGAACTCGGCGGCCTCGCCAACCTCGAACCCGGCGGCTGGGTCCTCGCTGCCGGCGGCCTGATCAGCGTCCTCGGCGCCCTCGGCCTCCCGCTCGACCGCCGCACCGCCGTCCCGCTGCGGACCCTCGACAAACGCCTCTTCCTGCTCGTCCCGGTCGCCCCCGCCGCCTGGTTCGCCGCCCACGCCATCCCCGAGGACAAGCCCGTCGCCCCGGTCATGACCGCCCTCGCCGGCGGCCTCGCCATCGCCGCCGGCGCCGTCCTGCTGCTCCAGCTCGGCCACCTCGCCAACAGCACCATCCGACTGGGCCGGACCGACCGCCCGCTGCCCGCACCGCGCCCGCTCCCCTCCTGGCTCGAAGTGCTGCTGATCGTCCTCGCCTTCGGACTCGGACTGTTCGCGATCACCTTCGGCATCGACACCGAGTACGGCGAACTCTTCACCGGCTACCTGCTGTTCGTCGCCCTCGCCGTCCCCGCCCTGTCCAGGTCCGGCCTGCTCGCCCGGCTGCGCGCCCTGACCGTCAAGCACCGCCCGGTCACCACCGGCGCCGCCTTCGCCGCCGCCGCCAGCTTCCCGTTCACCCAGACCAGCGACCAGTACACCTCCGTCGCCACCAACATCCTGATCTTCGCCACCGTCGCCCTCGGCCTCAACATCGTCGTCGGCCTGGCCGGCCTGCTCGACCTCGGGTACGTCGCCTTCCTCGGCGTCGGCGCCTACGCCGCCGCCCTGGTCTCCGGCTCCCCCGCCTCCCCCATCCACGTCCAGTTCCCGTTCTGGGCCGCGATGCTCACCGGCGCCGTCGTCTCGATGGTCTTCGGCGTACTGATCGGCGCCCCCACCCTGCGGCTGCGCGGCGACTACCTCGCCATCGTCACCCTCGGGTTCGGCGAGATCTTCCGCATCACCATGCTCAACCTCAACGGCACCACCGGCCCCAAGGTCACCAACGGCTCCAACGGCATCCCGCGCATCCCCGACCTGCAGATCCTCGGCTTCGACCTCGGCAAACCGCACACCGTGCTCGGCGTCGAACTCGGCCGCTTCTCCAACTACTACCTGCTGATGCTCCTGGTCACCGCCCTGGTCGTGCTCGTCTTCGCCCGGGTCGGCAACTCCCGCATCGGCCGCGCCTGGGTCGCCATCCGCGAGGACGAGACCGCCGCCGAGGCCATGGGCATCAACGGCTTCCGGCTCAAGCTGCTCGCCTTCGCCCTCGGCGCCCTGCTCGCCGGCCTCGCCGGCACCGTCCAGGCCCACGTCAGCTACACCGTCACCCCCGACCAGTACACCTTCGCCGAGGCCCTCCCGCCGAACTCCGCCTTCCTGCTCGCCGCGGTCATCCTCGGCGGCATGGGCACCATCAGCGGCCCGCTGGCCGGCGCCACCCTCCTCTTCCTCATCCCGAAGAAGCTCGAGTTCCTCGCCGACTACCAGCTCCTCGCCTTCGGCGCCGCCCTCATCGTCCTGATGCGGGTGCGCCCCGAAGGACTCATCCCCAACCGGCGCCAGCAGCTGGAGTTCCACGAGGCCGCCGTCCCGGCCCAGGCCTCCGGCGAGCCGACCGCACTCACCAAGGCAGGGGCGTGACCGACCCGATGACCACCACCGCCGCACCCCTGCTCGAAGTCACCGGCGTCACCATGCGCTTCGGCGGCCTCACCGCGGTCAACGACGTCTCCCTGACCGTCGGAGAGGGCGAGATCATCGGTCTCATCGGCCCCAACGGCGCCGGCAAGACCACCTTCTTCAACTGCCTCACCGGCCTGTACGTCCCCACCGAGGGCGCCGTCCGCTACCGCGACACCCTGCTGCCGCCCAAGCCCCACCTGGTCACCCAGGCCGGCATCGCCCGCACCTTCCAGAACATCCGGCTGTTCGCCAACATGACCGTCCTGGAGAACGTCCTGGTCGGCCGGCACACCCGCACCAGGGAAGGCATCTTCTCCGCCATCCTGCGCGGCCCCGGCTACCACCGCGCCGAGGCCGAGAGCCGCGAGAAGGCCATGGAACTCCTGGCGTTCACCGGCCTCGCCGACAAGGCCGACCACCTCGCCCGCAACCTCCCGTACGGCGAGCAGCGCAAGCTGGAGATCGCCCGCGCCCTCGCCTCCGAACCCGGCCTGCTGCTGCTCGACGAACCCACCGCCGGCATGAACCCCCAGGAGACCCGGGCCGCCGAGGAACTCGTCTTCGCGATCCGCGACAAGGGGATCTCCGTCCTCGTCATCGAGCACGACATGCGCTTCATCTTCAACCTCTGCGACCGCACCGCGGTGCTCGTCCAGGGCCAGAAGATCGTCGAGGGCGACCGCGAGACCGTCCAGAACGACGAACGCGTCATCACCGCCTACCTCGGCGCCCCGCTCGAAGGCACCAGCCCCGCCGTTACGGAGTCCGACCAGTGACCGCACTTCTCGAAGTTCAGGACCTCCGCGTCGCCTACGGCAAGATCGAAGCCGTCAAGGGCATCAGCTTCACCGTCGCCCAGGGCGAGGTCACCACCCTCATCGGCACCAACGGCGCCGGCAAGACCACCACCCTGCGCACCCTGTCCGGCCTGCTCAAGCCCACCGCCGGACGGATCACCTTCGACGGCCAGGACCTCTCCACCGTCCCCGCCCACAAGATCGTCGCCCTCGGCCTCGCCCACTCCCCCGAGGGCCGGCACATCTTCCCCCGGATGACCATCGAGGAGAACCTCCTCCTCGGCGCCTTCCTGCGCACCGACGCGGCCGGCATCGCCGCGGACGTCGAACGGGCCTACGGCCTGTTCCCGATCCTCGGCGAACGCCGCCGCCAGGCCGCCGGAACGCTCTCCGGCGGCGAGCAGCAGATGCTCGCGATGGGACGGGCCCTGATGTCCCAGCCCAAGCTGCTCATGCTGGACGAGCCCTCGATGGGCCTCTCCCCGCTGATGATGCAGAAGATCATGTCCACCATCGTGGAGCTGAAGTCCTCCGGTACGACCATCCTCCTGGTCGAGCAGAACGCCCAGGCGGCGCTCTCGCTCTCCGACCAGGGCTACGTCATGGAGACCGGCCGCATCGTCCTCTCCGGGACGGGAGCCGACCTCCTGCACGACGAGTCCGTCCGCAAGGCCTACCTCGGCGAGGACTGACCCACACCATGCGGAAGGGCCCGGCAGAAACGTTCTGCCGGGCCCTTCGCGCGCGCCCTACTCGGACTTGCCCTCTTCCGCCTTCTTGCGGTCCTGGGCCTCGCCCTCCTCGATGACCGCCTCGGCCACCGCCGCCATCGTCATCCGACGGTCCATCGACGTCTTCTGGATCCACCGGAAGGCCGCCGGCTCGTTCAGCCCGAACTTGGTCTGCAGCACGCCCTTCGCCCGGTCCACCAGCTTCCGGGTCTCCAGCCGCTGGCTGAGATCCCCGATCTCCTTCTCCAGCGCCCGCATCTCCGCGTACCGGGAGACCGCCATCTCGATCGCCGGCACCAGGTCCGACTTCGAGAACGGCTTGACGATGTACGCCATCGCCCCGGCGTCGCGCGCCCGGTCCACCAGCTCCCGCTGCGAGAAGGCCGTCAGCATCAGCACGGGAGCCAGGTGCTTCTCGTGGATCTGCTCGGCGGCCGACAACCCGTCCAGGACCGGCATCTTCACGTCGAAGATCGCCAGGTCCGGCTTCAGCTCCTCCACGAGCCGCACCGCAGTCTCCCCGTCCCCGGCCTCACCGACGACGGTGTACCCCTCCTCCTCCAGCATCTCCTTGAGGTCGAGGCGGATCAGCGCCTCGTCCTCGGCGATCACGATCCGGGTGATCTGGGGCATATCGGTCTCAAGCGGCTGCGCCTGCTCGTCGGCGGTGCTCACGTGGCTCCTAGTTCCGGCGGGGTACTGCATGCACGAGGGTACCCAGACACGGTATGTTTGAGACCAGCGGGTCCGAAGTTCAACCTTCGAATCCACGGGCGCCCCGGTAGCCCAGCGGCGAGAGGCGATGGTCTCAAACACCATACAGCGTGGGTTCGAATCCCACCCGGGGCACTTTTCCTTCGATTCGTAAGCCACTTAGGGCAGCCTAACGGTTGGCGATCTTCATCAATCCGGAGGAAAATCGTGGCACTCCCCGGACCTGTCCGTGTGATTCGCGCACGCTCGGTCGCATGTACGACATGGCCGCACGTCGGCGAGCACTCGATCTACACGCCTCCGGCCTGACCTTCAGTCAGGTCAGCCGCGCGACCGGAATATCCCGGTTCGCCATCCGCGAGTGGGCATCGGGCGTCGCCCCCAGCCCGCGCATGGCGGCGGAGTGCCCGGTCCGTGACGGCCGACTCGATCCCTCGCGTCCGTCAGCCGACTACGCCTACCTGCTGGGCCTGTACCTCGGCGACGGTTGCATCAGTGAGGGCCGCCGCCAGGTCCACGCCCTCCGCATCGCCTGCTGCGACGCCTGGCCCGGCCTCATCGAGGAGTGCGAGCGGGCTGTCTCCGCCGTCATGCCGCACAACAAGGTCAACCGTGTCCAGGCGCCGGGCTGCACAAGCGTCGTCAGCACCAGTAAGCACTGGCCCTGCCTCTTCCCCCAGCACGGCCCCGGCCCGAAGCACTTGCGGTCGATCTCCCTCACGCCCTGGCAGCAGAAGATCGTGGATGCCCACCCCTGGGAGTTCCTACGCGGGTTGATCCACTCCGACGGGTGCCGCATCACCAACTGGACGACCCGCACAGTCGGCGGCGTCACGAAACGCTACGAGTACCCGAGGTACTTCTTCACCAACACCTCGACCGACATCATCGGGCTCTTCACCGCCGCCCTCGACGCCGTCGGCGTCCAGTGGAAGAGCACCTCACGCTCCAACGGCGCCTTCAACATCTCAGTCGCCCGCAAGGACTCCGTCGCCCTCATGGACGCCCACATCGGCCCCAAGTACTGACGGCGGCGCGACCCCTGGAAGGGGCCGCGCCGGGCGGTGGGCGCTCAGGCGTCCAACGTCCCCACGTGGTGGACGCGGACGAGGTTGGTGGAGCCGGCCAGGCCGGGCGGGGAGCCGGCCGTGATGACGACGATGTCGCCCTTCTGGCAGCGGCCGAGCGACAGCAGCGCCGCGTCGACCTGTTCGACCATCTGGTCCGTCGTCGGGGCGAACGGGCCGAGGAAGGTCTCCACGCCCCAGGTGAGGGCGAGTTGGGAGCGGACGGCCGGTTCGTAGGTGAAGGCGAGCACCGGGATGGGTGAGCGGTAGCGGGTGAGCCGGCGGGCGGTGTCGCCGGACTGGGTGAAGGCGATCAGGTACTTGGCGTGCAGGAAGTCGCCGATCTCGGCGGCCGCGCGGGCGACGGCGCCGCCCTGGGTCCGCGGCTTGCTGCCGGTGGTCAGCGGCGGCAGTCCGGCCGCCAGGATGTCGTTCTCGGCGGCCTCGACGATCCGGGCCATGGTCTTGACCGTCTCGACCGGGTACTTGCCGACCGAGGTCTCCCCGGAGAGCATCACCGCGTCGGTGCCGTCCAGGACGGCGTTGGCGACGTCGGAGGCCTCGGCGCGGGTCGGGCGGGAGGTGTTGATCATCGAGTCGAGCATCTGGGTCGCCACGATGACCGGCTTGGCGTTGCGGCGGGCGAGCTTGATGGCGCGCTTCTGGACCAGCGGGACCTGTTCGAGGGGCATCTCCACGCCCAGGTCGCCGCGGGCCACCATGATCCCGTCGAAGGCGTCGACGACGGACTCCAGGTTGTCCACCGCCTGCGGCTTCTCGATCTTGGCGATGACCGGGACGCGCCGCCCCTCCTCCGCCATGATCCGGTGGACGTCCTCGATGTCGCGCCCGCTGCGGACGAAGGAGAGCGCGACGAGGTCGGCGCCGGTCCGCAGCGCCCACCGCAGGTCGGCGACGTCCTTGTCGCTGAGCGCGGGGACGGAGACGGCGACGCCGGGGAGGTTGAGGCCCTTGTGGTCGGAGACGAGGCCGCCCTCGATGACCAGGCACCGCACGTGCGGCCCGTCGACGGCGACGACCTCCAGGGTGACCCGGCCGTCGTCGACCAGGATCCGCTCGCCGCGGCCGACGTCGCCGGCGAGCCCGGAGTAGGTGGTTCCGCAGCGGTCCTTGTCCCCCACGACGCCGTTGTCGGTGGAGATGGTGAACTCGTCGCCGCGTTCGAGAAGTACCGGCCCGTGGGCGAAGGTGTCGAGCCGGATCTTCGGGCCTTGAAGGTCGACGAGGACGCCGACGCTGCGGCCGGTCTCGTCGGCGGCCTTGCGGACGCGGCGGTAGCGTTCCTCGTGCTCGGTGTGCGAGCCGTGACTGAGGTTCAGTCGGGCGATGTCCATCCCGGCGTCGACCAGGGACTTGATCTGGTCGTACGAGTCGGTGGCGGGCCCGAGGGTACAGACGATTTTTGCTCGGCGCATAGTGCTGAGACTAGGCATTACCGGCGCGTAACCACGACGCGGGTCCGTACTGCGGGATGACCGTTGCGCCAAGGCGAGTTGAACAATCTGACACACCCTCGGACCACTGTACGAACGCCCCGCGCCACACCCGTCCCGCGCTCCTCCCGTACGCCTCCCGCGCCGCCCCCCGATGCGATTCCGTGAAGGGGTGTTCACCTCCGGTTCACCGCCGCTTCCGTCCCCGCTCCCCGCCCGGCGGGACGCTCGTCACCCACG
The DNA here is from genome assembly GCF_042894165.1 of Kitasatospora sp. NPDC001547. Classification (NCBI taxonomy): domain Bacteria; kingdom Bacillati; phylum Actinomycetota; class Actinomycetes; order Kitasatosporales; family Streptomycetaceae; genus Kitasatospora; species Kitasatospora sp. NPDC001547. The sequence goes on along the minus strand of NZ_JBIAVL010000002.1, from coordinate 625,284 downwards.
GGTGACTGCCCGGGCTCGCCGGGCGACCACCCGGACGAAGTAGCGGACGAGGGGGAAGCGTTCGGCATGAAACGCGCACTGGGCGTGGTGGCGGCCTTGGCCCTGCTGGGCGGGGTGGCCTATGCACTGATCCCCCCGGAGAAGGGCTCCGGCCTGGTCACGGTCACCGGCCTGATCGGGTCGGAGAAACGTGACTTCTTCGACAACCCGGACGTCAAGGCCGAGTTGAAGAAGCAGGGCCTGGTGGTCAAGGCGGAACCGACCGGCTCCTGGACGATGGACGACCAGGCGAGGAACACCCCGAACCTGGACTTCGCCTTCCCGGCGAGCAGCGCGCCGGCGCTGGCCATCCAGCGGGACTGGGCACAGAAGGACTCGCCGCGGGTGCAGTTCTACTCCCCGCTGGTGATCGTCACCCACCAGCCGGTGGCGGAGGTGCTGAAGTCCAACGACCTTGCCGGTGTGAACGATTCGGGTGTCTGGACGTTCAACATGGACAAGTACGTGGAGGCCCTGAAGAAGGGCGGCCGGCAGTGGGAGACGCTGACGGACGCGTCCCGGCACCCGGAGCTGACCGGCACGATGTACGTGTCCACCACGGATCCGGAGAGTTCCTCCTCGGGTGCCCTGTACCTGGCGATCCTGTCCTACCTCGCGAACGGCAAGAAGGTGGTGTCCGACGACGCGGGCCTGAACGCCGTCAAGGGCGTCGTGTACGACGCGAACCGGTTCCAGGGGCTGCAGAAGGTCAGCAGTGACGGGCCGTTCCGGGAGTTCGGCGCGGGGGTCAACACGATGGTCTTCGCGTACGAGTCGCAGGCCGCCGCCCTGCCGATCCAGGGCAAGCAGATCGGCGACATGGTGGTGATGTACCCGACCACCACGATCAAGACGGACCACACCCTGGTGGCCAGGACGCCGGGCGGCCAGAAGCTGGCCGACGCGCTGGTGAACAGCCCCGAGCTGCGCAGGCTGGAGGCCAGGTTCGGCCTGCACCCGGACGCCGAGCCGGACCTCTTCTGGAACGAGGTGAACGGGAAGCTGCCGAAGTTCGTCCCCGACGTGCGGGCCGCGGGGCTGGCCCTGGCCCCGGTGCCCTCGCTGGAGTTCATGAAGAAGCTGACCACCGCGGCGAAGACCGGGAGCGCGAAGTGAACCTCCGTACCATGCGCCGCGGCCGGCTCGTCGTGGCCCTGACGGCCGCGCTCGCGGCGGTGACCGCCTGCACCTCCGGCGGCGGAAAGGCCGGCCCCGACCCCAGCGGCCCGCCCGCCGAGACGGCCCGTGCCGGGGTGCTGCGGGTCCTGGCCGGCAGTGAACTCCAGGACCTGGCGCCGGTGCTGGAGGAGGCCCGGAAGGCCACCGGGGTGACCGTGCAGTTCTCCTGGACGGGTTCCCTGGACGGCGCGGACACCGTCTCCTCGGGGCGGGCCGACGGCAGGTACGACGCCGTGTGGTTCCCCTCCAACCAGTACCTGCGGCTCGATCCGGCCGGCCGGTCCAAGGTGGTGTCCGAGACTCCGGTGATGGTCTCGCCGGTGGCGGTCGGGGTGCGGTCCTCGTCGCTGGGCGAACTGGGCTGGGGCGACGGTTCCAAGGTCAGCTGGGCGCAGGTCGGGGACGCGGCGGCGGCCGGGAAGCTGCCGTACGGGATGGCCGACCCGTCCCGGTCCAACTCGGGCTTCTCCACCCTCGTCGCGGTGGCCTCGGCCTTCTCCGGCGCGGGTGCGGCGCTGACCGACGCGGACGTGCAGAAGGCCAGCCCGCAGTTGAAGCAGTTCTTCAAGGGCCAGAAGCTGACCTCCGGTTCGTCCGGCTGGCTGGCGCAGGCGTACACCCGGGCCGAGTCGGGCGTGGTGGGCGCGCTGGTGAACTACGAGTCGGTGCTGCTGTCGCTGAACAGGACGCTGCCGCCGCAGCAGCAGCTGACGGTGGTGCGGCCGGTGGACGGCGTGGTGTCGGCGGACTACCCGCTGTCGCTGATGGCCTCCGCCGCGCCGGACCAGCGCGACGCCTTCCAGCGGCTGACCTCGTACCTGCTCAAGGAGGACGTGCAGAGGCGCATCTCCGAGACCACGCTGCGCCGTCCCGCGACGGCGGGCGTCGCCCCGGCCGCCGGGCTGCCCACCGACCGCCGCAGGGAGCTGCCGTTCCCGGGCACCAGGGCGGTCGCGGACGGCCTGCTGGGCGCGTACCAGAACGAGCTGCGCCGCCCGTCCCGGACGGTGTACGTGCTGGACACCTCGGGGTCGATGGAGGGCCCGCGGATCTCCGCGCTGAAGCGCGCGCTGGGCCGGCTGACCGGGGCGGACGACACCCGCGGGGTGCGGCGCTTCCGGGACCGCGAGGAGATCACCCTGCTGTCCTTCGCCTCCTCGGTGAAGTGGACCAGGACGCACGTGGTGCCGGCCACCGGTAGCCAGCCGGGCCCGCAGGCGGAGCTGGCGTCGATCGACGCGGACGTGCAGTCGCTGGCCGCCTCGGGCGGGACGGCGGTGTACTCCTCGCTGGAGGAGGCGTACCGGGTGATCGAGCGCCAGCAGGCGGCGGCCGGCGACGACCGGTTCACCTCGATCGTGCTGATGACGGACGGGGAGAGCAACGCCGGTGCGTCGGACGGCGACTTCAGGCGCTTCCACGAGGCGCTGCCGGCCGGGGAGAAGTCGATCCCGGTGTTCCCGATCAAGTTCGGGGAGGCGGCGGTGGGCCAGCTCCAGGGGATCGCGGACCTGAGCGGCGGCAAGCTGTTCGACGGGACGGGCTCGCTGGACGGGGTGTTCGAGGAGATCCGTGGCTACCAGTGACGGGTTCGGCTCCCGGGTGCTGCGCTACCTGGAGTCGGCCCGGAACCTGGTCGGCTGCGCGGGGGGAGCGGCCGGTCTGGGGCTGCACTTCGCCGGGCTGGGCGGGGCCTGGTGGCCGGCGGTGGTGGCCGGGCTGTACGGGGCGGGCGCGCTGCTGACGCCCGCCCCGGGGCCGCGCCGGGGGTCGCCGACGGCGCTGGGCGGGGGCGGGGTCCCCGGGTCGCGGCTGCCGGAGCGCGGGGAACCGTCGGGCGAGGACGCGGAGCGCGGGGAACCGTCGGGCGCAGGCCCGGTCGGCGGGGGCCCGGCACGCCGGGCGCCGGAGCCGCCGCACGTAGCGCCGGCCCACCAGCCGCCGGAGCGCGAGGCGCCGGAGCCGGTCCCCGCGCCCGACCCGGAGCTGGTGGCGCTGGCCGCCTACCTGGAGACGGTGCCGCTACCGCCCTCGGCGGGGGTGGACGCCCTGCTGGCGGCGCTGCGCGCGGCCGGCCCGGGCCCGGTGGCGGACCGGATCGTCCGGCACCGGCTGCCGGTCGCGGTGGCCGGCTACCTGCGGGCGCGGACCTGGCGGCCGTGGGCCGGGCCGGACGACCCGGATCCGGCGCTCCACCTGGGCCGCGAGGTCGACCGGCTGGCGGCGGAGCTGTCCTGACCGGCCGCCGGCCCCGGGGCCTGTGTCCGGACTCGCGTCGTTCGCCCCGCCGAGCGGGTCCGGGGACCGGCCCCACCACCCCGACCTCGCCGTTCCCGTCACGAACGAGTCGCCAAGATCTCACCTCTCGGACAGGTCGGGGGCTATTCAGCGCACCGGATCGCACGGCACACTTCTACGCGCGTCCCTCTACGCGCGTCGACGCGTGCACGCACACTTTTGCCAACGAATGCCAGTTGACGGTCGATCCGCCGTCGTCCCCACTCGGGAGAGTCGTCCATGCCCCTGAACCGCCGTGACTTCGTCACCCGGTCCGCCGCCACCGCCGCCGGCGCCGCCCTGGCCGGTGGCGCCACCCTGGCCGCCGCCCCCTCCGCCGCGGCCGCCCAGCCGGACACGGCGGCCGCCAAGGGCGGGCAGCGCCAGCCGCACAAGCAGGCCTTCACCGTCATGGGCACCACCGACCTGCACGGCCGGGTGCTCAACTGGGACTACTTCACGGACGCGGAGTACACCGACAAGGGCCACAACGCGGTCGGCCTCGCCAAGATCTCCACCCTGGCCAACCAGGTGCGCGAGGAGAAGGGCTGGAACCGCTGCCTGCTGATCGACTCCGGTGACACCATCCAGGGCACCCAGCTGTCCTACTACTACGCCCGGGTCGAGTCGATCGACACCGAGGCCGACACCGTTCCGGACCACCCGATGGCCGTCGCCATGAACCTCATGGAGTACGACGCCGCGGCGCTCGGCAACCACGAGTTCAACTACGGCATCCCGCTGCTGAAGGCCTACCAGGACCAGCTGGAGTTCCCGCTGCTGGGCGCCAACGCGCTGAACGCGAAGAACGAGAAGCCCGCCTTCAAGCCGTACGTGATCAAGGAGCTGCGCCTGGGCGGCGGCCGTCCGGTGAAGGTCGGCATCCTCGGCCTCACCAACCCGGGCATCGCGATCTGGGACAAGGCCAACGTCAGCGGGAAGATGGTGTTCCCGGGCATCGTCGAGACCGCCGCCACCTGGGTGCCGCGGATGAAGGCGGCGGGCGCGGACGTCGTCGTGGTCTCCTCGCACTCGGGCTGCGACGAGGCCACCACCTGGGGCGACCAGCTGCCCTGGGCCGAGAACGCCTCGGTCGCCCTGGCGGAGACCGTCCCGGACATCGACGCGGTGCTGGTGGGCCACGCCCACAAGGAGGTCCCGCAGCGCCTGGTCGTCAACAAGAAGACCGGCCGCACGGTCGTGCTCTCCGAGCCGCTCTGCTACGGCCAGCGGCTGACCTGCTTCGACTTCGAGGTCGAGTTCGCGGCCGGCGCCTGGAAGGTCTCCTCGGTCTCGGCCCGGCTGCTGAACTCCAACACGGTCCCGGAGAACCCGGAGATCACCAACGCGATCGCCGAGCAGCACAAGAAGGTCGTCGCGTACGTCAACCAGCGGATCGGCACCAGCAAGATCGAGCTGTCGATCGCCGACGCCCGCTTCAAGGCGACCCCGATCATCGACCTGATCGGCAAGGTCCAGGCCGACGCCGTCAAGGCCGCGCTGGCGGGCGGGCAGTACGCCAACCTCCCGGTGCTGGCCCAGGCCGCCCCGTTCAACCGCACCGCGGTGATCCCGTCCGGCCAGGTCAAGCTGCGCGACGCCGCGGGCCTCTACATCTACGAGAACACCCTGGAGGCCCGCATCCTGACGGGCGCCCAGCTCAAGGACTACCTCGAGTACTCGGTGAAGTACTACAACCAGCTCGCCCCGGGCGCCCCGGTCGACAAGGAGGCCCTGACCGGCGCCGAGGCCACCCCGGACTACAACTACGACTCGGTCTACGGCCTGAGCTACGACATCGACATCGCCCAGCCGAAGGGCTCGCGGATCGTCAACCTGTCCTTCCAGGGCAAGCCGATCGACCCGGCCGCCGAGTTCGTCCTCGCCGTCAACAACTACCGCGCCAACGGCGGCGGCAACTTCCCGCACGTCGCCAAGGCCAAGACGGTCTGGTCGGACTCCGACGAGATCCGCAACACCATGATCGCCTGGGTGAAGGCCAAGGGTGTCATCGACCCCGCCGACTTCTTCACCGACTCCTGGCGCCTCGTCCGCGCCGGCCAGCCGGTCTTCTGACCCGTACCGCACCGCCACCGGAAGGCCGTCGCCCCCTCGGCGACGGCCTTCCGGCCTGCCCGGTGGAAGAATGGCAGCATGAGCGAGTTCCAGATCCCAGACCGCCATGCCCGGCTGCTGGCCTACGCGCAGAGCCTGACGCCTCCCAGCGGGTGGAAGATCGAGATCTCCGGCGACGAGATCATCATGATGGCCGGCCCGTCGGTGATCCACCAGCGCAACCTGCTGCTCGTCCGCAGGCAGTTCGAGGCGCACGAGCCCGCCGGGATGATGCCGAGCGAGAACACCGACCTCACGTCCCCGAACGTCGGCAAGCTGCGCAACCCCGACCTGACCTACATCCCCCTCTCGGCGCTGGAGGAGGGCGGCAACCAGGTCCCCGCCGAGCAGGCGGCCATCGCGGTGGAGATCGTCTCCCCGTCGAACCCGGAGAACGACCTGGTCGGCAAGGTCCGCGACTACCCGCTCATGGCCATCCCGCTGTACCTGCTGATCGACCCGCGCGAGGGCGACCTGACGCTCTACTCCGAGCCGTCCGGCAGCGGCTACCACCGGCAGTGGAACGGCAAGTTCGGCGACCCGGTCCCGGTCCCGGCCCCCTTCGGCTTCGAGCTCGCCACCGACGCCCTGCTCCGCTACCCGGCCTGAACGGCCGGACCCTACGGGGCCTCCCGGCGGGTGCCGCCGGGAGGCCCGTGCGTTCCTGCGAAGCCCCCGGTCAGAAGGGGAAGACCGCGCGCTCGTGCTGGACGGAGATCCACTTCAGGGTGGTGAAGGCGTCCACCGTGGACTCGCCGTTGAGGCGGCCGACGCCGGAGTTCTTCTCGCCGCCGAAGGGCACGCCCGGCTCGTCGGCGATGGTGCCGCCGTTGACGTGGATCATTCCGGTCTCGATCCGCTGGGCGAGCTTCACGCCGCGCTCGACGTTCGCGGTGTGCACCGCGCCGCTGAGTCCGAACGGCGTGGCGTTGGCGAGCCGCACGGCCTCGTCCTCGCCGTCGAACGGCACCAGCAGCACGACCGGGCCGAACAGCTCGTTGCGCAGGATCGGCGCGTCCTCGGCCAGGCCGGTGAGCACCGTCGGCGACATCAGGCTGCCGACCGTGCCGCCGCGCAGCAGCGCGGTGGCGCCGGCCGCGACCGCCTGGTCGACCTGGGCGGCGAGGGCGTCGGCCTGGACGGGGTTGATCAGCGGGCCGATGTGGGTGGCCGGGTCCCTCGGGTCGCCGACGGTGAGCGAGGCGACCTTGGCGACGAACTTCTCGGTGAACTCGGCCTCGACGGCGCGGTCCACCAGCACCCGGTTGGCGGCCATGCAGACCTGCCCCTGGTGGACGAAGCGGCTGAACACCGCGGCGTCCACGGCGTGGTCCACGTCGGCGTCGTCCAGCACGATCAGCGCGCTGTTGCCGCCGAGTTCCAGGACCGTCCGCTTGAAGTGCGCGGCGGCGACGGTGGCGACGTGCCGGCCGACCTTGTCGGAGCCGGTGAAGGAGATCACCTTGGGCACCGGGTGCTCCAGGAAGCTGTCGCCGATCTCGGCGATGTCGGTGATCACCACGTTCAGCAGGCCGGGCGGCAGCCCCGCGTCCTCGAAGAGCTTCGCGATCAGCCCGCCGCCGACCACCGGGGTCTCCTGGTGCGGCTTGAGGACGACGCCGTTGCCGAGCGCGAGCGCCGGGGCGACGGCCTTGAGCGCCAGGAACAGCGGGAAGTTGAACGGGCTGATCACGCCGACCACGCCGACCGGCAGCCGGTAGAGCCGGTTCTCCCGGCCCTGGGCGGGCGAGGCGAGCAGCCGGCCCTCGGAGGCCACCGACAGGTGCAGGCACTCCCGCAGCACGTCCCTGACCAGCGACAGCTCGAAGCCCGCCTTCAGGGCGGTGCCGCCGAGTTCGGCCATGATCGCGCCGACGATCTCCGGTTCGCGCTCCTCCAGCAGCCGCAGCGCGCGCTCGAAGACCAGCCGCCGCTGGTACGGGTTGGCGGCGGCCCACGCCTTCTGGGCGCGCGCGGCGGCGCGGTAGGCGAGGTCGACCTCTTCGACGGTGGCGACGGTGATGGTGGCGAGCTTGTCGCCGGTGTAGGGGTCGACGTCGACGATGTCCCAGGAGCCGCTGCCACTGCGCCACTCACCGTCGATGTACTGCAGCGCCAACTCGGAGAAGTACGACATCTGATCCCTCTCATGCACCGACCTGATGGGGAATCATCGTACTGACGGATCAAAGCTCCTGGCGCACCGCGTACAGCAGGTCGCGGGTCCGCTCCGGGCTCAGGCTGTCGGCGACCAGGTCGTCCATCGCCTGCCGGTACTCGGCCACCTCGGCGGGCTTGTCGAGGTAGAGCGCGGTGGTGAACTGCTCCAGGTACACCACGTCCGCCAGTTCGGCCTCGGCGAAGCCCAGGACGGTGAAGGCGCCGCTCTCCGCGCTCAGCCCGGCGTTGCCCAGCGGCAGCACCTGGAGCCGTACGTTGGGCAGTTCGCCGAGCTCCAGCAGCCGGTCCAGCTGGCCGCGCATCTGCTCCGGGCCGCCCCAGGGCCGGCGCAGCGCGGCCTCGTCCAGCACGGCGACCAGCTGCGGCGCCCGCGCGTCGGTGAGCAGCGCCTGCCGCCGGAGCCGGACGTCGACCCGGCGCTCGATCTCCTCCGGCCCGTTGGCGTGGCAGCCGGCGGTGACCACGGCCCGGGCGTAGTCGGCGGTCTGGAGCAGCCCGTGGACGAACTGGACCTCGTAGCTGCGGATCTCGGCGGCGGCCTCCTCCAGGCCCAGGTAGTTCTGGAACCAGCCGGGGAGCACGTCCCCGTACTCGTGCCACCAGGAGCTGGCGTTGGCTTCGCGCAGCAGTCCGAGGACGGTGGCGCGCTCCTGTTCGGCGTCGACGCCGTACAGGGTCAGCAGGTCGGCGACGTCGCGTTCCTTGAAGCCGACCCGGCCGAGCTCCATCCGGCTGATCTTGGATTCGGAGGCTCGGATCGAGTACCCGGCCTCCTCCCGGCTGACGCCTCTGGCCTCGCGGAGCTTGCGCAGTTGGGTTCCGAGCAGCAGTCGCCTTACGGTGGCGCCCCCGCCTGCCTGAGTCGTGCCCATCGACGTCATCCTCCGCACTCGCCCAGCCCCCCGGCCGTCGGCGGCAGTCTGCCACCTGGCACCGACGAACAACAGCCCGCTGCCCGGAAGCCGTCGGGGGCCGGGGCAACTGGGGCCGTTCGTTCGAGAGTTGACGCTACCCGGGACGGTGTGCGGACGTCTCTTCCGGTGTGCTCCGACGCCTGCTGGTCGCCGTACCGCCGCTTGCCGTCCTCGTCCCCCTCGCCGCGTCGGCGTCCGGTCGGCCGGGTCGTGCCGGCCCCGGGGTGCGGGGCCCCGAGGTGCTGGGCCGCTCCTGGCGCCGTCGGCTTCTGGGGGAACGCGACGGCGCCCGCCCTCCAACTGGTCGGGGAAGAGGGCAGGCGCCAGGAGACCGCGTTGGCCCGGCGACGCTGGCGGGGGCAGCGGGTTGAGCTCCCGGCGATGCGGCGCCGGGGGTTCGGGGTCGGCCGGTCGGAGCCGTCCGGGGCCGTCAGACCACCAGGGGGCGGTCCGTGGGCCGGATCGGCGCGGGAAGCGGGGTCTTGCCACCGAGGTACCTGTCCACCGCGGCTGCGGCCGAACGGCCCTCCGCGATGGCCCAGACGATCAGCGACTGGCCTCGGCCGGCGTCTCCGCAGACGTACACGCCATCGACATTGGTGGCGAACCGGCCGTCGCGGCCAATGTTACCGCGCGCGTCGAGGTCCACTCCCAGCTGCTCGACCAGCCCGTTCCGCACGTCGGTCCCGGTGAAGCCCATGGCCAGGGTGACCAGCTGGGCCGGGATCGCCCGCTCGGTGCCCGGCACGGGCTCGAACCGGCCGTCCCTGGACTCCACCTCGACGAGGTGGAGTTCCTGGACGTTGCCGTCCTCGTCGCCGCTGAAGTGGGTGGTGCTGACGGAGTAGATCCGCTCGCCGCCCTCCTCGTGCGCGGAGGTGACCTTGTACGTCATCGGCATGGTCGGCCAGGGCTGGTTCCCGGGCCGGTCCTCGCCGGGCCGCGGCATGATCTCCAGCTGGGTGACGGAGGCCGCCCCCTGGCGGTGGGCGGTGCCGACGCAGTCGGCGCCGGTGTCGCCGCCGCCGATCACGACCACGTGCTTGCCCGCGGCGCTGATCGGGGACGCCACGAAGTCGCCCTCCTGCACCTTGTTGGCCAGCGGCAGGTACTCCATGGCCTGGTGGACGCCCTTGAGCTCGCGCCCGGGCACCGGCAGGTCGCGGGCGGTGGTGGCGCCGGCCGCGACGACCACGGCGTCGAAGCGCTCGCGCAGCTGCTGCCCGGTGATGTCCTCGCCGACGTGCACGCCGGTGCGGAACCGGGTGCCCTCCGCCCGCATCTGCTCGATGCGGCGGTTGATGTGGCGCTTCTCCATCTTGAACTCGGGGATGCCGTAGCGCAGCAGTCCGCCGATCCGGTCGGCCCGCTCGTACACCACGACGGTGTGCCCGGCCCGGGTGAGCTGCTGGGCGGCGGCGAGGCCGGCCGGGCCGGAGCCGACCACGGCGACCGTCTTGCCGGACAGCCGCTCGGGCACCTGCGGGGTGACCCCGCCGCGGTCCCAGGCCTTGTCGATGATGGTGACCTCGACGTTCTTGATGGTCACCGCGTCCTGGTTGATGCCGAGGACGCAGGCGGACTCGCACGGGGCGGGGCACAGCCGGCCGGTGAACTCCGGGAAGTTGTTGGTGGCGTGCAGCCGCTCGATCGCGCCGACGAAGTCGTCCCGGTAGGCCAGGTCGTTCCACTCGGGGATGAGGTTCCCGAGCGGGCAGCCGTTGTGGCAGAACGGGATGCCGCAGTCCATGCAGCGGCCGGCCTGCTTGGTGATGATCGGCAGGAGGCTGCGCTCGACGTAGACCTCGTTCCAGTCCTTGATCCGGACGTCGACCGGGCGGCGCTCCGCCAGCTGCTTGGGCGTGGTCAGGAAGCCCTTGGGGTCAGCCATTAGCCGCCTCCATCATCTTCGCGGTGGTCTCGGCCTCGGAGAGGCCGTCGCGCTCAGCGGCGTCCTTGGCGGCGAGCACGGCCTTGTAGTCGGTCGGCATGATCTTGGAGAAGCGGGAGACCCCGCTGCCCCAGTCCGCCAGGAGTTCGGCGGCGACGGTGGAGCCGGTCTCCTCGTAGTGCTGCTGCACGGTGTCGCGCAGCCAGTCGCGGTCGGCGGCGGTGGGGGCCTCGATGCCCACCATGCCGTCGTTGACGTTGGCGGGGCGCAGGTCCAGGACGTACGCGATGCCGCCGGACATGCCGGCCGCGAGGTTGCGTCCGGTCTCGCCGAGGACGACGACCCGGCCGCCGGTCATGTACTCCAGGCCGTGGTCGCCCACGCCCTCGACCACCAGGGTGGCCCCGGAGTTGCGGACGGCGAAGCGCTCGCCGGCCTTGCCGCGCAGGTGGATCCGGCCCGAGGTGGCGCCGTAGCCGATGGTGTTGCCGGCGATGACGTGGTTCTGCGCGTCGTTGCCGATGGCCGCCGCCTCGCGGGCCGGGCGGACGACGACCACGCCGCCCGACAGGCCCTTGCCGACGTAGTCGTTGGCGTCGCCCTCCAGGCGCAGGGTCACGCCGCGCGGCAGGAAGGCGCCGAAGGACTGCCCGGCGGAGCCGGTGAAGGTGACGTCGATGGTCCCCTCCGGCAGGCCCTCGCCGCGGTACCGCTTGGTGACCTCGTGGCCGAGCATGGTGCCGACGGTGCGGTTGACGTTGCGGATCGGCAGCTGGATGCGGACGGCGTCGCCGCGCTCCAGGGCGTCCTCGGCCAGCTCGATCAGCTGGTTGTCCAGCGCCTTGTCCAGCGCGTGGTCCTGGGTGGTGGTGCGGTGCCGGGCGGCGCCCTCGGGCAGCGCCGGCACGTGGAACAGCGGGGCGAGGTCGAGCCCGGCCGCCTTCCAGTGGTCGATCGCGGCCCGGGCGTCGATGTGCTCGGCGTGGCCGACGGCCTCCTCGATCGAGCGGAAGCCCAGCGAGGCGAGGATCTCCCGGACCTCCTCGGCGATGAACTCGAAGAAGTTGACGACGAATTCGGGCTTGCCGGAGAAGCGCTCGCGCAGCACCGGGTTCTGGGTGGCGACGCCGACCGGGCAGGTGTCCAGGTGGCAGACGCGCATCATGATGCAGCCGGAGACGACCAGCGGGGCGGTGGCGAAGCCGAACTCCTCGGCGCCGAGCAGCGCGGCGATCACCACGTCGCGGCCGGTCTTCAGCTGGCCGTCGGTCTGGACGACGATGCGGTCGCGCAGCCCGTTGAGCAGCAGGGTCTGCTGGGTCTCGGCGAGGCCGAGCTCCCAGGGGCCGCCGGCGTGCTTCAGGGAGGTGAGCGGCGAGGCGCCCGTTCCGCCGTCGTGCCCGGAGACGAGGACGACGTCCGCGTGCGCCTTGGAGACGCCGGCGGCGACCGTTCCGACGCCGACCTCGGAGACCAGCTTCACGTGGATGCGGGCCGCCGGGTTGGCGTTCTTGAGGTCGTGGATGAGCTGGGCGAGGTCCTCGATCGAGTAGATGTCGTGGTGCGGCGGCGGGGAGATCAGGCCGACGCCCGGGGTGGAGTGCCGGGTCCGGGCGACCCACGGGTACACCTTGTGGCCGGGCAGCTGGCCGCCCTCGCCGGGCTTGGCGCCCTGGGCCATCTTGATCTGGATGTCGTCGGCGTTGACCAGGTACTCGGAGGTGACGCCGAACCGGCCGGAGGCGACCTGCTTGATCGCCGAGCGGCGCTCGGGGTCGTACAGGCGGTCCGGGTCCTCACCGCCCTCGCCGGTGTTGGACTTGCCGCCGAGGCGGTTCATCGCGATGGCGAGGGTCTCGTGCGCCTCGCGGGAGATCGAGCCGTACGACATGGCGCCGGTGGAGAAGCGCTTGACGATCTCGGAGACCGGCTCGACCTCCTCGACCGGGACGGGCTTCCGTCCGAGGCCGTCCAGCTGGAACAGGCCGCGCAGCGTCATCAGCCGCTCGGACTGCTCGTTCACCCGGTCGGTGTACTGCTTGAAGATGTCGTACCGGCGGTTGCGGGTGGAGTGCTGGAGCCGGAAGACGGTGTCCGGGTCGAACAGGTGCGGCTCGCCCTCGCGGCGCCACTGGTACTCGCCGCCGATGTCCAGCGCGCGGTGCGCGGCCGGGATGCCGGAGGCCGGGTACGCCTTGGCGTGCCGGGCGGCGGTCTCGCGGGCGATCTCCTCCAGGCCGATGCCGCCGAGCTTGGTGGTGGTGCCGGCGAAGTAGCCGTCGACCAGGTCCTGGGAGAGGCCGATGGCCTCGAAGACCTGGGCGCCGCGGTAGGAGGCGACGGTGGAGATGCCCATCTTGGACATGACCTTGAGCACGCCCTTGCCGAGCGCCTTGATCAGGTTCTTGATCGCCTTCTCGGCCTCGACGCCCTCGATGAACACGCCCTGGGCGACCAGGTCCTCGACGGACTCCATGGCCAGGTACGGGTTGACCGCGCCGGCGCCGTAGCCGACCAGCAGCGCGACGTGGTGCACCTCGCGGACGTCGCCGGCCTCGACCAGCAGCGACACCTGGGTGCGCTGCTTGGTGCGGATCAGGTGGTGGTGGATGGCGGAGGTGAGCAGCAGCGAGGGGATGGGGGCGTGCTCGGCGTCGGAGTGGCGGTCGGAGAGCACGATGATCCGGGCGCCGTCGGCGATCGCCGCGTCGGCCTCGGCGGCGATCGCGGCCAGCCGGGAGGCCAGGCCCTCGCCGCCGGCGGCGACCTTGTAGAGGCCGGAGAGCGTGACGGCCTTCAGGCCGGGCTGGTCGCCGTCGGCGTTGATGTGGACGAGCTTGGCGAGCTCGTCGTTGTCGATCACCGGGAAGGTGATGCCGACGGAGCGGCAGGAGGCGGCCTCGGCGGCCAGCAGGTTGCCCTCCGGGCCGAGGTTGGACAGCAGCGAGGTGACGAGCTCCTCGCGGATGGCGTCCAGCGGCGGGTTGGTGACCTGGGCGAAGAGCTGCACGAAGTAGTCGAACAGCAGGCGCGGCTTCTCGCTCAGCGCGGCGATCGGCGAGTCGGTGCCCATCGAGCCGAGCGCCTCGGCGCCGGTGCGCGCCATCGGGGCGAGGATGACCCGCAGCTCCTCCTCGGTGTAGCCGAAGGTCTGCTGGCGGCGGGTGACGGAGGCGTGGGTGTGGGCGATGTGCTCGCGCTCGGGCAGCTTGGCGAGCTGGATCTGCCCGCCGTCCACCCACTCCTGGTAGGGGTGCTCGGCGGCGAGGGCGGACTTGATCTCCTCGTCCTCGACGATCCGGCCCTCGACGGTGTCCACCAGGAACATCCGGCCGGGCTGGAGGCGGCCCTTCCGGGTGACCTTCTCCTGGTCGATGTCGAGCACGCCGACCTCGGAGGAGAGGACGACCAGGCCGTCCTCGGTGATCCAGTACCGGGCGGGGCGCAGGCCGTTGCGGTCGAGCACGGCGCCGATCTGGGTGCCGTCGGTGAAGGTGACGCAGGCCGGGCCGTCCCAGGGCTCCATCAGGTTGGAGTGGTACTGGTAGAAGGCGCGGCGGGCCGGGCTCATGGTGGCGTGGTTCTCCCACGCCTCCGGGATCATCATCAGCACCGAGTGCGGCAGCGAGCGGCCGCCGAGGTGGAGCAGCTCCAGGACCTCGTCGAAGGAGGCCGAGTCGGAGTGGTCCGGGGTGCAGATCGGGAAGATCCTCTCCAGGCCCTGTCCGTTCCTGTTGGCCGGGATCAGGTCGGTGGCGAGCTGGGACTCCCGGGCCCGCATCCAGTTGCGGTTGCCCTTGACCGTGTTGATCTCGCCGTTGTGCGCGACGAAGCGGTAGGGGTGGGCGAGCGGCCAGCTCGGGAAGGTGTTGGTGGAGAAGCGGGAGTGCACCAGGCCGATCGCGGACGCGTAGCCGCGGTCCGACAGGTCGGGGAAGAAGGGCTCCAGCTGGCCGGTGGTCAGCATGCCCTTGTAGACGATGGTGCGCGCGGACAGCGACGGGAAGTAGACCCCGGCCTCGCGCTCGGACCGCTTGCGGACCACGAAGGCGATCCGGTCCAGCTCGATGCCGGCCCTGCCGTCCTGCGCGAGGAAGAGCTGCCGGAACCGCGGCATGACGCTGCGGGCGGTCTCGCCGAGCAGGTCCGGGGTGACCGGGACGTCGCGCCAGCCGAGGACGGTCAGGCCCTCCTCGGCCGCGATGTCCTCGATCCGCGCGACGGCGGCGGCGTCCTGCTCGTCCTCGTCGGGGAGGAAGGCGATGCCGACGGCGTAGGAGCCGGCCGCCGGGAGTTCGAAGGCGACCTTGCCGCGCAGGAAGGCGTCCGGGATCTGGGTCAGGATGCCCGCGCCGTCGCCGGAGTCCGGCTCGGCGCCGGTGGCGCCGCGGTGCTCCAGGTTGCGCAGGACGGTCAGCGCCTGCTCGACGATGGTGTGGTCGGCGATGCCGGTCAGCGTGGCGACGAAACCGACGCCACAGGCGTCGTGCTCGTTCCGCGGGTCGTACAGGCCCTGAGCAGCAGGTCGCGCATCCGGCACGAGCGCGTACGGCTGGCGGGCGGCGCCGGCCTGGGGCTCGTTGGCGGAGTGCATGGATGCAGACAGCATCGGCTCTCCCGTCGTCGTCTTTCGGCAAGGTGGTGCAAGGAGGGACGACGTTGGCCCTGATGCGATGGTGCGTGTCGTGCGAGTTACATGATGCCCGTGATCCCGAGAAGCGGAATGTCCCGTCCACATGGCGGGACGGCGCGCAGGTCAGCGGGGATGTGAGGAGGACGTGCCACAGTGCACGTCCCGACGATTGTGCCCAACGCTCCACCGCCTGAAACAGGGGCGAAACCGGACCGCCACAGAAGCCGATCATGGATGCCTGGGAATCCATTCCGGGAGCCCGCCCGCAGTTGCGAATCCGCGGCGCGCAGGCCCGGATGATGAGACAGTGCCAGGCGTTGCCAGGCGACCATGTGTGAAACGTCACTCACTTCCCAGCATAACCATGCATGATCGCGGTCAGCCGACGTGCCCGCCGATCAGCCACCCCAGCAGGTAGGTCACCCCGGCCGCCGCACCGCCCAGCACCAGCTGCCGCAGCCCGCTGAACCACCAGCTGCGGGCCGTCACCCGGGCCACCACCGCGCCGCACAGGAACAGCCCGGCCCCCGCCGGTAGCAGGGCGGGCAGCAGCGTGGTCGCCCCCAGCAGGTACGGCAGCAGCGGCAGCAGCGCGCCGAGCGCGAAGCACAGGAACGACGAGCCGGCCGCCACCAGCGGCGACGGCAGGTCGGTGGGGTCGACGCCCAGCTCCTCCCGGGCGTGCACCTCCAGGGCCAGCTCCGGGTCGGCGGACAGCTGCCGGGCCACCTCGTGGGCCAGCTCCGGGTCCACCCCGCGCGAGACGTACAGCTGGGCCAGTTCGGCCAGCTCCCCGTGCGGGTTGCGGCTCAGCTCCAGCCGCTCCACCTCGATCTCGGCCTGCACCAGCTCCCGCTGCGAGGCCACCGAGGTGTACTCCCCCGCCGCCATCGAGCAGGCGCCGGCCGCCAGGCCCGCCAGCCCGGTCAGGATCACCGTCCCGTTGGACACCGCTCCGCCGACCACCCCGGTCATCAGCGCGAAGTTGGACACCAGCCCGTCCACCGCGCCGAACACGGCCGGCCGCAGCCAGCCGCCGTTGACGTCCCGGTGGTGGTCGGCCGCGGGTATCCGGGGCTGCTGTGCGGCGTCGGCTCCCACAGTGGTCGCGCTCATCGTCGTTCCCCTCCGTCGTCGTTCGTCAGCCCTGAACGTAGCCCGTCTGACCTGGGCATTTCCAGCAAAGTAAGGCTGTCCGAACACCACTGAGGCCACCCTTCGCAACGCTCGCGAAGGGTGGCCTCAGCCGGGGGAAGCCCCTGGTCAGATCGGGTTCTTGGCGTCCTCGCCGACCGTTTCGGCGGCCGCCTCGCCGCCCACGGGCTCGACCGGCTTCCGGTCCGCGGGCTCACCGGCCTTCCGCGGCACCGGCGTGTCGTCGGCCTTCCGGTCGGCCTTGCCGTCGGCCTTCCCGTCGCCCTTGCCGTCGGTCCGGTCGTCCGCCGCCAGGTGCGCGGCCGGGTCGATGCTCGCCGGGTCCTCCCGCCCGGGCCGCTTCTTCCCCGCGATCACGAAGTACGCGACGGCACCGACGAACACCCCGATGGACACCCAGTCGTTCAGCCGCAGGCCGAAGTAGACGTGCGCCTCGTCGATCCGCAGCCACTCGGTCCAGAACCGGCCCACCGTGTACGCGGCCACGTACAGCGCGAACACCCGGCCGTGGCCCAGCTTGAACCGGCGGTCCGCCCAGATCACCAGCAGCGCGACGCCGACGCACCACAGCGACTCGTACAGGAAGGTCGGGTGGTAGACGCCCTTCACGACCTCGCCGCCCGGCAGCGTCTTGTCGATCTCCAGGCCCCACGGCAGGGTGGTCTCCCGGCCGTACAGCTCCTGGTTGAAGTAGTTGCCCCAGCGGCCCAGCGCCTGCGCGAGCGCGATGCCCGGCGCGATGGCGTCGGCGTACGCGGGCAGCGGCACGCCCCGGCGGCGGGCGCCGATCCAGGCGCCGACCGCGCCCAGCGCGACCGCGCCCCAGATGCCGAGGCCGCCCTCCCAGATCTTGAGGGCGTCCCAGGGGTTCTTCCCCTCGGCGAAGTACAGGCGGCCGCCGTCGGTGATCACGTGGTACAGGCGGCCGCCGACCAGGCCGAACGGCACGGCCCACACGGCGATGTCACCGACGGTGTGTTTGGCACCGCCCCGGGCGACCCAGCGCTTGCTGCCGAGCCAGACGGCAACGACGACACCGAGGATGATGCAGAAGGCGTAGGCGCGCAGCGGGACCGGTCCCAGGTACAGGACGCCCCGCGACGGGCTGGGAATGTAGGCGATATCCATGGCAGTTCCGACGCTACAGGGTCCGACGGGCCGCTCGGGCAGCCTTGTGGTCACAGAAACCGAACAACGGTCGGCGCCGCCCCCTCCGGACGGGGAGGGGGCGGCGCGGCGCGGCGGGCTCAGCCGGCCGTCGGCGACGGGTTGTTGGCCTCCGAAGCGGTGCTGGTCGGCGCCGGGGTCTGCCCGTGCGAACCCGCCGTTCCCAGCTGCTTGCCCTGGTTCGCGGCGTCCACCCACTTCACCAGGTTCGCCGGGGTGATATCCTCGCTGCCGTTCTTCGGGTAGATCGGCTGGCCGTTGAGCAGCACCGTGGGGGTGGACTTGAAGCTGGACTTGTCGAAGTCCTGCTGCACCGCGGACACCCACCCGCCGAACCGGTTGTCCTTGACGCAGGACTGGAACCCGGGCGTGTCCAGGCCGTTGACCTGCTTGGCCAGGCTGAGCAGGACGGCCTTGTCGCCGAAGGCGTCGTTGGTCTCCTCCGGCTGGTTGCGGTACAGCACGTCGTGGAAGTCCCGGAAGTGCCCGGCGTCCTGGGCGCAGGCCAGCGCGTTGGCGCCGGTCCGGGAGCCCTTGCCGGTGACCGCCCGGTCGATGAACGACACGATGTGGTAGTTCGTGTAGATCTTCCCGGCGTCCTCCAGCTGGTCGACGGTCGCCGAGAACTCGCGCTCGAAGGTGCCGCAGGCGGGGCAGCGCGGGTCCTCGTAGACGGTGAGGACGGAGGGCGCGTCGGCGGCGCCGACCGGGATGACCAGGTTCTTGTCGCCGATCGTCCCGGCGGGGGCGGCGGTCGGCGTCTCCGGCTTGGAGCGCTGGTTCTGCACCACGACGCCGACGATCACCGCGGCGGCGATCACCGCGAGCACGGACCCGCCCACGATCAGCTTCTTCTTGCGCCGGGAGGAGGCCTCGTCAGCCGCCCGCTGCTCCAGCATCCGCTCGCGGGCGGTGCGCTTGCCTTCTCGGTTCTTCTCGCTCATTGCCTTGACATCCACGGTCGGGGGCCTTCGTCGGGTGCAGGGATGTGGGGGTCAGCTCGCCAGCCGGCCGTCTGCCGACAGCCGGGTGCGGGGCCGCCACAGCAGCCATCCGGCGAGCAACAGGAACCCGGTGTCGCGCAGGATCTCCTGGAGGTACTTCGTCTGGGACTCGTCGACGTGCCCGCCGCCGCCGAAGCAGCCGCAGTCGATCGAGATGCCGCGCGCCCAGGCGGAGGCGATCCCGGCGATGAACACCAGCAGCAGCAGCGCGGAGACCCCGGCCACCAGCCGGACGCCGAGGCCCACCACCAGCAGCAGGGCCAGTGCCAGCTCCAGGAACGGCAGGCCGTAACCGATCGGCTTGACCAGACCCTCGGGGAGGATCTCGTAGGCCCGTACGGCCTGCGCGGCCTCCGCCGGATCGGAGACCTTCGCCAGCCCGGCCCACCCCCAGACGACCGCGAGGGCGAGCCGGACCACCGTGCCGAGCCACTCACTCCGGACCGGCACCGGGCGCCCCGCTCTCGGCGGCGCGGGCGCGGAGCCATCAGGCTGCGCGGCCATCAGGGAACCCCCCTCGGGAAACTCGTTCACTCCCTGAGGAACCGTCCGGGGTGGGGGGTGGTTCCTCCGTATTCGGTAATTAAGCCGGATGAGTGACGCTCTGTCCGAATGGACCGCCCGGAACCGAACACCCGCGCGTCAGCGGCACCCCGCAAGCCACCCCGCCTCGAACAGATCGGGGTGCCGGGCCGCCTCCGCGCACGCCACCGCCTCCCGTTCCGCCCGTTCGGCACCCCGCTTGGCCAGCGCCTGCCCCACCTCGACGTGCACCCCGACCGCGCCGCCGAGCACCACCACGGCCGCCGCCGCCCGCAGCAGGACGGCCCGCTGGAGACTCCGCACCGGCTCACTCCTTCCGCTCGGGTCCGTAACCGTTCGTGCACTCCTCCCTCCTCTCAACGTCCGCCAACCCCCTCTGATGCGTGTCCCCACCCCTTGTTCACCCGTTCGGGTCCGCATCCCGGTCGGCGCGCACGCCAATGCCGCGCGCCCGCGCCCACGCCCCGCGGAAGAACGGCGGCGGCGGAAGCGCTCGTGCCGCGGGAGGGCGCGTGACCCGGAAGAGCGACGGCCGGGAAGAGCGACGGCCGCGAGCGAGCGCCCCGGGAACGCGGCGGCCCCCCACTCCCCGAGGGAGTGAGGGGCCGCCGGTCGGACGGTCCTACCGGGCGTCAGCGCCTGCGCACGCCCTCGGCCAGCTCTCCGGCCAGGGCCCGTACGGCGTCCAGCGCCGCGGCCTCGTCCTCGCCCGCGGCCAGGATCCGCTTCACGAACGCCGACCCCACGATCACGCCGTCCGCGAACCGGGCGACCTCCGCCGCCTGCGCCGCGTCCGACACGCCGAGCCCGACGCAGACCGGCAGGTCCGTGGTGGCCCGGGTCCGGGCGACCAGGTCCTCGGCCATCGACCCGACGGCCGACCGCGTCCCGGTCACGCCCATCACCGCGGCCGCGTACACGAACCCGCTGCCCGCCGCCGTGACCTCCGCGAGGCGCGCGTCCTTGCTGCTCGGGGCGACCACGAACACGGTGTCCAGACCGTGCTCGTCCGCCGCCTTGCGCCACTCCTCGGACTCCTCCACCGGGAGGTCCGGCAGGATGCACCCGGCCCCGCCCGCGGCCGCCAGGTCCGCCGCGAACCGCGCCACGCCGTAGCGGTCGACCGGGTTCCAGTACGTCATCACCAGCACCGCGGCCCCGGGGTGCGCCGAGGCGACCTCCTGGACGGTCCGCAGCACGTCCTTGATCCGCACACCGCCCCGCAGCGCGATGTCGTCGGCGGTCTGGATGACCGCGCCGTCCAGGACCGGGTCGGAGTGCGGCAGGCCGACCTCGACCACGTCGCAGCCGCCCTCGATCAGCGCCTTGACCGCCCGGATCCCGCCGTCCACGGTCGGGAACCCGGCCGGCAGGTAGCCGATCAGCGCGGCCCGGTCCTCGGCCTTCGCGGCCGCCAGCACACCGCTCAGCTTGGAAGTCATGATCACTTGCCCCCCTCGGCGGCGCCGTCGCCGGAACCCTCGCCCGAACCGCCGGTCCGCTCGTCGTACAGCCCGAAGTACTCGGCCGCGGTGTGCATGTCCTTGTCCCCGCGTCCCGACAGCGAGACCAGGACGGTCGCCTCCGGCCCGAGCTCGCGCCCCAGCTCCAGCGCCCCGGCGAGCGCGTGGGCGCTCTCGATGGCCGGGATGATCCCCTCGGTGCGGGACAGCAGCCGCAGCGCCTGCATCGCGGCGTCGTCGGTGACCGGCCGGTACTCCGCCCGCCCGGTGTCCTTCAGCCAGGCGTGCTCCGGCCCGACCCCGGGGTAGTCCAGCCCCGCCGAGATCGAGTGCGACTCGATGGTCTGGCCGTCCTCGTCCTGGAGGACGTACGTCCGGGAGCCGTGCAGCACCCCCGGGTCGCCCTTGGTGAGGGTGGCCGCGTGCCGGGGCGTCTCGGCGCCCTCGCCGGCCGCCTCGCAGCCGACCAGCCGCACCCCGGCGTCCGGGATGAACTCGTGGAAGATCCCCATCGCGTTGGAGCCGCCGCCCACGCAGGCCACCACCGCGTCGGGCAGCCGCCCGGTCCGCTCCAGCACCTGCCGGCGCGCCTCGACGCCGATGACCCGGTGGAAGTCCCGGACCATCATCGGGAACGGGTGCGGCCCGGCGACGGTGCCGAACAGGTAGTGGGTGGAGTCGACGTTGGCGACCCAGTCCCGGAACGCCTCGTTGATGGCGTCCTTGAGCGTCCGGCTGCCGGACTTGACGGCCACCACCTCGGCGCCGAGCATCCGCATCCGGGCGACGTTGAGCGCCTGGCGCTCGGTGTCGACCTCGCCCATGTAGATGGTGCAGTCGAAGCCGAACAGCGCGCAGGCGGTCGCGGTGGCCACGCCGTGCTGGCCGGCGCCGGTCTCGGCGATGATCCGGGTCTTGCCCATCCGCCGGGTGAGCAGCGCCTGGCCCAGCACGTTGTTGATCTTGTGCGAGCCGGTGTGGTTGAGGTCCTCGCGCTTGAGCAGGATGCGCGCGCCGCCCGCCTCGGCGGAGAAGCGGTGCACGTCGGTCAGCGGGCTCGGGCGCCCGGTGTAGTCCTTGAGCAGCCCGTCGAGCTCGGCGGCGAAGGCCGGGTCGGCCTTGGCCTTCTCGTACTCCTCGGCGACCTGCTCGACCGCGGCGACCAGCGCCTCGGGGATGAAACGGCCGCCGTACGCGCCGAAGTAGCCGCGCGCGTCCGGCACCTGGGCACCGGGCAGGTAGTCCTTCTCGGACATGGTGGTTTCCCTTGAACGGAGATGAACAACGGTGACGTCCGACCGGCCGGGCTCAGCCGGGTGGCTGGGCCTCAGCCGGACGTCACGCGCCATCGCCGCCCCGGCACCTGCCCGGGCTCGCACCCGATGACGTACCGCACCCGACGCCCCAGCACCCGGCGTGCGGGCGCGCGGCAGCCGCGCGGGCGGCAACCGGGGGCGAGTCGGGCGGCGATCTTCATCGGGTGGCGTCAGTCCTTGTGCCGGACGGCGGGGTGGGCCCCGGCGGCGACCAGGTCGGCGACCGCGGCGCGCGGGTCCTTGCCGGTCACCAGGGTCTCGCCGACCAGCACCGCGTCGGCGCCCAGGTTGGCGTAGTTGATCACGTCCAGCGGGCCGCGCACACCGGACTCGGCGATCTTGACGATGCCGTCCGGGATCGCGTGGGCGACGTTCTCGAAGGTGTTGCGGTCCACCTCGAGCGTCTTGAGGTTGCGGGCGTTGACGCCGATGATCCGGGCGCCGGCGTCCACCGCGCGCTTGATCTCCTCCTCGTCGTGCACCTCCACCAGCGGGGTGAGGCCGATCGACTCGGCGCGCTCGATCAGCGACACCAGGGCCGGCTGGTCGAGGGCCGCGACGATCAGCAGCGCGAGGTCGGCGCCGTGCGCACGGGCCTCCCACAGCTGGTAGGCGGTGACGATGAAGTCCTTGCGCAGCAGCGGGGTGTCCACCGCGGCGCGGACGGCGTCCAGGTCGGCCAGCGACCCGCCGAAGCGGCGCTGCTCGGTCAGCACGCTGATCGCGGCGGCACCGCCGGCCGCGTAGTCGACCGCCAGGGCGGCCGGATCGGCGATCGAGGCCAGGGCGCCCTTGGACGGGCTGGAGCGCTTCACCTCGCAGATCACCCGGACCCCGTCGCCCTTGAGGGCGGTGACGCCGTCCTTGGCCTCCGGGGCCTTGGCGGCGAGCTCCTTGAGCTCGTCCAGGGAGACCCGGGCCTGCCGCTCGGCGAGGTCCTCGCGGACCCCTTCGATGATCGAGTCGAGCACACTCACTCAGGAGCCCCCATCTTTTCTGCCAGTTGGTCGGCGCGAGTCGGCGGGCGACAGCCCACCGGCTCTTCGATGGTATCGGCACCCGGGGGCGGGGAGCGCATCGGTTCGAACCCCGTCCTACCGACCGGACGTCCGCCCCGGTGCGCCCCAGCTGCGGCTTCGTCGGCGCCACAGCGGTTTTCGGACGGTCTTCGCACCGGTTTTCGGACGGTCCGGGGGCCGCCGGGACGCGGCCGGTGGCCGGGAAGCGCGGTTCGGCAGGTCGGGACGCACGGCCCGGCGGCCGGAAAAGCGGGTCCGGGGGCCGGAAAAGCGGCCCGGAC
This sequence comes from Kitasatospora sp. NPDC001547, assembly GCF_042894165.1. Lineage (NCBI taxonomy): Bacteria > Bacillati > Actinomycetota > Actinomycetes > Kitasatosporales > Streptomycetaceae > Kitasatospora > Kitasatospora sp. NPDC001547. The sequence goes on along the minus strand of NZ_JBIAVL010000002.1, from coordinate 602,107 downwards.
CGGCCGTCCCGCGGCCGGATCAGACCAGCGGCGGCGCGAGCCCCGCCCCGATCGACGAGTTGCGCACCACGGTGAACACCAGCACCAGCAAGGCGATCAGCGCCCAGCGCCGGCCTCCGACGGTGATCCTGGGCGGCGCCCCGCCGGTCAGCGCGGCCCAGCCCCAGCGCAGCCAGAGCACCGCCAGCACGCCGAACAGCAGGACGGCGACGGCGTTGTCGTGCAGGGCCCCGGTGAGGTCCCCGTGGGTCAGCGCGTGGACGCAGCGGATCCCCCCGCAGCCGGGACACCACCAGCCGGTGGCGGTCAGGAACGGGCACTCCGGGTAGTGCCCGGGGGTGTTCGGGTCCACCACGGCGACGTACGCGGCGGGGACGGCCACCGCCGCCAGCGCGGTCAGCGGCGGCCTCAGCCGGCGCAGCACGGGCGGCGGGGCGGAGGCGGTGGAGGCGGAGGTCACGCCCCGATTCTGCCCGGATCGGGCCCGGACACGACGAAACGGCGGGCGTGGCGCGCCCGCCGTTCCGATGTACGACAAACGTGTGGTGCGACGATCCGTCGTCAGGCGGCGACGGCGGCGGCCTCACGGGCCGCGGTCTGCTCCTCGACCGACTTGTAGACGTTGGTGCTGGCCTGCTTGCCCATGCCCGCCAGGGACATGGCCTTGCCGACCACACCGCCGGCCAGGACGACCGCCAGGCCGACCCAGACGAGCAGCACCGACGGCAGGATCATCGCGACGCCCGCGACACCGAAACCGACGAAGGAGATGACGACGCCGGTCCAGGCGGCGGGGGTGTGGCCGTGTGCTGCTGCTGCCATCTGAATGGTGCTCCTTGGCTCTCGGGGCCCGGCCGGGCCTGCGGGGCCGCCGGCGGGTTGACGGGTTCCATTGTGCCGGGCCACACATCGGGGGCCCAAAGCGGGTGGCGGGTCTATCGCGTCACATGCGCGCGGCTCACGCGTCACGTGCGCGCGGCTCACACCGCGGTGGGGTCCTCGCCGCGGTCCAGGGCCTTCCACAGGTCGCCCGGGGTGTCGGCCTTCGCCGGGGTCCTGCGGGTCGGCGCCTCGTAGCGGCTGCCCATGGCCGGCCAGCCCCGGCCGTAGCGCAGGGTGAGCAGTCCGGCCAGGGCGAGCAGCGCCCCGCCGAGCAGCGCCACCCAGGGCCAGGCGGTGTGCGAGACCTCGGTGGCCGCCGAGCCGGTCAGCGCCAGCTTGCGGGCGGCCTCGGCGTCCAGCGCGGCGGTGTCGCCCGCCCCGGCCACCGAGGCGGCGGCCGCGCCGAGCCCGGCCAGCAGGGTCAGCGCGCCGACGGCGAGCCGGCCGGCGCCGCGCACCGCGAACACCGCGACCGCCGCGGCGAGGCCCACCAGGGCCAGGCCGCCGGGCAGTTCGGAGATCCTGCCGCCGGTGACGGAGACGTCCAGGGTGCCGGCCCGGCCCTCGGCCCAGGTCCGCCCGACCGCGGTCAGCACCAGCACGGCGCTCAGCACGGTCAGCAGCAGCATCACGCCGAGGGTGCGGCGGCTGGGGGTGGCGGGGGCGGGGGTCTGCTCAGCGGTCACCCGTCCACTATCCCCCGGCTGACGCCGGGGGCCGTACCCGGGGTGGGGGCGGGTCGCGTCGCGGGTCGGTCGGGGGTGGGCGGCGGGGTGGGGCGCGGGGCGGGTCAGGGGGCGGGTCGCGGGGTGGGGAACTCGTCCGTGCGCAGCACCACCGTGCGGCCGCCGAGCGGCAGGAAGAGGTCGTTGCCGAACGGCACCCGTTCGGCCTCCCGGTACACCCCCTCCGGGGACGGCGCGGTGTGCACGGTGCAGACCGCCGCGGCCGGATCGACCACCACGTACAGCGGGACGCCGCTGCACGCGTACGCCCTCGCCGCCTCCGCCAGACCCGGCCGGGCCAGCTCCAGCACCGCCTCGACCCCGGCCGCCACGAACCGGCCCCGCCCGCCCCGGACCGCGTCCGGGGCGAGCACGGCGAGGTCCGGGGCGAGCACCGGCGGGGCGTCCGCCGAGGAGTCGGCCGGGAAGTCGATCGCCACCCCGGACAGCACCCGCCCGTGGCCCGCCGGCTGCTCGCCGAGCTGGCCGGCCGCGCCGAGCACGACCGCCCAGCGCAACTCGTCGTACGGCACCTCGGCCGTCTCGGGCACGTCGGGGACGTCGGGCACGTCGGGGACCTCGGGCATCCCGGCCGCCTCCTCGCGCCTCAGGACAGTTCCGGCCTCCGCAGCGTATTGGCGGTGGCGACGGCCCGCAGCACGGCGGCCGCCTTGTTGCGGCACTCGGTGTCCTCGCCGTGCGGGTCGGAGTCGGCGACCACGCCCGCGCCGGCCTGCACGTAGGCGGTGCCGTCGCGCAGCACCGCGGTGCGGATCGCGATCGCGGTGTCCGAGTCCCCGGCGAAGTCCAGGTAGCCGACGCAGCCGCCGTACAGGCCGCGCCGGGTGGGCTCCAGCTCCTCGATGATCCGCATCGCCCGGGGCTTGGGGGCGCCGGAGAGGGTGCCGGCCGGGAAGCAGGCGGTCAGCACGTCGAAGGCGGTCCGCCCGGGCGCGACCTTGCCGGTCACCGTCGACACGATGTGCATCACGTGGCTGTAGCGCTCGATCTGCATGAAGTCGACCACCTCGACGCTGCCCGGCTCGCAGACCCGGCCGAGGTCGTTGCGGCCCAGGTCCACCAGCATCAGGTGCTCGGCCCGCTCCTTGGGGTCGGCGAGCAGCTCGGCGGCCAGCTCCGCGTCCTCGTGCGGGGTGGCGCCGCGGTGCCGGGTGCCGGCGATCGGGTGCAGCATCGCCTCGCCCCCGGTCACCTTGACCAGCGCCTCCGGGCTGGAGCCGACCACGTCGAAGCCGCCCTCGGCGCCGCCGTCCGGCCCGGGGAAGCGGAACAGGTACATGTACGGGCTGGGGTTGGTGGTGCGCAGCACCCGGTAGACGTCCAGCGCGGAGGCCGGGCAGGGCGCCTCGAAGCGCTGCGAGGGCACCACCTGGAAGGCCTCGCCGGCCCGGATCCGCTCCTTGATCTCCTCCACCGCGGCCCGGTACGGCTCGCCGCCGAACGGCGAGTGCACCTCGCCGGGGCCGGCCGGGGAGAAGGTGGCCAGGCCCGGGTCGACCGGCTTGGACAGCTCGGCCTCCATCGCGTCCAGCCGGGCCACCGCGTCCGCCCAGGCCTCGTCCACGCCGCTGGCGAGGTCGTTGTGGTTGACGGCGTTGGCGATCAGCAGCACCGTGCCGTCGACGTGGTCGAGCACGGCGAGGTCGGTGGCGAGCAGCATGGTCAGCTCGGGCAGGCCCAGGTCGTCCGGGTTGAGGTCGGGCAGCTTCTCCAGCCGGCGGACGATGTCGTAGCCGAGGTAGCCGACCAGGCCGCCGGTGAGCGGGGGCAGGCCGTCGTCCTCCTGCCGCGGGGTGTGCAGCGCCTGCAGGGCGGTGCGCAGCACCTCCAGCGGGTCGCCGGTGGTGGGGATGCCGACCGGCGGGGTGCCGAGCCAGCGGGCCCCGCCGTCCGGGCCGACGGTGAGCGCGGCGGCGCTGCGCACCCCGACGAAGGAGTAGCGCGACCAGCTGCGGCCCTGCTCGGCGGACTCCAGCAGGAAGGTGCCGGGCCGCTCCTCGGCGAGGCTGCGGTAGAGGCCGATCGGGGTGAGGCCGTCCGCGAGGAGCCTGCGGGTGACCGGGATGACCCGGGTGTCGACGGCGAGCTTGCGGAAGGCTTCGAGATCCATGACGGGCGGCACCTTCTGGAGTTGTGGACGGGGAGGGATCAGGACAGCGGGAGCACGTCGGCGTCGAAGCAGGTGCGGTCACCGGTGTGGCAGGCCGCGCCGCTCTGGTCGACCTTGACCAGCAGGGTGTCGCCGTCGCAGTCCAGGGCCACCGACTTGACCGCCTGGACGTGGCCCGAGGTGTCGCCCTTCACCCAGTACTCACGGCGGCTGCGGCTCCAGTAGGTGCAGCGGCCCGTGGTGAGGGTGCGGTGCAACGCCTCGTCGTCCATCCACCCGAGCATCAGCACCTCGCCGGTGTCGTACTGCTGGGCGATGGCCGGGAGCAGCCCGTCCTCGGTGCGCTTGAGCCGCGCGGCGATCTCGGGCGCGAGGGCGGTGCTGCCAGGGGTGGCGGGTGTCGTGGACATGGGCCCCATTGTGTCAGCCCGCCCCACCGCCCCGGCGGCGCCCGCCCCCGCCCGGTACCGAGCGCGACCGGGAATCGGATGCCGGATGCCGACCGACCAGCGGCGGCCCCCTCCGGCCGGGAGCCCTTACGGGCGCAGCTGCCCGGTGAGCTTGGGGCCGCCCTGCTTGTTGCCGGCGGTCAGGGTGCAGGTGTAGTCGCGCCAGCCCTGCTGGTAGTTGGCCATCGCCGGGCCGAACTGACGGCCGTAGTAGGTCTTTCCGTCACCCTGGCGGGCCTTGGCGGCGGCTTCGGCCTCCTTGCAGCCGTCCCGCATGGCGAGGGCGAGCGGGATGTCGCCGGTGATGCCGTCGGCCAGCTTGAGGTCGGCGATCACCTCACCGTCGTGGTCGCCGGTGCAGGGGCGCTCCTCCGGCTTGGTGATCACCGGGCTCAGCTGCGGGTGGTCGAAGCAGGCGCCGACCGGGAAGAAGGCGTACGGCGGCTGCGGCGTGGGCGTCGGGGTGGGTGTCGGCGTCGGGGTGACCGTTGCCGTGGGGGTGGGCGGCGGTGGCGCGGCGGCCGGCTTCCTGTCGTCCGGCCAGAGCACCGCGGTGGCCACCACCGCGAGCAGGACGACCAGCACGGCGGCCACGGTGAGGACCAGGCCGCGGGACGGGCGGGAGCCGGCTGCGGGCGGCTGCTGCTCGGAGGTCATGGCCACGAGGATGGCCCACCCACCCCCTCCTCGGCAGGCAGTTCACCGAACTCGCCCCCAACGGGCGGTCGGCGCCCGGAGCCCGAGGTCGAGAGGCCCGCCCACCGGCGCCGGACGGCGAAGGAAGTGCACGCCTTCGGCACGGCCGCGCGGTCACGTCGAGTTCCCGGACCGAGGTCCGCGCTGCCGGCCGCGTCGACGGTGATCGTGGCGCCGGCGGCGCGTCCGCGGGTCAGACCGCGCGGCCGGGTGCCCGGTGGAGCGGTCGGCGGCGGACCGCCCACGCCGCCGCGGCGAGGGCGAAGCCGTAGACGGACACCAGTCCGTGGCCGTTCTCCTGGGCGAGCCACATGGCGAGGCCCAGGGCGGGGACGCCGGCTGCCAGCGCGATCTCCTTGGGGAGGCGGGTGCGGGTGAGGAAGGCGAGGGCGAGGGTGGCGCCGAGGAAGTAGGTGGCGCCGGAGCTGCCGGCGAAGTTGCGGGGGTCGGTGCTGGGGCCGTCGCCCAGGCCGAGCAGGGTGTCGACGCGGCCGGGCAGCAGGATGCCGGCGAGGAAGAAGCCGAGGGTGAGCGGGCCGCCCCAGTACCACTGGGCCAGCGCGGCGACGGCGGCGAGGGTGACGAGGTTCCACAGGCCGCCGAAGAGGCCGCCGTTCTGCAGGAACACCGAGGTGAACTCGCGCCACCAGCCCGACTTGGCGGGGTCGGCGTCGAGCGCGTCCATCGCGCCGGACCAGACGAGCTGGAGCAGCACGCCACCGACGGCGAGCGCGGTCAGGGCGATCGCCGCCCACGGCAGCGGCCGTCCGCGCAGGGTGTCGCGGCCCACCACGCCGAGCCCGCAGTTGACCATCATGACCATCAGCGCGGCCGTGGTCACGTTGAAGACGATCGCCTCCACGTCTGGCCCCTCCCCCCGGTTCCGGTGTTTCCAACACCGTTCGAAAACTTGCCGACGCAAAGCTAGCACAACTTTCGAACGGTGTTGGAAAACGCTGTACGGTGAGTCCATGAAGCTCACCAAGGACCGCATCGTCGACGCGGGCATGGCCGTCTTCGCCGAGGTCGGCTACCAGAACCTGTCCATGCGCCAGGTCGCCGACCGCCTCGACGCCCACGCGGGCAGCCTCTACTACCACGTACGCGGCAAGGAGGAGCTGCTCGCCCTGATGGCCGACCGGGTCTGCCGCCGGGCCTACGACGCGGGCACCGAGGCCCTGGACGCCCTCCCGGCCGACGCCACCTGGCAGGACCGCATCCGGACCCAGGCCACCACCCTGCGGCTGAGCATCAAGCAGCACCCCGGCGGCGCCCAGCTCCTCGCCGAGAGCCCCGGGACGCTCAGCACCGGCGCCCTCTCCCTGATGGAACGCCTGCTGCGCACCCTCCTCGACGCCGGTCTGCCCGCCGACCACTGCGGCATCGCCGCCGACACCCTGCTCAGCCACGTCACCGGCTTCGTCCTCCAGGAGCAGAACCAGCCGACGGCGCCGCCGACCGTCACAGCCGAGCTCTACGCCGGACTGCGCGAGCGGTTCCCCCTCGTCATGGGCCCGTTGATGCCGCGCCTGAGCCAGGACGAGAAGTTCGCACGGAGCGTCCAGCTTCTCTGCACCGGCCTCGCGGCGGTCATCGGGTGACGGAGAGCAGGATCGCGTCGAGGAAGCTCCGAGAGCCGAGCGACCGGACCCACCGGGTGCGGGAGGAGCCCCTAGGCTGACGTCATGTCGAACCACGCCCTCGCCGAACGCCACCGGCTCGCCCGACTCCTGACCGCCGCCGGCCCGGACGCCCCCACGCTCTGCGCCGGCTGGACCACCCGGGACCTCGCCGCCCACCTGGTCGTCCGCGAGCGCCGCCCCGACGCGGCGGCCGGGATCCGGGTCGGGGCGCTGGCCGGGTGGACGCGGCGGGTGCAGGACGGCTACGCCCAGCGGCCGTACGAGGAGTTGGTGCGGCTGTTCCGGGCCGGGCCGCCGGTCTACTCGCCGTTCGCGCTTCCCGGTGCCGACGAGGCGGCGAACACCGTCGAGTACTTCGTCCACGCCGAGGACGTCCTGCGCGCGGCCGACGACTGGACCGCGCAGCCCGTTCCGCCCGGCCGGGCCGAGGCCCTCTGGCGCCGTCTGCCGCTCATCGCCCGGCTGGAGGCCGGCCGGCGCTCACCCGTCCGGCTGGCCCTCACCCACCCCGACGGCCGTTCCCTCACCGTCGGCCCCGCGGGCGACGCCCCCGTCCGCGTCACCGGCGAGCCCGCCGAGCTCGTCCTGTTCACCTACGGCCGCGGGGAACGCACCACCGTCACCGTCGACGGCGCCCCGGACGCCGTTGAGGCCCTGCGCCACGTCCTGCCGCTGCCCCCGAAGTAGGGCGCACGGCCTGCGGCGGGGCGGCGACGGCTTCCCGGCCGTCCTCGCCGGCACGTCCGGACGACGGGGCCGGGGGCCGGACCGGCCCGCCACCGTTCCGCGAGCGGACGGCCCCCCGCTCCGGCTGCGGATGTCAGTGCCCGGGTGCAGACTCGCAGGTGGCCGGGAGGGGGCGTGCGCGCGCCCGACGGAACCGTCCCGGCCACTCTCCGTCGAAGGGCACACCGCCATGCTCACCACCGACTTCCCCATCGGCTCGCCCTGCTGGATCGACCTGGGCAGCCCGGACATCCCCGCCAGCGCCGCGTTCTACCACCAGGTGTTCGGCTGGACCTTCCAGGAGGTCCCCGGGACCGGCGGTTACGGGTTCGTCCAGCTGAACGGCAGGACCGTCGGCGCGATCGGTTCGCTCAACGAGGGGGACCCGTCCACCTGGACGACGTACTTCCGCAGCGCCGACGCGGACGCCACCGCCAACGCCGTCCAGAAGGCCGGCGGCAAGGTCCTGGTCGAGCCGATGGACGTCATGCAGGAGGGCCGGCTGGCCCAGTTCTCGGACCCGCAGGGCGCCCGGTTCGCGATCTGGCAGGCCGGCAACACCACGGGGCTGGACCTCGTCTCCGACGAGGGGGCGCTGGTCTGGGCCGAGCTGCACACCTCCGACCAGGAGGGCGCCTTCGCCTTCTACCGGCAGCTGTTCGGCTGGCGGGTGGAGAACTTCGAGCCGTCGCCGGGCATGGACTACCGGGTGGTCTCCACCGCCGAGGGCGACCAGCGGGCCACCAGCTTCGGCGGCATCGCCCCGACCATGTCCCCGGAGCAGCCGTCCGCCTGGACGCCCTACTTCGCCACCGAGGACGTGGACGGCGTGATCTCCAAGGCGACGGCGGCCGGCGGCACGGTGCTGATGCCGGCCTCGGACGTGGAGAACGTCGGGCGCCTCGCCTGGCTGGCGGACCCGAACGGCGCCCCCTTCGCCCTGATCAAGGGCGAGCCCCGGGAGTCCTGAGCACCCGGAGCCCCGAGCACGCGGCGAGGGCCCGCCGCACACCGGCGCGACGGGCCCTCGCACGCACGAAGCGGCGCACGAAACCACGCACGGAGCGACGCACGAAGCGACCTACCGACCGGTCACCGCACCTGGTGCCCGGCCTCCCGCAGCGCGCCCTTGACCTCGCCGATCCGCAGGTCCCCGAAGTGGAACACGCTGGCGGCCAGCACCGCGTCCGCGCCCGCGTCGACGGCCGGCGCGAAGTCCGCGAGCTTGCCCGCCCCGCCGGAGGCGATCACCGGCACCGACACGGCCTCGCGCACGGCCCGGATCATGTCCAGGTCGTAGCCGTCCTTGGTGCCGTCCGCGTCCATCGAGTTGAGCAGGATCTCACCCGCCCCCAACTCGGCGGCGCGGGCCGCCCATTCGACGGCGTCGAGCCCGGTGCCCCGGCGCCCGCCGTGCGTGGTGACCTCGAAGCCGGACGCGGTCTCGACACCGGCGGGGCAGCGCCGGGCGTCCACCGACAGCACCAGCACCTGCCGTCCGAACCGCTCGGCGATCTCCCGGACCAGCTCCGGCCGGGCGATCGCCGCGGTGTTGACGCCGACCTTGTCGGCGCCGGCCCGCAGCAGCTTGTCGACGTCCTCGACGGCGCGGATGCCGCCGCCCACCGTCAGCGGGATGAAGACCTGCTCGGCGGTGCGGCGGACCACGTCGTAGGTGGTCTCCCGGTCGCCGGAGGAGGCGGTGATGTCGAGGAAGGTCAGCTCGTCGGCGCCCTCGGCGTCGTAGAGCTTGGCCATCTCGACCGGGTCGCCGGCGTCGCGCAGGTTCTGGAAGTTGACGCCCTTGACCACCCGCCCGGCGTCCACGTCGAGGCAGGGGATGACACGTACTGCGAGGGTCACGGCTGTTCGCCTTCCAGGGGTCCCTGGGCTTCCAGGGTCTTTGCCAGCCCGGATCGGTACGCGTCGAGTTCGATCTCGACCATCATCCGGGAGTCGATCAGTCCCTCGACCACCACCATGGTGGCCACCGGGCGTGCGGCGTCGAAGAGTTCGCGGTGGGCGCGGCCCACCTCCTCGGCGTCGCGGACGTGGGTGATGTACATCCGGGTGCGGACCACGTCGTCGGTGGTCAGACCGTACGCGGCCAGGGCCTTGAGCCCGACGCCGAACGCGGCGAGGGTCTGCCGGTACGGGTCGCCCTCGTGCTCGATCCGGCCGTCCACCCAGGCGGTGGAGCCGGCCACGTGCACGTGGTCGCCCGCGGCGACCGCCCGGGAGTAGCCGAACTCGTCCTCCCAGGGGGAGAAGCCACCGACCCTGCCGCGTACGATCCGACCGTCCGTCATCCTGAAACCGCCTCCAGGGCCTCTTCGAGGGTGAACTTCTGCTCGTAGAGTGCCTTGCCCACGATGGCGCCCTCGACACCCTCGCCGACCAGCGTGGCGATGGCGCGCAGGTCGTCGAGCGAGGAGACGCCGCCGGAGGCGACCACGGGCCGGTCCGTCGCGGCGCAGACGTCGCGCAGCAGCTGGAGGTTGGGGCCGGTCAGGGTGCCGTCCCGGTTGACGTCGGTGACGACGTAGCGGGCGCAGCCCTCCCGGTTGAGGCGCTCCAGCACGTCGAAGAGCTGGCCGCCGTCGCGGGTCCAGCCGCGGCCGCGCAGGGTGGTGCCGACGACGTCGAGGCCGACGGCGATCCGGTCGCCGTGCTCGGCGATGGCCTTGGCGACCCACTCGGGGGCCTCCAGGGCGGCGGTGCCGAGGTTGACCCGGGTGCAGCCGGTGGCGAGCGCCCGGGCGAGCGACTCGTCGTCGCGGATGCCGCCGGACAGCTCGACCTTGACGTCCAGCTGTCCGGTGACCTCGCGCAGCAGCTCGTAGTTGGAGCCGGTGCCGAAGGCGGCGTCCAGGTCGACCAGGTGCAGCCACTCGGCGCCGGCGTTCTGCCAGGCGAGGGCGGCGGCCAGCGGCTCGCCGAAGGAGGTCTCGGTGCCGGAGGCGCCCTTGACCAGGCGGACGGCCTGACCGTCCCGGACGTCGACGGCGGGCAGCAGTTCGAGGCTCATCAGATCAACTCTCAGACGGTCAGAGGGTGTCGACCCAGTTGGTCAACAGGGCGGCGCCGGCGTCGCCGGACTTCTCGGGGTGGAACTGGGTGGCCCACAGCGGGCCGTTCTCGACGGCCGCGACGAACGGCTGCCCGTGGGTGGCCCAGGTGACCAGCGGCGGGTTGATCCGCGCGCTGTGGGTCTCCAGCTCCCAGTGCCGCACCCCGTAGGAGTGCACGAAGTAGAAGCGGGTCTCCGGGTCGAGGCCGGCGAACATCCGGCTGCCCTCGGGCGCGTCCACGGTGTTCCAGCCCATGTGCGGGACGACGGGGGCGTCCAGCGGCTCCACGGTGCCCGGCCACTCGTCGCAGCCGGCCGTCTCGACGCCGTGCTCGACCCCCTTCTCGAAGAGGATCTGCATGCCGACGCAGATGCCCATGACCGGTCGGCCCCCGGCCAGCCGGCGGCCGATGATCCAGTCGCCCCGGACGGACTTGAGCCCGCGCATGCAGGCCTCGAAGGCGCCCACGCCGGGGACGAGCAGGCCGTCCGCGGCCATCGCGGTGTCGTAGTCGGAGCTGACCGTGACGTCCGCTCCGGTCCGCTCCAGGGCGCGCTGCGCCGAGCGGAGGTTGCCGGAGCCGTAGTCGAGGACGACGACGTTCTTGCCCATGTTCAGGTGTCCAGTCTCTATGCGGCGGGCGGCGGGTCTACAGGCGCATGAGGCCGGAGGCCAGGCACATCACGGAGCCGAAGGCGAGCACCAGGATGACGCTCTTCGAGTGCTTCTGCTTCCAGAAGGAGATGACTCCGCCGGCCAGGAAGAGGCCGACGAAGATGAGGATCATCGCGGTGTTGCTCACAGCGCACCCTTGGTCGACGGGAGGATTCCGGCCGCGCGCGGGTCGCGCTCGGCGGCGTAGCGCAGCGCCCGGGCCAGCGCCTTGAACTGGCACTCCACGATGTGGTGGGCGTTGCGCCCGTACGGCACGTGGACGTGCAGCGCGATCTGCGCCTGGGCCACGAAGGACTCCAGGATGTGCCGGGTCATCGTGGTGTCGTACGAGCCGATCATCGGCGCGATGCCCTCGGGCTCGGTGTGCACCAGGTACGGCCGGCCGGAGAGGTCCACGGTGACCTGGGCGAGCGACTCGTCCAGCGGCACCGTGCAGTTGCCGAAGCGGTAGATGCCCACCTTGTCGCCGAGGGCCTGCTTGAACGCGGCGCCGAGCGCGAGGGCGGTGTCCTCGATGGTGTGGTGGGTGTCGATGTGCAGGTCGCCGTCGGTCTTGACGGTGAGGTCGAACAGGCCGTGCCGGCCGAGCTGGTCGAGCATGTGGTCGTAGAAGCCGACGCCCGTGGAGATGTCGGTCCGCCCGGTGCCGTCGAGGTCTATCTCGACCAGGACCGAGGTCTCCTTGGTGGTGCGCTCGACGCGTCCGATGCGGGACATGGGGGTCACAGCTCCTTGCTGACTCTGCGGACGGCGTCCAGGAAGGCGTCGTTCTCGGCGGGCGTGCCGGCGGTGACGCGCAGCCACCCGGGGACGCCGTTGTCGCGGACCAGGACGCCCTGGTCGAGGATGGCCCGCCACACCGCGTGGGTGTCGGCGAAGCGGCCGAACTGGACGAAGTTGGCGTCCGAGTCGGTGACCTCCAGGCCCATCCCCCGCAGCGCGTCGACCAGCCGGTCGCGCTCCTCCTTGAGCCGCCCGACGTACCCGAGCAGGGTGTCGGTGTGCTCCAGGCAGGCCAGCGCGGTGGCCTGGGTGACGGCCGACAGGTGGTACGGCAGGCGCACCAGCTGCACCGCGTCCACCACGGCCGGGTCGGCGGCGAGGTAGCCCAGGCGCAGCCCGGCCGCGCCGAAGGCCTTGGACATGGTCCGGCTGACCACCAGGTTGGGCCGGCCCTCGATCAGCGGCAGCAGCGAGGCGCGGTGCGAGAACTCGACGTACGCCTCGTCCACCACCACCAGGCTGGGCCGGGCGGCCTGCGCGGCCTCGTACAGCCGCAGCACGGTGTCGGCGTCCACGGCGGTGCCGGTCGGGTTGTTGGGCGAGCAGACGAAGACCACGTTCGGCCGGTGCCGCGCGATGGCGGCGACGGCGGCGTCCACGTCGATGGTGAAGTCGTCGTTGCGCGGGCCGGAGATCCAGGCGGTGCCGGTGCCCCGGGAGATCAGCGCGTGCATCGAGTACGAGGGCTCGAAGCCGAGCGCGCTGCGGCCGGGGCCGCCGAAGGTCTGCAGCAGCTGCTGGAGCACCTCGTTGGAGCCGTTGGCCGCCCACACCTGCGCGCGCCGGACCGGGAAGCCGGTGGTCCTGCCGAGGTACGCGGCGAGGCCCTCGCGCAGCTCGACCGCGTCCCGGTCGGGGTAGCGGTTCAGCCCGCGGGCGGCCTCGGCGACGCGCTCGGCGATCCGGGCCACCAGCTCCTCGGGCAGCGGGTACGGGTTCTCGTTGGTGTTCAGCTGGACGGGCACGTCCAGCTGCGGCGCGCCGTACGGGGACTGGCCGCGCAGCTCGTCGCGGACGGGGAGGTCGTCGATCCGGGTCCCCGGAGCGGCACCCGCCGGGGTCGCCGGCGTCGGAGGGGTCACAGGAGCCCCGGAGGTCTCAGGAGTCACGAGCCCGGCACCGTCCAGTCGAAGCGGGCCTTGATCGCGTCCCCGTGCCCCGGCAGGTCCTCCGCGTTCGCCAGGGTGACGACGTGCGCGGCGACGCCCGCCAGCGCGTCCCGGTCGTACTCGACGACCTGGACGCCGCGCAGGAAGGTCTGCACCGACAGCCCGGAGGAGTGGCAGGCGCAGCCGCCGGTCGGCAGCACGTGGTTGGAGCCGGCCGCGTAGTCGCCCAGCGAGACCGGGGTCCAGCGGCCGATGAAGACCGCGCCGGCGTTGACGACCTTCGCCGCCACCGCGTGCGGGTCGCGGGTCTGGATCTCCAGGTGCTCGGCCGCGTAGGCGTTGACCACGGCGAGGCCCTGCTCCAGGTCGTCGACCAGGATGATGCCGGACTGCCGGCCGCCCAGCGCCTCGGCCACCCGCTCGCCGTGCTTGGTCCTGGCGACCTGCGCGGCCAGCTCGGCCTCGACCGCGTCGGCCAGCGCCGGGGAGTCGGTGACCAGCACGGAGCCGGAGGTCGGGCCGTGCTCGGCCTGGCTGATCAGGTCGGCGGCGACGTCGGACGGCAGGGCGCTGTCGTCGGCGAGGACGGCGATCTCGGTCGGACCGGCCTCGGAGTCGATGCCGATCCGGCCGGCGAAGTAGCGCTTGGCGGCGGCCACGTAGATGTTGCCGGGGCCGGTCACCATGTCGACCGGCTCGCACTCCTCGGTACCGAGGGCGAACATCGCGACCGCCTGGGCGCCGCCGACGGAGTAGACCTCGTCCACGCCGAGCAGCGCGCAGGCCGCCAGGATGGTCGGGTGGACCCGGCCCCCGAACTCCTTCTGCGGCGGCGAGGAGACCGCGATGCCCCGGACGCCCGCCTCCTGGGCCGGCACCACGTTCATCACCACGGAGGAGGGGTAGACCGCCAGCCCGCCCGGCACGTACAGGCCGACCCGCTCGACCGGCACCCAGCGCTGGGTGACCGTGCCGCCCGGCACCACCTGGGTGGTGTGCCCGGTGCGGCGCTGGTCCGCGTGGACGGCGCGGGCCCGGCGGATCGACTCCTCCAGAGCGGCGCGGACCTTCGGGTCCAGCGTCTCCAACGCCGCGGTCAGCTGCTCGGCCGGGACCCGGGTCGACTCCAGCCGGACGCCGTCGAAGCGCTCGGTGATCTCGATCAGCGCCGCGACCCCGCGATGGCGTACGTCCTCGGCGATCGGCCGCACCTTCTCCAGGGCGGCCGCCACGTCGAACTCGGCACGGGGCAGCAGGTCACGCGGGTCGTCCAGCGAGCCGCGGAGGTCGATTCGAGAGATCACGCCACCCAGTGTAAGGAGTGGCCGGAACCGCTGGCCCCGCATTTCAGTCCGTGATACGAAAGGCGAGACGACCGGGGGGCGGGGGAAACCATGGCGGAGCGTGCTCCGGAGGGCTGGAACGGGGTCGAGCAGAGGCTCTGGGAGGCCTACCGCCAGGGTGACGTCCTGGATCTGCGGACGGGCCGGCCGGAGGACGACGACGCCTTCGGCGACGCCGTCTGGGGCCCCGAGCGGACCGTCCGCGCCGAGGTGCTCGCCCACCTGCTGCTGGCCGGCCCCGAGCCCGCGCCCGGCAAGGTCGCCTCGCTGCGGCTCAGCGGCGTGCGGGTGACCGGCGCGCTCAAGCTGGCCGGCGCCACCATCGACCGCTACGTCGAGGTCCACGACTGCCGCTTCGACCAGAAGGTCCTGGTCTCCGAGGCCGCGGCCTCGACGCTGCGCTTCGTGGGCTGCCTGATCCCCCGGCTGGAGGCCTCCCGGCTCTCCACCACCGGCGACCTCCACCTGGCCCGCTGCCGCGTCCCCGACGGCATCCGGCTCACCGACGCCAAGATCGGCACCGACCTGCTGCTCAACCAGACGGTGGTCGGCGGCGACCGCTACGCCCGCGCCGTGTCCGCCGACGGGATCACCGTCAACCAGGACTTCGAGGCCGAACGCCTGGAGACGGAAGGCGAGTTGAGCATCCGCACGGCCCGGATAGGCGGCCGGCTCTCGCTGCGCGGCGCCCAGCTGCGCGCCGTCCCGGAGAAGAACCGCGTCTGCTTCAACGCCGTCCGTGTCATCGTCGGCCACACCCTCTACCTGACCGGCTCCGCCGACATCGGCTGGACCGGCTCCCGCGGCTACTACGGCTCCGGCTACGGCCAGCTCCCGCCGCCCGACGGCCCCGTCACCCCGTTCCGGGCCTTCGGCCGGGTCCGGCTGTCCGACTCCCGTTTCGAGGCCGCCTGCCTGATCTCCGGCGAATTCCACCTGGAGGGTGACGACGAGCTCGCGCTGAGCCGCATCCAGACCCCCGAGCTGCGCTTCTCCTGCAAGTTCCGCCCCACCGGCACGGTCTCGCTCTCCCGCGCCCGGGTCGGCAACCTGGTCGACGACCCGGACGCCTGGCCGCTCGGCGGGCACCTGCGGCTCACCGGCTTCGTCTACGAGAACCTGCGCCCGTTCAGGCCCTTCACCGTCCAGCAGCGGATCGCCTGGCTGGAGGGCTCCTCGGTGGACTTCCAGCCGGAGTCCTACGAGCAGCTCGCCGCCGCCCTGCGCCGCGACGGCGCCGACGACGACGCCCGCGAGGTGCTCTACGCCAAGCAGCGCCGGCGCCGGCGCACCCTGCCGCTGCCGGCCCGGGTCTGGGGCGCGGTCCAGGACGCCACCGTGGGCTACGGCTACCGGCCCGGCCGGGCGGGCCTGTGGCTGCTGCTCGCCTGGATCCTCGGCAGCCTCTGGTTCGCCACCCACCCGCTGCAGCCGCTCAAGGCCGACGAGCGCCCGCACTGGAACCCGGTGCTGTACACCCTCAACCAGCTGCTGCCGATCGTGGACCTGAACCAGGGCGGCTGGAACCCCGGCGGCCTCACCCAGTGGATCTCCGCCGGGCTGGTCGTGATCGGCTGGCTGCTCGCCTCCACGGTCGTCGCCGGCGCCACGCGGATGCTGCAGCGCGGATAGCGTCGATCGTCGCGGGCGGGCGACAACCGCCGGGCCCGGGGAACTACGCTGTCCGCCGTGACAGAACGGCTGCCGCTCTTCCCGCTGAACACCGTGCTCTACCCGGGCCTGGTGCTGCCCCTGAACGTCTTCGAGGAGCGCTACCGCCGTCTCGTCGCCGATCTGCTCGAACAGCCCGAGGACACCCCCCGGCGGTTCGGCGTGCTCGCGATCAAGGACGGCCGGGAGGTCGCGCCGGTCCGGCCCGAGGAGGGCCCGGCCGGTCCGCTGGACGGCCTCGGCACCGTCACCGGGGACCCGCTGGAGGCGCTCTTCCCGGTCGGCTGCGTCGCCGACGTCGCGTCCGTCCAGCACCAGCCGGACGGCCGCTACGAGCTGCTGGTCACCGGCACCACCCGGTTCCGGCTGCGCTCGGTGGACGCCTCCGGCCCGTACCTGACCGGCGAGACCGAGACGATCGACGAGCGCCCCGGCGAGGGCTCGGGCGCGCTGGCCTCCGAGGTCGAGCGGGCGTTCCGGGTCTACCAGAAGCGCCTGGCCGGCGCCCGCGAGGCCAGCACCGTCGGCCACCAGGACCTCCCGGACGACCCCCAGGTGCTCTCCTACCTGGTCGCCGCCGCCTCGGTGTTCGAGACACCGGTCAAGCAGCGGCTGCTCGCCTGCCCGGACAACGCCGAGCGGCTGCGCGCCGAACTCGACCTGCTGCGCCGCGAGACCGCCGTCCTCAGCTGGCTGCCCTCGCTGCCCGCCGTCGACCTCACCCGCCAGACCTTCAGCCCCAACTGACCGGGGCACCCGACGGGCCCGGGCCCCCGGCTGGCCGACGGCCCGACCGACCCGGGCCCCCGGCTGACCGAGGCCCGACGACCACGACTGACAGAGGGCCCTGACGACCCGACGACCCCGAGGACCCCGCATGGCCAAGAAGACGAAGAAGGGCGGCCAGGGCACCCCCGCCACCGTCGCCCTGGAAGCCGCCGCCGTCCCGTTCACCGTGCACGCCTACGACCACGACCCGGCCGCCGCCTCCTACGGCGGCGAGGCCGCCGAGGCCCTCGGCATCACCCCCGACCGGGTCTTCAAGACCCTCGTCGCCGACGTGGACGGCACCCTCACCGTCGGCGTGGTCCCGGTCGCCGGCCAGCTCGACCTCAAGGCCCTGGCCGCCGCCGTCGGCGGCAAGCGCGCCGCCATGGCCGACCCGGCCGCCGCCGAGCGCAGCAGCGGCTACGTCCGCGGCGGCATCTCGCCGCTGGGCCAGCGCCGCCCGCTGCGCACCGTCGTCGATGCCAGCGCGCTCGGCCACCCCACCGTCTACGTCTCGGCGGGCCGCCGCGGCCTGGAGGTCGAACTCGCCCCCGCCGACCTCGTCGCCCTCACCGGGGCCCGCACCGCCGCCATCGCCCGCTGAGCCCCGCCCCGCGCCCGCTCACCACCGGGCGCGGGGAACCGCGCGGGCGGAACCGCCCACCGCGGTCAGTGCCCGGCGCCGCTCCCCGTTCCGCTCGCCGGCCCGCTCATCGGCCCGCTCGCCGGATCGCCCGCCGGCCCGGCCCACGGCCCCACCGGGGCCTCCGCCGGCGGCACCCCCATCGGAGCCCCCCAGTACGGCGGCGGGTCCTCCTCCCGCTTCCCGAACGCGGCCGAGAGCAGGAGCAGCACCACCATCGCCGTCATCGGCCAGACCAGCAGCGCCCCCAGCGCCCCCAGGTCGATGCCCGCGTCGAAGTGCCCGCCGTCGCCGACCCGCCGGGCCTCGCCGATCAGGTCTCCGCTCGGCCCGAGCCACCGCCCGATCCGCCAGGCCCCGATCGAGCCGAGCAGCCCGCCGACGGCCAGGCCCAGCGCGACCGCGATGCCGCCGCCGCGCCGCCGGGTCACCAGGAAGGCCCCGAGCGCGGTCACCAGCCCGGCGCCGAGGCAGATCAGCACGAACACCGCGTCGGCCCCGGCCCGCTGCTCCCCCTCGGGGTCGGCGTAGAGGATGCGGTCCCCGTCCACCACCAGCGGCACCTTGGGCGCCAGCCAGGCCCACAGCCCGGCCGCCATCAGCCCGGCCACCAGACAGGCGGCCACGACCCCGGCCCCGACCCGCACCTCCGGCAGCAACCGCTGCCCCAGCGGGGTGGTCGTCCCGTGCCCGAGGGCGGTGGCCCCGTGCGGGGGCGGCGCGAACGGGTCGGACGCTGCGTCCGGAACCGCCCGCACATCGGCGGCGGCGGGATCCGGAGGTGTGTTCGGTACGGTCACAGGCCCCATCGTTTCACGACGGCCACTCGAACGACCCACCACCGTACCCACCGGGCCGGGGCCCGACCGTGGCGTAGCGGTACTACCGCGAGACCGCCCGCCGGTACGCCCACGTGGCGAGGGCCAGCGACGCCACGCCCACCCCCGCGCAGACCGCCAGGTCCCCGAGCACCATCGCCCAGTCCGGGTCCGGCGTGAACGTCCGGGCGAAGGCGTCCACCCCGTACGTGGACGGCAGCAGGTCCCGCAGCCACCGCACCGCCTGCGGCAGGTGGTCCACCGGCAGCACGCCCAGCAGCAGGGCGGCCGACATCCCGAGCTGCCCGAGCATCGTCGCGATCTCCTGGCGCGGCGCGAGGAGCCCGCAGGCCGCCCCCAGCCCCGCCAGCGCGGCCCCGGCCAGCGGCACGACCGCCAGCAGCACCCACAGCTGGCCGAGCGGCAGCCCGAACATCACCGCCCCGAACGCCGCCGTGGCGAGCGTCCCGGGCAGGGTGAAGGAGGCGTACGCGGCGGCCGCCCCCAGCACCACCGAGGCGGCCGGCACCGGCAGCGTCGCGTAGTGGTCGAGCCCGCCGGTGGCCCGCAGTTTCCCGAAGTACTGGGCGAGCAGGTTCAGCGCGACGAACGCCACCACCAGCACGCTCGACCCGGCGACCACCGACCGCGCCGCCGAGGACTGCCCGGCGTCCACCACGCCCCGCATCATCACCAGGATGCCCACGGACTGGAAGGTGGCCACGAACAGCAGCGGGATGCGCGCCACCCGCGCCCGGGCGAGCTGCGCCCGGTAGACGGCCGCGAGCGCCGGCAGCAGCCGGGCCGCGGGGGCGAGCGGGGCGGGGGCGGCCGTGGACCGGTCGGTCCGCGGGGGCACCGAGAGCAGCGTCACTTGGCCAGTCCTCCGTGGCGGCCGCCCAGCTTGAGGTACGCGTCCTCAAGGCTCGGGGTGGCGAGGGTGAAGTCGTCGAGTGCGGCGAAGGCCGGGCCGGTGGTGACGGCGGCGACCAGTTCGCGGGCCTGCTCGGGGGTGGTGCGGACGGTCCAGCGGCGGCCGGTGCACTCGGCCCGCTCGCGCAGCGCGGCGACGGCGGGCACGCCGAGCGGCGCCTCGTCCCGCCAGACCAGGTCGAGCCGGACGTCGCCGTCCACCAGCGCCTTGAGCCCGCCGGGCGTGTCGCAGGCGATCACCCGGCCGTCGTCGACCACGGCGACCCGGTCGAGCACCGTCTCCGCCTCGATGACGTTGTGGGTGACCAGCAGCACCGTCGTCCCGTGCTCGGCGCGGCGCCGGTCCACGGCGCTCCACACGGCCCGCCGGGCGACCGGGTCCATGCCGGTGGTGGGCTCGTCCAGGACGAGCAGCGGCCGCTCCCCCACCAGGGTGGCCGCGAAGCAGGCGAGCCGCCGCTGCCCGCCGGACAGCTTGGCGAGCGGCCGGGTGGCGATCGGCTCCAGCCCGAGCTCGGCGAGCACGTCCCCGGCCGCGTCGCGGGCCTGCGCCCGGGTGAGTCCGCGCAGCCGTCCGGTGGTCTCGGCGGCGAGCGCCACGGTCAGCTCGTCCAGCGCGGTGGACTCCTGTCCGAGGTAGCCGAGCAGCCGGGCGGCCCGCTCGGGGTGGCGGACGATGTCGTGGCCGAGGAGTTCGACGGATCCCGAGTCGGGGCGCAGCAGGCCGGTGAGCTGGCGCACCAGCGTCGACTTCCCGGCTCCGTTGGGCCCGAGCAGCCCGAAGACCTCGCCCTGGCGGACGGTGAGGCTGATCCCGTCGTTGGCCCGGATCTCGGTGGCGGCGGCGCCGCGCCCGCTGCGGTAGGTCCTGACCAGGTCGCGCACGGCAACGCACGGCAGGGGTTCCTCGGGTGCTCGCCCGGCCGTCTCGTTCACGACCGAAGACTCTACGCGTTCATACGGGCGAACCGGACAACGGGGGCCTGTCCGCGCCCGGGCCGCCGACCGGTCGGCCCAGCCGTCGGACCGGGCCGGTGGCACGGCCTGCCCCACGGCGGAGCCTGCCCGACGGCGGGGCCGGGCCGGTCGCCCGGTCGGCTCAGTCGTCGACGACCATCGACCCGCCCGGGACCCGCGCGGCCAGCTCCTTCCAGAACCCGGCCCGGATGGCGTAGCGGTCGTGCTCGTCGATCTGGTCGTCCTTGTGCGCGAGCAGCCCGAAGCGGGCGGCGTAGCGCAGCAGTTCGCCGTCCACCCGGTGCGGGATGCGCGGGTAGTCGGGCCAGAGCATGGTGAGCTTCTCGGCGTCGCCGACGCGATCGCTCCAGCGGCGGGCGAAGACCTGCCCGACCTCGTGGGCGTCGCCGCCGATGGAGGTGATGTCCTCCTCGCGGTCGGCCCAGCGCTGCTCGGCGGTGGTGAGCTGGGCGAGCGTGGGCAGGCTGTCGCCGGCGGTGACGGCGGGCTCGGGGGCGGGCCGGTCCACCCAGCCGCGGTCGGAGGACCAGCGCAGCACCGGCCCGGCCTGCGCGACGGCTCCGTGCCCGTTGACCCCGTGCCCGTTCGTGCCGTGGCCGTTGGCGCCGTTCGCCACCGGGGTGATCGGGGTGACGGAGGAGGCCCGCCCGGCGAGGTCCTTGGGCGTCGGTACGACCTTGAGCGCGGCCGCGGCCGGCTGCGGCCGTCCGTTGACGGCGGGGGCGGCGCCCGCCGGAGCCGTGGCCGCGGCGGCCGCCGCCGTGGCCGCCGGACGGACCTCCGGCGGCACCACGTCGGGCAGCCCGGTGGGCGGTGCGGCCGGCGGGGCGGCGAGGATCTTGGCGATCTCCTGCCGGGCCCCCGGGGCCGGGAAGACGCTGGAGTGGTCCCGCAGCGAGAAGGACCCCTCGATCCACTCCCGGTCCAGCACCCGCCGCTCGTCCGCCTCGCCGACCAGGTCCTCGGACTGGTTGAAGTCGCCGTCGGCGGCCTGCAGGGCCCACAGGTGGACGGCCACCCCGTGTTCCTTGGCGGTCATCATGCCGGGCAGCAGGTCCCCGTCGCCGGTGATCAGCACGACGTCGGCGCAGGCCCGGTTGCGGGCGAGTTCGGAGAGTTCGGCGTGCATGGCGGCGTCCACGCCCTTCTGCACCCAGCGCCCCTCGGCCCGGGTGAGCGCGCCGAGCCGTACGGTGACCCGGGGCAGCACCCGCAGCCGCCGGTGCTCGGGCATCGGGCGCCGGTCGGGCGCGGCGTCGAACCAGTAGATCCGCAGCAGCGGCAGCCCGGTCTCGGCCTCGGCGCGCTCGCGCAGGGCGGTGATCAGGGCCGTGTGGTTCACGGTGACTCTGGACCGGGACGGATCCCCCGCGAGCAGGCTGGCGGCGGCGCCCAGCAGGTATCCGGCGTCCACCAGGACGACACAGCGGTCCATCGCGCACCTCTTTTCGCTCGCCCTCGGATTCAGTCGGGTGGGTCCATTCGGGCACGGGCGCTCGGCCCGTCGTCCGGGCGTGCCGAGGTGAGGGGCCCCCGTCGTCGCCCGATCGTTGGGTCACCTTTTACCCGCGGTTCGCCTGCCGAACCTCGCCGGTTGTCCCGGTCCCGCAACAGCGGCGCGGGCGCGGAGCGGACGAAAGCGAGGGCGGGCCCCGTACAACGACGGGGCCCGCCCGAGGTCACGCGGCGGTGTTCCGACCGGCGGACACCGGTGCCGGACCGGTGGCCGCCGGCCACGGCGACGGGAGGTGGACGCTCGGCCCCCGGGCTCAGCCCCTGAGCTCGGCGGCGACCAGCTCGGCCAGCTGGACGGCGTTCAGCGCGGCGCCCTTGCGCAGGTTGTCGTTCGAGACGAACAGCGACAGGCCGTTGTCCACCGTCTCGTCCGCCCGGACGCGGCCGACGTAGCTCGGGTCGCGGCCGGCGGCCTGGAGCGGGGTGGGGATGTCGGACAGCTCGACGCCGGGGGCGCCGCTGAGCAGCTCGACGGCGCGCTCGGGGCTGATCGGGCGCTCGAAGCGGGCGTTGATCTGCAGCGAGTGGCCGGAGAAGACCGGCACGCGCACGCAGGTGCCGGAGACCTTCAGCCCGGGGATGCCGAGGATCTTGCGGCTCTCGTGGCGGAGCTTCTGCTCCTCGTCGGTCTCGTTGGAGCCGTCGTCCACGATGGAGCCGGCCAGCGGCACCACGTTGAAGGCGATCGGCCGCTGGTAGACCTTGGGCTCCGGGAACTCGACGGCGCCGCCGTCGTGGGCGAGCGCGGCGGCGCCGTCCACGACCTTGGCGGCCTGGTCCTGGAGCTCGGCGACGCCGGCCACACCGCTGCCGGAGACGGCCTGGTAGGTGGAGACGACGAGCGCGGCCAGGCCGGCCTCCTCGTGCAGCGGGCGCAGCACGGGCATGGCGGCCATGGTGGTGCAGTTCGGGTTGGCGATGATGCCCTTGGGGCGGTCCGCGACGGCCTCCGGGTTGACCTCGGAGACGACCAGCGGGACCTCGGGGTCGCGGCGCCAGGCGGAGGAGTTGTCGATCACGACGGCACCGGCCGCGGCGACCTTGGGGGCCAGGGCCTTGGAGGTCGAGCCGCCGGCCGAGAAGATCACGATGTCCAGGCCGGTGTAGTCGGCCGTGGCCGCGTCCTCGACGGTGACCTCGGTGCCCTGCCAGGGCAGCGTGCGCCCGGCCGAACGGGCCGAGGCGAACAGCCGCAGCCGCTCCACCGGGAAGTTCCGCTCCGCCAGGATCTCGCGGACCACGCCGCCGACCTGGCCGGTGGCACCGACAATGCCGATCTTCATCTCCGACTACTCC
Source organism: Kitasatospora sp. NPDC001547 (assembly GCF_042894165.1). NCBI lineage: Bacteria > Bacillati > Actinomycetota > Actinomycetes > Kitasatosporales > Streptomycetaceae > Kitasatospora > Kitasatospora sp. NPDC001547. The sequence continues at coordinate 579,252 of NZ_JBIAVL010000002.1, read as the reverse complement.
TCTGAATGGTGCTGTTCACAGCCGCACTCCGCCCATCATGCCTTGTCACGCGGGTGGGGCGGCCTGGTGTTCCACGGTGTGAGAGGCCGCCCGGACGGCCCCTACCGGTCCAGACCACTGGCGAGGGCCAGCGCGGCGCCGACCTCCGCCTCCCCGGCCGGCAGCAGCGGCAGCCGCACGTCCGGGGTCGGGATGCGGCCCTGGGCGTGCAGCACGCCCTTGGTGACCGACGGGTTCGGCGCCGTGAAGGCGGACAGCGCCAGCCCGGTCAGCCGGTGCCCGAGCGCCCGTGCCCGGGCCACGTCCCCGGCCTGCCAGGCCTCGGCCAGCTCGACGAACCGGGCGGTCGACAGGTGGGCGGAGGCGAGGATGCCGCCGGCCGCGCCGAGCGCCAGCATCGGCGGCAGGTAGGCGTCCTCGCCGGTGAGGAAGGCGAATCCCTCGGGGGTGTCGGCGAGCAGTTCGGCGGCCGTCTGGTCCAGCCCGCCGGTCGCGTACTTGACGCCCACCACGCGCTCGATCGCGGCGAGTTCGCGCAGCGTGGCGGTGGAGAGCTGCTGCCCGGTGCGGTACGGGATGTGGTAGACGACCAGCGGCAGCGGGCTGCTCGCGGCCAGCGCCCGGAAGTGCGCGACCGTCCCGGCCTCGCCGGCCCGGACGAAGGACGGCGTGGTGACCAGCGCCGCCGCCCCCGGCACCCGCGCGCCGAGCACGGCCAGCGCCTCGCCGACGGCCCGGGTGTCGCCGCCGGAGGCGCCGACGAGCAGCTGCGCCCCGCGCGCGGCGCAGGCGGCCGCGGCGACGTCCACCACCGCGTCCTTCTCCTCGGCGCTCAGCGCGGCGGGCTCGCCGGTGGTGCCGAGCGCGCACAGCCCGGCCGCCCCGGCGTCCAGCACCTCGTGCGCGAGCTTCTCCAGCGCGTCCAGCGCGACCGAGCCGTCGGCGGCGAAGGGGGTGATCAGGGGGACGTAGATGCCCTTGAGTTCCATGCCCACGATCCTGCGGCGCACTGATCGCCCAGGTCCAGTTCACATTTCCGACGCTTCTCGTAAGCTGAGCCGATGCTCGGCGGGGCAGGGCCCGGGCCAGGCCGTAGTCTGGCCTGATGCTGGACGTCCGACGCCTGCGCCTGCTGCGCGAACTCGCCCACCTCGGCACCATCGCGGCCGTCGCCGAGGCGCTCTCCTTCAGCCCGTCGGCGGTGTCCCAGCAGCTGTCCGTCCTGGAGAAGGAGGCGGGCGTCCCGCTGCTGGAGCGCACCGGGCGGCGGGTCACCCTCACTCCGGCCGGGCGCAACCTGGTCCGGCACGCCGAGGCGGTGCTCGCCCTGCTGGAGCAGGCCGGCGCCGAACTCGCCCACACCAAGCGGGGGTTGGCCGGCCCGCTGCGGATCGGCACCTACCCCTCGGCGGCCCGGGCGATCATCCCGGCGGTGCTCGCCGAGCTGGCCGGCTGGCAGCCGGGGCTGGAGCCGATGGTCACCGAGGTGGACCCGGCGGCCGTCGGCGCGGCGCTGCGGGCGGGCGAGCTGGACGTGGCGCTGGTGCACGAGTACGACCTCGTCCCGGCCGACCCGGAGCCGGGCCTCGCGGTGACCCGCCCGGTCTTCACCGAACCCATGTACCTGGCCGCCCGCACCCCGGGCACCGTCGCCGAGCAGCGCGGCGCGCCGTGGATCATGTCCCCGCCGGACACGCTCTGCCACACCATGGCCGTCCGCGCCTGCGAGGCGGCGGGCTTCGCGCCCCGCATCCGGCACCAGATCGACGACTTCACCACCGTGCTGGCCCTGGTGGCGGCCGGCCAGGGCGTCGCCCTGGTCCCCCACCTGGGCACGGCCGGCTCCCCGCCCGGCGTCGTCCTCACCCGGCTGCCGATGTACCGCCGCACCCGCGCCGCGTTCCGCGCCGGCGCCGGCTCCCACCCGGCCATCTCGGCCTTCGTCTCGGCCCTGCACACGGCCGTCCCCCCGGGCCTGGGCGGCGGCGTCTGAGGCTCCGCGGACGCGGAGGGGCCTCCGTCGTCGCGTCAGCCCGCCAGGCAGCTCGGTCCGAGCAACTGCTTCAGGTCCCCGAAGAGCGCCGGGTCCGACTTCACCCGGTGCCGGTCCAGCCGGAGCACCGTGGTCTTGTTGCGGCTCTCCAGGCGCACCCGCACCTCGGTGGTGCCGCGGTGGCTGCCCAGCACCTCGCCGAGCCGGGCCACCAGCGGCGGGGTGACCTTCCCGCTCGGGATGTTGATGGTGATCGGCGCCTCGGCGTGGGCGTTCGACAGGTCGGGGACGGACAGCTCCATGCCCATCAGCCGCGGCACGTCCTCCCGCTTGTCCAGCTTGCCGCGCACGAAGACGACGGCGTCCTCGACCAGTTGGGACGACACCAGCTGGTAGCTGGCCGGGAAGAACATGCAGTCGATCGAGCCCGCCAGGTCCTCGACGGTCGCGATGGCCCAGGCGTTGCCCTGCTTGGTCATCTTCCGCTGGAGGCCCGAGATGATGCCGCCGATGGTGACGATCGTCCCGTCCGGCCGATCCGCGAGGTCGGCCACCGCGCAGTCCGCCTTGTCGGCGAGCACGTGCTCGATGCCGTGCAGCGGGTGCGAGGAGACGTACAGGCCGAGCATCTCCCGCTCCTGGGTGAGCAGGAAGGACTTCTCCCACTCCTCCTCGGAGAAGACGACGTCCAGCCCGAAGCTCGGCTCGTCCGCGGTGGCGTCGCCGCCGAAGAGGTCGAACTGCCCCTCGGCCTCCTTGCGCTTGACGCCCACGACGTTGTCGATCATCGGCTCGAACTGGGCGCTGAGGCCCTTGCGGGTGTGCCCGAGCGAGTCGAAGGCGCCGGCCTTGATCAGCGATTCGACGGTCCGCTTGTTGCAGACCACCGACTCCACCTTGTCCAGGAAGTCGGGGAAGGACGCGAACTTCCCCTTCGCCTTCCGGGTCCGGATCATCGACTCGACCACCGGCCCGCCGACGTTGCGGATCGCGGTCAGGCCGAAGCGGACCAGGGTGTCACCGTGCGGGGTGAAGTCCGAGTCCGACTCGTTGACGTCCGGCGGCAGCACCTGGATGCCCATCTTGCGGCACTCGTTGAGGTAGACCGCGGACTTGTCCTTGTCGTCCTTGACGGAGGTGAGCAGGCCGGACATGTACTCGGCCGGGTAGTTGGCCTTGAGGTACGCCGTCCAGTACGAGACCAGCCCGTACCCGGCGGTGTGCGCTTTGTTGAACGCGTAGCCGGAGAAGGGGACGAGGACGTCCCACACGGCCTGGATGGCCGCGTCGGAGTAGCCGCGCTCGCGGCAGCCCTTCTGGAAGGGGACGAACTCCGCCTCCAGGATCTCCTTCTTCTTCTTGCCCATGGCCCGGCGCAGCAGGTCCGCCTGGCCGAGCGAGTAGCCGGCCAGGATCTGCGCGGCCTTCTGCACCTGCTCCTGGTAGACGATCAGGCCGTACGTCGGCCGGAGCACCTCCTCCAGGGGCTTCTCCAGCTCCGGGTGGATCGGGGTGATCTCCTGCTGGCCGTTCTTGCGCAGGGCGTAGTTGGTGTGGGAGTTGACGCCCATCGGGCCCGGGCGGTACAGCGCCAGGACGGCGGAGATGTCCTCGAAGTTGTCGGGCTTCATCAGCCGCAGCAGCGAGCGCATGGGGCCGCCGTCGAGCTGGAAGACGCCGAGCGTGTCGCCGCGGGCGAGGAGTTCGTAGGTCGGCTTGTCGTCCAGGGGCAGATCAAGCAGGTTGATCTTGATGCCCTTGTTCTTCTCGATCGCCTTGACGGCGTCGTCCATGATCGTCAGGTTGCGCAGGCCGAGGAAGTCCATCTTGAGGAGGCCGAGGCCCTCACAGGTGGGGTAGTCGAACTGCGTGATGGTGACGCCGTCGGTGTGCCGGGTCCAGACCGGGATGTGGTCGGTCAGCGGCTCGGCGGACATGATGACGCCGGCGGCGTGCACACCGGGCTGGCGGATCAGGCCCTCGATGCCGCGCGCGGTGTCGATGACCTTCCGGACGTCCGGGTCGGTCTCGTACAGCCCGCGGATCTCGCCGGCCTCGCTGTAGCGCGGGTGCGAGGGGTCGGTGATGCCGGAGAGCGGGATGCCCTTGCCCATGACGTCCGGCGGCATCGCCTTGGTGATCCGGTCGCCCATCGCGTACGGGTAGCCGAGGACCCGGGAGGAGTCCTTGATGGCGGCCTTCGCCTTGATGGTGCCGTACGTGACGATCATGGCGACCTTGTCGGATCCCCACTTCTCGGTCACGTAGCGGATCACGTCACCGCGCCGGCGCTCGTCGAAGTCGATGTCGACGTCGGGCATGGAGATGCGCTCGGGGTTGAGGAAGCGCTCGAAGATCAGGCCGTGCGGGATGGGGTCGAGGTCGGTGATGCCCATCGCGTACGCGACCAGCGAGCCGGCCGCCGAACCACGGCCGGGGCCCACCGCGATGCCCTGGCTCTTGGCCCACATGATGAAGTCCGCGACCACGAGGAAGTACGCCGGGAACCCCATCTGGATGATGGTGTCCATCTCGTACTCGGCGAGCTTCTTGTGCTCCTCGTCGTACCCGCCCGGGAAGCGCCAGTCCATGCCCTCCCAGACCTTGGACCGGAAGAAGTCCGCCTCCGACTCGAAGCCCTCCGGGATGGGGAAGCGGGGCATCAGGTTCTTGAACTGGAACATGCCCTCGGTGTCGACCCGGGAGGCGACCAGCAGCTGGCTGTTGCGGCAGCCCTCCTGCCAGGCGTCCGAGGAGTCCAGGGCGTACATCTCGGCGGCGGACTTGATGTAGTAGCCGGTGCCGTCGAAGCGGAAGCGGTCCGGGTCGGAGAGGTTCTTGCCGGTCTGCACGCAGAGCAGCAGGTCGTGGGCACCGGCGTCGGCCTCGGTGGTGTAGTGCGAGTCATTGGTGACGACCGGGGGGATGTTCAGCTTCCGGCTGATCTCCAGCAGCCCGTCGCGGACCCGCTTCTCGATCTCGAGGCCGTGGTCCATCAGCTCCAGGAAGTAGTTCTCCTTGCCGAAGATCTCCTGGTAGTCGGCCGCGGACTTCAGCGCCTCGTCGAACTGGCCGAGGCGCAGCCGCGTCTGCACCTCGCCGGAGGGGCAGCCGGTGGTGGCCATCAGGCCGCCGGACAGCTCGGAGATCAGCTCCTTGTCCATCCGGGGCCACTTCACGAGCCAGCCCTCGGCGTAGGAGCGCGAGGTCAGCTTGAAGAGGTTGTGCAGGCCCTCCTTGTTGCGGGCCCAGATGGTCTTGTGGGTGTACGCGCCGGACGCCGAGACGTCGTCCCGCTTCTGGTGCGGCTGGCCCCACAGGATGCGCTTGGTGTTGGAGCGGGACTCCGGGGCGACGTACGCCTCGATGCCGATGACGGGCGTGATGCCGGCGGCGGTGGCCTGCTTGTGGAACTCGGCGGCGCCGTACATGTTGCCGTGGTCGGTCATGGCCACGTGGGTCTGGCCGAGGCGCTCGACCTCCTTGAACATCTGCTTCAGCCGGGCGGCACCGTCCAGCATCGAGTACTCGGTGTGGACGTGCAGATGCGCGAACGGCTGGTCGCTCAAGGCGGGGCCTCCGGAGGCTCTGGTGCTGGTCTGGTGGGCCGGCGAACGTGCGGGTCACGGGGGACGCCCCCGGAAATGGATGTGGCCCGGAGCGCCGCTCGGGGCCCGGACCGTCACTCACACGTTCACCCGTCTACTCTAGCCCCCTTCGAACGGCTCATCCGTCCGCCGGGAGGGGTGTCCAGGCAGGCCCGGCGAGTCGTGTTCCGGCGGCCTCGCGGACCTCCGGCCGCTCCATCGGATCGTCCCGGAGGTACGCCAGCCGGGCCCGCACGTCGGGCCGGTCGGGGGCGTGCGCGACGCCGAGGAGCCGGGCCCGCGCCTCGCAGTCCCACAGCGACTCGGTGTACGCCTCGGCCGTCCCGGCGGAGCCGAGCGCGGCGAGTGCCGCCAGGTGGTCGGGGCGCTCGTACGAGTGCGGGGTCCACAGCCAGAACCGGCGCAGCAGGGAGACCGCGTCGGCCGCACCGGCCCCGGCCCCGAGCCGCGCCAGCCCGCCCGCGAGGGCGCCCGGGCCGCACCAGGCGCGGTCCACCCAGTGCCGCTCCAGCTCCGCGACCAGGGCCGGCCCGTCCCCGGGCTCCCCGTCCGGGGACGGGTCCCCCCGCCCGGTCGGGCAGTGCGGGGCCGGCGCGGGGTCCTCCGGGGCGCCGGAGGCCAGCAGCTCCAGGACGCCGGCCGCCCGGTCGCGGGTCTCCTCGTCCCCGGCCAGGAGTTCCTCCACCGGGCCGAGCGGCAGCTCCAGGTCCCGGAGCAGACGGGCCAGGTACAGGCACCGGTCGTCGGTCCGCGAGTCCCAGCGCCACTCCCACCGGAGGCAGCCGTACACGAGGTCGGCGGCCGCGGCCGGGTCCTCCGCCGCCATCCGCGCGCCCAGGCCCCGGCCGCGCTGGAGCAGGCCGGGGAGGGTGTTCGCCGGGGCGTGCTCGAATCTCCGCTGTGTCACGGGAGCCATCGTGCCGCAGCCCCGGCGCGCGGGCGGCCAGGGGGCGGGCGCCGGGGGGCGTAGCTCGTTCAGGTGACGGCGTGCCGAGGCCCCTGCCCCGGCTTCCTCCGAGCACGTACAACTGTCCTGCACCTCGCCCACACCGCGGAGGAATGACAGCCATGGCCCAGCTGGAGTCCGGCCTCTACACCATCCAGAACGGCGGCGCCAGGATCGGCCGAGCCCGTCACGAGGCCCTGGACCTCTCCCCCAAAACCGTCTTCGCCAACACCGACGACCAGGACGCCGTCTGGGTCGTCGAGGCCTGCCCCGGCAACCGCTACCGGCTCTACGCCAAGGGCGCCCCGACCGCCGTGGAGGACCTCAAGCCGGCCGGCCCGCTGGTCTCCCTCCTCCTCGACCAGGGCGACGCGACCGAGTGGGAGCTGAGCCCCGTCGACGGCCTTCCGGCCACCTACCGGATCAAGTCTCCCCAGGGCTCCTCGTGGACCGTCCTCGAACCCGGGAGGCGGAGCCCGATCGAGGTCATCCCCGTCCTCGACGGCTCCACCGCCTTCACCTTCGAGAAGGTCGACGTCTGACCGAAGCCCCGGCCCCGTACGGGCGTCGTCCTCAACGGGGGCACCGCCGTCGTACCGCCCCGCCGGCAGCCGCTCCGGACGCGCGGGAGCGGGCCGCTCCGGCTTCCCGCGCGCCTCCGCCTCCTCGAAGCGTCAGCGGTCGAACCGGGCGGCGGCTCTCCGCAGGTGTCGACCCGGCCGTCACGCGAACGGCCCACCCGTACGCCGTCGGGCCGGCCCGCCGCCCCGGGCCGCCCCGGCGGCCACGGCGGTGTGTCGAGTGGCGGACCACCGTGCCCGAGGCGATGGTGACCGGCAGAGCCCCCTCACCGCAGAGACCCCTCACCAGAAAGGGCGAGCATGCCCGAGGTCACCTCCCCGTACCCGACCGGCACCCCGTGCTGGGTCGACCTGACGGCCAAGGACCAGCAGGCCGCACTGGACTTCTACCGCGACCTCCTCGGCTGGCAGGGCGAGCCGGGCCCGGCCGAGTTCGGCGGCTACGCCGTCTGCGAGCTCAACGGCAGGGGCGTGGCCGGCATCGGCCCGACGATGACGCCCGAAGGGACGCCGGAGCCGCCGACCGTCTGGACCAGCTACCTGGCCGCCACCGACGCCGAGGCCACCCAGGACGCGATCGTCGCGGCCGGCGGCACCCTGCTCGCGCCGGTCGTGGACGTCGGCGGGCTGGGCCGGATGCTGATCGCCGCCGATCCGCAGGGCGCGGTGTTCGGCGTCTGGCAGCCGGGCGAGTTCTCCGGCGCCAAGGTCGTCAACGAGGCCGGCGCGCTGACCTGGAACGAGCTGCACACCAGCGACATCCCGGCCGCCACCGCCTTCTACGGCGCGGCGTTCGGCATCGAGATCGAACCGCTGGACGGCGCGGACTCGTACTGGGAGCTGCGGGTCGGCGGCCGCGCGGTCGGCGGCGCCACCCTGCTCGCCAACGACCCGCCCGGCACCCCGGCGCACTGGCTGACCTACTTCGCGGTCGACGACGTGGACTCCACCGTGGACGCCCTGGTCCGGGGCGGCGGCACCGTCCTGGTCCCGCCCTTCGACATGATGGCGGGCCGGATGACCGTGGTCACCGACCCGCAGGGCGCCCCCTTCGCCATGATCAGGCCCACGCCGATGTAACCCGCCCCGCGCCGCCCTGTTCCGCCCCGCTCCGTCCTGCTCCGCCCCGCTCCGCGCGTCGAGGCCGGCTCGACGACGTCGGCCACCGCGTGGGAAGTCGGCCGGGCCGACTTCCCACGCGCGCTCACCGCCGTACGGCCCGCAGCCACCCCGCGAGTCCGAGGCAGAGCAGGCACGCCCCGGCCAGCACCAGCGGGATCACCACCGGCCCGCCCGACCCGCTGAGCGCCCCCACCACCGCCGGTACGACGGCGTTGCCGAGCATGCAGCAGAGCGTCAGCACCGAGGTCGCCTGCTGCGGCACCTCCGCCACGCCCGAGACCCACGCGATCAGCGTCGGCAGCACCGGCGCCAGCGCCAGCCCGGCCAGCGGGTAGGCCGCCACCGCGAGGTGCGGCACGGCGGCCAGCGCCAGCGCGCCGAGCGCGGCCGCCAGGTAGGCCGGCAGCGCGGTGCGGCCCGGCACCCGCCGGGTCAGCTGCGGGATCACCAGGCGGCCGACGGCCAGCCCGGCCCAGAACCCCGAGGCCGCGGTGGTCGCCGCCTGGGTGCTCCAGCCGTCGCGCTCCAGTTGGGTCGACTGCCAGGTGCCGATGCTGGTCTCCAGGCCCGCGTAGACCAGGCCCACCAGCAGGAACGGCAGGAAGGCCACGACGGTCCCGAGCCGTCGGCCGTCGGCCCCGGCCCGGGGGGCGGCCTGCGTGCGGGGCGCCGCCGCGAGCACCGCCCCGGCCCGTCCGACCAGGAAGCACGGCAGCGCGCACACCGCCGCCGCCAGCGCCAGCAGCCGGATGTCCGTACGGCCCAGGGCCCCGGCGGCCAGCGGGCCCAGCATCGCGCCGATCCCGAACACCGCGTTCAGCCGGTTGACCATCACCACGCTGTCCCCTGCGAAGCCGCGCGCGAACGCCGTGTTGAGGGTGAGCGCCAGCCCGCCGTACCCGATGCCGGTCACCGCCGCGCAGCCGAGGTAGCCGGCCCAGCCGGGGCTGGCCGCCATCCCGGCCGCGCCCGCCGCGAAGACCGCGAGCAGCACGGGCGGCGCCGCCCGGACGTTCAGCCGCCGCCCGAGCAACCCGATGCCGAGGGTCGCCGCGAGCGCGCCCACGTTGTAGGCGGAGACCACCCGTCCGACCTCGTGCTCGGCGCCGAACCGTTCCCGCAGGAAGGGCAGCGAGGCGCCGAGCGAGGCGGTGAGCACGCCCAGGACGAGGAAGACGCCGAACGCCGAGAGCGCCGCCGATCTCGCCATCACCGGCGCGTCCGGCGCGTCCGGCACCTCCGACGCCGCATCGGACGGCCCCGCGTCCGAGGGCGCACCCGGCGCAGCGTCCGGCGCAGCGCCCGACGGAGCGCCCGGCGACAGGTCCGCCGCCGCCCGCCCCGCCTCAGCCACCGTGCGGCCCCGCCGTGAGCACCACCGAGACCAGCCCGTCCGGGTCGGTCAGCACCAGCGGCCCCGCGGCACCGGCCCCGCCCACCACCAGCGCGGTGAAGTCCGGCACCGCGACCACCGCACCCGCCTCCACCAGGGCCGGCCCGCCGATGCCGACGCACACCGCCCCCGCCCCGACCGCCGAGCGGACCCCGCTGACGGAGTCCTCGAAGACCAGCGTGCGCTGCGGCCGGATCCCGAGCCCCCGGCAGGCCGCCAGGTACGGGTCCGGGTGCGGCTTGCCCCGCTCGACGTCGTCCCGGGTGACGCGCACCCGGAAGGCGTCGAGCAGGCCGAGCCCGCCGAGCGCGTTCTCGATCTTCCGCGGCCAGCTGCTGGTGGCCAGTCCGATCGGCACGCCCGCCCGCCGCAGCCGGGCGGCCAGCCCGTCGGCGCCGGGGATCACCGGGTACGGGGCCTCCTCCTCGACGGTGTCCACCTCGGCCCAGATCGCCCTGCGGTCGGCGTCCGAGTGGTCCGGGAAGATCAGCCGGACGGTCTGGTCGCCGGTCCGCCCGTGGACGTAGTCCTCCAGCTCCGGGTCCGTCAGCACCCGGCCGTGGCGCCGGGCCACCGACCGCCACGCCTCCTCGATCACCGGCCTGGAGTCGATCAGGACCCCGTCCATGTCGAAGACGACGGCCTCGACCTCGTACCGCGTTCCGGCTTGCGGCTGCATCGGTCTCCTCACTCGGCGCTCGCACCATACGATCTGACGATTGTTCACACTTTCCCGGCCGCGGGCCGGGCGGTCAATTGGACTAGACCTCGCTCGTCGGTCCGGCCCCCTCGCCCGCCCGGCCCGAGCCCCCGCCCGAGCCCCCGGTCAGACCGCCTGCCGCGCCATGAAGCCGTCGGCGGAGTCCTTCCAGACCAGGTACACGTCGTCCACCAGCAGCAGGTCGATCACCCCGTCGAGCAGCGGGTCGAGCGCGTCGCGGTGCGACCCGACGATCGGCTCCTCGTGCTTGTTGAACGAGGTGTTCACCAGCGCCGCCTGCCCGCTGCGCTCGTACCAGGCCATCAGCAGGCCGTGCAGGAAGGGGTCGTCCTGGGCCCGGACGATCTGCGGCCGGGCGGTGTTGTCCACGTGCACCACCGCCGGGCAGGCCTTGGCGAAGGTCTCGTGGCAGTCGTAGGTGATCGTCATGAACAGCGCCGAGGGCTGCTCGGGGGCCCAGCCCCGGTAGCAGTCGGCCGCCAGGTCCTCGGCGGTGATCGGCGCGAAGGGCATGAACTCGGTACGGTTCAGGCGCTTGTTGAGCCAGTCGTTCATGGTCACGTCGGCGGTGCCGTAGATGACGCTGCGCCGCCCGAGCGCGCGCGGGCCGAACTCCATCCGGCCGCGGTAGGTACCGATGACCTGGTCCGCCTCCAGCGCGGCGAGCAGCACCTCGCGCATGGACTCGCCGATCCGCCGGTAGCGCAGCCCGGGGTACTCCTGCAGGATCTCCTCCAGCAGGCCCTCGGAGATCGCCGCGTCCGGCCCGAGCGCCATCGAGGGCACCCGCGGGCGCTCGCCGGTCTCCCGGTGGGCCACCACCACGGCGGCCTGCAGCGGCAGCCCGCCGTCGCCCATCGGCGGCAGCACGTAGATGTTCCGCACGCCCTCGGTCTCGAAGATCCGCTGGTTCAGCTTGACGTTGGCGAAGACCCCGCCGGACAGGCAGACGTTGCCGCCGGGCACCCGGCCGATGTGCCGCGCGACCACGGCGGTCAGCAGGTCCTCCACGTGCCGCTGGGCGGCCGCCGCGACGTCGGCCGGCTCGTGCGCCGCGATCTCGCGCAGCAGCTCCTCGGAGTAGCCCTCGTAGGACGGCTGGTACCAGTCGCCGCAGCGGGCGCGGATCGCGCCGTCCTCCTCGACGTCGATCATCCGCCGCATCAGCGGGAGCAGCTTCTCCGGGTCGCCGTTGGCGGCCAGGCCGGTGATCTTGCCCTCGTGCCGGTTGGGGCGGAAGCCGAGCAGCTTGGTGATCCGGCCGTAGAAGTAGCCGAGGCTGTCGATCGAGGTCTCGCGCTGGAGCACCTCCTCGCCGCCGGGGTGGTAGTGGGTGACGGTCAGGGACTGGAAGTCCCCGCGGCCGTCACAGGTGACCACGAGCGCCTCGTCGAACGGGGAGCACAGGAAGGCGCCCAGGCCGTGCGATTCGTGGTGGTCGACGTGAACCACCTTGGCGCGCAGTCCGTTGTCCTCCACGAAGGCGTCGAACTCGGCGCGCTTCGCACGGTCGTTGCGAATTTCGTCGGATATCCGCTTGCGCAGGTGCGGAAGCGCCTCGGGGCGGCGCAGGGCCTCCTCCGAAATCCGGTCCACATAGAGCAGCAGGTGCTTTTCGGCGTCGAATCCGGCCTGCCAGCCGTAGGCCACCCGGTCGACCTCGGAAAGGGTGGCCCCGGCCTCCTTCAGAACGTACTCGATGGACCGCTCCGGCCAGGTCCGATGGTCCTTGACCCGGGTGAACCGCTCCTCGCTGACGGCCGCGAGGACCGTCCCGTCCTGGACCAGGCAGGCTCCGGCCAGGTCGTTGTTGGTGATTCCGAGAACAAGCATGTGCCGCTCCAAGCTGGTGTCGCGGGAAATGGCGTGACGGCATTTCCACGGATTAGGCGAGCAAGTGAGGGTTGGAGTGCACACCGATGCTATGAAGGCAATTCACGGTAGATCAACGAGGCCCTGGGAATTCCGGCCGCCCGGGCGGGCCCGCGTACCGTGAAGCCGAAGGGGCCGTACGGTGAACAGCGGATTCCACATCGGTCATCGGCGCTGGCCCGGCGGCCGCGGGCCGCAAGGAGGTCTGGACCATTCGGGCTGTGATCACGCTCTGTAGCTGTCCGGAAACAGTCCTCCCGCCCGGGCGGGCCGGGCCCGGGAACGCGGAAGGCGCCGGGTGGGGCGGTGTCACCGCCCCACCCGGCGCCTTCGGCGCCGGTCCTTCGGCTCAGCCGTCCAGCTCCGCGAGGAAGTCCAGCGACGCCGCCCAGGCCCGCTCCGCCGCCTCCTCGTCGTAGTCCGGCAGCTCCGGGTCGGTGAACAGGTGCCCGGCGCCCCGGTAGCGGTGCACCTCCACCTCCGCGCCGGCCCGCCGCATCCGCAGGTACCAGGCGTTCAGCCAGTCCTCGGGCTCGAACGGGTCCGGCTCCGCGATGTGCAGCTGCACCGGGATCTCGGTGGCCGCGTCCTCCCGCAGGTCCGAGGTGCCGTGCAGGAGCAGCAGTCCGCGCGCCTTCTCGTCGGCCAGCGCCAGGTTCTGCGCCACCGCGCCGCCGAGCGAGAAGCCGGCGTACACCAGCCCGCCCTCGGAGACCGGCGCGACCGCCGCCACCGCCCGCCGCAGCAGCTCGTCGCGGCCGCCGAGCTCCTCCTGGAACTCCTGCGCCTCCTCGACGGACTCGAAGGTCCGCCCGTCGAACAGGTCCGGCGTGTGCACGGTGTGCCCGGCGGCGCGCAGCCGGTCGGCGGCGGCGCGCACGGCGGGGCGCAGCCCGTAGGCGGAGTGGAAGAGGACGATCTGGGCCACGGTTCGGGTCCTTCACCAGGGGGGTCAGCTACCCGTCCATGATCCCGCATCCCCCACCGGGCCCCTCGCTCCGCGTCCGGCTACGACACCACGTCCTTGCGCGCGAAGCCGCGGAACGCCAGCGCCAGCAGCACCACCGCGTACGAGAGCGACAGCGACACCCCCTGCACCATGCCGCCCCACTCCAGCTGCGGTTGCAGGGCGTCCGCCCAGGCGTACTGCCAGTGCGCCGGCAGCCACTCCCGCAGGTCGCCCAGCGCGGTGACGGCGTCCAGCACCCCGGTGATGATCGAGGCGAACACCGCGCCGCCGACCGCGCCCAGCGGCGCGTCGGTGGCCGTGGAGAGCCAGAACGCCAGCGCCGCGATCACGATCTCGCCGAGGAACACGAAGGCCACCGCGATGGCGATCCGGGGCAGCGCCTGCCCGGCCGGCAGGCTGACCCCGGCGGGCAGCTTGAGGTCCCCCCAGCCGTACGCCGCCGTGCCGACGACCAGTCCGATCGCGGGCAGCATCACCACCGCCACGGCCGAGAACAGCAGCCCGACCGCGAACTTGCGGGCCAGCAGCCGGGCCCGGGGCACCGGCGCGGCCAGCAGGTAGCGCAGCGAGGACCAGCTGGCCTCGGAGGCGACGGTGTCCCCGCAGAACAGCGCGACCGGGATGACCAGCATGAAGCCGGTGCCGACGAACAGCATGGTGACCGCGAAGTTGGCCCCCGAGGCGGTGGCCAGCTCGATGAAGCTGGTCCGGTCCGGACGGCCCGGGGTGCCGCCGATCTGGAACGCGGCCAGCAGGACGAACGGCATGGCGGCCAGCACCGCGCCGATCACCAGCGTGCGGCGCCGGCGCAGCTGCCGCATCGCCTCCACCCGCAGCGGCAGTGTCCGGCTCGCCCGGTACCCCTCGGCGTGGTCCATCGACTCCGCCGGGTCCTTCGACCCGGCGCGGTCCGTCGCGACGACGCTCACGCTCCACCTCCGATCAACGACAGGAACGCGTCCTCCAGCCGCCGCTGCGGCCCGGCGCTCTCCACCGGCACCTCCAGCCGCACCAGTTCGGCCAGCAGCTCGCTGGCCGCGAGCCCGTCCAGGCGCACCAGCAGTCCGCCCTCGACGGCCTCCACCGAGCCGACCCCGGCCAGCGCGCCGACCTTCTCGACCACCGGCACCGGGTCGTACGGGCCGGCGACGCCGATCACCAGCAGTTCGCCGGCGCCCACGATGTCCCCGACCGGGCCGGCCGTGACCAGCCGCCCGCGGTCCATCACCACCAGGTCCGTACAGCTCTGCTCGACCTCGGACAGCAGGTGGCTCGACACGATCACGGTCCGCCCGCCGGCCGCGTACCGGATCATCACCTCGCGCATCTCGCGGATCTGCGGCGGGTCCAGCCCGTTGGTCGGCTCGTCCAGGATCAGCAGGTCCGGCATCCCGAGCATCGCCTGCGCGATGGCCAGCCGCTGCCGCATGCCCTGCGAGTACGTGCGCACCGCGCGGTCCAGCGCCTCGCCGAGCCCGGCGATGGCCAGCGCCTCGTCGAAGCGCGCGTCCGCCTCCGGCCGTCCGGTCGCCTGCCAGTACAGCCGCAGGTTGGCCCGCCCGGTGAGGTGCGGCAGGAAGCCCGCACCCTCCACGAACGCCCCGACCCGCGACAGCACCGGCGCGCCGGGCCGCACCAGGTGCCCGAAGATCCGGATCTCCCCGGCGTCCGGCCGGATCAGGCCCATCAGCATCCGCAGCGTGGTGGTCTTGCCCGCGCCGTTCGGCCCGAGCAGTCCGAGCACCTGCCCCTGCTCCACCCGGAAGCCCAGCTCCCGTACGGCGTAGCGGTCCTGGGCGCCCTTGTAGCGCTTGCTCAGCCCGCTGATCCGCAGCGGCACCGCGGCCAGCTCCGGGTCGAAGCCGGGCCCGTCGGCGGCCCGCCGGCGGCGCAGCCGCGGCGCCAGCACCAGGGCGGCGGCGGCCAGCACGGCGACCACCGGCAGCACCCAGGTGCGCGAGGGCAGCGGCGCCGACTCGGTGACCAGCTCCTCGACGGTCGGCACGGTGACCGCCCCGGCCGGCGCCACCCGGTAGGTGGCCGGCTCGACCGGCGAGGCGTACGCGAGGTCGGTGCTCGCCAGCACCAGCCGCACCCGGTGCCCGGCCGGGAAGGCGTGGTCCACGGTCGGCAGCGCCACCGTGACGGTCCGTCCGGCGTCCGCGCCGGTGACCCGCAGCGGGGCGGCGAGCTGCTGCGGCAGCACCGCCTTGCCGTCCGGGCCGACGTCGTACAGCTTGGCGAAGAGCACCGCGTCCGGCCGGTCCGCCGTCACCCGCACCGGTACGGTCGGCTGCCCGGTCAGGTGCAGCGGCGAGTCCAGCGGCGCCGAGTCGAAGGCGGCGTTCTGCCCGGGGAAGTCCAGCGACAGCCCGGCGCCCAGCGAGGCCGCCTGGCTGAGCGCGCCGACGCCGGGCAGGGTCGAGATCCCGGGCGGGGCGCCGCCGGGCGGGTTGGCGAGGGTCTGCTCGCCGCCCGTCAGCTCGACGGTCCGCGAGCCGGTCCCGCCCAGTCCCGGGTACCGGTCGGCGCTGGCCCCGCGCAGCACGGCCTGGAAGCCGGTCGAGTCCACCCCGCCGGTGCGGGTGACCCGGAACGCCGCTCCGGTGTCGTCGCCGAGCCCCTTCAGATGGTGGTCGAACCAGGCCGTCACCCGGTCGTCGACCCGCGCGGAGGTGTCCGTCCCGCCGTCGTGGCCGCCGGCGAACCAGTCCACCGCCACCGGCGCGCCGTTGGCGGCCACCGCCTGGGCGATGCGGTCCCCCTGGTCCAGCGGGAACAGCGAGTCCTGCTGCCCCTGCACCACCAGCGTGGGCGCCTTGAGCCGCTCCGCCACCGAGGACGGGCTGGAGCGCTCCAGCAGCGCCACGGCCTCCGGGTCGGCGTGCCCGGCGGTGGCGACCCGGTCGTACATCCGGCAGAGCGACTCCAGGAACCGCCCGCAGCCGACCGGCCCGTCCTCCTTCGGCCCCGGCCCGGCGTTCTCCCGCGGCGCGCCGCCGGACGGCCCGAGTTCCCCGGCCGAGCCGGTGGTGAAGAAGATCCCGGCCCACAGCTTCTTGAACACGCCGTCCTCGGCGTCCGAGCCCCGCACGCCCTGCGGGAACAGCGCGTCGGCCAGGTTCCACCAGGTGATCTGGGTGGCCACCGCGTCGATCCGGGCGTCGTAGGCGGAGGCCAGCAGCGAGACCGCCCCGCCGTACGAGGCGCCGGTGATGCCGACCTTCGGGTCGCCGGCCGCGTCCAGCCGCACCTCGGGCCGCTGGGCCAGCCAGTCCACCAGGTGCCTGACGTCCTCGACCTCGCGGTCCGGCGCGTTCAGCCCGATCCGGCCGCCCGAGTGCCCGAAGCCGCGTGCCGACCAGGTCAGCACCGCGTACCCCTGCCGGGCCAGCTGCTCGGCACGCTCGCGCTCGCCCTCCTTGGAGCCGCCGAAGCCGTGCGCCAGCAGCACCGCCGGGCGCGGACCGCCGCCGCCGGTGGTGAAGAAGGAGGTGTCCAGCTGGACCTGCTGGGCGCTGCCGGGCGTCTCCGGCATGCTGAGGAAACGGTCCTCCTGCCGGACCGCCCGCTCACCGCCGGACGCCACCGTCGCGGTGCCGGCCGCGGCCACCGCCACCAGGGCCACCGCCCCGGCCAGCAGCCTGCGTCTCACCGATGTTCCCCGGGCGCGCCAGCGACGCCATGCCCCACCGAACTCCATGGCCGCTGATCGTATCGGCCGTCCGGGTAGGCGTCCGATAAAGCCGCCACACCGTTTGCCCGTTTCACCCCGGTATGCCCGAGTATCGTACGGCGCATGCTCTGGCCGCTGATCTCGCTGCTCGCCACCGTCGCCGCCACCCTGGCGGTCGGCTGGACCGTCGACCAGGCCCTCCAGCGGATCGCCGCCCGTCAGCCCTCGGCCCCGGTCTGGCCGCTGCTCCGCCGCTGCCGGGTCCCACTCCAACTCACCGTCGTGTCAGCCCTGTTGCTCGCCGCCAAGCCGCTCCAGCGGACCTTCCGCCCGAAGCACGACGACGGCGCGCACCACCTGCTCCTGCTGTTCCTGCTCGCCGCCCTGGGCTGGCTCACCGTCCGCGTGGTGGCCGCCGTCCTGGAGGCGCTGCTCGGCCGCTACGAGACCCGGGTCGACGACCCGGCCCGGATCCAGCGGGTGCACACCCAGGTCAGCATGCTGCGCCGGGTGGTCAACGCGCTGATCGTCGTGGTCACCGCGGCCGTGATGCTGCTGACCTTCTCCGCCATGCGCACCATCGGCGCCAGCCTGCTCGCCTCGGCGGGCATCCTCGGCATCGTGGCCGGCATCGCCGCCCAGAGCACCCTGGGCAACTTCTTCGCCGGCCTCCAGATCGCCTTCGGCGACACCGTCCGGATCGGCGACACCGTGGTGGTGGACGGCCAGCAGGGCACCGTCGAGGAGATCACCCTCACCTACCTGGTGGTCCGGCTCTGGGACTACCGCCGGCTGGTCGTCCCGGTCTCGTACTTCGTCAGCAGGCCCTTCGAGAACTGGACCCGCCGCGACCCCGGCCTGCTCGCCGCCGTCCTGCTCCACCTCGACCACACCGCCCCGGTGGACGAGCTGCGCGCCGCCCTGCGCGCCCGGCTCGACCGGCACCCGCTCTGGGACGGCGCCGAGTGGGCCCTGCAGGTCACCGACACCACGCCCAGCACCATCGTCGTCCGCGCCACCATGACCGCCCGCACCCCCGACGACGCCGCCCAGCTCCGCTTCGACATCCGCGAACAGCTCATCGCCCACCTGCGCGACGAGCACCCCCACGCCCTCCCGCGGCTCCGCACCACCGACACCTGACCGGCGGCCCCCGGGAAGCAGGAGTTCCCCGCACCCCGACGGGGGCACGGGGAACCGCGGCGAACGCCTACAGCACCCGGGTCATCGTCCGGTGCGGGATCCCGGCGTCGTCGTACACCGGCCCCTGCGCCACGTACCCCAGCCGCTCGTAGAACCCGAGCGCCCCCACCTGCGCGTGCAGCTCGACCTCCACGGCCCCGCGCCCGGCCCCCGCGGCCTCGACCGCCCGGACCAGCTCGGCACCCAGCCCCGTCCCCCGGGCCGCCGCGACGACCGCGAGCCGCCCGAGCAGCACCCGTCCCTCGACGCCCCCGGTGAGCTCGCGCGCCTGCTCCCCGAAGATCAGCCGCGCCGTCCCGACGGCCCTGCCGTCGGGACCGATCGCCAGCAGGTGCTCGGAGGTCCCGTCGAGGTCGTCCCACTCCTCGTCCTCGGGGATCCCCTGCTCCACGACGAACACCTCGCGCCGCACGCCGTGCACCAGCGCCAGGTCCGCCTCGCCCTCGGCGACCCGGACCGTCACCCCCGCCGCGGCCACGTCAGCTCTCCGCCGCGATGACGTCCAGCGCCTTGCGCAGGTCGTCCGGGTACTCGCTGGAGAACTCGACCCACTGCCCGTCCGCCGGGTGCTCGAAGCCGAGCGACACCGCGTGCAGCCACTGCCGGGTCAGCCCCAGCCGCTTGGCCAGCGTCGGGTCGGCGCCGTACGTCAGGTCGCCCACGCAGGGGTGGCGCAGCGCGGACATGTGGACGCGGATCTGGTGGGTGCGCCCGGTCTCCAGCTTGATCGCCAGCAGCGACGCGGCCCGGTACGCCTCGATCAGGTCGTAGTGGGTGATCGACGCCTTGCCGTCCTGGGTGACGGCCCACTTCCAGTCCGAGCTGGGGTGCCGGCCGATCGGCGCGTCCACCGTCCCGCTCATCGGGTCCGGGTGGCCCTGCACCAGCGTGTGGTAGCGCTTCTCGGTGATCCGGTCGTGGAACTGCCGCTTGAGGTCGGTGTAGGCGCGCTCGGACTTGGCGACCACCATCAGCCCGGAGGTGCCGACGTCCAGCCGGTGCACGATGCCCTGGCGCTCGGCGGCGCCCGAGGTGGAGATCCGGTACCCGGCCGCGGCCAGTCCGCCGATCACGGTGGGGCCGGTCCAGCCCGGGCTGGGGTGCGCGGCGACACCGACCGGCTTGTCGACCAGCACGATGTCCTCGTCGTCGTGCACGATCCGCATGCCCTCGACCGCCTCGGCGACGATCCGCACGGGGGCCGCCGGGGCGGGGATCTCGACCTCCAGCCAGGAACCGGCGGTGACCCGGTCCGACTTGCCGGCCACGGCGCCGTCGAGCGTCACCTTGCCGTCGGCGGCCAGCTCGGCGGCCTTGGTCCGGGAGAAGCCGAACATCCGGGCCAGGGCGGCGTCGAGGCGCTCGCCCTCCAGGCCGTCGGGTACGGGGAGGCTGCGGATCTGCGCTGCGGTACTCACCCGTACGAGTATGCCGGAAACGCGGCCCTCCCCCGCCCGCCGGTGGCCCGGCCCGCCTCCGGGACCGGTCCCCGGCCTGCTTCCCGGCGGCTACTTCCGGGCCTGCTCCGCCTTGTCGGCCTTCTCGGCCGGCTGGTGGACGGTGCCGTCCGGGTTGCTGCCCCGGAAGGAGAGCAGGACCACCAGGATCCCGCCGCAGACGATCGCCGAGTCCGCGAGGTTGAAGACCGCGAAGTGCTGGACGGAGATGAAGTCCACCACATGCCCGCGGAAGACGCTGGGCGCGCGGAACAGCCGGTCGGTGAGGTTGCCGAGCGCCCCGCCGAGCAGCAGCCCGAGCGCGATCGCCCAGGGCAGGCTGTACAGCCGGCGGGCGATCCGCCAGATCACCACGATGACGGAGGAGGCGATCATCGTGAAGACGATGGTCAGCGCCTGCCCCATCCCGAAGGCCGCACCCGAGTTGCGGATCACCTGGAAGGTGACGACGTCGCCGACCACCTTGATCGCCGCGTGGTTCTCCAGCCGGGCGACCACCAGCACCTTGCTGCCCAGGTCGATCAGGAAGGCGAGCATCGCGACGACCAGCAGCACGCCGACCCGGCGCGGGCCCCTGGGCCGCTCGGTCTTCGCCTCGTCCACGGACGCGGACTCGGACGCCCGGGCCGGCTCGGTCGGCTCGGCCACGGGCACCTCCACGGCATCGGCGGGGGACGGGACGGCGTCGTCCCGGGTGTGGGGGGAACCTTGCGTACTGATGATCCGCTCCGCTGCCGATGGAGCTCCCCCGGTCCGCAGGAGGGGGAGGGTGGTGGGCCGGTGACTACCTGCCCGCGTTCGCGAACGCGTCAGGCGACGTTACTCGGGCGACGATACGGGGTCGAGCGTACGGCAAGCCCGACCCCCCGCGTCGCTCCGGTCGCCCGGGTCAGCGGCGTTCCTGCTTGGCCTTGCACTGCACGCAGAGCGTCGCCCGCGGGAAGGCCTGCATCCGGGCCTTGCCGATGGCCTGCCCGCAGGACTCGCAGGTGCCGAACCCGACGCCCTCCAGCCGCTCCAGCGCGCGCTCGGTCTGGGCCAGGCTGTCCCGCGCGTTGTTGGCCAGCGCCAGCTCGCTCTCCCGCGAGATGTTCTTCGTGCCGGCGTCCACCTGGTCGTCGCCGGCTCCGTCGTTGGAGTCGCGCATCAGGCCGGAGATGGCCGCCTCGGCGGCGTCGATCTCGTTGCGGAGCCGCTCCAGGTCGCTGATCAGCTCGTCGTGCAGCTCGTGGACCTCCTCGGTGGTCCACGGCTCCTCGCCGGGCCGGACCGGCAGCGTGGCCGGATCGACGGACTCGGCGCCGCGCGGTGCGGTGACGGTGTCGGTGCTGCTCTTGGATGCGGTAGTGGTCACGGTCCCCTCCCCTGGGTCGACCGCCACGGCCTTGCGTGCCCGCTTGGTGGCGGTGCCCGCGCCGGTTCCCTTCTCAGCCATGGCTTTCGACCCCATCTACGAACGAATCGAGCCGCCGGTTCCCGGCGGCTTCCAGTGCCGGAACGATAATCCCGATCAAAACCGGTCACAACCTGACATACCGACGCCTCATGACGATCCCACCCAGGCAGCCGCCCCAACCGTCCCGCCCCGTGTGCCCATGGTTTTGTGCCCAGATCGACTCCGGCTAACCTCCGCCGCCGAACGCCCCCGGACCGGCCGCCCGAACACCTGCCCGAGCGGCCGCGGGCCGCCCGCCGGAAACGGTTTGGACAAACCGACTCGCCCGGCCGATACACTGGCCCTGCAAGGCGCAGATGGGACGAGTACCGACGTACGCAGCCACCAGCGACCCGGGGACGGTGCGAGCCCGGGGGTGTGCACGGCGGGAAGATCACCCCGGAGCCGCCGGAAGAACGGCCGCCGCGATGCCGCGGTGGCCCACTAGACCCGGCAGCAAGCCCAAACAAGAGGGCCGCGAACGCAGCACCGCGGCCAAGGAGGGTGGTACCGCGGGACGGCCGGGCCGTCTCGTCCCTCCGGAGGATCCAGTCCCAGCATCCGCCGGAGGTAGACGCCGCGATGGCCAGCTCCCAACCCGCCACCCACCACCACCCTTCCGACGACGCACCGCGTGCGACCCCCCTGTACCACCCCGTCCCCGCGCAGGTGGATCTGCCTGCCCTGGAGCACGGGATCCTGTCGTTCTGGCA
The DNA here is from genome assembly GCF_042894165.1 of Kitasatospora sp. NPDC001547. Classification (NCBI taxonomy): domain Bacteria; kingdom Bacillati; phylum Actinomycetota; class Actinomycetes; order Kitasatosporales; family Streptomycetaceae; genus Kitasatospora; species Kitasatospora sp. NPDC001547. The sequence continues at coordinate 557,562 of NZ_JBIAVL010000002.1, read as the reverse complement.
GGACAACAAGATCTTCCAGCGCAGCCTGGAGCAGTCCGAGGGCCGCCCCGAGTGGGTGTTCTACGAGGGCCCGCCCACCGCCAACGGCATGCCGGGCGCCCACCACATCGAGGCCCGCGTCTTCAAGGACGTCTTCCCGCGCTTCCGGACCATGAAGGGCTACCACGTCGCCCGCAAGGCCGGCTGGGACTGTCACGGCCTGCCGGTCGAGCTCGCCGTCGAGAAGGAGCTGGGCTTCTCCGGCAAGCAGGACATCGAGGCGTACGGCATCGCCGAGTTCAACGCCAAGTGCCGCGACTCGGTGACCCGCCACACCGACGCCTTCGCCGAGCTGACCACCCGGATGGGCTACTGGGTCGACCTCGACGAGGCGTACCGCACGATGGACCCGTCGTACGTCCAGTCCGTCTGGTGGTCGCTCCAGCAGATCTTCGACAAGGGCCTGCTGGTCCAGGACCACCGGGTCGCCCCCTGGTGCCCGCGCTGCGGCACCGGCCTCTCGGACCACGAGCTGGCCCAGGGCTACGAGACCGTGGTCGACCCCTCGGTCTTCGTGCGGTTCCCGCTGACCAGCGGCCCGCTGGCCGGCCGGGCCTCCCTGCTGGTCTGGACCACCACCCCGTGGACCCTGGTCTCCAACACCGCCGCCGCCGTCCACCCCGAGGTCACCTACGTGGTGGCCACCGACGGCGACGAGCAGCTCGTCGTCGCCGAGCCGCTGGTCGCCAAGGCGCTCGGCGAGGGCTGGGAGACCACCGGCGAGTCCTTCACCGGCGCCGAGATGGAGCGCTGGGCCTACCGCCGCCCCTTCGACCTGGTCGAGATCGAGGACGCCCACTACGTCCTCAACGCCGACTACGTCACCACCGAGGACGGCACCGGCATCGTCCACCAGTCCCCCGCCTTCGGCGCGGACGACCTCGCGACCTGCCGCAGGTACGGCCTGCCGGTGGTCAACCCGGTGCTCGCCGACGGCACCTTCGCCCCCGAGGTCCCGCTGGTCGGCGGCCAGTTCTTCAAGAAGGCCGACGAGGCCCTGGTCGCGGACCTCAAGGAGCGCGGCCTGCTCTTCCGCCACCTGCCGTACGAGCACAGCTACCCGCACTGCTGGCGCTGCCACACCGCGCTGCTCTACTACGCGCAGCCGTCCTGGTACATCCGGACCACCGCCGTCAAGGACGCGATGATCCGCGAGAACGAGGCCACCAACTGGTTCCCGGACACGGTCAAGCACGGCCGCTTCGGCGACTGGCTGAACAACAACATCGACTGGGCGCTCAGCCGCAACCGCTACTGGGGCACCCCGCTGCCGATCTGGCGCTGCGAGGAGGGCCACCTCACCTGCGTCGGCTCGCTGGCCGAGCTGTCCGAGCTCACCGGCACCGACCAGAGCGGCCTCGACCCGCACCGCCCGTACATCGACGCGGTGACCTTCGACTGCCGCGACTGCGGCGGCACCGCCACCCGCGTGCCCGAGGTCATCGACGCCTGGTACGACTCGGGCTCGATGCCCTTCGCCCAGTACGGCTACCCGTACCAGAACAAGGAGCTGTTCGAGAAGCGCTACCCGGCGCAGTTCATCTCCGAGGCGATCGACCAGACCCGCGGCTGGTTCTACACGCTGATGGCGGTCGGCACCCTGGTGTTCGACAGGAGCAGCTACCAGAACGTCGTCTGCCTGGGCCACATCCTGGCCGAGGACGGCCGCAAGATGTCCAAGCACCTCGGCAACATCCTCCAGCCGATCCCGCTGATGGACCAGCACGGCGCCGACGCCGTCCGCTGGTTCATGGCGGCCGGCGGCTCGCCCTGGTCGGCCCGCCGGGTCGGCCACGGCACCATCCAGGAGGTGGTCCGCAAGACCCTCCTCACCTACTGGAACACCGTCGCCTTCCAGGCCCTGTACGCCCGCACCTCGAACTGGGCGCCCTCGGCGAGCGACCCGGCCCCGGCCGACCGTCCGCAGCTGGACCGCTGGGTGCTCTCCGAGCTGAACACCCTGGTCCGCGAGGTCGACGCGGCCTACGAGGCGTACGACACCCAGCGCGCCGGCAAGCTGCTGTCCGGCTTCGTCGACGACCTGTCCAACTGGTACGTCCGCCGCGGCCGCCGCCGCTTCTGGCAGGGCGACGCCGCCGCGCTCGCCACCCTGCACGAGGCGCTGGAGACGGTCACCCGCCTGATGGCCCCGCTCACCCCGTTCATCACCGAGCGGGTCTGGCAGGACCTGGTCGTCCCGGTCGCTCCGGAGGCCCCGGCCTCGGTGCACCTGGCCACCTGGCCGGAGGCCGACGAGTCGCTGATCGACACCGAGCTCTCCCGGCACATGGCGCTGGTCCGCCGCCTGGTCGAGCTGGGCCGGGCCACCCGCGCCGAGTCCGGCGTGAAGACCCGTCAGCCGCTGTCGCGCGCGCTGGTCGCCGCCCAGGGCTGGGAGGAGCTGCCCGCCGACCTGCGCGCGCAGATCGCCGAGGAGCTCAACGTCGCCGCCCTGGAGTCGCTGGCCGAGGTCGGCGGCTCGCTGGTCGACACCAGCGCCAAGGCCAACTTCCGCGTGCTGGGCAAGCGTTTCGGCAAGGGCGTGCAGGACGTCGCCAAGGCGGTCGCCGCCACCGACGCCGCCCGCCTGGCCGCCGAACTGCGCGCCACCGGCGAGACCTCGGTCGAGCTGGACGGCGCGACGATCACCCTCTCCCCGGACGAGGTGGTCATCACCGAGACCCCGCGCGAGGGCTGGGCCGTCGCCAACGAGTCCGGCGCCACCGTCGCCCTCGACCTGGCCATCACCCCGGAGCTCAAGCGCCTCGGCATCGCCCGCGACGCCATCCGCCAGATCCAGGAGGCCCGCAAGAACTCCGGCCTGGACGTCGCCGACCGCATCGTCCTGCGCTGGCGCGCCACCTCGGAGGAGACCGCCGAGGCCGTCGCCGAGCACGGCCCGCTCGTCGCCGAGGAGGTCCTCGCGACCGACTTCGCCGCCGGTGCGGCCGACTGGGACTCCGAGACCTTCGCCGACGACTCCCTCGGCCTCGCGTTCCAGCTCCGCAAGGCCTGACGCTCCGCCACGAAGCCGCCGTCCCCCCGGGGTGACGGCGGCTTCGTCGTACCCGCCCACGCCCCACGCCCGCCCCGGCTCCCATACGCCCCCTCCGGTTCCACGCGCCCCGCGCTGCTCAGCCGGGCGCGCCCCTCGCCCTGCCCGCACGCCCCCCTGTCCCCCGGACGCAGAAGGGCGCCCCCTCCCCGACCCGTGGGTCGGAAAGGGGGCGCCCTCGAAAGGCCCTGCTACAACCTCAGTTGTCGCCGTCCTCGTCGATCAGGAAGCCCCGCATCGGCGCCGGAGCCTGCTGCATCGGCTGCGGCGGCTGCGGACGGACCGCCGCCATCGGCTGGGTCATCCCGGCCGGCTGCATCTGCGGAGCACCGCTGTTGCCGCCGTTCGACTGCCCGCCGAAGCTCGGCGCCGAGGAGTTGCCGCCGAAGGAGCTGTTCCCGCCGAAGGACGGCGAGTTGCCCCCGAAGGACGGCTGGTTGCCACCGAAGCTCGGCGCGCCACTGCTCATCGCACCGGCACCGGCCGGAGCCATCGACGAGGCCGCCGGCGGCAGCGACGCGGTGGCGGGGATCCGCGGCGGGGCGAGCGAGTCGTCGGCCTGCGACTCCAGCTGGCGCAGCTGGGTCTCCAGGTACGACTTCAGACGCGTGCGGTACTCACGCTCGAACGCCCGCAGGTCCTCGACCTTGCGCTCCAGCGTGGCCCGCGCCGACTCCAGGGAGCCCATCGCGACCCGGTGCTTCTCCTGCGCGTCCCGCTCCAGCGCGTCGGCCTTCGCACGGGCGTCGCGCTCCAGGCCCTCGGCCCGGCTGCGCGCCTCGCCGACGATCTTGTTGGCCTCGGAGCGGGCCTCGGAGATCGCCTGGTCGGCGGTCTGCTGGGCGAGCGCGAGCACCCGGGCGGCGCTGTCGCCACCGGGGCCCTGCTGCTGCATCGGGGCGCCCATCGGGCCGCCCATCTGCTGCGGGCCGCCCATCGGGCCACCCATCGGCTGCATCTGCTGCTGGCCCATGCCCTGGCCCATCGGGTTGCCCATCTGCTGCGGGCCACCGGGGCCGCCCATGGGCTGCAGCATCTGACCGCCCATCGGCTGGACCAGCTGCTGCTGGCCGCCCATGGTCTGGTTCATCTGCTGCTGCGGGCCGCCGCCGGCCGGAAGCTGCGGCGCGGAGCCGGCGGGCAGGCCGAGGGGCTGGTTGCCCATCTGCTGCTGCGGGCCGCCGGGGCCCATCTGCTGCTGCGGACCACCCGGACCCATCTGCTGCGGACCGCCGGGACCCATCTGCTGCGGGCCGCCCGGACCCTGCTGGCCGGGGACCGGAGGACCGGATATGGCGGCCGGCACGGGGGCGCCGCCCTGGCGGGGGGCGTCCTGCTGCGGCTCCTTGCGCAGGTTGGCCTGGTTCTGCGCGGCGGCACGAGTCGCGGCGGCCAGCTTGGCGCGCAGGTCCTCGTTCTCCCGGAGGAGGCGGGTCAGCTCCGCCTCGACCTCGTCGAGGAAGGCATCGACCTCGTCCTCGTCATAGCCTTCACGCAGGCGGACGGTCGTGAACTGCTTGTTCCGAACGTCCTCGGGGGTCAATGGCATCTCTTCACCTCAACGTGATCGTCGGCACACCGGCATCCTGTCGCATCGCTCACCTACGACTAGGGGTGCACAAGCGAGATCAGGACATACACAATGATCATCAGTACGAAGAAGGACAGGTCGAGCGCCACGCCCCCGAAACGCAACGGCGGAATGAGCCGCCGAAGAAGCTTGAGCGGCGGATCCGTGACAGTGTACGTGGCCTCCAGGACCAGGACCATGGCCTTGCCGGGCCGCCACGAACGCGCGAACTGGAAGACCCAGTCCATGACCAGTCGTACGAGCAGGAACACCAGGAAGACGGTCAGGGCGTAGTAGAGCACCGCCCACACGATGTCCATCGCGTTTCCCTCTCCCCGGTCCCGATCCCTCGGGCCTGCCGCTCGTCACCTGTCGCTAAACCACTGTTGATCAGATCCACACGTAAAGTCGTGGCCGGGTCAGCTCTGGTTGAAGAACCCACCCTCGGCGATCCGAGCCTTGTCCTCCGCCGTGACATCGACGTTAGCAGGCGACAGCAGGAACACCTTCTGTGTCACGCGCTCGATACTGCCGTGCAGACCGAAGACGAGTCCAGCGGCGAAGTCTACGAGGCGCTTCGCGTCGGTGTCGTCCATCTCGGTCAGATTCATGATCACGGGGGTCCCGCCGCGGAACTGTTCCCCGATGGTACGGGCCTCGTTGTAGGTCCGGGGGTGCAGCGTGGTGATGCGGTAGGGCTCTCGTTCGTTCACGACCTTGGGCATGATCACCGGTGCGCTCTTCTCCAGGTTGTGGCGACGTTCGGGTGTGATGGACGACACGGGTGCCATCCTCGGAGTCTCCTGTCGGATCGGCACCGCCGCGGGCACCGGCTGCGGGGTGATGGAGGAGACCGGGGCGGGCGCGGCGGCCGCGGGAGCCGGTGCCGGCCGGGGGATGTCCTCGGTCCGCTGGCCCGTCCGGATCGGTTCGGGATCCGCGTCGTAGTCGTCGTCGGGGTCGTACCCCTGGCCGTCGTACGTCTCGTCCTCCACGAGGCCGAGGTAGACCGCCATCTTGCGCATTGCGCCGGCCATGCTCCTGTCTCCTCCGCTCATAGCCACCTCGCTGACGCTCGGTGGCGGCTTCGCGATGCGCGCGCCTTCTGGTGGTCGCCCGCTTCGCTCGCTCCGTACGGACCGGCTCCGGCCCGGGCCGTACGGCCCCGCCTGCGGATTCCGTGGCCCTTCCACGACGGCGTGTCAGCCCGACGGCCGGTCAGAGTGCGTGGAGCGGGGGCCGCGGAGCTGCGATCCACGGTTCGCTAGCGCTCCGAAGAGCTGCTAGATTCTGTCCTATTTTGTCCTGCTGTCTGATCTACTTACCCGGTGACGTTACCTGAGCGGTGACCTCACTCCGAGGACCGCCGTTCCGACGCGCACATGTGTCGCTCCGGCGGCAATCGCCTGCTCAAGGTCGCCGCTCATCCCTGCGGAGACCATGGTGGCAGCCGGATGGTCCGCCCGTACGGCGGATGCGATTTCCGCCAGCCGATCGAAGGCGCGGGCCGGGTCCCCGGCCAGCGGACCGGCCAGCGGAGCGACGGTCATCACACCGTCCAGCCGCAGCCCGGGCGTGTCGGCGATCGCGTCGGCCAGTTGCGCGACGTCCTCCGGCGCGACCCCCGCCCGGTGTTCACCCTCCCCGTACGCCTTGTCCAGCGCCACCTGCACCAGGCAGCCCAGCTCCGGGCGCTCCGCCTTGAGCACCGCCGCGGAGAGCGAGCCGACCAGCCGGAGCCGGTCCACCGAGTGCACGTGGTTCGCGTACCGGACGACCGAGCGGACCTTGTTGGTCTGCAGCTGGCCGACGAAGTGCCAGTCAAGAGGAAGGTTTCTGCACTGCTCCGCCTTGGGAGCGGCGTCCTGGTCGCGGTTCTCCGCGACGTCCGTCACGCCGAGTCCGGCCAGCAGCGCGGTGTCCTCGGCGGGGTACGTCTTGGTGACGACGACCAGGGTGACCTCGCTCCGGGCGCGACCGGCGGCCGCACAGGCGTCCGCGATCCGGCGCTCGACCACGTCGAGGTTGGTGCCGAGTTCCTCGTACCGGGCCCGCTGGCCCTCCGTCAGCGCCGCGGTGAACCCGGCGCTGCCCGGGAACGGTCCGTAGATGTCGTTCGTCATCAGTGATCAGAGCCCAACCAGACGTAGCTCGCGAGCCGGCCGGTGCGCTGCTCGCGGCGATAGGAGTAGTGATCGGCGGATTCGAGGGTGCAGACCGGTGACCGCACCAGCTCGTTGACCCCGGCCGCGGCCAGCTGGGCCGCGACTCCCTCCGGCACGTCCAGGGCCGGAGTCCCCCAGGACGTCTCGGCGAAGGCCTCCGGCACCACCGCGGCGACCTCGGCGCGCAGTTCGGCCGGCACCTCGTAGCAGCGGCCGCAGACCGCGGGCCCCGTCGCGGCGGTGATCCGCCCGGGCTCCGCGCCCAGTGCGACCATCGCCCGGACGACCGCGGGCACCACCCCGGCCGCCAGCCCGGGCCGGCCCGCGTGGGCCGCGCCCACCACGCCCGCCACCGGATCGGCCAGCAGCACCGGGGTGCAGTCGGCGGTCAGCACCGCCAGCGCGAGCGGCCGGTCGGAGACCACCGCGTCCACCGTGGGGGCCTCGCCGAGCGGCTGGCGCCCGGTCACCACGGCGACCTCGGCGCCGTGCACCTGGTTCATCCACACCACGTCGGCCGGGTCGAGCCCCAGCCGCCGGGCGGCCAGCGCCCGGTTCTCCCGCACGGCCCCGGGGTCGTCCCCCACCGCGCCGCCGAGGTTGAGCTCCCCGTACGGCGAAGTGCTCACCCCGCCCCACCGGGAGGTGAAGGCGAAGTGAGCACCCGCGCGGATCGAGTGATCGATCACTTAAGGAAGTCCGGGACGTCGAGCTCCTCGGCCGGGCTCTCCACGTACGGCTGCCGGGCCGGCTGCACCTGCGGCGGCACCGGGGCGGCGGCGGTCGTGGTGGCCGGGGTCTCGGCGGTTCGGCTCGGCGCGGCGGCCGGGGACTCGCCCTCCGAACGGGACGTCACCGAGCCGATGGTCCCGTACGGGCGGCCGGCCGGACGCTCCGGCGCCGCCGGCGGGGTGGCCGGGCGGTCCGGGGTGGTGGACTTGACCACCGGGTCGCGGACGATCGCCGGCGGCTGCCCGCCGTCGAAGCCGGCCGCGATGACGGTGACCCGGACCTCGTCGCCGAGCGCGTCGTCGATGACCGCGCCGAAGATGATGTTCGCCTCGGGGTGGGCCGCCTCGCTGACCAGCTGGGCCGACTCGTTGATCTCGAACAGGCCGAGGTCGGAACCGCCCGAGATGGACAGCAGCACGCCGCGGGCGCCGTCGATCGAGGCCTCCAGCAGCGGCGAGGAGATCGCCATCACGGCGGCGGCCTTGGCGCGGTCCTCACCGCGGGCCGAGCCGATGCCCATGAGCGCCGAACCGGCGTCCGACATGACGGACTTGACGTCGGCGAAGTCGAGGTTGATCAGACCCGGGGTGGTGATCAGGTCGGTGATGCCCTGGACACCGGAGAGCAGGACCTGGTCGGCCGAGCGGAACGCGTCGAGGACGCTGACCTGGCGGTCCGAGATGGACAGCAGCCGGTCGTTGGGGATCACGATGAGGGTGTCGACCTCTTCGCGCAGGGAGGCGATGCCGTCCTCGGCCTGGTTGGCCCGGCGCCGTCCCTCGAAGGTGAACGGACGGGTGACCACGCCGATGGTCAGGGCGCCCAGCGAGCGCGCGATGTTGGCGACGACGGGCGCGCCGCCCGTGCCCGTGCCACCGCCCTCGCCGGCGGTCACGAAGACCATGTCGGCCCCCTTGAGGACCTCCTCGATCTCCTCGCGGTGGTCCTCGGCGGCCTTGCGGCCGACCTCGGGGTTGGCGCCGGCGCCCAGGCCCCGGGTGAGTTCACGGCCCACATCGAGCTTGACGTCGGCGTCGCTCATCAGGAGGGCCTGCGCATCGGTGTTGATCGCGATGAACTCGACGCCCTTGAGACCGACCTCGATCATCCGGTTGATGGCGTTGACACCACCGCCGCCGATTCCGACGACCTTGATGACTGCGAGGTAGTTCTGCGGTGCTGCCACGTCGAAGGCCTCTCGCCTCGAATTTCCGGGTCGGTGCGACCCGGAGCGGGGCCGTACCGACGGATGTCGATGGGTAGGGAGCCTGGTTTCTGACTGAATGTCCGAAATGCCGACCGCCGACCCCAACCCTAAACTTGACCTTTAGGGTTAGTTCTGTGCCTCCGTCACATCACCAGGAAACACAGTCTGGTGACACAGGACACTAGGTGGCTCCAGGCACGTGTTTCAACGAACACGCCGAGCTTCCCTTTTTCTTTTGAGCCTATGTGATCATCGGCCGGCTTAGGAAACCGGGGGTGACCACCAAGAGTCGGGCCGACACTTCAAGGCGTCAACCCCTCCCTCAGGCAGAGAACCTACCGGATCACCCGGACACCGCCGGCGCCTCAGGCGCCGTCACATCGAAGTTGGTGCCCTTCTGGTTCATCAGCGCGACCAGCACCCGGGCCTTCCGGTCGATCTGCTCCGGACTCCCCCAACGCACCGTCGCACCCCCGCTGAGCTGCAACTCGATGTCGTCGTACGAGTGCACCAGCACCGAGCCGGCCCGCTTGGCGACCTCCGGCGGCAGCCCGGCGGCCACCGCCACCGCGCCCCGCACCAACTGCGGACGGGAGATCACCCCGTCGACGTCGTTCGCCTGCTGACTGAGTCGCAGCTCGACCACCGGGACGCCCTCCGGCGGGGCCGGTTCGGTGGCGAAGCTCACGCCCCCGGCATCCACCTGGGTGAACCGGCCGTCCTCCCCCTTGACGGCGGCCACCGCCTTGCGCTGGACGACCTTCACCCGCAGGGTGTGCGGCCAGCCCCGCCAGACCTCGGCCCCGGCCACCCGGGGGATGGCCTCCACCCGGTGCCGGACCTCGTCCAGGTCCACGCGCGCCAGCGGCCCCTGGCCGAGCCCGCCGACCGCCTCGCGGACCTGGTCCGCCGTCAGCCTGTCGTCGCTCGTCCCCTGGACGGCGACGCTGCGCACGTCCAGGACCGAGGAGAGGAACACCAGCCAGGCCAGCACGCCGAGCACCACGGCGCCGAGCGCGCCCAGCACCACGATGCCCCGCCGGGAGAGCCGGAGGCGGGGAGCGGACTCCTCCTCGTCTCCGAACTCGTCCTCATGGGGGTACCTCCGGCCGGAGGCTGGGGGAGGGTCGGCGAGCCGGCCGTCAGCCACGGCGGCGGCCGCCGCGGTGCGCCTGGATCGCCTCGTACACCATGCCGACCAGCAGGTCGTCGGCGTCGCGCCGGCCGAACTCGGCGGCCGACCGGCTCATGTCCCAGAGCCGCTGCGGGTCGGTGAGCACCGGCAGCACGTTCTGGAGCACCCAGTCCGGGGTCAGCTCGGCGTCGTCCACCAGCAGGCCGCCGCCGGCCTTGACCATCGGCTGGGCGTTCAGCCGCTGCTCGCCGTTGCCGATCGGCAGCGGGACGAAGGCGGCGGGCAGGCCGACGGCCGCCAGCTCGGCCACCGTCATGGCACCGGCCCGGCAGAGCATCATGTCGGCGGCCGCGTAGGCGAGGTCCATCCGGTCCAGGTACGGCACCGGGCGGTACGGCGGCATCCCCGGGACGTCCGCCACCTGCGGCAGCTCGTTCTTCGGGCCGACCGCGTGCAGGATCTGCACGCCGTACTGCTGGAGCCGCGGGGCGATCGCGGTGATCGTCTCGTTGAGCCGGCGCGCGCCCTGGGAGCCGCCGGACACCAGCAGGGTGGGCAGCCGCTGGTCGAGGCCGAAGTACTGGCGGGCCTCGGGGCGGGCGGCGCCCCGGTCCAGGGTGGCGATGGTCCGGCGCAGCGGGATGCCGATGTACCGGGAGTCGCGCAGCTTGCTGTCCGGCGTGGAGACCGCCACGAAGTCGCTGTAGCGGGCGCCGATCTTGTTGGCCAGGCCGGGGCGGGCGTTCGCCTCGTGCACCACGATCGGCACCCCGGCCCGCTTGGCGGCCAGGTAGGCGGGCATCGCGACGTAGCCGCCGAAGCCGACCACGGCGTCCGCGTTGACCCGCTCGATGATCTCCTGGGCGGCCCGGACGGTGCCGCGCAGCCGGCCGGGGACGGTGATCAGCTCCGGGGTGGGCTTGCGGGGCAGCGGGACGGCCGGGATGAGCTCCAGCTGGTAGCCGCGCTCGGGTACCAGTCGGGTCTCCAGTCCGCGCTCGGTGCCCAGGGCGGTGATCCCGACGGACGGGTCGTGCCTGCGGAGGGCATCCGCGAGGGCCATGGCCGGCTCGATGTGACCGGCGGTCCCCCCGCCGGCGAGTACGACATGCACCGAAATTCACCGCTCCCTGCGTGCCGGCCCCGGGGCCGGGCGCGCTGTGGTTCGTCGTCGTGGCAGCACCCGGGCCAGTTGTCTCCTGATCCGGGAGTTCTTGCTCCGGGCGGCCAGGGCCGCCTTCGCGCCCGAGGCGCTGCGTGCCAGGCACAGCAGCACTCCGACCGCGGACATGGCCGACAGCATGGCGGAACCGCCGTAGGAGAACAGCGGGAGCGGGACGCCCGCGATGGGCAGCAGTCCCAGTGCCGACCCCAGGTTGATCATGGCCTGCGCCATGATCCAGGTGGTGGCGGCTCCCGCGGCGTACCTGACGAAGGGGTCCTTCGTACCGATGGCCACACGGATACCCGCGTAGCCTAGTGCCGCGAAGAGACCGAGGACGGACAGCGTCCCCACCAGACCGAGTTCCTCACCGGTCGCGGCGAAGATGAAGTCGGTGTGCGCCTCGGGCAGCTGGCCCCATTTCTCCACGCCGGCGCCGAGGCCGGTGCCGAAGCCGCCGCCGTTGGCGAACGCGAAGACGCCGTGCAGGGCCTGGAAGCAGGCGCCCTCCGGGTCGATCTTGGTGACGCCGATGCAGCTCAGCCGCTCCGCCCGGTGCGGGACGGTGACCACCAGGGCGGTGCAGACCACGACCGCCACCCCGAGGGTGGCCACGAACAGCCGCAGCGGCGCTCCGACCATCCAGAGCAGCGCGAACACCATGGCCACCAGGATCATCGAGGTGCCCATGTCGCCGCCGAACATGATCAGCGCGAGCAGCAGCAGGGCCCCCGGCACCAGCGGCACCAGCAGGTGCTTCCAGGAGTTGAGGGTGCCGGCCTTCTGCTTGCGGGCGAGCAGGTCGGCGCCCCAGAGCACCAGCGCGAGCTTGGCGAACTCCGAGGGCTGGAACTGGAAGAAGCCGAAATCCAGCCAGTTCTGGTTGCCGTTGATCCGCACCCCGATGCCGGGGATGGCGACCAGGGTGAGGGCGCCGATCACGCCGATCATCACCGGGTAGGTGATCACCCGCAGCACCGCCACCGGGACGGAGGCGAAGCCGATCAGCAGGACCAGGCCGAGGATGGCCGCGATCAGCTGCTTGAGGAAGTAGTACTGCGCCGTGTGGTGCTGGTTCAGGGCGAGGATCTGCGAGGCCGAGAAGACCATCATCAGGCCGAGCACGACCAGCAGCAGGGTGCTGCCGACGACCAGCAGGTACGGGGCGAGCGGCCGGTCCAGCCAGTACCGGACCCGGGCCCGGAAGGCCTGGACCCGGGCCAGCGGCCCGGCCGACTTGTACTTGGTCGTGGTGGCGGAGATCACCCTCATCGGCTCCGCGGCGTCCCGCTTCGCAACGCCGGAATCCGCTCTGCCCTGCCCCGCCACCGCTCCCCGCTCCCGTCTTTCGGCTCGTCCGCCTCCGGGCCGCCAGGACCCGGGGGGCTCACTCGCCGGAGTCCGCCAGCTCCCGGACGGCCGCCGCGAAGAGGTCGCCGCGCTCGCCGTAGTTGGTGAACATGTCCATCGAGGCACAGGCCGGCGCCAGCAGCACCGTGTCACCCGATCGGGCGAGCGACGCGGCCGTCCGGACGACCTCGGCCATCGCCACCGCGCCAGTCTGGCCCTCGGCCGCCTCGATCACCGGCACATCCGGAGCGTGTCGCTCCAGCGCCTCCCGGATCACCGCGCGGTCCTGGCCGATCAGCACCACCGCGCGCAGCCGCTCGGCCGCGCCCTGCACCAGGTCGTCGAAGGTCGCGCCCTTGGCCAGGCCCCCGGCGATCCAGACGATCGGCCGGTAGGCGGCCAGCGAGGCGGCCGCCGCGTGGGTGTTGGTGGCCTTGGAGTCGTCGACGTACGTGACCTCGCGGACCACGCCGACCTCGGCGATCCGGTGGGCGTCCGGGCGGAAGGCCCGCAGGCCCTCCCGGACGGCCTTCGGCTCGACGCCGTACGCCCGGGCCAGCGCCGCCGCGGCGAGCGCGTTGGCGACGTTGTGCGGGGCCGGCGGGTTCACGTCCGAGACGGCGCCCAGCTCGGCCGCGTTCTTGGCCCGGTCCTCGACGAACGCGCGGTCCACCAGCAGCCCGTCCACCACGCCGAAGTTCGACGGGCCGGGCGCGCCGAGGCCGAAGCCGATCGCCCGGCAGCCCTCCTCGACGTCGGCCTCGCGGACCAGCGCCTCGGTGGCCGGGTCGGCCAGGTTGTACACGCAGGCGACCACGTTGCCCTCGTAGATCCGGCCCTTGTCGGCGGCGTACGCCTCCATCGAGCCGTGCCAGTCGAGGTGGTCCGGCGCCAGGTTGAGCACCGCCGCCGAGTACGGGCGCAGCGAGGGCGCCCAGTGCAGCTGGTAGCTGGAGAGCTCGACGGCGAGCACGTCGTACGGCTCCTCGGCGAGCACCGCGTCCAGCACCGAGACCCCGACGTTGCCGACCGCGGCGGTGCGCCGGCCGGCGGCGGTGAGGATCGAGGCGAGCATCTGGACGGTGGTGGTCTTGCCGTTGGTGCCGGTGACGGCCAGCCAGGGGGCGGGCTCGCCGGTGCCGGGCAGCGGCCTGCGCAGCCGCCAGGCCAGCTCGACGTCGCCCCAGACCGGCACGCCGGCCGCCGCGGCGGCGGCGAACAGCGGGCTGTCCGGCGCCCAGCCGGGCGAGGTGACGACCAGTCCGGTGCCCTCGGGCAGGCTCGCGCCGTCGCCGAGCCGCACCGTGACGCCCAGCGCCTCCAGCTCGGCGGCCCGGGCGGCCAGGCCGGGCCCGCTGCCGCCGTCCACGACGGTGACCCGGGCGCCGAGGCCGTGCAGGACGCGCGCGGCGCTGATGCCCGAGACGCCCAGGCCGGCGACGGCGACCGGCAGGCCGTCGAAGTCCGGGTTGGCCGGGCCGGTCAGGTCGGGGTCGGTCATCCGGTCACCCATCCCGCGTAGAACAGGCCGAGGCCGACGGCGACGCAGAGGCCCTGGATGATCCAGAACCTGACCACGATCAGGACCTCGGTCCAGCCCTTGAGTTCGAAGTGGTGCTGCAACGGCGCCATCTTGAAGACGCGCTTGCCGGTCATCCGGAAGGAGCCGACCTGGATGATCACCGAGAGGGTGATGATCACGTAGAGGCCGCCGAGCAGGGCGAGCAGCAGCTCGGTGCGGGAGCAGATCGCCAGACCGGCCAGGGCGCCGCCGAGGGCGAGCGAGCCGGTGTCACCCATGAAGATCTTGGCGGGCGAGGTGTTCCACCACAGGAAGCCGAAGCAGGAGCCCATCAGGGCGGAGGCCACGACGGCGAGGTCCAGCGGGTCGCGGATGTCGTAGCAGTTGGCGGTCGCGGTGATGGCGTAGGCGCAGCTCTGGGTGTGCTCCCAGATCCCGATGAAGGTGTAGGCGCCGAAGACCATCACCGAGGCGCCGGTGGCGAGGCCGTCCAGACCGTCCGTCAGATTCACGCCGTTCGACATCGCGGCGATCATGAAGTACGCGAAGATGACGAACAGGACCGGGCCGATCGCCCACTTGAAGTCCCGGACGAAGGACAGGCTCTGGGACGCAGGGTTGAGCCCGCGGTCGTCCGGGAACTGCATCGCCAGGACGGCGAACCCGAGGCCGACGATCGACTGGCCGGCCAGCTTCGCCTTGGCCCGCAGGCCCAGCGAGCGGCGCTTGACCACCTTGATGTAGTCGTCCAGGAAGCCGACCAGGCCGAGGCCCGCGGTCAGGAAGAGCACCAGCAGCCCGGAGGCCGTCGGGCTCTCGCCCGTTATCGCCTTCGTGGCGAAGTACGCGATCAGGGTCGCCAGGATGAAGGCGATGCCGCCCATGGTGGGCGTGCCCTTCTTGCTGTGGTGCGCCTTGGGGCCGTCGTCACGGATGTACTGGCCGTAGCCGTGCTTCGCGAGCAGCTTGATCAGCGCCGGGGTGCCGAGCAGCGACAGGATGAGACCGATCATCCCGGAGAACAGGATCTGCTTCATTATTCGGCCACACCGTCCGCCAGGAGGGCCTCGGCCACCTTCTCCAGCCCCACCGAACGGGAAGCCTTCACCAGGACCACATCCCCCGGCCGAAGCTGACTGCGCAGCAGCTCGACCGCCGCGTCCGCGTCGGACACCAGCACCGACTCCTCACCCCACGAACCTTCGTTCCTCGCGCCGAGTTCCATGCAGGCCGCCTCGCGTCCGCCGACCGCCACCAGCTTGGTGACGTCCAGCCGGACGGCGAGCCGCCCGATGGCGTCGTGCTCGGCCAGGCTCTCCTCGCCGAGCTCCCGCATCTCGCCGAGCACCGCCCAGGTGCGGCGGCGCTCCGGGCCCCGGCCCCCCATCGACACCAGCGCCCGCAGCGCGGCCCGCATCGAGTCGGGGTTCGCGTTGTAGGCGTCGTTCACGACGGTGACACCATCGGCCCGGTCGACGACCTCCATGCGCCAGCGGGACAGCGCACCCGCTTCGCCCAGGGCTGCCGCGGTGTCGTCGACGGACATCCCGAGCTCCACCGCCACCGCGGCGGCGGCGAGGGCGTTCGAGACGTGGTGCTCACCGTACAGGCGCAGCTGCACGGGCGCGGAACCGGCCGGGGTGGTGAGCGTGAACGATGGCCGTCCGGTGGCGTCCAGGCGAACGCCGGTGGCCCGTACGTGGGCGTCCGGGGATTCCCCGAACAGGACCACCTTCGCCCTGGTACGGGAGGCCATCGCGCGCACCAGCCGGTCGTCCGCGTTGAGGATCGCGGCGCCGTCGGCGGGCAGCGCCTCGACCAGTTCGCCCTTGGCCTCGGCGATCGCCTCCTGGGAGCCGAACTCGCCGAGGTGGGCGGTGCCGACGTTGAGGACCAGGCCGATCCGGGGCGGGGTGATCGAGGTGAGGTACTCGATGTCGCCCTTGTGCCGGGCGCCCATCTCGATGACCAGGTGCCGGGTGTCGTCCTCGACCCGCAGCGCGGTCATCGGGTGGCCGATCTCGTTGTTGAGCGAGCCGGGCGGGTAGACCGTCTCGCCGAGGCGCTGGAGCAGCTGGGCGATCAGGTCCTTGGTGCTGGTCTTGCCGGCCGAGCCGGTCAGCGCGACCACGGTGGTGCCCTCGGCGCGGGAGACCACGGTGCGGGCCAGCCTGCCGAGCGCCTCCACCACACTGTCGACCAGGACGGCGGGCACGCCGACCGGACGGGAGGCCAGCACCGCGACGGCGCCGTCCTCGACCGCCTTGGCCGCGTAGTCGTGGCCGTCCACGTGCTCGCCGACGAAGGCCGCGAACAGGCCGCCGGGGCTGACCTTCCGCGAGTCGATCTCGACCGGGCCGGTGACCAGGGCGTCCGGGTCGGCGCCGTCCAGGGTGCCTCCGACGGCGGCGGCCACCTCGGCGAGGGTCAGTGCGATCACTGCTGCTCTACTCCTCGGTCGCCCCGCGCGGCCGCGGTCTGCGCGATGGATTCGCGCAGCACCTCCCGGTCGTCGAAGGGGCGGATCTCGTCTCGTACGTACTGGCCGAGCTCGTGGCCCTTGCCGGCCACCAGCACGGTGTCCCCCGCCCGGGCGCGGGCGACGGCGAGCCTGATCGCCTCGGCCCGGTCGGGGACGACCAGGACGTCCCCGCGCTCGGCCTCGGGCACCGCGGCGGCACCGGTCAGCATGGTGGCGAGGATCGCCAGCGGGTCCTCGCTGCGCGGGTTGTCGCTGGTCAGCAGGGCGGTGTCGGCGAGGCGGGCGGCGATGTCGCCCATCGGGCCGCGCTTGTGCGGGTCGCGGTCGCCGCCGCAGCCGACCACGACGTGCAGCCGGCCCTCGGTGACCTCGCGCAGCGAGGCGAGGACGGCCCTGAGGGCGTCCGGCTTGTGCGCGTAGTCGACGACGGCGACGAACGGCTGTCCGGCGTCCACCCGCTCCAGCCGGCCCGGCACCCCGGGGACGGCGGCGACGCCGGCCACGGCGCGCTCCAGCGGCAGCCCGGCGGCGACCAGCGCGGTGATCGCGGCGAGCGCGTTGGCGACGTTGAACGGGCCGGGCAGCGGCACGGAGGCGTCGGCCGCGGCACCGTCCGGGCCCAGCACCCTGAAGGTGGAGCCGACCGGCCCGAGCCGGACGTCCACGGCCCGCCAGTCGGCCTCGGCGTCGCCGGTGGCGGAGAAGGTGGTCACCGGGATCTTGGCCTCGGCGGCGAGCCGGCGGCCGTACCCGTCGTCCAGGTTGACCACGCCGTGGCGGGACTTGCCGGGCTGGAAGAGCCGGGCCTTCGCCTGGAAGTAGTCCTCCATGTCCGGGTGGAAGTCGAGGTGTTCGGGGGTCAGGTTGTTGAACAGCGCGACGTCGTACGCGACCCCGTCGGTTCGGCCGAAGACCAGGGCGTGGCTGGAGACCTCCATGGTCACCGCGTCGGCGCCGCGCTCGGCCATCACGCCGAGGATCGCGTGCAGGTCGGTGGCCTCGGGGGTGGTGCGCTCGCTCTTGATCCGCTCCTCGCCGACCCGCATCTCGACGGTGCCGATCACGCCCGGGCTGCGCCCGGCGCCGCGCAGGCCGCCCTCGACCAGGTACGAGGTGGTGGTCTTGCCGTTGGTGCCGGTGAGCCCGATCATCAGCAGCCGCTGGGAGGGGCGGCCGTAGACGATCGCGGCCAGCTCGCCCATGACGGCCCGCGGCCGGTCGACGACCAGCAGCGGCAGGCCGGTGCCGGCCGCCAGCTCGGCGCCGGCCGGGTCGGTGAGCACCGCCACCGCGCCGGACTCCGCGGCCTTGGCGGCGAAGGCCGCGCCGTGGTGGTTGGCGCCCGGGAAGGCCACGTACACGTCGCCCGGACGGACCGCGCGGGAGTCGTGGGTGACGCCGCTGACGGCGCCGCCCTCGACGGGCGGCAGGCCCAGTTCGACGGCCAGCTCGGCGAGCGGCAGGGCGGTGGTCCCGGTCGGGCGGGGCGGACTCACGGTGGTTTGATCGGGTTTCGGCACGGCGGGAAGGCTATCCGCCGAAGGGTGTCCAGGGCCAAACCGGCCCTGCGCCGCGCCGTGCTCCGGCCCGGCCGGTTCGTTGCTCATCGCTCGCTCACGGCTTCCAGTCGACGGCCAGGTTGGGTGCCGGGCTGCCGCTCGGCGGGACCTGCATGGTCTTCAGGGTGAACTCCATCACCTGCTTGAACACCGGGCCGCACAGCTGGCCGCCGAAGTGGCCGTTGACCGGGCCCTGGAGGGTGCAGGAGACGGTGTAGCGGGGGGCGTCGGCGGGGGCGAAGCCGATGAAGGAGGCGGTGTAGCCGTCGTAGCCGACGCCGTTGGCGGCGCCGCGGTTGGCGGTGCCGGTCTTGCCGGCGACCCGGTAGCCGGGGATGGCGGCCTTGCCGCCGGTGCCCTGCTCGTCGTCGACGACCGACTCCAGCATCGAGGTGAGCGTCCTGGCCGTCTCCGGGCTGACCACCTGGGTCTGCTCCCCCGGCCTGCTCGGCTTGTACTTGCCGTCGGGGTCGGTGACGCCCTGGACGATGCTGGGCGCGACCCGCACCCCGCCGTTGGCGATGGTCGAGTAGACCGAGGTGGCCTGCAGCGCGTTCATCTGCATCGGGCCCTGGCCGAAGGAGATGTTGTACTTCTCCGAGGCGACCAGGTCCTCCGGCTTCTTGAGCTTCCCGGCGGTCTCCCCGGGGAAGCCCAGGCCGGTCGGCTCGGCCACGCCGAACTTGCGCATGTAGCCGTCCAGGACCTTGTTGGCCTCCAGCTGGTCGCCGCCGCCGAGGGTCTCCACCGCCTCGATGGTGCCGATGTTGGAGGACTTGGCCAGCACCCCG
Organism: Kitasatospora sp. NPDC001547; assembly: GCF_042894165.1. Classification (NCBI taxonomy): domain Bacteria; kingdom Bacillati; phylum Actinomycetota; class Actinomycetes; order Kitasatosporales; family Streptomycetaceae; genus Kitasatospora; species Kitasatospora sp. NPDC001547. Next base: position 538,793 of record NZ_JBIAVL010000002.1, on the reverse strand, counting down.
GCCAGCGTCAGGTACCAGGTGTCGTGGTCGACGTCGTCCTTGAACTGCTGCCCGGCCCGGACCAGCCGGTTGGGCACGGTGACCTTGGTGTCCCAGGTGGCCTTGCCGGAGTCCAGCACGGCGGCCATGCTCATCAGCTTGGCGGTGCTGCCGGGCTCGTACGCGTCGGCCAGGGCGGGGTTGCCCAGGTTGGCCTGCTTGGACAGGCTCAGGTCGTTCGGGTTGAACCCGGGCGCGGTGGCCATCGCGAGGACCTGGCCGGTCTTCACGTCCTGGACCACCACGTAGCCCTTCTCCGCGCCGGAGTTGGCGACCTGGTCGGTGATCGCCCGCTGGGCGGCCCACTGGATGTCCCGGTCGATGGTCAGCTTGACGTCGCTGCCCGGCACGGCCGGTTCCATCGAGCCCCCGGCGGTGGGCACCAGCCGCCCGCCCGACTGGGCGTAGCTGCTGTGGCCGTCCTTGCCGGCCAGCAGCTTCTGGTACTGGAGCTCCAGGCCGCCGGCGCCCTCGCCCTCGGCGTTGACGAAGCCGACCAGGTTGGCGGCCAGCCCGTCCGCCGGGTAGATCCGCTTCTGGGTCTCCCGGTTGAACACCCCGGCCAGCGGGTTGGCGCACTCGTTGTCCACCCGGGTGCGCCCGCCCTGGTCGGCGGGCTTGCCCAGCAGCTTCTTCTGGGCCTGGCAGGCCCGCGAGCCGGCCTGCTTCTCCAGGCCCGACTTGAGGTCGCTGATCTGCTTCCTGGCGACCGGGGTCTGCTGGGCCGCGAGCCGCTTGTAACGGCTCTTGGGGGTGTGGAGGTCGGCGGCGAGCTTCTCCCTGGGCACGCCGAGGATCGGCGACAGCAGCGCGGCCGCCTGCTCCGGCGCGTCCGGGATGCCGGTCGCCTCCGGGGTGAACATCGCCGGGTCGGCGGTGATGTCGTACGCGTCCACGGTGGCCGCCAGGGCGACCCCGTCGGAGGACGTTATCGAGCCGCGCTCGGCGGTGATCGGGATGTTCAGGTAGCGGTTGGTGTTGGCGTCGGCGGCCAGCGCGTCGGCGTCCACCAGCTGGAGCTGCACCAGGCGCCCCGCGAAGACGGAGAGCACCAGCGACAGCACCACGCCGATCACCCGCAGCCGGCGCTTGGGCTCGGCCAGCTTGAGCGCCTTGGGGCGCAGCGGCGGACGGCTCCTCGGGCGCGCCGCCGCCTGGCCGCGGGCCGGCGGGCGTCCCTCGGGGCGGCGCTGCTGCGGCGCCCGCGGGGTACGGCCGGCGGAGGCCGACCGGGCGGGCTGGGCCTTGGCGGGCTGGCTCCTGGGCGGTTGCTGCCCCTTGGCGGGCTGGCCCTTCGCGGGCTGGCCGCGGCCGGTGCCGGACTGCGCGCGCGGCGCGGCGCTCCGGGGCACCGGACGGCGGCCGTTGCCGCCGCCGGATCCGCCGGAACCTCCGGAGGGCTGACGTGGAGTGCTCATGCGACCACCTCGCCGCGCTCGGCGGGCGCTTCGCACCCGGCGCACCCTCTGCTGGTCCGCTCGTTCCACCCGCTCATCGGGCCGCACCCCCGCTCGGCTTGGCGGTCGCGGCGGGCGGGACCGGGTTGAGCTGGATCACCGAGTCACCGGCGGACGCCGCCGGGGTCGGCGCCGGCGGCGGTGCGGCCGGCGCCGGGGCGCCGCTCGGCTGGGGCGCGGTCGGCGACGGCCCGGCGGCGGGCTGGGCCGCGCCGGACTGGGCCCTGGTCGGCCACGGCTCGGCCGTGGAGCGCTTGACCGGCGGGCTGTCCTGCGCCGGGCCCGGGGTGCCGACCACCTTGCCGCCGTTCGGGACGTCCAGGAAGGCCATCCCGCCGGCCGGGACCATGCCCAGCTCGGCGGCGCGCCTGGCCAGCGCGTCCGGCGCCGAGCTCTGGTCGATCTCGTGCTGGAGGCCCTGCTGCTCGTCGGTCGCCACGGTGGTCTGCTTCTGCAGCCTGGACAGCTCGAAGGAGCCCTCGTTGAGCGCGGTGTTCAGCGCGAGCAGGCCGAGCAGCCCGGCCGCCAGCAGCACCACGATGAGCACCGCGAACGGGGTACGCCCCCGTACCGGACGCCTGCCCGGCCGGACCGTGATCCGCGCCCTGCCCTGCCCGGGGAGTCCTCCCCGCCCCGCCCGGACCTCACCGGCCACCGGCCCCACCGCTCTCCTCCGCCCTTCGGACCCCGCCGGGGCCGGTTCGTCAGCCCCGCTTGCTTCGGTCCCTGATCCTCTCCGCCACCCGCAGCCGTACGGGCGCGGCGCGCCGGTTCTCCTCGATCTCCTCCTCGGTGGCCAGCTCGGCACCGCGGGTGATCAGTTTGAGCCAGGGCTGGTGCTCCTCCGGGATGAACGGCAGCCCCGGCGGAGCGGTGTTGGTCGCACCGGCGGCGAGGTACTGCTTGACCAGCCGGTCCTCGAGCGACTGGTAGGACATCACCACGATCCGGCCGCCGACCGCGAGGACGTCCAGCGCCCCCGGGATCGCCCGGTCCAGGACCTCCAGCTCGCCGTTGACCTCGATCCGCAGCGCCTGGAACGTCCGCTTGGCCGGGTTGCCGCCGGTCCGACGGGTCGCCGCCGGGATCGCGTTGCGCACCAACTCGACCAGACGCGCGCTGTTGGTGAACGGTTCCTTCTCCCGTTCCCGCAGGATCACCGAGGCGATCTTCCCGGCGAACCGCTCCTCGCCGTACACCTTGAGGATCCGGGCCAGGGCGCCGTGGCTGTAGGTGTTCAGCACCTCCGCCGCGCTGATCCCCCGGGTCTGGTCCATCCGCATGTCCAGCGGCGCGTCCTGGGCGTACGCGAAGCCGCGGTCCGCCTCGTCCAGCTGCATCGAGGAGACGCCGAGGTCGAACAGGACGCCGTCCACCCGGTCGATGCCCAGCCGCTCCAGCACCTCGGGGATCTCGTCGTAGACGGCGTGCACCAGGGTGGCCCGGTCGCCGAACCGGGCCAGCCGCTCACCGGACAGCTTCAGCGCCGCCGGGTCGCGGTCCACCGCGACCAGCCGGACCTCCGGGAACTGGGTCAGCAGCGCCTCGCTGTGCCCGCCGAGGCCGAGGGTGGCGTCCACCACGACGGCGCCGGGGCGCGAGATCGCCGGGGCCAGCGCGTCCACGCACCGCTGGAGCATCACCGGAACGTGCTTGGGGCCCGGTTCGTTGGTGGTCATGCGCGGTGGCGCCCTTCCTCGGTGCGGAGCAGCCCGACGTCCGGGAGCTGCGACCATTCTCGCCCACCGTGCCCCGGCACGACGAAGCGGCCCGTGGTCCCCGCCCGCTCGAGGGGAAGGTCGTGACCGCCCGGCGCCGGGGAAGGTGCGCCAGGTGGGCACGGAGCGGGTGGAGGCCACGGACCGCGTCGACCGGCCGCACCGGCCGGGAAGGCCCCGTTGACGGGCCCCGGCGGGTGTGCTCCACTGCGCCGCAAACTCTATCGCGCGGGCCCCGGCAGTCAATGGTCCGCTCCGGCGCACCACCCGGGCGGCGGTACGGATCACCGCAGGTCGCGGCCGTCGGCGCGGCCCGGCGGCGGTACGGATCGGGGGCCTTCGGCGACGGGCGCGCGCCCCCTGCCCGCCACCGCGTGCGGCCACTGCGGGAGCAGCCCCGGACGAACCCTCCCGTTGTGGCCATGCGCTCGATCTCGGCGCCCCGTTCTGTAGCTCTCCGCCCCACCGCGCGGGCCCGCACCGCACTAACGTCGCCACCATGACAGTGACACCCGACCGGCCCTCGCCGAACGCCGCTGCCGAACCCGCCAGACCCACCGTCATCGACCGCTTCGTCACGGCCAACCGCGCCTACGCGGTGACCTTCCGGGACGGCGGCATGGACGCCCGCCCGGTGCAGCGGATCGCCGTGGTGGCCTGCATGGACGCCCGCCTGGACCTGTTCGCGGCGCTCGGCCTCGAACTCGGCGACGCGCACGTCATCCGCAACGCCGGCGGCGTCGTCACCGACGACACCATCCGGTCCCTGACCATCAGCCAGCGCGCCCTCGGCACCCGCTCGATCGCGCTGATCCACCACACCGGCTGCGGCCTGCTCGGGCTCACCGAGGACTTCCGCCGCGAGCTGGAGCTGGAGGTCGGCCAGCGCCCGCAGTGGGCGGTGGAGGCCTTCGTCGACCTGGACGGCGACGTCCGCCAGTCCATGCAGCGCGTCCGCACCTCGCCCTTCCTGCCGCACACCGACGACGTCCGCGGCTTCGTCTTCGACGTCCACACCGGCCTGCTGCGCGAGATCGACTGAGTCCTCCCGCCCGGACCCCGCCCGGCCGACGGCGTCCCGGGGTCCGGGCGTCCGGGCATTCGGGCGCCTCCGAATGGTGACTTCCGGCCGTCGCACGAGGGAGAATGCGCCTGCCGGTCGGACCCCGAACCACCTGGGGCGGCCAGGCCGCAGGCCGCCTTCCCGGCGCCGGGACCCCTTCGGAACCGCCCCCGGGACGGCCGCGTCAAGCATGGGGTGGGGTCCGGCCTCGGGACGGGGCGGGCACAGGGTGCCATTGGAGCGTAAACGGGTGACGAGCTACAACGACCAGGCCGGACTCGGGAGTCCCGCGGGGGGCGGGCAGCAGAGGGCGAACGGGTACCAGCCGGTCGGGCTCCCCGAGCTGGCGGCGGTCGTCGACCGCGTCCGCGCCAACGTGGAGAGCGTGATCGAGGGCAAGCCGGAGGCCGTCCGGATCGCCCTGACCGTCCTGCTCGCCGAGGGCCACCTGCTGCTGGAGGACGTGCCCGGCGTCGGCAAGACCATGCTGGCCAAGGCGCTCGCCCGCTCGCTCGACTGCACCGTGCGCCGCATCCAGTTCACGCCCGACCTGCTGCCCTCGGACGTCACCGGCACCAACATCTACGACCAGCAGCGGCACGACTTCGAGTTCCGTCCGGGCGCGATCTTCGCCCAGGTCGTGGTCGGCGACGAGATCAACCGCGCCTCGCCCAAGACCCAGTCGGCACTGCTGGAGTCGATGGAGGAGCGCCAGGTCACCATCGACGGCACCAGCTACGAGCTGCCCTCGCCGTTCATGGTCGTGGCCACCCAGAACCCGGTCGAGATGGAGGGCACCTACCCGCTGCCGGAGGCCCAGCGCGACCGCTTCATGGCCCGGATCTCGATCGGCTACCCCAGCCCCGAGGCCGAGCTCGCGATGCTGGACATGCACGCCGGCGCCAGCCCGCTGGAGGACCTCCAGCCGGTCGCGCACGCCTCCGACATCCTCAAGCTGATCGACCTGGTCCGCACCGTGCACATCGCCGACCCGGTCCGCCGCTACGCCGTCGACCTGGTCGGCGCCACCCGCACCAGCCCCGAGCTGCGCCTGGGCGCCTCGCCGCGCGCGACCCTGCACCTGGTCCGGGCCGCCCGCGCCGCCGCCGCGCTGGACGGCCGCGACTACGTCACCCCGGACGACATCCAGCGCCTCGCCGTGCCGGTCCTGGCGCACCGTCTGATGCCGACCGCCGAGACCCAGCTCAGCCGCCGCACCTCCGAGCAGATCGTGACCGACCTGGTCGCCCGGCTGCCGCTGCCGCGCCCGCAGGGCGGCCCGGCCGTCCGGAGGGGCTGAGGTGGCCGAGTCCGACTCCGCATCGGGGCTGCGGGCCGGGTTCCGCGGCCTCACCACCCGGGGGCGGTCCTTCCTCGCCGCCGGGGTCACCGCGGTGGTCTGTTCCTACCTGCTCGACCAGGACGCCCTGCTGCGCGTCGGCGTCCTGCTCGCCGCGCTGCCGCTGGTCGCCGTGGTGGTGGTCGCCAACACCCGCTACCGAGTGGCCAGCGGACGCCGGCTCAGCCCGCGCCGGGCGGTCGCCGGCCAGGAGGCCCGGGTCCACCTGCGGGTCGACAACGTCTCCCGGGTGCCCACCGGGGTGCTGCTGCTGGAGGACAGGGTCCCGTACGTGCTCGGGCCGCGCCCGCGCTTCGTGCTGGACCGGGTCGAGCCGCGCGGCCACCGCGAGGTCTCCTACCGGGTCCGCTCCGACCTGCGCGGCCGCTACCCGCTCGGGCCGCTCCAGCTGCGGCTGTCCGACCCGTTCGGGATGTGCGAGGTCACCCGCGCCTTCACCGCCTCCGACGTCCTCACCGTCGTCCCCCAGGTCCAGGCGCTGCAGTCGGTCCGGCTCAGCGGCGAGTGGATCGGCCAGGGCGAGAGCCACAGCCGCACCCTGGCGCTGGCCGGCGACGACGACGTGATCCTGCGCGAGTACCGGCCCGGCGACGACCTGCGCCGGGTGCACTGGCGCTCCACCGCCAAGTACGGCGAGCTGATGGTGCGCCGCGAGGAGCAGCCGCAGCAGGCCCGGGCCACCGTCGTGCTGGACACCCGGGAGATCGCCCACCGGGGCAGCGGCCCCGCCTCCTCCTTCGAGTGGGCGGTCGGTTGCGCCGCGTCCGTCGCCGTGCACCTGCTGGAGCGCGGCTACCAGACCCGGCTGCTCACCGACACCGGGCAGTCGGTGCCCGGCCCGGGCGCGGGCGGCGGCCACGGCACCGCCGACGCCTCCGGGCTGATCCTGGACGCCCTCGCCGTCGCCGACCTGTCCGACGGCGGCACCCTCTCCCGCGCCGAGGACCCGCTGCGCACCGGCGGCGAGGGCCTGCTGGTCGCCGTCCTCGGCGAGCTGGACGACGCCCAGGCCGCCCGGCTGGGCCGGCTGCGCAGCCGCGCCGGCGGGGCGATCGCCTTCCTGCTGGACACCGGCACCTGGGCCGGCCTGCGGATGCTCGCCCCGGACACCGGCGGCGACGACTTCCAGGCCCGGGTGCGGCAGCTGCGCGAGTCCGGCTGGACGGTGATCCCGGTGCGCGCCGGGGACTCCGTACCGGACCTGTGGCGGGCCGCCGACGGCAGCAGGACGACCGCCCCCTACCGAGAAGAGGCCGGCGCGTGACCACCCGGGCCAAACTGACCGTCTACTCGGCGCTGGCCACCGCCCTCGCCGCGCTGTGCATGATGCCGCTGCTCACCAACCGCGGCTGGCTCACCCACGCCGCCCTGGTGATCGCCGTGATCGCCGCGGTCGGCGCCGGCCTGCGCCGCTCCCCGCTGTACCGCTGGACGGTGCCGGTCGGGCAGCTGCTGGCGCTGCTCCTGCTGATGCTGCTCGGCTTCGCCGGTGCCGGCGGGGTGCTGCCCGGGCCGGCCACGATGCGGGTCCTGGACCGGGTCCTCGCCTCCGGCCTGGACGACATACAGCAGTACGCCATCCCGGCTCCGCCCACCCCCGGGCTGCGGCTGATCCTGGTCTCGGCGATCGGTCTGATCGCCGTCGCGGTCGACACCGTCGCGGTGACCTACCGGCGCTCGGCGCTGGCCGGGCTGCCGCTGCTGGCGCTGTACTCGGTCGGCAACGGCCTGGCCGGGGAGCACGGCAGCTGGGTCTGGTTCGCCGCCGCCGCGGCCGGCTACCTGCTGCTGCTGTTCGCCGAGGGCCAGGACCGGGTCTCCCGCTGGGGCCGGGTGTTCCACGGCGGCGCCCGCGGCTCCGTGGAGTCCGCCCGGGTCAGCCCGGGCGGCCGGCAGGTCGGCGTGCTGGCCCTGGCGGTGGCGCTGCTGCTGCCGGTGGTCCTGCCGCACTGGAGCTCCGGGCTGCTGCACTCCGGCTCCGGCGGGTCGAACGGCAAGGGCGCCGCCGGGAGCCTGGCGACCAGCCTCGACCCGCTGGTCAGCCTGGAGGCCGCGATCACCAAGCCCACCGACGCGGAGCTGCTCACCTACACCCTGGACAGCCCGCTGGCCGACCAGATCTACCTGCGGACCGGCTCGCTCGACCAGTTCGACGGCACCAACTGGAAGCTCGGCAGCACCACGGTCAGCGACCTCCCGGCCACGCTGCCCGCCCCGGAGGGCCTGCGCAACGCCCAGGTCCCCCGGATCGAGGGCGACTTCACGGTCACCGACCGGCTGGAGGGGAGCTGGCTGCCGATGCCGTACCCGGCCGCCGCCGTCCAGCTCCCCAATCGGGGCGACTGGAGGCTCGACCCGCTGACCCGTACCGTCCTGCCGGCCAACGACAAGGCGATGCGCAACCTGCGCTACCACGTCAGCGCCCTGGACCTGCGGCCCACCGCCGCCGAGCTGCGCCTCGCGGCCACCGCCCCGCAGGACGTCAGGGACCGCTACACCGCCCTCCCGACCGACCTGCCCCCCGTGGTCGCCGAGAAGGCCAGGTCCGTCACCGCCGGCGCGCAGAACGACTACGACCGGGCGACGGCGCTGGTCAACTGGTTCACCGGGCCGGATTTCAAGTACGACACCACGGTCAGCGGCGGCACCGGCAGCAACGCCATCGCCGTCTTCCTGCGCGACCGCCGGGGCTTCTGCGTGCACTACGCCTCCACCATGGCGGCGATGGCCCGGGCGCTGAAGATCCCGGCCCGGGTGGCCGTGGGCTTCACCCCCGGCGACAACAAGGGCGGCGACGTCTACTCGGTGACCGGCCGGATGTACCACGCCTGGCCCGAGCTGTACTTCGCGAACTACGGCTGGCTGCGCTTCGAGCCGACCCCGAGCCGCGGCGTCCCGGCCCGCTACACCGAGCCGGCCAGCACCCCGACCAGCGCGCCGACCCAGCAGGCGACCGCCGCCCCGCAGCCCAGCGCGGCCGCCCCGGCGCCGACCGCCGCCTCGGACTGCACCGCCAAGCAGCGCCAGCTCGGCGAGTGCGGCGCCGAGGACCGGGCCGTCGCCAGGGCCGCCGAGGAGTCCTGGCTGCTCTCCGGCCAGGTGCTCGGCACCCTGGCCGCGGTGCTCGCGCTGATCGCACTGCTGCTCGTCCCGATGCTCTGGCGCGCCGCCGTGCGCCGCCGCCGACTGGGCGGCGGCGGGCGGCGCGGGCCCGGCGGGGGCCGTCCGGCGGAGCTGACCGACGCCCAGGTGCTGGCCGCCTGGGACGAGCTGGTCGACTCCGCCTGGGACCTCGGAATTCCCCCGGACGAGTCACGCACCCCGCGTTCGGCGGCCCGCCGGATCGCCGAGGAGGCGCGGCTGGACGAGGACTCGGCGGCGGCCACCGGCCGGCTCGCGCTGGCCACCGAGCGGGTGCTCTACGCCCCGCCCGGGCAGCCCTCCCCGGAGCCGCTGGCGGCCGACGTCCGCACCGTGCGGCGCGGCCTGCGGGCGACCGCCGGCCGGGCCGGGCGGACCAGGGCGGTGCTGCTGCCGCCGTCCTCGGCGCAGCTGTGGTGGCGGATCTCCGACGCGGTGCGGGCGGCCCGTACGGCGGCGGGCACCGCGGTCGGCCGGGCGGTCGGGACGGTGTCCGCGCCGGTGCGGCGGGTCCTCACCCGGCGCAAGCGGTCCACCCCGGAGTCCTGATCCGGACACGAAGCCGGGGCGGGCAGTCGATCGACTGCCCGCCCCGGCTTCGTACGTAGGTGGGGCCTCGCGCGCAGGTGGCCGAGCGGCTCAGAAGCCCCCGGTCTGCTCGTCCCTGCGGCGCTGCCAGCGCTGCTCGACCCGGTCCATCATCCCGGCCTTGCGGCGCGGGGCGGCGGCCGGGCGGGCCCCGGCGCCCTGGCCCGCGGGCCCGCGGCGCCAGCCGGTCACGGCGAACACCGCGCAGCCGAGCATCACCAGGAAGCCCACGACGCTGACCCAGATCTGGTCCGGCACGACCATGCCGCCCATCAGCAGGCCGATGCCCACCACGAAGCCGGCGACGGCCAGGTAGACCCGCCGACGGGTGTAGGTGCGCAGCCCGGTCCCCTCAAGCGCAGACGCGAATTTGGGATCTTCGGCATACAGCGCTCGCTCCATCTGGTCGAGCAGTCGCTGCTCGTGCTCCGAGAGCGGCACGGAGTCCTCCTACTCGTCGGTCGCGGTCGCGACCGGTCCGCCCACCCCGGTCGGGGGGGCAAGTCCAATCAGCCGTGGGCACACGGTCGGACGCCCGTGCGGGGGACCCGGCCCGTGTCGTCCATATGCCCCACGCGTCCGGCTGTCATGCTTTCCGGCTTTACCCAGATCATACGGTCCGTGGGCCCGATACGGGGTGGTCTGCGCCGCGTGGGGCAGGCCACTTCGAGCGGGGACGGCCGCACCGGTGTCAACGCGCCACGCCCCGGACAAGTGCCCGATCGGATGGAATGGTCCTGGACCTGGGCAGGTCCCCCGCCGGGCGGCGCGCCCGGCCGGGGACCGACCGGCGCGCGGACGGCGTACGGACCGGGGAACGGGGGGCCTCCGGGGCGCGAACGGCCGGCGTCCGGTGTGCGCGGAATCCGCACGACGGCGGAAGGGTTCGTGAAGGGGCGCGCGGGTCGGGAGGGGCGCCTCAGGCCAGGGTGGCCAGCAGATGCAGCTGGGTCGCCACGGCGTGGAAGGCGGGCTGCGCGGCGGCGGCCTCCTCCAGCTTCAGCAGCGCCTCCAGCGCGCCCGGCTCGGTGTCCACCAGCACGCCGGGGACGAGGTCGGAGAAGACCCGCACCCCGTGCACCGACTCCACCCGCAGGCCCGCGGCCTCGGCCAGCCGGCCCAGCTCCTCGCCGGTGAAGCGGCGCGGCATCGGGTCCTGCTCGCCCCAGCGGCCGTCGGCGGCGGAGAGCACGGTACGGGCCTCGGTGAAGTGGCCGGCCAGCGCGCGGGCCAGCACGGCGCCGTTGCGGTTGGCCGCCAGCAGGCTGACCACGCCGCCCTTGCGCAGGGTGCCGGCCAGGCTGCCGAGCGCCTCGGCCGGGTCGTCCACGACCTCCAGCACGCCGTGGCAGAGCACCGCGTCCACGCTGCCGGCCGCGACCAGCTCGGGCAGGGTCTGGGTGTCGCCCTGGACGGCCCGCACCAGGTCCGTCACCCCGGCCTCGGCGGCCCGGCGCTCCAGGGCGAACAGGGCGTCCGGGCTCGGGTCGACCACGGTGACGCGGTGGCCGAGCTTGGCGACCGGCACCGCGAAGTTCCCGGTGCCGCCGCCGGTGTCGACCACGTCGAGCACCGGCTGGTCCAGCTCGGCCGACCGCTTCTCCAGGGCCGCCCGGACCACCTCCCACACCACGGCGGTACGCAGGGCACTGCGGGGACGCGTCGGGTACAAGGTGGGGCTCCTTGGCACGTGCAGTTCGATCAGGTTGCCTCCACCTTAGAGCCTGTCCCCCGGATCACCGCCGGGCCACGGGCCCTGACCGGCCCGGCGGCGGCCCCGCTCTCACCCGGCGGCGGCCCCGATCCCGCCCGGCGGCTCGTCGCCGTCCAGCGGCAGCCGGGGCGGGGGCGGCTCGGCGTGCAGGCCGAGCAGCCGCTCGACCAGACGCAGGAAGAGCGCGGAGTTGCGGATCAGGTCGTCGGCGTCGCGGGCCGAGGCGGCGCCCCTGATCCCGGCCTCGGCGGCGGCCCGGCGGCGGGCGCCGGCCCCGTAGTAGAGCGCCCACTCGGCGAGCTCCGGGGCCACCTCGGGCAAGACCTCCCAGGCGCTGCGGATGGCCTTGCGCCGGCGCGGGCTCTTCTCCGGGCGGCCGCGCACCGCCAGGACGGCGGCCACCGTGCGCAGCGCGGCCAGGTGGGCGGTGGCGTAGCGCTCCAGCGGATCCTCCAGGGCGCGGGCCCGGGCGAGGGTGCGGTGGGCGTCGGCGAGCAGGTCGAGGGCGGCCGGCGGCGCGCCGACCCGGCGCAGCACCGGGTGGACGTCCGATCCGGCGGGGCGTCCGACGGACGGACCCGGCAGGTGCGGCAGGGCGGCGGAGCGGAGGCGGGCGGTGACGGGCTCAGGATGGCTGATGGTCATGGTCTCCCCCTTCCGAGGCAGCGCGCGGACCGGGCGGTCCGTGCCCTTCCATCGTGAACGGCACCACTGACAATCCGTCGGGCAATTCCGGCCAGGCCGTCCGCGACCGCCGAAAGGGGCCGGAAACGGCGTAGCGGCGGCGGGCGCGGGACTCCCCCGGTTCCGCGCCGCCGCCGTGCCGTCGCTCCGCCGTTCCCCCGTGGTCGGCGGAGGCGAACTCCCCCCGTGGCCGGCTCCCCCCGGTCCGCTCCGCCGCCCCGTGCCGGCGGTGCGGGCGCCTTGACCAGCCCCGTGGCGGTCCGTCCGCCGCCTCCCCCGTCGTTCGCGGCCGGGGGACGGACGGATCCGCCGCCCGGGTGGGCCGGCGCCCGACGCGCCGCCCTCCCGGGTGCCACCACTCTCCCGTCTCCGCAGGTCGACGGCCATCCGCTGAGGTACTCAACCGCGGATCTGAGTATCCGTACTCAGTCCGCGCCGCCCGGCCCGCCGCCGGAACCGCGACGTGCGTCCACGGCGTCCCGGGTGCCGGTACGGTACGGCGGAGCCGGGCGGAACCGGCCCCACCGGAGGACGAGGGGGACGCCATGACGAGGAGGGGGACGCGATGACGGTCCTGCCGCTGATCTTCACCAGCGGACTGGCCAGCGGTATCAACGCCTACGCGGTGGTGCTGCTGCTCGGCCTGCTGGGCAGGTTCGCCGACGCGGAGTCGGTGCCGCGGGCGCTGGAGCGCACGGACGTGCTGGTCGTGGCCGGCGTGCTGTTCGCGCTGGAGGCGGTGGCCGACAAGATCCCGTACGTGGACAGCGTCTGGGACGTGGTGCACACGGTGATCCGGCCGGTCGCCGGTGCCACCGTCGGCGTGCTGATCGCGGACAACGACCCCGGCTCGCTGAGCGAGGTCGCGGCCGGCGCGATGGGCGGCGCCTCGGCGCTGGTCAGCCACCTGGTGAAGGCCTCGCTGCGGATGGCGGTCAACACCTCGCCCGAGCCGGCCAGCAACATCGTGGTCAGCATGGCGGAGGACCTCTCGGTGGCCGGCCTGGTCACCCTGGCGATCTTCCACCCCTGGCTGGCCGCCACGGTCGCCGCCGTGGTCCTGGCCGTCGGCCTGCTGCTGGTCTGGCTGGCGGTGAGCAGGATCCGCGCCTTCCGGGCCCGCCGCCGCGAACGCCGGGCCGCCCGGGCGGCGGGAGTGGCGTAGCGCGGGTCCTAGGATCAGGTGCCATGGCACGGATCGTCATCATCGGCGCAGGAATGAGCGGGCTCGCGGCGGCCTCCCGACTGGCGACCCTCGGTCACCGGGTGACGGTCTGCGAGGCGAGCGGCACCTACGGGGGCATGGTCGGGAGGTACGAGCGCGACGGTTTCGCCTTCGACACCGGACCCGGTCTGCTCACCCTCCCGGCGGTCTACCGCGACCTCGCGCTGAAGACCGGCAAGGAGCCGCTGGAGCAGCTGGTCGAGCTGGCCCCGGTCGACCCGGAGAGCCGGCACCTGTTCCCCGACGGCACCGCCGTCACCCTGCCGAACGCCTCCCGCGGCGGTGTCAGCCAGGCGCTGGACGCCGCCTTCGGGGCCGGGTCCGGCGCCCGCTGGAGCGCGGTGATGAACCACGGCCGGACGGTCTGGGAGGCCACCCGCCGCCCGCTGCTGGAGGAGGCGCTCCCGGCCGACCTCGGCGTCCTGTCCCCCGCGGGCCGGGCCCGGGTGGACACCGACCCGTACCCCGTCCCGCCGCGCACCGGCCTGGCCCGGCTGCGCAAGCCCGTCCCGTGGACCCTCGACGACGTGGCCCGGCGGCAGCTCGGCGGCCACCCCGGCCTGACCGCCCTGCTGGGCGAGCCCGCGCTGCGGCACGGCCTCCTGCCCGGCCAGGCCCCGGCCGGGGCCGCCGTGCTGCCGTACATGGAGCAGTCCTTCGGCGTCTGGTACGTCCGGGGCGGTCTGCGGGCCCTCGCGGACGCGGTGTTCCGGCGGTGTGAACTGCGCAAGGTGGAGTTCCGCTTCGACACCCCGGTCACCCGGGTGGTCGTCGAGGGCGGCCGGGCGGCCGGGGTCGAGACGGCGGACGGCCGGATCGACGCGGACCTGGTGGTCTCCGCGATGGACACCGGCGCGCTGTTCCGCCACGGCATCGCCGAGTGGCCCGGGCTGCCGGCCGGGGAATGGGAGCCGTTCGAGGTGCCCGGCCGGTTCAGCGTGCTGCTCGCCCTGCGCGGGCCCCGGCCCGAGGGGACGGTGCACCGGACGGTGGTGCACGCGGCCGACCCGGCCGCCGAGGAGAACGCCCTCACCCACTCGGCGCCGCTGTGCGAGCGCCCCACCGTGCAGGTGCTGCGCCCGGACGACCCGTCCCTGCGGCCGGACGACGCCCACGAGAGCGTGGTGCTGACCGCGACCGTCCCGGCCCAGGAGGAGGACGTCGACTGGACCGCCCCCGGTGTCGCCGACCGCTACGCCGACCGGTTGCTCGCCCACGTGGACGCGGCCGGCCTGGGCCTGCGCGAACGGGTGCTGTGGCGGGTCGTGCGCACCCCGGAGGACACCCGCCGGGAGACCGGCGCGCTGTTCGGCTCGGTCGCCCGCCCGGTGCTCGCCGGTTCGTACGCGGGGCTGCACGCCGCGAACGAGTCCCCCGTCCCCGGCCTCTACCTGGTCGGCGGCAACGCCCACCCCGGCGGCGGACTCGCCCGGGTCGGCATGTCGGCCTGCATCACCGCCGGGCTGATCGGCCCGGCGTAGGGCCTGCTCAGCCCTGGTGCCAGGTGTTCTGCTGCTGGTAGCCGTTCTGGTCGTACACCGGCTGCTGCGGGATGCCCTGGATGTGCTGCTGGTCGGGCTGGGGCTGCCACTGCTGCTGGGGCTGGGCGTTCGGGTCCCAGGCCTGCTGGTGCTGCTGGTGCTGGGGCTGCTGGTAGGCCGCGTACTGGTCCTGCTGCTGGTAGCCGCCGTACGGGTCCTGCTGGTAGCCGCCGCCGTAGCCCTGCTGCTGGTCGTAGGCGTAGGCGGGCTGCTGCTGGGTCTGCCACTGCTGCTGGTCGTAGCCGGCCTGGTAGGCGGCGGCGTACGGGTCCTGGGGCTGCTGCTGGAGCTGCGGCTGCTGCTGCTCGTAGTACGCGGGGGCGTAGACGCCGTCCTGGGCGAGCTCCTGCATCTCGAAGGCGGCGGTCTGCTCGACCTCGGGCACCTCGTCGGCCACCCGCGCGGGGGCCGGGGCCGGGGTCTCCTCGACGGCGCTGACCTCGCCGACCCGCTCGCGGGCGGCGGCGACGGCCGCCACTGCGGCGCCGCCGCCGGTGAGGGCGCCGAGCAGCGGCACCTTGGCGAGCGGGCCGGGCAGGCTGCCGTCGCGCTTCCGCAGGGACCAGCCGGTCCGGTAGCCGCGCTTGACCGAGAGGGTGACGAAGGTCTGGCCGACCGCGAACAGCGCGGCTCCCGCCCCGATCACCACGACGGAGCCGAGGACCATCCCGGCGGCCACCCCGAGGAAGCCGGCCAGGGCCAGCACCCGCCAGTGCAGCGGCGCCCGGTTCTGCAGCAGCACCTCCGCGACGAGCCAGAGCGCCACCACCGCCAACGCGGCGTACAGCAGCAGGTATCCGATGCCCATCCGCCCGCTACCTCCAGTCGCGTACCCGCGCGTGTGCGCCGCGCGTGTGCGGCGACTGTACCGGTTCAACGGCCCGGGTACCGCATCGCGTTCCCACCGCCGCCGGACACCGGCCGCACACGACCGAGCCCGCCACCGTCGGTACGGTGACGGGCTCGTGAACGCCTGTCGAAGAACGTCCGGAGACGGCCCGGAAGCGGGCCTACCGCTGGTGCAGCCCCAGGTTCTGGTAGATCTCCAGCGTCGCCGTCGAGTGGTTCAGCGTGATGAAGTGCAGACCGGGCGCGCCCTCGGCAAGGAGGCGCTCGGCCATCGCCGTGGCGTGCTCCATGCCGACGGCCCGCAGCGCCGCCGGGTCGTCGATGGCCGCCCGCAGGCGGGCCTCCAGGTCGGCGGGGAAGGGCGAACCGCTGAGCTGCGGGAACCGCTCCAGCTGCTTGGCGTTGGTGACCGGCATGATCTCCGGGATGATCGGCGTCTCGCAGCCGGCGGCCGTCACCCGGTCGCGCAGCCGCAGGTAGTCGTCCACCTCGAAGAACATCTGGGTGATCGCGTAGTCGGCCCCGGAGCGGATCTTCGCCACGAAGTGCCGGATGTCCTCGTCCCAGTCGGTCGAGCGCGGGTGCATGTTCGGCGAGGCGGCGACGCCGACGCAGAAGTCGCCGATGCCCTTGATCAGCTCCACCAGCTCGTACGCGTAGGTGACGCCCTCGGGGTGCTTGACCCACTCGCCCATCGGGTCGCCGGGCGGGTCGCCGCGGACCGCGAGGACGTTCCGCACGCCCTGGTCGGCGTACTGGCCGATGATGTTGCGCAGCTCGGCGACCGAGTGGTCCACCGCGGTGAGGTGGGCGACCGGGGTCAGGGTGGTCTCGGTGGCGATCCGGCCGACCATGTTGACGGTGCGCTCGCGCGAGGAACCGCCGGCGCCGTACGTCATGCAGACGAAGTTGGGGTCGAGCGGTTCGAGCCGCCGAATGGCGTCCCAGAGCCTCTGCTCGCCGACCTCGGTGCGCGGCGGCATGAACTCGAAGGAGAAGGAGCGCTTACCGGCCGCCAGGAGTTCGCGCACCGTCAGTGCGCGATCCGTTCTCGTGGAAGCGATTCCGAGTGCCATGCTGGCAGGCTATCGGGCCTTCGAAGGGGCCGGACAGCTGGATTCCATCTATTGAGACAACTGATGGACGATGTTCCGTTTCCGTTCGGAACGGCTCACGGCACCGCTCCCGCGCCCCCGGCGGGCCGCTCGCACACCCGTTCCCAGCCGCACCGCTACGCTTGCTGCACCCCAGACAACCAGCGGAGCCCCATCGTGACCTCGTCCAGCACCCGGCCGGCCAACCCCATCGACGTGGAGGACGTCCGCACCCGCGTCAACGCGGCGCTCGCCGCGTTCATGGACGGCCAGTCCGTGCTGCTCGCCGAGATCTCGCCCCAGCTGGTCCCCGCCGCCGACGCGCTGCGCGACTTCCTGCTGGACGGCGGCAAGCGGCTGCGTCCGGCCTTCTGCTACTGGGGCTGGCGCGCCGCCGGCGGCCCGGCCGGGGGCGCCACCGGCGAGGCGGTCGCCAACGCGGCCGCCGCCCTGGAGCTGCTCCAGGCGAGCGCCCTGGTGCACGACGACCTGATGGACCGCAGCGACACCCGCCGCGGCCTGCCCTCGGTCCACCGCCGCTTCGAGGCGCTGCACCGCGACAACGGCTGGCGCGGCGACCGCGAGCAGTACGGCACCTCGGCCGCGGTACTGCTCGGCGACCTGCTGCTGATCTGGTGCGACGAGCTGTTCCTGCGCTCCGGCCTGGAGCCCGCCGCCGTCCTCGCCGCCAAGCCGGCGTTCGACCTGATGCGCACCGAGGTCATGCTCGGCCAGTACCTGGACGTGCTGGAGCCGGTGGCCGGCGACTCGACGGACGAGGGCGCGCTGGACCGGGCCCGGACCGTACTGCACTACAAGTCCGCGAAGTACACCATCGAGCGGCCGCTCCAGGTCGGGGCGCTGCTGGCCGGCGCGGGGCCGGAGCTGGTCGAGGCGCTCGGGGCGTTCGGCCTGCCGCTCGGCGAGGCCTTCCAGCTGCGCGACGACCTGCTCGGCGTCTTCGGGGACCCGGCCGTCACCGGCAAGCCCGCCGGGGACGACCTGCGCGAGGGCAAGCGCACCCTGCTGGTCGCGCACGCGATGCGGGGCCTGCCGGCCGCCGACGCCCGGCACCTGGACGAGCGGCTCGGCGCGCCGGACCTGGCCGCCCCGGAGGTCGCCGAGCTGCGCGAGCTGGTCGCCCGCAGCGGCGCGCCGGAGCTGGTGGAGCGCCGGATCGAGGCGCTGATGCGCCAGTCGCTGGCCGCGCTGGAGGCCGCGCCGCTCGCCGACGAGCGGGCCCGTACGGTACTGCTGGCACTGGCCGAGGCCGCCACCGTCCGCAAGTACTGACGGACGGCGACGGCCTCGGGCGGGGTCCTGCGGACCGGGTCGGTCAGAGCGCCGCGCGCACCCGGCGGGACAGCTCGGCGGCGGCCGCCCGCGGGTCCGCCGCGGCGGTGACGGCCCGCACCACGACGATCCGGCGGGCACCGGCCGCCAGCACCTCGTCCAGGTTGCCGAGGTCGATCCCGCCGATCGCGAACCACGGCCGGTCGGTGGCCTGCTTCGCCGCGTACGAGACCAGGCCGAGGCCCGGCGCCGGGCGGCCCGGCTTGGTCGGGGTCGGCCAGACCGGGCCGGTGCAGAAGTAGTCCACGCCGGGCTCGGCGAGCGCCGCGTCCACCTCGGACTCGGCGTGGCAGGAACGGCCGATCAGCACGTCCTCGCCGAGGATCGCCCGGGCCGCGGGCACCGGCAGGTCGTCCTGGCCGAGGTGCAGCACGTCCGGCCGGGCCGCGTGGGCGACGTCGGCGCGGTCGTTGACGGCCAGCAGCTTGCCGTGCCGGCGGCAGGCGTCGGCGAAGACCTCCAGGGCCTCCAGCTCCTGCTTGGCCTCCAGGCCCTTGTCGCGCAGCTGGACGATGTCCACCCCGCCCGCCAGCGCCGCGTCCAGGAACTCGGCGAGGTCGCCCTGCTCGCGGCGGGCGTCGGTGCACAGGTACAGCCGGGCGTCGGCGAGCCGGGCGCGCGGGTCGGTGGTCACAGCGCCATGGCCTGGGCGCGGCGCTTGACCTCGGTCGCCCGGTTCTCCCACAGCGCCTGCACCGGGGTCCCGGGCAACGACTCGTCCTCGGTGAACATCCACGCGATGATCTCGTCGTCGGAGAACCCGCTGTCCCGCAGCACGGTCAGCAGCCCGACCAGGTGCTTGACCGGGCCGTCCTCGTCGATGAAGGCGGCCGGGACCTGCAGGGACTTGTTGGGGCCGCGGCGGACCGCGATCAGGTCACCCTTCTTGACCATGTTGCGGACCTCGGTGACCAGCACACCCCACTTCTCGGAGATGTCGGGCAGGTACAGCCACTCGGGGACCAGGGCTTCAGTCTTGGCATCGATCTCGCTCACGGCACCAGACTGCCACCTCGGACGCCTCCCGCGCACACGGCCCTACGCCGTGGCCGCCTTCAGCGGCACCGCCGGGTCCGCCGCGCGGACCGGATCCAGCGCGGTGCCGCGCTCGATCAGCCGGCGCCCCTGGGTGAGGTCGCGCGGCCGGTCCACGGTCAGCAGCGCGCTGGGCACGCCGTCGCGCAGCCAGAGCACCGACCAGTCGGCGTCCCGCGGGCCGCCGCGCCGGACCAGCTGGTCGCCCTCGGCGTGCCGGCCGGCGTACTGGACCATCCGCCCGAACTGCTCGGACCAGAAGTACGGCACCGGGTCGTAGGCCGGCCCGTCCGCGCCCAGCACGGCGGCGGCCACCGCCTCGCCGGACTGCAGGGCGTGGTCCCAGTGCTGGACGGCCAGCCGGGCCCCCGCCCGGGCCGAGGGGTAGCTGACGCAGTCGCCCGCCGCGAAGACGCCGGGCACCGAGGTGCGCAGCCGCCCGTCCACCACGACGGCGCCGGTCGGGTCCAGCTCGACCCCGGAGCCGGCCAGCCAGCCGGTCGCCGGGCGCGCCCCGATGCCGACCACCACCTCGTCGGCGGGCAGGTGCGAGCCGTCCGCCAGCAGCACCGCGCCGGGCTCGACGGCGGCCACGCCGACCCCGCAGCGCAGGTCGACCCCGGCCTCGGCGTACCAGGCGGCCATCGCCGAACCGATCTCCGTCGGCAGCGCGCCGGGCAGCGGCGCCGGACCGGCCTCGACCACCGTCACCGCACAGCCCGCCGCGCGGGCCGCGGTGGCCACCTCGGCGCCGATCCAGCCCGCGCCGACCAGCACCAGCCGCAGCCCGGGGCGCAGCAGCGCGCGCAGCGCCAGGGCGTCGTCCAGGGTGTGCAGCAGGTGCGCCCGCTCGGCACCGGGCAGGGCGCGCGGGACGGCGCCGGTGGCGATCACCAGCGAGCCGTACGGGAGGTCGCCGCCGTCAGTGTGCAGCACGCCGGGGGTCAGGCCGGTGGCGCGGCGGCCGGTGAGCAGCTCGATGCCGAGCTGCCCGTAGTCGATGTCCAGGGCGGTGGAGTCGGTCTTGCCGAGCAGCACGTCCTTGGAGAGCGGCGGCCGGTCGTAGGGCGCGTGCGGCTCCTCGCCGACCAGTGCGATCCGCCCCCGCCAACCGCCCTGCCGCAGCTTGAGGGCGCACTGCGCCCCGGCCAGCCCGGCTCCGACGACGACCACCCGATCCGTTCCGCTCAGCTCTGCCACGCCCGTCACTGTACTCAGCCGCCGGCCGGCGGCCGCGGGCCGTCCCGCATCCCCCGCCGTCCCGCCCCGCTGTCCCACCCCGCCGTCACACCCCCGTCCACGCCTCGTACGCGCCTTCGGCCGGGACGACCCCCGGCGTTAAGGTGGGGACACCACACGGGAGCCCGGCGTACCGGGCTGAGAGGCGGGCTGACACGGCCCGCGACCGTCCGAACCTGATCCGGGTCATACCGGCGAAGGGAGAAGAGCAGCCTTGTCACGCTTGCCATCGGGCGCCCACGCCGAGGTGCTGGTGATCGGCGGGGGGATCATCGGCCTCGCCGTCGCCTGGCGCGCCGCCCAGCGCGGTCTACGGAACGTGATCGTGGTCGACCCCTCCCCCGGCGGCGGCGCGGCCCAGGTCGCGGCCGGGATGCTCGCCCCGGTCACCGAGCTGCAGTACGGCGAGGAGCCGCTGCTGCGCCTCGGGATGGCCTCGAACGAGCGGTACGCGGCCTTCGCCGCCGAGCTCACCGAGGCGAGCGGCGGCCAGGACACCGGTTACCGCCGGTGCGGCACGCTCGCCGTCGCGCTGGACTCCGACGACCGCGAGGAACTGCGCGAACTGCACGCCTTCCACCAGCGGCTCGGCCTGGACTCGGCCTGGCTGACCGGCCGGGAGGCCCGCAGGCTGGAGCCGATGCTCGCCCCCGGCGTGCGCGGCGGCCTGCACGTGGCCGAGGACCACCAGGTGGACGGCCGCCGGCTGCTCCGGGCCCTGGTCCTCGCCTGCGAGCGCGCCGGTGTCCTGGTCCACCGGGCCGAGGCGGTCGAGCTGCTGGTCGGCGACGGCCGGGCGGCCGGCGCCCGCCTGAGCACCCACGAGACCGTGACCGCGGACCGGACCGTGCTCGCCGCCGGCCCGCACAGCCACCGGCTGCCCGGCCTGCCCGAGGGGGTGCTGCCCGCGATCCGCCCGGTGAAGGGGCAGGTGCTGCGGCTGCACGTCCCGGACGCCTACCGCCCGTTCCTGTCCCGCAACGTCCGCGCCGTCGTCCGCGGCCGGCACCTCTACCTGGTGCCCCGGGAGAACGGCGAGCTGGTGGTCGGCGCGACCACCGAGGAGCAGGGCTACGACACCACCGTCACCGCCGGCGGGGTGTACGAACTCCTCCGCGACGCCCACGAGTTGGTCCCGGGCATCACCGAACTCCCGCTGCTGGAGACCTCGGCCGGGCTGCGCCCCGGCTCGCCGGACAACGCCCCGCTGCTGGGCCCGACCTCGCTGCCCGGGCTGGTCGCCGCCACCGGCCACTACCGCAACGGCGTGCTGCTCACCCCGGTAACCGCCGACCTGCTCGCCGAGTACCTGACCACCGGCGAAGTCCCCGAGCTCGCACGGCCGTTCACCCCCCTGCGCTTCTCCCCCGACCGCTCCACGACGAAGGCCTCCGCATGACCGAGACCACCCACGACGAGACCGCCCGGCACGAGATCGCCCTGACCGTCAACGGCGAGCCCCGCCGGGTGCCCGCCACGACCACCCTCGCCGAGGTGGTGTCCGCCGTCAGCGCCGCCAACACCGGTGTCGCCGCCGCGCTCAACGAGGCCGTGGTGCCCCGCGGTTCGTGGCCGGGGACGGCGCTGAACACCGGCGACCGGATCGAGATCCTCACCGCCGTGCAGGGAGGCTGAACCATGGCCGACGCCCTTCTCCCCACCGATGGGGACAGCCTCACCATCGCCGGGACGACCTTCTCCTCCCGGCTGATCATGGGCACCGGCGGCGCCCCCAGCCAGGAGGTCCTGGAGCGCGCGCTGCTCGCCTCCGGCACCGAGCTGACCACCGTGGCGATGCGCCGGGTCGACGCCTCCACCCAGGGCTCCGTCCTGGACGTGCTGACCCGCAACGGCATCCGGGTGCTGCCCAACACGGCCGGCTGCTTCACCGCCGGCGAGGCCGTGCTGACCGCCCGGCTGGCCCGCGAGGCGCTCGGCACCGACTGGGTCAAGCTGGAGGTGATCGCCGACGAGCGCACCCTGCTGCCCGACCCGATCGAGCTGCTGGACGCCGCCGAGACCCTGGTCGACGACGGCTTCACCGTCCTGCCGTACACCAACGACGACCCGGTGCTGGCCCGCAGGCTGGAGGACGTCGGCTGCGCGGCCGTCATGCCGCTGGGCTCGCCGATCGGTTCGGGCCTGGGCATCCGCAACCCGCACAACTTCCAGCTGATCGTGGAGAACGCGGGCGTCCCGGTGATCCTGGACGCGGGCGCCGGCACCGCCTCCGACGTGGCGCTGGCGATGGAGCTGGGCTGCGCCGCGGTGATGCTCGCCTCCGCGGTGACCCGGGCTCAGGACCCGGTGCTGATGGCCGGGGCGATGCGGCACGCCGCCGAGGCCGGCCGGCTCGCCCACCGGGCCGGCCGGATCCCGCGGCGCTTCCACGCCGAGGCCTCCTCCGCGATGGCCGGCCTAGCCGACCTGGACACCCGCGAGCACCCCGCGTTCTGACGCGCCCGCGTGTCACAACCCGGGCACAGCCGGGCCCGGCGGCGGCGTCCTCCGGGCCCGGCCGCCGGGGCCGCCACTAGACTCCTCGGGTGGACATGGCACTGCACGACCCCCTGATCGGCACCCTGCTCGACAACCGGTACCGGGTCGAGCAGCGCGTCGCGACCGGCGGGATGTCCACCGTCTACCGGGGCACCGACACCCGGCTGGACCGGGTCGTCGCGCTCAAGGTGATGCACCCCTCGCTGGCCGGCGACGAGGGCTTCACCGCCCGCTTCATCCGCGAGGCCAAGGCGGTCGCCAAGCTCACCCACCCCAACGTGGTCAACGTCTTCGACCAGGGCGCGGACGGCGGCCACGTCTTCCTCGCCATGGAGTACGTGCCCGGCCGCACCCTGCGCGACCTGCTGCGCGACCGCGGCGCGCTGTCCGTCCGGGCCGCGCTGGACGTGCTGGAGCCGGTGCTGGCCGCGCTCGGCGCCGCCCACCGGGCCGGGCTGGTCCACCGCGACGTCAAGCCCGAGAACGTGCTGATCACCGAGGGCGGCCTGGTCAAGGTCGCCGACTTCGGCCTGGTCCGGGTGCTCGGCACCGCCGACGGCGCGCCCACCTCGACCACCACCGCCACCGGCGGCACGGTCATGGGCACCGTCTCCTACCTGGCCCCCGAGCAGATCCTCCCGGACGCCGCCACCGACCAGCGGGTGGACGTCTACGCGGCCGGCATCCTGCTGTACGAGATGCTCACCGGCCGCCGCCCGCACACCGGCGACAACCCCGTCCAGGTCATGTACAAGCACCTGCACGAGGACGTCCCGGCCCCCTCCCTGGTCGCCCCCGCCGTCGGCCCCGAACTGGACGCGATAGTCGCCGGCGCCTGCGCGCGGTCGGCCGCCGCCCGCCCGTACGACGCGGTCGAGCTGCTCGCCGCCCTCCAGCGGGTCCGCCGCACCCTCGCCCCGGCCGAGCTGGACGCCGAGCCGCCGGCCTCCACCCGGCCCAGCCCGCGCTACCCCACCAGCGAGCCGACCTCGGTGATCCAGCCGCTGCCGCGGCCCGCCGACGCCCCGCCCACCGAGCGCACCAGCGTGCTGGACATGCCGCCGGAGCTGATGGACGAGCTGCTCGCCGAGCCCCGCCCGTACGACGAGCCGACCCCGGTGCAGCAGCGCCGGCCGGGCCGGCTGCGCCGTCTCCCGCGCCGGACACTGATCTGGACGGCCGCGCTGGCCGCCCTCGTGCTGGCGATCGGCGGCGCCACCTACGGCATCTCCCAGGGGCTGTACGGCTCGGTGCCGGGCGTGCTCGGCAAGGACCGGGCCGAGGCGCAGCGGGTCCTGGACAAGTCGGGCCTGCACGGGAGGTTCGTCGAGGTGTTCAGCGAGTCCGTCCCGTCCGGGCAGGTGATCTCCACCGACCCCGGGGTGGGCGCGCGCACCCGCAAGAGCGACAGCGTCACGGTCACCGTCTCCAAGGGCCCCAAGCGGATCGCGGTGCCGGAGCTCGTCGGCAAGAGCTCCGCCGACGCCGCCGCGGCCCTGACCGGCGCCCAGCTGACCAGGGGCGGGGTGACCGAGACCTACGACGACACCGTGCCCGAGGGTTCGGTGATCAGCAGCTCGCCGGCGGCCGGGCAGCTGCTGCAGGAGAACTCCGCGGTCGCGCTGGTGGTCAGCAAGGGCATGGTGCCGGTCCCGAACGTCACCGGGATGAGCAGGGACGAGGCGCAGAAGGCGCTCCAGGCGGCGGGCTTCACCATGCAGACCAGCGGCTGGGACGTGTTCGGCGCGGTCACCTCGTCCGGCCAGAGCCCGGCGGCGGGCGAGCGGCGCCCGCAGCGCAGCACGGTGACGGTCAAGTTCTCGCTGTTCTAGGACTCCCGGGGCCGGTGCGGGGTCAGCGCAGCGGCCCGTCGCCGGGCTCCTCCTGGTAGGAGTACCGCTGCTCGCGCCAGGGGTCGGCGAGGTTGTGGTAGCCGCGCTCCTCCCAGAAACCGCGCCGGTCGGCCCGCATGTACTCCACCGCGCGGACCCACTTGGGGCCCTTCCAGGCGTAGAGCCGCGGCACCACCAGCCGGACCGGGAAGCCGTGCTCGGCGGTGAGCGCCTCGCCGTTGCGGTGGGTGGCGAGCAGGGTGCGCGGGTCGGCGAAGTCGGCCAACCGCAGGTTGGCGCTGTAGCCGTACTCGGCCCAGACCATGACGTGGGTGACGCCGGGCGCGGGGGGCACCAGGTCGAGCACGGCGGCGGCCGACACGCCCGTCCACTCGTTGCCGAGGACCGAGAACTTGGTCACGCAGTGCAGGTCCCCGACGACGGTGGTGCGCGGCAGGGCGTTGAAGGCCTCGAAGTCCCAGCTGTGCTTCTCCGCCGAGGCGGTGGCACCGAACACCTGGAGGTCCCAGGTCAGCGGCTTGAAGCGGGGCACCGGCCCGTAGTGCAGGGCGGGCCAGCCGCGCTGCGCGCGCTGGCCCGGGGGGAGCCTCGGGTCAGGCGGCGGAAGCGGTTCGTGTTTCGACTGACCCATGGATCCATGGTGACAGACGGCGGACATGCCTCGGCGCGCGCCCCTTTCCACGGCTTCGCGCCCCCGCCCGTACGGACCAGTGGTCGATCGCCCGCCGGCGCCCTTCGGAATGAATCGGATATTCCGGCACATGTCCTAGTGAGTGTGAACTTACTGGAATTTCCTCCCGAAGCGGTGCCAGGATGCCCAGCACAGGACCCAGCGCAGGACCCAGCACAGGATCACGCAGGACACACGCAGGACTCACGGCAGCAGCACGAGCGCAGGAGGCACCACCATGCAGGGCGATCCCGAGGTCATCGAGTTCCTCAACGAGCAGCTCACCGCCGAGCTGACCGCGATCAACCAGTACTTCCTGCACGCCAAGATGCAGGAGAACTTCGGCTGGACGAAGCTCGCCAAGTACACCCGGCACGAGTCCTTCGACGAGATGAAGCACGCCGAGACGCTCACCGACCGGATCCTGTTCCTGGACGGGCTGCCCAACTACCAGCGGCTGTTCCACGTCCGGATCGGCCAGACGGTCAAGGAGATGTTCGAGGCGGACCGCCAGATCGAGGTCGAGGCGATCGACCGGCTCAAGCGCGGGATCGTGGTGATGCGGGCCAAGAACGACGTCACCTCGGCGAACATCTTCGAGGACATCCTGGCCGACGAGGAGCACCACATCGACTACCTCGACACCCAGCTGGAGCTGCTGGAGAAGCTCGGCGAGGCGCTCTACCTCGCCCAGGTCATCGAGCAGCCGGAGTCCTGAGGCCGTACGCCCGGGCCGCCCAGGGGCCGCTCAGGCCGCCCGGACCGCTCAGGCGGCTCGCAGCGGGACCACCGGGGCGGCCCCCCGGGCCTCCCCGGCCGGCTCCGCCGGGACCTCCGGGGCCTCCGGATCCGCGAGCCCGAGCTTCGCGGCCAGCCGGGCGGTCGGGCAGGGGCGGGCGCCGTGCTCGCCGAGCAGCGCCTGTATGCGGCGCACGCAGGAGCCGCAGTCGGTGCCGGCCCGGCAGCCCTTCGCGATCTGGCGCGGGGTGTTGGCACCGCCGTCGATCGCCTTCTTCACCTGGTCCTCGGTGACCGCATGGCACATGCACACGTACATCGCGGTGTCTCCCGGGGGTGAAGCGGAGTGGATCTTGACCAAGGTCTACCTTAGTTCGCTGAGGCTTACCTTACCCGGCGGAACGGGTACGAAAAAGCCCCTCCGGGCTCGGGAAACCCGAATCCGGAGGGGCCTTCGTCACATCGGACGGGCACCGGGCCTACTGGCCGCGGTACATCTCCGCCACCAGGAACGCCAGGTCCAGCGACTGGCTGCGGTTGAGCCGCGGGTCGCAGGCCGTCTCGTAGCGCTGGTGCAGGTCGTCCACCATGACCTCGTCGCCGCCGCCGACGCACTCGGTCACGTCGTCGCCGGTCAGCTCCACGTGGATGCCGCCCGGGTGGGTGCCGAGCGCGCGGTGCACCTCGAAGAAGCCCTTGACCTCGTCCAGGACGTCGTCGAAGCGGCGGGTCTTGTGCCCGCTGGAGGCCTCGAAGGTGTTGCCGTGCATCGGGTCGCAGATCCACACCGGCTTGGCGCCGGAGGCGGTGACCTTCTCCACCAGGCCGGGCAGGTGGTCGCGGATCTTGCCCGCGCCCATCCGGGTGATGAAGGTCAGGCGGCCGGGCTCGCGCTCCGGGTCCAGCTTCTCGATCAGGGCGAGCGCGTCGTCCACCGAGGTGGTCGGGCCGAGCTTGACGCCGATCGGGTTGCGGATCTTCGAGGCGAACTCGATGTGCGCGTGGTCCAGCTGGCGGGTGCGCTCGCCGATCCACACCATGTGGCCGGAGACGTCGTACAGCTCGCCGGTGCGCGAGTCCACGCGGGTCAGCGCGGTCTCGTAGTCGAGGATCAGCGCCTCGTGCGAGGAGAAGAACTCGACCGCCTTGAACTCCTCCGGCACCACGCCGCAGGCGCTCATGAACGCCAGGGCGTTGTCGATCTCCCGGGCGAGCTGCTCGTAGCGCTGGCCGGCCGGCGAGTTGCGGACGAAGTCCTGGTTCCAGGCGTGCACCTGGCGCAGGTCCGCGTAACCACCGGTGGTGAACGCGCGCACCAGGTTGAGCGTCGCGGCGGACGCGTTGTACATCCGCTTCAGGCGCTCCGGGTCCGGGATGCGGGACTCGGGGGTGAACTCGAAGCCGTTCACCGAGTCGCCGCGGTAGACCGGCAGCGTCACGCCGTCGCGGGTCTCGGTCGACTTGGAGCGCGGCTTGGAGTACTGGCCGGCGATGCGGCCGACCTTCACCACCGGAACGGAGGCCGCGTACGTCAGCACGGCGGCCATCTGGAGCAGCGTCTTCAGCTTGTTGCGGATGTGCTCCGCCGAGACGCCGTCGAAGGCCTCGGCACAGTCACCGCCCTGAAGGAGGAAGGCCTCCCCGCGCGCCACGGCTCCGAGCCGGGCGCGCAGCTGGTCGCACTCGCCGGCGAAGACGAGCGGCGGATAGGAGGCGAGCTCGGCAAGGGTCTTGCGCAGAGCCTCTTGGTCCGGCCATTCAGGCTGCTGCGCCGCGGGCAGGGACTCCCAGGAATGGGCAGCCCTCGATGTCTCAGTCGTAGCGGTCACACCGCCAAGGCTACGGGGTGACTGGAGTGACTCGTGACTATTGCCCGAGTGATGAGACACATCTCGGACAAAGACGTGATCGCCCTCACCCGTCCCGACGCATCCGCTACGCTCCAACCATGCACGCGCCCCACACCCACTCCTGGTGGTGGACCTCCCCCAAGGGTGGCCCACAGATGACGCGTTCCTAGACGAACACGACGGCCGCCCCTCGGGGCGGCCGTCGACGTCTGAGCAGACGGCCCTCCGGGAGCGGACCCTGCACCGCCTCTCAGCAGTCCATCCGGAAGGAAGCCGTTTCCCGTGACCACCGCCGTCGACCTGCTCGCCCGTCTCACCGGCCCGGACGCCCCCGCGTTCGCCCTGCTGCACCGCCGCACGCCCCGGCTCAGCCCGGACACCGTCGAGGTGCTGCTGGGCACCGTCGACAGCTACGAGCACCTCGCCGACCTGCCCGTGCGCAGCGGCGCGCCGGCCGACGGCGGGCCGGTGCACGACCTGCTCGCACTCGTCCCGTACCGCCAGATCCGCGAGCGCGGCTTCGAGGCGCACGACGACGGAACCCCCCTCCAGGCCCTCTCGGTGGCCGAGCAACACGTGCTTCCGTTGGCCGAATTCACCTACGCCCTACCGAAGTTGCCGGTCTCACTTGCCGGTGGCGGGTTCGACGTGGACGACGACGCGTACGCCGCGATCGTCCGCCGGGTGATCCGCGACGAGATCGGCAACGGGGAGGGCGCCAACTTCGTGATCCGGCGCGACTTCCACGCGACGCTGGACGACTTCTCCCCCGAGCTCGCGCTGACGCTCTTCCGGCGGCTGCTGGAGCAGGAGCGCGGCGCCTACTGGACCTTCCTGGTGCACACCGGTGACCGGGTGTTGGTCGGCGCCTCCCCCGAGGTGCACGTCCGGCAGAGCGGCGGCACCGTCGTGATGAACCCGATCTCCGGCACCTACCGCTACCCGACCGGCGGCTCCGACCTCGACTCGCTGCTCCAATTCCTGCACGACCCCAAGGAGTTGGAGGAGCTCACCATGGTCGTGGACGAGGAGCTCAAGATGATGTGCACGGTCGGCGACCTCGGCGGCCAGGTGCTCGGGCCCCGGCTCAAGGAGATGGCCCACCTCGCCCACACCGAGTACGAGCTGCGCGGGCGCACCTCGATGGACGTCCGCGAGGTGCTCCGCGAGACGATGTTCGCGGCGACCGTCACCGGCAGCCCGGTCGAGAACGCCACCCGGGTGATCCGGCGCTACGAGCCCTCCGGGCGCGGCTACTACTCCGGCGCGCTCGCCCTGATCGGCCGCTCCGCCAGCGGCGGGCAGCTGCTGGACTCGCCGATCTGCATCCGCACCGCCGACATCGACCCGGCCACCGGCCGGCTGGTCGTCCGGGTCGGCGCCACCCTGGTGCGCCACTCCGTCCCGGAGTCCGAGGTCGCCGAGACCCACGCCAAGGCCGCCGGGGTGCTCACCGCGATCGGCGCCCGGCCCGCGCCCGCCCGGCTGCCCCACCCGGTCGGGCCCCGGCTCGCCGACGACCACCGGGTGCAGGCCGCGCTGGACGCCCGCCGGGCCGACCTCGCGCCGTTCTGGCTGCGGATGCAGCAGCCGGCCGAGATCACCGAGGCCGAGCCGACCCTGGTCGTGGACGGCGAGGACACCTTCACCTCGATGCTCTCCCACCTGCTCGGCTCGCTCGGCCACCGGGTGACGGTGGCCCGCTACGACGAGCCGGGGCTGCGCGAGCGGGTCGCGGCGCACCGGGGTGCGCTGGTGCTCGGCCCCGGCCCGGGCGACCCGGCGCTCGCGGACGACCCCAAGATGGCGGTGCTGCGGCCGATCGTCGCGGACGCGCTGGCCGCCGTCCGCGCCGGCGCCCGCACCTCGCCGCTGCTCGCGGTCTGCCTGAGCCACCAGCTGCTGGCCGCCGAACTCGGGCTCGCGCTGGGCCGCAAGGCCGTCCCGTACCAGGGGGCGCAGGAGCGCATCGACCTGTTCGGCAGCAAGCACACGGTCGGCTTCTACAACACCTTCACCGCGCGCTGCTCGGAGCAGGACGCGGCGCGGCTCGCCGCCGAGGGCGTCGAGGTCTCCCGGGACGCCCTCACCGGCGACGTGCACGCGCTGCGCGGGCACGGCTTCGCGGGGCTCCAGTTCCACCCGGAGTCGGTGCTCACCCGCGACGGCGTCGGCATCGTGGCGGGCCTGCTGCGCGAGGCGACGGCCGCGCCGCGCTGAGCCGGCGGCGCGGCCCCGGGCGGATGCGCCCCGCCCGGGGCCGCGCGTCGCGCGGGGCGCCCGGCGACCGGAGCGGCGCTCAGAACCCGTCGTCCAGGCCCTGCTCGATCGCGTACCGGACCAGCTCCACCCGGTTGTGCAGCTGCAGCTTCCCGAGCGTGTTCTGCACGTGGTTCTGCACCGTCCGGTGCGACAGCACCAGCCGGTCGGCGATCTGCCGGTACGACAGCCCCTTGGCCACCAGCCGCAGCACCTCGGTCTCCCGGGCGGTCAGCCGCGGGGCGGCCGGCGCCGAGGCCGCGGCCGGCTCGGCGGCCAGCCGGCGGAACTCGCCGAGCACCAGGCCGGCCAGCCCGGGGGTGAACACCGCGTCGCCGACGGCCGTACGGCGCACCGCGTCCAGCAGTTCCTCCCGCCCGGCCGACTTCAGCAGGTAGCCGGTCGCGCCGGACTTCACCGCCTCCAGCACGTCCTGGTGCTCGCCGCTGGCCGACAGCACCAGCACCCGCACCGCCGGGTCGTGCGCGACCACCTGGCGGCACACCTCGGCGCCGGACAGGCCGGGCAGGTTGAGGTCCAGCACGACCACCTGCGGCGTGCAGGCCCGGGCCCGGCGGACGGCCTCCTCGCCGTCGCCCGCGGTGGCCACCACGTCCAGCCCGGCCTCGGCGAGGTCGCGCGAGACGGCGTCCCGCCACATCGGGTGGTCGTCCACCACCATCACCCGCACCGGCCGGTCGGCGGTCGGCTGGTCGGTCGTCAGCTGCTCGGTCATGCGGTGGCCTTCCTCGGGACGCGCAGTTCGACCTCGACGCCCTCCCCGGGCGCCGAGTACAGCTCGGCCGTGCCGCCGAGGTCCAGCAGCCGGCCGCGGATCGACTGGGAGACGCCGAGCCGGCCGGCCTGCTCCGCCTCGCCGAGCCGGCCCGGGGCGAAGCCGGGGCCGTCGTCGCGGATGCTCACCGTGACGGCCTCCGGCTCGTCCTCCACCAGGATCCAGGCCCGGGCCCGCTCCCCCGCGTGCTTGCGCACGTTGTCCACGGCGGCGCCGACCGCCGCCGCGAGCTCGCCCGCCGCCGGGCCGGGCAGCAGCACCGGGGTGCCGGGCGCGGAGAACGTGATCCGCTCGTCCGCGTACGGGCGCAGCAGCGCGGTGAGGTCGCGCGGGGCGTCCGGGTCCGGCGGCTCGGCGGCGTCGGACCGCGACGCGCGCTGGGCCGGCAGCGGACCGCCCGTCATCAGGGTGCGCAGCGCACGCTCCTGTTCACCGGCCAGCCGGCCGAGCTCGGCGAAGCCCGCGCCGGAGCCCGTCCCCTCGCCCAGCTCCGCGCCGCGCCGCTGGACCAGGGCGAGCACCTGGAGCACGCCGTCGTGGATGTCCCGGGAGAGCCGCTCGCGCTCCCGGGTGGCCGCCTCCACCTGGAGCGCCCGGGTGAGGGTGTCCTCGCTGGCCCGGGCCAGCTCGATCACGTAGCCGATCGCGCAGCCGGCCACCATCAGCAGCACGATGTTGTGGATGTTGTCGCCGGTCGGCCCGCCGTGGCCGAGGATGTTGGCGACGCCGATCACCGAGCCCGAGGCCGCCGCCGGGCGCCAGCCGCCCTTCGCGGCGAAGCCGAGGACCGTGCCGGCCGCCCAGATGGTCGGCAGGGTGGGCGCGCCGTGGCTGATCCGGGCCGGGGAGTCGGTCAGCCCGCTCATCACGATGCCGGTGACGGCGAGGGTGAGGTCGGTGCCCAGGACGTACCAGGTGCAGCGCCGCGGGTCGGCGAAGGCCCGGGTGCTGGCCAGGGTCCACAGGGTCAGCGCGCCGAGGAAGATCCAGCCGGCCACCGGGTGCAGGAAGTGCAGGTACGAGTTGAAGTACCGCAGCAGCGCGTAGCACAGGGCCAGCACCCGGAAGTAGGAGATCGCCCGCCACAGCGGGAGCTCGACGGACATGCCGCCGGCCGCCACCGTGCCGCCGACCGCACCGGCTCTGCCGCCGTCGTCCGTCATCCGCCCCGCCCTCCCCTGGGCCCGTCCGGTCGGCCAGGCGGCCGCCCGGACGACTACTCCGGCTTCTCCGAGGTGCCCGGCTCGGCGGACTTCGCGGCCTCGGCCGCGGCCTTCTCCGCCTTCTCCGCCTCGGCGGCCTCCGCCTTCTCCGCCTTGGCCGCGGCCCGGCGCTCGGCGTCGGCCTTCTTCTTCTCGTCGGCGATCTGCCGCTTGGCGGCGGTCGCGTAGATGTCCACGTACTCCTGGCCGGAGAGCCGCATGATCTCGTACATCACCTCGTCCGTCACCGAACGGAGGATGAAGCGGTCGTTCTCCATGCCGTGGTAGCGGGAGAAGTCCAGCGGGCGGCCGATCCGGATGCCGGGGCGGATGCCGAAGTTGGGGACCACCTGGCCGGGCGGCTGCACCTTCTCGGTGTCGATCATGGCGACCGGGATCACCGGGGCGCCGGTGGCCAGCGCGACGCGGGCCAGGCCGCCGACCTTGCCGCGGTACAGCTTGCCGTCGGGCGAGCGGGTGCCCTCCGGGTAGACCCCGAACAGCTCGCCGCGGTCCAGCACCGCGATGGCGCTGCGGATCGCGGCCTCGCCGGCGCCGCGCACGCCCGAGCGGTCCACCGGCAGCTGGCCGACGCCCTTGAAGAACGCGGCGGTCAGCCGGCCCTTGAGGCCCGGGGTGTTGAAGTACTCGGCCTTCGCGATGAAGGTGACCCGGCGCTTGATCAGCGCGGGGAAGAAGAACGAGTCCGAGAAGGACAGGTGGTTGCTCGCGATGATCGCGGCACCCTCGGCGGGGATGTTCTCCTCGCCCTCGATCCACGGCCGGAAGAAGAGCCGAAGCAGTGGCGCGACGATCATCTTCATCAGTCGGTAGAACAACCGGGGCCTCCTGTTATGCGGACCGGTCGATCCTAATGCCCCGCGGCCGCCCGCCGTGCCCGGCCCCGCCGTAGGGGCCGGGCCGAGCACGCTCGAAGGGGGTGTACGACCCGGCGCGGAGCGTGGGACGATGCGGTTTCGCAGCACCTCCCCACCAGCGTCCCCTCCCCCAGCGCCACCCGCCCGCGAAGGAGTCCGCCATGCCGTTGCTGCCCGGTGCCGAGCCGTACCGCCACCGCGGCGGACCGGTGGGGGTGCTGCTCTGCCACGGCTTCACCGGGTCGCCGCAGTCGCTGCGGCCGTGGGCCGACGAGCTGGCGGCGGCCGGCTTCACCGTCTCGCTGCCGCTGCTGCCCGGGCACGGCACCCGCTGGCAGGACATGCAGCTCACCCGCTGGGAGGACTGGTACGCCGAGGTCGAGCGCGAGCTGCTGGCGCTCGCCGAGGAGTGCGAGCAGGTCTTCGTCTGCGCGCTGTCGATGGGCGGCGCGCTGGCGCTGCGGCTCGCGGCCCTGCACGGGCCGACGGTCTCCGGCCTGGTGCTGGTCAACCCGTCGGTGCGCTCGGACACCCCCGCGAGCGTGCTGCTGCCGGTGCTGCGCCACCTGGTCCCCAGCCGTCCCGGGGTCGCCAACGACATCGCCCGGGCCGGCTCGGCCGAGGTCGGTTACGACCGCACCCCGCTGCACGCCGCCTGGTCGCTGACCCGGCTGTGGCGGGAGGTCCAGCGGCTGCTGCCGGAGGTGACCCAGCCGGTGCTGCTGTTCCGCAGCCCGCAGGACCACGTCGTCTCGCCGGCCAACTCGGAACTGGTGCTGGCCCGGATATCCTCGACGGACGTGACGGAGCGGCTGTGCCAGCGCAGTTTCCACGTCGCCACGCTGGACCACGACGCGGCGGAAATATTCGGGGCCAGCCGGGACTTCATCCGACGGCTGGCTCCTGCGAACGCGGCGGGCGTCACCCGGGTCGAATCCGACGATCACCATGGCTGAAGGGCCGGAAGTGCACGAGAGCAGCACGGCGGGCGGCGGGGACGAGACTCCCCGCGAGGACGGCGCGACCAAGGACGGCGGGGCGAACGCCGCCGTCCCGAACGGTACGCCGGCGGATCGCGGCGGCCCGGACGGCGCCGCGACGCCCCCGCCCGTCAAGGACATCGTCGAGGACACCGCCGGCTCCGCCGGAGACGCCGCCGGGCCCCAGGCCCCCGCCGAGCGCCGTCCGCGCCGCGCCCCCGAGCGCAGCCAGGCCGAGCAGGACGAGATCTTCGCCGCCCTGGTGGCCCAGTTCGACGACCCGGTCGACCTCAACAACCCGAACTGGCCGGAGGTCGAGAACCTCCGGGCGCAGAACGAGCTCAAGGGCGGCACCAAGGAGGCCGGCACCGGCGCCCGCGGCGACCAGGACGACCTCTCCGACCTCGCCCCGCGGCCCCGCCCCCGCTCCGGCCGCCCGGTGATGCCGGCCGGCGGCGCGGGCCCGCGCGACTTCGAGCTGGCCGAGGAGACCGACGAGGGCCACTTCGTCCCGCCGGAGCCCCCGCCGCTGCCCGCCGCCGACGTGACCGCCAAGTTCGCCTGGCTGGCGGTGCTCGGCGGCCCGGCCGTGCTGCTGGTCGACGCGGTGGTCTGGCGGGAGATCTCCGGCTGGCCCGCCTGGGTCGGGATCACCGCCTTCCTCGGCGGCTTCGTCACCCTGGTCGCGCGGATGAAGGACCGCGACGAGGACGAGCCGGAGGACCCGGACCACGGCGCGGTCGTCTGACGGCTAGCCGCCCGGCAGTTCGAGGACGGCGAGCACCGGCAGGTGGTCGGTGGCAGCCCGCAGGTCGGCCTCGGTGACGCCGGGCAGGCCGTGCGGCACCCCGCAGCCGAGGACGGTGATCCCGGGCGTGGCGAAGACGGCGTCGATCCGCTGGTAGGGGCGCTCCGGGACGGAGGTGAACTCGCCTCCCCAGGGCGCGGTCGGGTACCCGTCCTGGAGCCTGGAGGCCAGCAGCCGCCAGCCCGGCCCGTCCGGGTGCTCGTTGAAGTCCCCCGCCACGACGCCGAGTTCGGCGATCCCCAGCTGGTCGAGCAGCAGCTCGAACTGCCCGTACCGCTCCTCCGGGTCCAGGCTGAGGTGGCAGCTGGTGACGGTGAACGGCGCCGTGCCGGGCAGCCGCAGCAGCGCGCCGGCGAAGCCCCGGGCGTGCAGGCCGCGGGTCTTCGGCAGCAGCCGGTCGTGCACCTCCAGCAGTTCCACCGCGCCGGGCCGGCCGAGCAGCAGCGGACCGGCGGCAGTGCGGCCGCCGCCGGCCAGCACGACCGTCCCGGTGTTCCGGGCCAGCCAGGCGGCCTGCCCCTCGGGCCGCCAGTAGCGCGGGGACTCCTGGACGCAGACCAGGTCCGGCTCGCAGGCCCGGACCACCCGGGCCAGCGCCCGCCGGTCGTCGCGCAGCGAGCGGATGTTGTAGCTGAGCAGCCGCAGCCGGCCCGGGCCGGGCGGCGGCAGCGGTACGGGGGCCGCGGCTGTCCCGGTCGCGGCTGTCCCGGTCGCGGCGGCGGTCGTGGTCGCGGCGCTCATGGTCCTCCCCTGGGCGGTCACCTGATCGGTCCGACCGTACGCGGCCGGGCCGGGACGTGCGACGGCGGCGGTGCGTCCGGGATCGGTCGGGGCCCGGTCGCACCGCCGCCGGCGGGCTCTGAGGGGTAGGGCGGTTACGGGACGCGGGCGAGGTCCGCCGCGCCGACGATGCCGGCGGCGGAGCCCATCGAGGCCAGCACGACCTCGGCGCGCGGGCGGTGCACCCCGCCGGTCAGGTAGTGCTCGAAGGCCTTGGCGACCGGGTCGAGCAGCAGTCGGCCGGAATCGGAGACGCCGCCGCCGAGCACGAAGACGCCCGGGTCGAACAGCGCGGCGAGGTCGGCCATGCCGCGGCCCAGCCAGTCGGCCAGCTCGGCGTAGCACTCCAGGGCGAGCGGGTCGCCCTCCTCGGCGGCCTGGGTGATGTGGATGCCGCGGATGGTCTCGGCCACGCCGTCGTTGAGCTCCAGCATCCGGCGGCCGCGCTGCGGGTCGGCGGCGGCCTTCTCCCGGCCGTAGCGGCGCAGCGCGCGCCCGGAGCCGTACTGCTCCCAGCAGCCCTTGCCGCCGCAGCCGCAGGTGAGGCCGTCGGGGACCATGTTGAGGTGGCCGATCTCGCCGGCCACGCCGAAGCGGCCGCGGTGCAGCCGGCCGTCCAGGACGATGCCGCCGCCGATGCCGGTGCCGACGGTGATCAGCACCATGTCCTGGTGCTCCTCGGCCGCGCCGAAGCGGAACTCGGCCCAGGCCGCGCAGTTGGCGTCGTTCTCCACGACGGTGGACAGGCCGGTGAGCTCCTCGACCCGCCCGCGCAGCGGCTCGTTCTCCCAGTCGATGTTGGGGGCGAAGATCACCGTGGAGCGGTTGCTGTCGACGAAGCCGGGGGCGCCGACGCCCACCGCGGTGACGCCGGGGTGCTGCTCCTTGAGCTCGCGCACGGCCTGCGCGATGGCGTCGACCGCCCACTGCGGGTCGGCCGGGGTGGGCACCCTGGTCCGGGCCAGGATCGCGCCCGCCTCGTCGACCACACCTGCCGCGATCTTGGTCCCGCCGACATCGACGCCGATGGTCAGAGCCATGTGTCCCTCAGCTATTCACTCGTTCCGCTGGACGGAAACGCTACCGCCCAACCCGGCCCCCGTACACAGCCTCGCATACATTATCCGAAGACAATCCTGGGGCAGGCGGGCCGGGATGCTTCAAAAGTCTTATCTAATCTCCTTCTTCGTGACGTACGAGAGCAACGCGATCACCCTCCGAAAGTCACGGTTTCACTGCTTGGCGGACGGCCCGTCAGCCTCGTCGAGGTCGATCTTCTCGGTCGGCGCGCCCTGCCCGGCGGTCCAGCGGCCCTCGTGCCCGGCCACGGCGGCGCGGTAGGCCGCCAGCAGCTCGGTCCCCGCGGCGGCGAGACCGGTGCCGGCGGCGGCGAGGTGGGAGTAGACCTCGGGCTGCTGGGTGCGCAGCCGGTCGGCCAGCCCGGACAGGGTGATCAGGGTGGTGGCGCTCGCCTCCTGGGCCTTCTCGCCGAGCGCACCGGCGAACCGGCGCACCTCGTCCACCAGCGGGCCCAGCTCCGGTCCGAACGGGTTCCCCTGGCCGCCCGGCTCGCCGCCCTGCCGGGCGCCGGGCTCGGTGCGGTCGCGGTCGTCGGTGCTGGTCATCGCGGGCGCCTCCTCAGCCGTGGCCGCACCCCGCGGCCCTCCGGCCCGACGCTACCCGACCGGCCGGGCCGCCCGAAAAGGCGCCGGACCCCCGCCGAAGTCCCGCCGGACCAGCGCCGAGCCGCAGCCGGACTCCCGCCGGGCCGGCGCCAGGCCCACGCCGAAACCCCCGTCAGCCCCGCGGCCAGAGCGCCGGGTCGGGCGCGAACCGCACCGAGAGCACCCCGTCGTGCAGCCCGGCCCCGGCCACCGTGCAGCGGCGCAGCGCGGACGGCAGGGTGAGCACCCGGCGGTGGGTGCCGAGCCCGACCACCAGCTCGTCGCCCCGGCGGACCAGGTCCAGCTCGGCGCGGTCGGCGCCGGGCAGGTCGAGGTGCCAGACCAGCAGGCCCTCGTCGGCGAGCCGGTCCTCGACCGGCCAGGGCTCGGGGGCCAGTCGCTCGGGCCCCTCCCCGTCCCCGTAGAGCCGGTCCGCGACGGCCTCCAGGGTCACCTCGGCCAGACCGGTGACCAGCACCGGGGCGTCGGTCTCGGCTGCGAGCCCGGTCAGCTCCTCCTGTCGGCGGCGGGCCAGGTCGGCCAGCCAGGGGTCGGGCGAGGAGGCGGCCTCCTCGGGCAGCGCGCCGTGCACCACCACGGCGTCCGGCCGGTGCCCGTGCAGCGCCAGCCCGGCCCGGATCCGGCGCAGCTCCCGGTACGGGTGGCCGTCGGCCGGGACGACCAGCCGGACGCTGGTGCCGGGCGCGGTGACGGCGGCGCGGGACTCCGCGAGCGCCGCGGCGGCCTTGGTGCGCCCCTCGTAGAGCCAGTCGGCGGGCATCGGGACGCCGGCCAGTCCGGCCAGCAGCGGACGCAGCGCCCGGGCGGCCTGCCGCTGCTCGGGGACGAGCCGGTCCAGGTAGCGGGCGAGCTGCTCGGGCAGGGCGAGGGTGGCGATCAGCTCGGCGGGCGGCGGGGCGAGCACGACCAGGACGTCGTGGTCGGCGGCGGGCAGCGCGCGCAGCAGGGCGAGCCGGGCGATGCCGGGGAGGGCGGTGAGCTCCTCGGCGTCGAGCTGTTCGGCGCCGAGCAGGTCGAGGGCGGGCTTGAGCCGACCGGTGAGCTCGCCGACCGCGTAGCGGAAGGCCGCCTGCTCGTCGATCCGGGAGACGGTCAGGCCCGGGGCGTACCGGAGCGGTTCGGGCTCCAGCCGGGTGCCGAGGGCGGAGTCCAGGGCGCGGTGCGGGTCGTCGGCGGCCAGCAGCCAGGTGCGGTGGCCGCGCCGGGCGGCGTGCAGGGCGGTGGCGGCGGCCACCGTGGGTGCGCCCGCGTCGCCGCTGACCAGGATGGTGCGTGTCGCCGTCATGCCGTCCGGCCCCCGTTCGGTCGTGTCGGTCTTCGACGCGTCAGCCTTCGACGCGCTTCTTCAGACCGGCCAGGGCGCGGTCGATGATGACCTTCTCGGCCTTGCGCTTGATCATGCCGAGCATCGGGATCTTGACGTCCACGGCGAGCTGGTAGGTCACCTCGGTGCGGCCGCCGGCCAGCGGGGCGAGGGTGTAGGAGCCGTCCAGCGAGCGGAGCATCTGGCTGCGGACGAGGGTCCAGGAGACCTCGCGGTCGCCGTCCCAGGTGTAGGCGAGGACGTGCTCGTCGCGGATCGCGCCGGCGTCGAGCAGCAGCCGGACCTCGGCGGCGCGGCCGTCCGCGCCGGTCTCCAGGACCTCGACCTCCTTGACCTCGCCGGTCCAGGCCGGGTAGGCGGCGAAGTCGGCGATCACGGCCATGACCGTGGCCGGGGTCGCGTCGATGGTGATGCTCGACCTGGTGTGCTCCGCCATGGAATGGCCCTCCGCCTCGTCCCTCTGCCTGCCGGTCCGGCCGGAGCGCGCTCGGCCCGGTCCGCCCGGAGCAGGCTATCGCGACGGCGATCGGCTCGGCGGCGCGGGCCGCGCCCGGCGGGCGGCCGCGGGCGGGCGAGCCACCGCCCCGAGCCGCGACCAGGCGAGCGGGCGATTCACCGCCCCGAGCCGAAGGGGCGCGCCGGTGCCGTAAGGGAGGAGCGAGGAACGAGCGAGGGAGCGCCGACCGTCGACACTGGGCCCGAGCGCCCCGGAGGCGAGCGGGCGAGCCACCGCCCCGAGCCGCGACCAGGCGAGCGGGCAGAGCCACCGCCCCGAGCGGGCGATTCACAGCCGGGGCATGTTACCGGCCGGTCGCACTCCGCTGCCGTAGGGTGCCATTCGAACGACCCGGTCACGGCCAGGTCGGACCCGGCCGGGTGTGACACTTCGAACACCGGAGCCGACCCCCCTGGTCGAAGCCGCCTACCGGGCAGTAACGTCCTGCCGTCCCGCAGCGTCGCGAACGAGGAGCAGTCTTGCTCGACTTCAGCCTTCCGGCCCTCTATCAGGTACCGAGCGGCGGCAACCTCGCCGACCCGGTGCACCGGAACGCCGAGGAGCACCCGGACGTCGCCGTGCTCAGCCGGAAGGTGGACGGCCAGTGGCAGGAGCTGACCTCGGTCCAGTTCCTGGCCGAGGTGCACGCCGCCGCCAAGGGCCTGATCGCCGCGGGCATCGAGCCGGGCGACCGGGTGGGCATCATGTCCCGCACCCGGTACGAGTGGACGCTGCTGGACTTCGCGATCTGGACGGCCGGCGCGGTCACCGTCCCGGTGTACGAGACCTCCTCCGCCGAGCAGGTGGAGTGGATCCTCGGCGACTCGGGCGCGGTCGCCGTGATCACCGAGACCGACCAGCACGTCCGGGTGGTCGGCGAGGTCCGCGACCGCCTGCCGGAGCTGAAGCACACCTGGCAGATCGAGGGCGGGGCGCTCGCCGCGCTGGCCACGGCCGGCCAGGACGTCCCGGACGCCACGGTCCACGAGCGCCGCCGGATCGCCGGCCCGGACTCGGTCGCCACCATCGTCTACACCTCGGGCACCACCGGCCGCCCGAAGGGCTGTCAGCTGACGCACGGCAACTTCCTGGCCGAGTGCGGCAACGTCGTCGAGCGCCTGGCCCCGCTGTTCCGCACCGGCGAGAGCTCCGTCCTGCTCTTCCTGCCGCTGGCCCACGTGCTGGCCCGGATCGCCGAGATCGCCCCGGCGATGGCCCCGATCAAGCTCGGCCACGTCTCCGACATCCGGGACGTCACCGCCGAGCTGGCCGCCTTCAAGCCGACCCTGATCCTGGGCGTGCCCAGAGTGTTCGAGAAGGTCTACAACACCGCCCGCGCCAAGGCCCAGGCCGACGGCAAGGGCAAGATCTTCGACAAGGCCGCCGACACCGCGATCGCCTACAGCCGGGCGCTGGACGCCGGCGGCGCCGGCCTGGTCCTGCGGCTCAAGCACGCGGTCTTCGACAAGCTGGTCTACAGCAAGCTGCGCGCCGCCCTCGGCGGCCGGGCCACCCACGCCATCTCCGGCGGCGCCCCGCTCGGCGAGCGCCTGGGCCACTTCTACCGGGGCATCGGCTTCACCGTCCTGGAGGGCTACGGCCTGACGGAGACCTGTGCGGCCACCGCCTTCAACCCGTGGGACAACCCGAAGATCGGTACGGTCGGCCAGCCGGTGCCCGGCGCCTCCGTCCGGATCGCCGAGGACGGCGAGGTCTTCTTCAAGGGCCCGCACGTCTTCACCGGCTACTGGAACAACCCGCAGGCCACCGCCGACACCCTCAAGGACGGCTGGATCGCCACCGGCGACCTCGGCTCGCTGGACTCCGACGGCTACCTGACCATCACCGGCCGCAAGAAGGAGATCATCGTCACCGCCGGCGGCAAGAACGTCGCCCCGGCCGTGATCGAGGACCGGATCCGGGCCCACGCCCTGGTCGGCGAGGTCATGGTGGTCGGCGACCGCAAGCCGTTCATCGCCTGCCTGGTCACCGTCGACCCGGACTTCTTCCCGAAGTGGAAGGAGCTCAACGGCAAGCCCGCCGACGCCACCGTCGCCGAACTCGCCGCCGACCCGGACCTGCTGGCCGCCCTCCAGGCCGCGGTGGACGACGGCAACGCGGCCGTCTCGCACGCCGAGGCGGTCAAGAAGTTCCGGCTGCTGGACACCGAGTTCTCCGAGGAGAGCGGCCACCTGACGCCCTCGCTGAAGCTCAAGCGCAACGTCGTGCTGAAGGACTTCGCGGCCGACATCGAGGCGCTCTACACGAAGTAGCCGCCGGCGCCGGACGGGCCCCGCCTCTCCAGGAAGGAGGCGGGGCCTCAGGGCCCGCACTCCGGGCCCTCGCCGGGTCCGGCGTGCGGGCCCGTCCGCGTCACCCGGCCAGCAGCGAGGTCAGCCGCCCGGCCAGCAGGTCCCAGCGCCAGGAGCGCTCCACCCAGCGCCGTCCGGCCTCGCCCATCCGCCGGCGCAGCTCCTCGTCGCGCA
The DNA here is from genome assembly GCF_042894165.1 of Kitasatospora sp. NPDC001547. NCBI lineage: Bacteria > Bacillati > Actinomycetota > Actinomycetes > Kitasatosporales > Streptomycetaceae > Kitasatospora > Kitasatospora sp. NPDC001547. Next base: position 497,389 of record NZ_JBIAVL010000002.1, on the reverse strand, counting down.
GCAGCCGGACGATCCGCTCGGCCGCCGCCGTGGCCGAACCGCCGGGCACCACGTACCCGGTCTCGCCCTCCAGCACGGCGTCCGGCGCGCCGCCGGAGTCCCCCGCGACCACCGGCAGGCCGGTCGCCGAGGCCTCCAGGTAGACGATCCCCAGGCCCTCGACGTCCAGGCCCCCGCGCCGGGTGCGGCACGGCATCGCGAAGACGTCCCCGGCCCCGTAGTGGGCGGGCAGCTCCTCCCACGGCACCGAGCCGGTGAACCGCACCGAGTCCCGTACGCCCGTGGCGTCCGCGAGCTTCTCCAGGTCCGCCCGGTACGGGCCGCCGCCGACGATCAGCAGCACCGCGTCCGGCACGTCGGCGAGGATCTGCGGCATCGCCTCGATCAGGGTGTCCTGGCCCTTGCGCGGCACCAGCCGGGAGACGCAGACCACCACCGGCCGGTCCGCCAGCCCGAGTCGGCGGCGCACCTCGGCGCCCCCGGAGCCCGGGTGGAAGGTCGTCTCGTCCACGCCCGGCGGCAGCTGGACCATCCGGGCCGCGGCCTGCGGGCCGACCGCGGCGGCGATCCGGGAGCGGGTGTACTCGCCCAGGTAGGTCAGCACGTCCGTGCCCGCCCCGATCCGGCGCAGCAGCTGCCGGGAGACCGGCAGCTGGGCCCAGGCGGCCTCGTGCCCGTGGGTCATGCCGAGCAGCCGCCCGGCCCCGGCCCGGCGCAGCGCGGGCGCCATCAGCCCGAGCGGGGCGGCGGCGCCGAACCAGACCGAGTCGCACTTCTCCGCCCGCAGGATCTCGGCGGCCCGCCGGGTGACCCGGGGTGTGGGAACCATCACCTTCGTCCGGTCCCGGACCACCGGGAACGGCTGCTCGGCGTCGAAGCGCGCCACCTCGGCGCCGTCCCGCCAGGTGGAGGCGTACACCACCACGCTGCCTGCGGGCTGACGGACGGCCATGTTGTGCACGAAGGCCTGGATGCCACCGGGGCGGGGCGGGAAGTCATTGGTGACGATCAAGGTTCTGTGCATCAGGCCACGGCTCGCTCGGTCGGGGGGTGCGCGGTGTACCGCTGGGTGATCCGTACGATAGGTCAACACCATGACCCGCCGGGAACGGAAGCGCGTACGGCAACCGTTTGACCCCCGGGTCAGTCCTAGTACCTAGGCCGTCGTCCAGGACGCGGCCCGGGCGTCCGTCGGTACGACGCCTCCGGTGGGGACGTCCGAGACGAACGAGGGAGCGCAGTGGAATTGGCCCCGGCCACCGAGCCCGGTTCTTCGCGCGGCCGCCTCGGCCGCCCGCTCGGGGCGCTCGCCGCGCTCGGCGCCACCTGGCTGGCCACCCGCGCCCTGCTGGTGCTGCTGGCCACGGGCGTGCTGAAGGCGCCCGGCGGCGACGTCACGGCGGACGTCTGGATGATCTACCACGCCTGGTACGGCGTGCTCCAGACCGGCACCTTCCCGTTCGACGACGTGACCTGGCAGTACCCGCCGGGCGCCGCCCTGGTGATCCTGCTGCCGGGCCTGCTGCCCTGGTCGTACCTGGTCTCGTTCTGGGTGATCTGCGGGATCGCCGACGCCGCGGCGGCCGCGCTGCTGGTGCGCACCGGCCTGCGCCGGGGCCGGGCACTGACCGGCGCCTGGATGTGGGCGGTGGGCGTCCCGCTGCTCGGCCCGATGATCTACAACCGCTTCGACGTCATCGTCACCGCGGTCGCCCTGGCCGGCCTGCTGGCGCTGATCCGTCGCCCGGCGGTCGGCGGGCTGCTGCTGGGCCTGGGCGGCATCGTCAAGATCTGGCCGCTGCTCGGCCTGATCGGCACCCCCTCCGGCCGCCGCACCCGCCGCTCCTGGACGCTGGCCGGGGCCACCGCCGTCTCGATCGGCTTCCTGCTGGCGGCCGGGATGAACGGCGCCTTCGACTTCCTGGCCTTCCAGAAGGACCGCGGCATCGAGGTCGAGTCGCTCGGCGCGCTGCCGCTGCACTTCGCCCGGCTCGCCGACGGCTGGGACGGCAGGGTCACCATGAACTACGGCTCCCCCGAGATGCTCGGGCCGTGGGTCAGCGTGATCAGCAAGGTGATGATGGCCGGCACCCTGCTGGGCTTCGCCTGGCTGCTGCTGTGGCGCTACACCTCCAAGCGGCGCAGCGCGGCCACCATGTACGACGCGGCGCTGTGCGCGCTGCTGATCTTCGTGGTGACCAGCCGGGTGATCAGCCCGCAGTACCTGGTCTGGCTGGTCGGCGTCGCGGCGGTCTGCCTGACCGTGCGCAACAGCAGCCAGCGGCCGGTGGCGGTGCTGATCCTGCTCGCCTGCCCGCTGACCCTGGTCGAGTTCCCGACCATGTTCACCCAGGTCCTGGCCAGCGACCCGGTGGCGGTCGCCGTGCTGGCCGCCCGCAACCTGCTGCTGCTGGCCGCGGCCCTGCTCTCCTGCGTGCGGCTCTGGCGCTCCACCCGCGGCGAGGCGCCGCTGCCGCCGACCGTGGTGCTGGACCGCGAGCCCGCCGCGCTGCCGGCCGCCGGCTACCCGGTGCGCCCGGGGATCGCCTACGAGCAGGACCTGCTGGACGGCATCGACCGGCCGGGCGCGACGGCCCAGCAACGGCGCTGATCGGCTCCTCGGCCGATCAGCCCTTGAGCGCCGCCACCCGCTCCAGCCAGAGCCGGGTGAACTCCTCCAGGCCGACGCCCAGCTCGCGGCGCATCAGCCGGTCGGTCCGGCGATCCCGGTCCTCGCCCTGCCCGTCGGCCGCGCCGACCGCCCGGTAGAAGGCGACCAGCCGCTGCGGCCCGTGGGTACGGCCGATCAGCTCGCAGGCCAGCCAGGACTGCTCGTAGGCCTGGGCGATGCCGGCGGCCCCGGCGGCGAAGTCCCGGTCGGCGGGCAGCGCGCTGGGGAGCCGCCCGGCGGCGACGTCCCGGGCCAGCTCGGGGGCCGTCTGCCGCGCGCTGCGGCCGGAGTCGCGGTAGGCGGTCCAGTCGGCGACGCCCTCGGAGAGCCACAGCGGGGTCCACGCCCGGGTGTCGGCCCGGGTCGCGACGTGGGTGGCCTCGTGGGTGACCACCACCTGGCGGCCGAAGTCGCTGAGCCGCGCGTACGCCTCCGGGTTGACCAGCACCCGGTCCGCGGGGGTGTGCCAGGGCGCGCCGGGGGCGGCCACGGTGACCGCCGCCATGCCCGTCCAGCCGTCCGGGTCGCCCTCCAGCAGCCGGGCGAACTGCTCCGCGGTGGCGGGCCGCTCCAGCAGCAGCCGGCCCGGCCAGGCGCCGCCCCAGAGCTCGGTGACGGCGGGCACCGCCCGGTCCCCCGCCGCGACCAGCTCGGCCGGGTCCGGGCCGGCGGCCGGCCCGAGCACCAGGCAGTGCGCCCCCGCCGCGGACCGGACCGGCCCGAAGTCCCACGGCGCGGGCGGCCCGCCCGCGCCCTCCTCGCGCTCGACCCGCCAGCCGTCCCCGGCCCGGACCAGCTCGATCCGGCGCGGGTACACCACCGGGTACTCGTCGTACCCGGCGATCCGCACCGCCAGGTCGGCGGCGGCGGTCAGCCGCTCCGGCCCGCCGGAGGCGGCGAGCACCAGGTTGCGGTACCCCGCGTCGGCCACCGGCAGCCCGGCCCACGGCGGCGCCGAGCGGGCCCGCTCCGCCAGCGCGGCGGCCACCTCGGCGTGCCGGTCCGCCGGCCGGGCCGCGGGCGCCGCCGGGGCGGCCGGCGGCAGCGACAGCTGGGCCAGCCCGCCGGCCGCGAGCAGCAGCGCGCCACGCCGGGACAGCGCGCCACGGGGGCGGGAGCCGGGGCGGGGTATCTCCGTGGGGTCGGCGGGGCCGGTCGGCGGGGCGCTCAGAGCCGGACCACCCCGGAGACGGGCATGGCGGTGACGCTCTCGTAGCGGACCTTGGCGCCCGGGCGCGGGGCGTGCACGATCACGCCGCCGCCGGCGTACATGCCGACGTGGTGCATGTCCCGATAGAAGATCACCAGGTCTCCCGGTCGTGCTTCGGACAGGCTGATCCGCTGCCCGGCGTACGCCTGGGCCTGCGAGGTGCGCGGCAGGGTCACTCCGGCCTGCCGCCAGCTGTAGTACATCAGACCGGAGCAGTCGAACGCGTGCGGCCCGGTGGCCCCGTAGACGTACGGGGAGCCGATCATCCGCACCGCGGCGGCCAGCGCGGCGGCCCCGCGCTCGGAGGCGGGCGGGGCGGTGCCGAGGTCCAGCCGGTCGGTGCCCCGGGTGGCGCGCTGCTCGGCGTCCCGGGCGTCCTGGACCGTCAACCGGGCCCGCTCGGCGGCGTCCAGGCCGTTCAGCAGCTTCTGCGCCCTGGCCAGCCGCTGCTGGATCTGCAGCTTGCTGTCGGCGAGCGAGCGGCGTGTCCGGTCCAGCTCGGCGAGCTTGTCGGCCGCCTCGGAGCGGCGCTGGTCGAGCCGGCGCTGCCGGGTGACCAGCTCGTGCAGGGTCTCCTGCTGGCGTGCGGCGGCCTGGCCCTGGGTGCGGGCGCGGGCCAGGTAGTCCTCCGGGTCGGGCGAGAGCATCAGCTGGGCGGTCTGGGACATCCCGCCGCCGCGGTACTCGGCCCCGGCCACCGTCGCCAGGTCGCCGCGCAGTTCGTTGAGCTGGTCCTGGGCGACGGCGATCTCGCCCTGGACGGCCGTGGTCTCGCCCTGGAGCCGCCGCTGGGCCTCCTGCGCCGCGTTGAACCTCTCGGACGCCTGCTCGGCCTCGTCGTACAGCTGCTCCACCTGGGACTTGACGTCCTGACGGTCGGCCGGGTCCGGGCTGCCGGGGGCGGCCTGGGCGCGACCTCCGGCGGCGACGCCCAGCGCGGTGGCGGCGGCCGTGGTCAGCACCAGCGCCCGGGCGAGCAGTTGGGAACGGCGGTGCACGGACATGGCGGCGGGGGCTCCAATCCTGCGGCGCGGGCCCCCACCGCCGCACCGGGACGGGCGGCCGTCGAGCGGGAGTCCGGTGGCAGACGTTAGCGAGTCCGGGCAAGCGAGTCCAAACCCCTCCGAACCCGAATATTCGACCCCTAATCGGACATCAGATCGACGCGCCGGAAAAGCCGCAGGCCCGGCCTCCCCTGGGGGAAGCCGGGCCCGGAAGCGGCCGAGCGGGGATCAGACCCGCACGATGCCGGTCAGCGGCATGTTGGTGACCGCCTCGTAGCGCACGTTGGTACCCGTCCGGGGGGCGTGCAGCACCTGGCCGTTGCCGGCGTAGATGCCGACGTGGTGGGCGTCGCTGTAGAAGATCAGCAGGTCGCCGGGCTGGGCCTGGGAGAGGTCCGTACCGATCCGGGTGCCGGCCGAGGCCTGCGCCTGCGAGGTGCGCGGCAGCGACACGTCGGCCTGGTTGAACGCCCAGACCATCAGGCCGGAGCAGTCGAAGGAGCTCGGGCCGGTGGCACCCCAGACGTACGGGCTGCCGACCTTGGAGGCGGCGGCCGCGAGGGCCGCGGCACCGCGCGAGCTGCCCGGGGCCACCTTCACCGGAGCGGTGGTGGTCGGGGCGGTGCTCGTGGGGGCGGAGAGGTCGCCGCGGGTGTTGTCGCGCGAGGCGCGATCGGCCTGCGCCTGCGCCTGGGCGGCCGCGTCGGCCTTGGCCTTGGCGTCGGCGGCGGCCTTCTCCTCGGCCTGGCGCAGCGCCTGGCGCTCCTGCTCGGTCAGGGTGTTGAGCAGGTCCTGGGCGGCCTTCAGCTTGCCCTGGACCTCCACCTTGGCGGTCTTCAGCTGCTGGGTGGTCGACTCCAGCTCGGCGAGCTTGCCCTGGGCCTCGTTGCGGTCCTGGTCGAGCTTGCGCTGCTGCTCCTGGAGCTCCTTCAGCTGGCCCTTCTGGGTGGCACCGGCCTGGTTCAGCGCGTCGGCCTGGCTGAGGAAGCTGTCCGGGCTGGAGGAGAACATCAGCTGGACGGTCGGGGATATCCCGCCGTTGCGGTACTGCTCGCCGGCGATCTCGGCCAGGCCGCCCTGGAGCTCGGTGACCTGCGCCTGCTGACGGGCCACCTGGTCCTGCAGGCCGGAGACCTGCTTCTCCAGCTCCTGCTGCTTGGCCTGGGCGGCGTTGTAGTTCTCGGTCGCGACCTCGGCCTGCTCGTTGAGCTGGTCGACCTGCTCCTTGACCTGGTCCTTGGTCGGCTGCGGGTCGGCGTGGGCGCCGGACTGCGCGGAGAGGGCGACGGCTGCGGCGGCGACTCCGGTCAGGATGGAGACGCGGGCGCGGCCGGCGGGCTTGGGACGACGATGGGACGCCACGAAGGCGGGCTCCTTCTTCCTACGTCCGCCTACCGGGTGAGCTGACGGGTTCGGGCCGGAAGCATGCCCTACGACGCCTCACGGCCGTTCGGCCGACCTGGCGCCGATTCACCCCGGAGGAACGTGGTTCCCCGGCTCCGCTCCGCAGCGCCCCCAGTCACTGGGCTCCCCTGTCGGGCAGTCGCTTCGACCTGCCCCGCTGCCTCGCGAACTCGGCGGTAACCACCGCCGCCACCCTGGCTGGGCGATCGACAGTGCGGTGGTTCGGAGCATGACCCTAGTAACTGAACCGTGATCCGTTCAAATCCTTGTCAGAAAAAAGATGGAAGATTGCCCAAGTTCCCTTGTGAAAATGACCGATGGTGACCAATGGTGCACGCAAGGCTGATCGATTCTCAACAGGCGGCCGCAAAAGGCGGAAAAGCCGAACGCCACCCCCGCGACGGAGGTGGCGCTCTTCACAGCTCCCGACTGAACGTCCCGGGCGTGTCGGACCGTCAGACCCGGCGGATGGTGTTGATCGGCATCGCGTCGGCCTTCATCACCTTCACCACGTCACCGGTGTGCGGCGCGTGGACCACCATGCCGTTCCCGATGTACATCCCGACGTGGTACATGCTCGGGCCGTAGATCACCAGGTCGCCCGGCTGGGCCTGGTCCAGCGACGGCACCCGGGTGCCGTAGTGCCCCTGCTCCTGCGAGGTGCGCGGCAGCGAGACGCCGGCCTGCCCGTACGCCCAGACCATCAGGCCGGAGCAGTCGAAGGTGGTCGATCCGGTGGCGCCCCACACGTACGGCGAGCCCTGCTTGCTCATCGCCTTGGCCACCGCCGCTCCCGCGTAGCCGCTGGCCGGCGGCAGGCTGCCGAGGTCCACCCGCGCGTTGCCGCGCGAGGCGCGGTCGTCCTGCGCCTGCTGGGCCCGCAGCGCGGCGCGGTCGGCGGCGCTCAGCGAGTTCAGCAGGTCCTGGGCGGCCTTCAGCTTGGTGTTGACGTCCGCCTTGGCCTGGTTGAGGTCCTTGGTGGTGCTGTCCAGCGAGGCGAGCACGGCGGCCGCCTCGGCCTTCTGCTGGTCCAGCCGGCGCTGCTGCTCCAGCAGTCCCTTGAGCGCCTCGGCCTGACTGGTGCTGGCCTGCTGGACGGTCGAGGCCTTCTCCAGGTAGCCGGACGGGTCGGAGGAGAGCATCAGCTGGACGGACGGGTCGATGCCGCCGGCGCGGTACTGCTCGCCCGCCACCTCGGCGAGGCCGCCCTGGAGCTGGGTCATCTGCTCCTGGCCGCGGGCCACCTGGTCCTGCAGCTGGTCGGCCTGCTTGCGCAGCTGGTCCGCCCGCTCCTTGGCGCCGTTGTACTTCTCCGCCGCCTGCTCCTGCTCCTCCTGGAGCTGGTCGATCTGCGCCTTGACGTCCGTCTTGTCCGGCTGCGGCGCGGCGTGCGCGGCCACCTGGGCGGAGAGCGCGACCGCGGTCGCAGCGGCAGCGGTGAGCACGGAGACCCGCGCGCGGCTCGGCTGCTTGGGACGGCGGTGGGAGGCCAAAGGGACCGGCTCCTTCTTCCTACGGGCTCACCTGATGGGATGAGATTCCGGAAAATAGGTTTGACGCCAGACCCTAGTGAAGATCTACCCGTTTTGCTACTCCCCCGATGGCGTGAACCCCGGTCCCCACGCTGACTTCACGGGACCCCCACAACGCTCCGGACGAGCCGCTGACCAGCCGTCATGCGGTCCGGCCCGGGTCCGGCGCAGGTCAGGGCCGGGCCAGCCGGTTCAGCAGCAGCACCGACGCCACCGGGCGCGCGCCCGCCTTCCGCACGCCCTCCGCGACCTCCCGGTCGGTGGACACCACCACCACCGGGCGGCCCTGCGGCTCGGCCCGGACCAGACGGCGGATCAGCTCGTCGGCCGTCTCCCCGGTCCGGCTGAACCGCACCCGGACCCCGCGCGGCGGCGCCATGATCACAGGGACGTCCAGGTCCTGCCCGTCGAACACGCAGGTGACCTCCGCCTGGGTGCGCTGGGCCAGCATCGCCAGCCCGCCCAGCAGCCGGATCCGCTGCTGCTCCAGCGGCAGCGCCGGATAGCCGGTCTTGGTCACGTTGTAGCCGTCCACCACCAGGTGCACCTGGGGGATCGCCAGCAACTGGTCCAGCAGCGCCGGATCGTCCTCGGCCAGCCCGCGCCGGGCCACGTCGTGCGGCGAGGCCGCCCCCGGCACCACGGCCTCCACCAGGTCCGCCGGGCGGATCTGGGAGACCGGCAGCGCCAGCTCCCGCTGGAGCCCCTGCGCGGACTGCAGCACGGTGTCCAGCAGCAGCCGCAGCCGCATGTCCTCGACGCTGCGCCCCTCGCGGGCCGACCGGCGGCCCTGCTCGGCCGCGTTCTCCAGCTCGGAGACCCGGTGCCGCAGCCGGCGCGCCTCGGTCTCGGCCGCCCCGCGCTCGGCCGCGGACTGCGCCCGCAGGGCCTCCAGCTCGCCGGCCACCCGACGGGTCTCGGCCTGCGCCCGGCGGGTGTCGCTCTCCAGCGACCGCACCCTCTTGCGCAGCGACTCGGCCTCCTTGCGGACGCCGTCGGACTCGGCCCGCTGCCGGTCCAGGTCCGCCCGCGCGGCGGCCCGCACCTCGGCCAGCTCGGCCTGCAGCTTCTCCACCAGCCGGGCCGCCTCCGCGGCCGCGTCCTCGGCACCGGCCCGCTCGGCCTCCTCGCCGGCCTCGGCCACCAGCCGGCTCCAGCCCGCCGAACGCACCAGGTAGGCTGCGGCCGCGACGTCCATCGGATCGGCGGCACTCGGGACGCTGCCCGACTCCAGCGCCTTCACCAGGTCCGGCTGCCCCAGGCGCAGCCGCTCCGCTATCCGCAACCGGAAGGCCGGCTCCGCCTCCAGCGCCGCCGCCAGCGCGGTGGCCGCGTACTTGGCCCGTCGCGCCGGGGTGAACTTGACGTACTGACGCAGGCTCTGCGGGAGTTCGGCCGCCGGCAGCCCGCCGAGCGCGTCCGAGGCGAGCCCGACCACGCGTCGGCGCACGCCCTCGGGCAGCGGCCGGTCGAGCCGCTCGACGGCGTGCTCCGCCGCGGGCCCGGAGGAGTCGTTCGCCGCCACGGCCGCCTCGGCCGGGGCCTCGGCCGCAGCGGGCGGAAACCCCTGGGCTTCCCCGGGCTCCTTCGCTGCGTCCACCACGTCCTCGGCTCCGATCCTGGTCCAGCGGGGCACGGCCGCGGCCGCCCCCTGTCGTCACGCGCCGTGCGTCTTGTTCTGTATTGTCCCGTGCGGCGCGGACGGGTGCGCCGTGCACCCGCCCGCCGCGGCGACGGGGATCAGCCCTGCTCGGCGGGGGCCTGCGCCCCCTCGGCGCCCGGACGGGCCACCAGCTCGACCTGGTCCACCGCGTTGCACCAGCGGCAGCGCACCGACTCGACGGTCTCGCTCAGCACCTCGGTCTCCTCGACCTTGGACTCGCCGGCCAGGTCGAAGTGCAGGAACTCGGTCACCCGCGCGGTGCGGGTCACGTCGAAGCGGGTGAGGTTGCCGCACAGGGTGCAGCGCCAGCGCGTCTCGGCGGTCAGGGCGGGGACGGTCATCGGGGGTCCTCTCGGGTGGTCCCTGCGTGGGCTAGGCGCTCCCCCCGGAGCCCCGGCATCGGCGGCGGGAGGCGGGAATGCCCGCCCCAAGCCTATTGCCTGGGGCAACCATCGCGACCACCGGTCGCCCGAACACCGGGCTGGTCCACCTGCCGTAAACCGCCGTGTCACCCGCGCCGCCCGGAGGGATGCTTGGCCGCATGGCGCTCGCGGTCCCGGACCCCACCGCGGCCCGGGGCGGCCGCCCGGCGGCGACGGTCCCGGTGGTCAGCTACGCCCTGATCGCGCTCAACACCCTGGTCTTCCTGCTCGGCCCGGCCGCGGGCCTCAACCCGCTGTACGGCACCGGCCAGGCCCGGGTCTGCGCCGAGCAGCGGTACGAGCAGCGCTGGGGCGCGATCCCGGCCGAGGTGCTGGCCGGACGGCCGCTGACCGCCGGACAGCTGGCCGAGGCCCCCGACCCGGTGCCCGGCTGCCCGGCCGCGCCGACCCCGGGCAAGCACCCGGCCCTGTCAGTCCTCAGCGGGCTCTTCCTGCACGCCGGCTGGCTGCACCTGCTGGGGAACCTGCTCTTCCTCCAGGTCTTCGGCCCCACCGTCGAACGGCGGCTGGGCCGGGCCCGGTACGCCGTCTTCTACCTGGCCGCCGGCAGCCTGACCACGTACGGCTTCGCGCTCGCCGAGGCGCACTCGCCGAACTCCACCCGGGTGCTCATCGGGGCCTCCGGGGCGATCGCCGCCGCCCTCGGCGCCTACCTGCGCCTCCACCCCCGGGCCCGGGTGACCACCCTCGTCCCGCTGCTGCTCTTCCTGCCGTTGCGCTTCCCGGCCTGGCTGGTGCTCGGCCTCTGGTTCGCCCTGCAGTGGTGGTCGGTGCACTCGGCCGGGCCCGGGGTGGCGTACCTGGTCCACGTGATCGGCTTCTCCGCCGGGTTCCTCTACGCCTGCACCGTGGTCCGCCACCCCCCGCGACGACCCGGCGGACGCCCGATACGCTGGCGGCACCTCACAAAGGAGCCCGAACTGTGATCACCGCCATCGTCCTGATCAAGACCAGTGTCGACCGCATCCCGGAGATCGCCGAGTCCATCGCCGCCATCGACGGCGTGAGCGAGGTCTACTCGGTGACCGGGGGCTACAACCTGGTGGCGATGGTGCGGGTGCGCCGGCACGACGACCTGGCCGAGGTCATCCCGGGCCGGCTGAACAAGGTCCCGGGTGTCGCCCACACCGAGACCCAGATCGCCTTCCGCACCTACTCCCAGCACGACCTGGAGGCCGCCTTCGCCCTCGGCCTGGACGAGTAGCGCTCAGCCCTCGCGCTGAGTGTCCGCGACGCAGCGGCCGCCCTCGTTGCGGTAGTTCCAGGCCGCGCCGTCCGTGACCAGTTCCCGGACGGCGGTGAGGAAGCGGTCGACGTGCTCGTCCGGCGTCCCGGCGCCGAAGCTCACCCGGATCGCGTTCAGGCTGCGCTCGCCCGGCAGCGAGGGATCGGGCGCCCCGCACTCGGACGGGGCCACGTCCTCGTCCCCGAGCAGCGTGCGCACCAGCGGGTGGGCGCAGAACAGGCCGTCGCGCACCCCGATGCCGTACTCGGCGGACAGCGCGGCCGAGAAGTGCGAGCTGTTCCAGCCCCGGACGACGAAGGACAGCACGCCGACCCGCGCCGAGCCCTCCCCGAACAGGTTGAGCACCTTGACCTGCGGGATCGCGGCGAGGCCGGCGGTCAGGCGGGTGATCAGCTGCTGCTCGCGGGCCTCCAGCGCGTCGAAGCCGGCCTCGGTCAGCGCCCGGCAGGCCGAGGCGATCGCGTAGGCGCCGATGACGTTCGGCGAGCCGGCCTCGTGCCGCGCGGGCCCGGTGTGCCACTGCACGGCCACCGAGCCGTCGGCCTCCCGGGCCACCGTCCGGGTCGCCCCGCCGCCGGCCAGGTACGGCTCGGCCCCGTCCAGCCAGTCCGCCCGGCCGGCCAGCACCCCGGCGCCGAACGGCGCGTAGATCTTGTGGCCGGAGAAGGCGACCCAGTCGACGTCCAGCTCGCGCACCGAGACCCGGTGGTGCGGCGCCAGCTGGGCGGCGTCCAGCACCACCCGGGCGCCGTGCCGGTGCGCGGTCTCCGTCAGCTCGGCGACCGGCCACAGCTCGCCGGTGACGTTGGAGGCGCCGGTGACGCAGAGCAGCTTGGGGCCCTCGGGCGCCCCGGCGAGCGCGGCGTCCAGCGCGGCCACCGCCTCGGCCCGCGAGCGCGGCGCCCGCAGGTAGCTGACGTCCAGTCCGGCGTGCGCCCAGGGCAGCAGCGAGGCGTGGTGCTCGGTCTCGAAGGCGAACACCCGGGTGCCGGCCGGGACGGCGGCGGCCAGCAGGTTGAGCGAGTCGGTGGTGGCCCGGGTGAAGACCACCTGGTCGCCCTCGCGCAGGTCGAGGAACTCGCCGACAGTGCGGCGGCTCTGCTCGAACAGGTCGGTGGACAGCTGGGAGAGGTACCCGGCCCCGCGATGGACGCTGCCGTAGTACGGCGCGTAGGCGGCGACGTCGTCCCACACCCGCTGGAGCGCCGGCGAGCTGGCCGCGTAGTCGAGCGCCGCGTAGCCGACCTTCTCACCGCTGGCGAGCGGGACCTGGACGTCGGCGCCGAGGACCGGGAGCGGGGAGAGGACTTCGGTGACGAGGGACATGGGGATGCACTCCTTCGGGGGTAAGGGACCCCGGGAGTGCCAGTCGTCGGGTGTCCGCGCTTGTCGCACGGACGATCTGCCGTGGCGACCCGGTCCTCACCCAGGGCACCCCGCCACGGACGGAGGGTTGCCGGACAGCAAGCTGGGGCTTGGCGCTGTCACTCATGACCTGGCGAAGACTCTAGGCCGCGTCCAGCGGGCGGTCAAACGGGCATCCAGCATGCGGACAGCACCGGAGCCCGGGCCGGCGTACCCGGCCCGGGCTCCCCAACTGCCGTCTCAGATCCGGCTGGTGGCCTCCGACCAGCGCCGCAGCAGGTCCTGCGCGGCGCCCGAGTCGATCGCCTTCGCGGCCCGCTCCATGCCGGCCGCCAGCTGCTCGCCCAGCGGCGCGTCGCCGAGGTCCAGCGCGACCAGCGCGGCCGCCGTGTTCAGCAGGACGGCGTCCCGCACCGGCCCGTGCTCCCCCGCCAGCAGCCGCCGCGCGACCTCGGCGTTGTACGAGGCGTCCGCCCCGCGCAGCGCCTCGATGCCGACCAGCTCGATGCCGACGTCCCGCGGGTCGAAGGTGGTCTCGGTGACCACCCCGTCGCGCACCAGCCACACCTGCGAGGTGGTGGTGATGGTCAGCTCGTCCAGCCCGTCGTCGCCGCGGAAGACCAGCGCCGTCGCGCCCCGCCGGGCCAGCACCCCGGCGATCAGCCCGGCCAGCCGGGTGTCGAAGCAGCCGATGGCGTGCGCGGTGACCTTGGCCGGGTTGGTCAGCGGACCGAGGATGTTGAAGGCGGTCGGCACCCCGAGGTCGCGCCGGGCGGTGGCGGCGTGCCGCATCGAGGGGTGGAACTTCGCCGCGAAGCAGAAGGTGAGCCCGACCTCCTCGGCCACCTCGGCGACCCGCCGGGAGGAGAGGTCCAGCGCCACGCCGAGCTTCTCCAGCACGTCCGAGGAGCCGCTGGTCGAGGAGGCCGACCGGTTGCCGTGCTTGACCACCTTGGCGCCGGCGGCCGCCGCGACGATCGCCGACATGGTGGAGATGTTGACGGTCTTCGCCCGGTCCCCGCCGGTGCCGACGATGTCCACGGCCGGGCCGGGGATGTCCAGCGGCTCGGCGTGCTCGTACATCGCGTCGACCAGGCCGGCGATCTCCTCGACCGACTCGCCCTTGGCCCGCAGCGCGACCATGAACCCGGCCACCTGGACGGGGGACGCCTCGCCGCTCATGATCCGGTCCATCGCCCACGCGGTGGACGAGCGGTCGAGGTCCTCCCCCTGCAGCAGCGCCGACAGGATGTCCGGCCAGGTGCGGACCACCTGCGCGGGGTCGCTACCGCCGTTCGCAGGGTTCACGTTCACCATGGCTGACTCCAGCTGTTGTCGGTTCCCCGCTCCGGGGGGACGTCCGTACGGATGGAGCCAGCCTATCGAGCGAAGCGGTCGCTTCTAACCCCGTCTTTTCTAGTTGCCGGGCGGACTTCAGCGGACGGCCGGAGTCCGCTTCGCCACCCTCGCCCGCAGCAGGACGGCGGCCGCCTCGGCCAGCGCCACCGGGTCCACCGGGTGGGAGATGGCGGCGTCCGCCCGGCTCCAGGCGGCGAGCCAGGAGTCCTGCGGCCGGCCGATCAGCACCAGCACCGGCGGGCAGCCGTAGATCTCGTCCTTGAGCTGGCGCCCGAGGCCCAGCCCGCCGGCCGGGACGGCCTCGCCGTCCAGCACGCAGAGGTCCACTCCCCCCTTCTCCAGCGCCTTGAGCACCGCGGGGGTGGTCGCGCACTCCAGGTAGGACAGTTCCGGAAGATCCTCGGCGGGCCGGCGGCCGAGCGCCGTCAGCACCTGCTCACGGGTGTTGCGGTCGTCGCTGTAGACGAGGACGGTGAGCGTCTCATCGGTCGTGTACGCCATGGGCCCTGCTCCCTCAAGTGTGATCCGGACCACGTTCGCCTGATCCGGATGCTACTCCGGATCACCCGCCGCCGAGCCCCCCTCGCGCACGTTCCTCCCCGAACCGCCGCGCCCCGGGCTCACTCGCCCGGAGGACGGCCCGTCACCCGACCCCGCCCAGTCCACCCGTACGGCCGACCCGGCGCCCGCTCCCCTACCTCCTACGGCTACTCCGACCGGGCAACGACGCGCCGGGCAACGGGGTCGCGGGCCCCTCCGAGGAACCGTCAGAAAAGGGACACGCCGCTGCTCAGCCCCCGTCCGGACACCCCGTCGCCCCCCAAGCGGGCATACCGCACGCACCGGACACTCCGAGGGACACCCCCCGACGTGAAGACGGAATAAGGGACCGACATAATGTCCGTCGTGGCGACAGCAACAGCAGTAGAAACCGGGCACGCGCACGGATCGGTCAACCGGCCGAACATGGTCAGCGTCGGAACGATCGTCTGGCTCAGTTCCGAGTTGATGTTCTTCGCGGCCCTCTTCGCGATGTACTTCACGCTCCGCTCCGTCAAGGGGCCGGAGTTCTGGACCGAGAAGGCCCACGCCCTCAACGTGCCCTTCTCCTCGGTCAACACCACGATCCTGGTGCTCTCCTCGCTCACCTGCCAGCTCGGCGTGTTCGCTGCCGAGCGCGGTGACGTGAAGAAGCTCCGGGCGTGGTTCATCCTCACGTTCGCCATGGGCGCGGTCTTCATCGGCGGCCAGGTCTTCGAGTACACCGAGCTGGTCAAGAAGGACGGCCTCTCGCTGTCCTCCGACCCGTACGGCACGGTGTTCTACCTGACCACCGGCTTCCACGGGCTGCACGTGACGGGTGGTCTGATCGCCTTCCTGCTGGTCCTGGGACGGACGTACGCAGCCAAGCGCTTCACGCACGAGCAGGCCACCGCCGCGATCGTCGTGTCGTATTACTGGCACTTCGTCGACGTCGTGTGGATCGGCCTGTTCGCGACCATCTACCTGATCAAGTAACCAGCTGATCAGGTCGCTGGCCACCGGCTGCGGCCCCCGCCCTCACCGGCGACGGGCCGCTTCTGCCGGTGCCGACGCTCCCACCGACCGACCGCGCGCGCAGCCCTAGACAGGCAGCCTCGTGCCGGCCAGACCGGCCGCCGGGTGCACCCACCAGTCGACCAGATCCTGACACCGGGGTTATTCCGTGAAAAAGCTCTCCGCACGACGGCGCCACCCATTGGCGGCGCTGGTCGTCCTACTTCTCGCCCTGGCGGCAACCGGGGGGCTGTACGCCGCGTTCGCGCCCGCCGACAAGGCGCAGGCCGACGTCGCCGCGCAGTCGCTCGCGATCGATGAGGGCAAGAAGCTCTTCGCCGTGGGCTGCTCCTCCTGCCACGGCCTGAACGGCCAGGGCAGCAGTGACGGTCCGAGCCTGGTCGGCGTCGGCTCCGCCGCTGTCGACTTCCAGGTCGGCACCGGCCGCATGCCGGCCCAGCAGCCCGGCGCCCAGGTCCCGCGCAAGAAGAACATCTACACGCAGGCCGAGATCGACCAGCTCGCCGCCTACGTCGCCTCCCTCGGCCCCGGCCCGGTGACCCCGAAGGAGGAGCAGTTCACCTCGACCAACCCCGAGGACATCTCCAAGGGTGGCGAGCTGTTCCGCACCAACTGCGCCCAGTGCCACAACTTCGCCGGCCAGGGCGGTGCCCTGACCAAGGGCAAGTACGCCCCGTCGCTGGAGGGCGTGGACGCCAAGCACATCTACGAGGCCATGCAGACCGGCCCGCAGAACATGCCGTCGTTCCCGGACACCACCATGCCCGAGGAGCAGAAGAAGCAGATCGTGGCCTTCGTCCGCCACACCACCAACGATGAGCCCAACCCCGGCGGTCTCACCCTGGGCAGCCTCGGTCCGGTGACCGAGGGTCTGTTCGGCTGGATCTTCGGCCTCGGCACGCTCATCGCGGTCGCGATCTGGGTCGCCGCCCACACCACCAAGGCCAAGAAGTCATGAGCCACGACATGTCAGAAGAGAAGCTCCCGGAGCCGCACGGCTCCGCCGGCGAGGTGGCCGACCACGGCAGCCCGTTCGCCGACCCGGGCCTGCCGGCCCACGAGCCCCGGCGCACCGACATCGACGAGCGGGCCGCCCAGCGCGCCGAGCGCCAGGTCTCGCTAATGTTCGTGGTCTCGATGCTCGCCACCGTCGGCTTCATCGCCTCGTACGTGGCCATCGACCCGGACAAGATCGTCTACATCTTCCCGCTCGGTCACGTCAGCGCGCTGAACTTCGCGCTCGGCCTGACCCTGGGCGTCGCGCTGTTCATGATCGGCGCGGGCGCGGTCCACTGGGCCCGCACCCTGATGTCGGACGTCGAGATCCCGGCCGAGCGCCACCCGATCGAGGCCTCCGAGGAGGTCCGCGCCGACGTCATCGAGCAGTTCAAGACCGGTGCCGCCGAGTCCGGCTTCGGTCGCCGCAAGATGATCCGCAACACCCTGATCGGCTCCATGGCGCTGGTCCCGCTCTCCGGCGTGGTCCTGCTCCGTGACCTCGGCCCGCTGCCCGAGAAGAAGCTCAAGGAGACCGGCTGGAAGGAGGCGACCGAGGCCAAGCCGCTGCCGCTGGTCAACATGAACACCATGCAGCCGATGAAGCCCGAGGACATCGTCGTCGGCTCGCTCACCTTCGCCATGCCGGAGGGCCTGTCCACGCACGACGAGGACTTCCAGCAGCGGATCGCCAAGGACGCCCTGATGCTGGTCCGCATCGCGCCCGAGGACATCAAGGACGAGAAGTCCAAGGAGCTGGGCTTCGAGGGCATCCTCGCCTACTCCAAGATCTGCACCCACGTCGGCTGCCCGATCAGCCTGTACGAGCAGCAGACCCACCACGCGCTCTGCCCCTGCCACCAGTCGACCTTCGACCTGGCGGACGGCGCCCGCGTCATCTTCGGCCCGGCCGGCCACCCGCTGCCGCAGCTGAAGATCACCACTGACGAGAAGGGCAACCTGGTCGCCACCGGCGACTTCGCGGAGCCCGTCGGCCCGAGCTACTGGGAGCGTGCTCGATGAGTAGCGCGAGCAGCACCACGACCGGTGCCGCCAAGCCCTCCAGCACGCGCGCCAAGCCCGCCAACAAGTGGGAGGCCGCGGCTGACTGGACTGACGGCCGGCTGGGGATCTACTCCCTCGCCAAGGCCAACCTGCGGAAGATCTTCCCGGACCACTGGTCCTTCATGCTGGGCGAGATCTGCCTCTACACGTTCATCATCATCATCCTGACCGGTGTCTACCTGACACTGTTCTTCAAGCCCTCGATGGCCGAGGTCGTCTACGACGGCTCGTACGTGCCGCTCAAGGGCATCCCGATGTCGGAGGCCTACGCCTCCACGGTGGACATCAGCTTCGAGATCCGCGGCGGTCTGCTGATCCGCCAGATCCACCACTGGGCCGCCCTGGTCTTCGTGGCGGCGATGTTCGTGCACATGATGCGCGTCTTCTTCACCGGCGCGTTCCGCAAGCCGCGCGAGATCAACTGGGTCTTCGGCTTCCTGCTGCTGGTCCTCGGCATGTTCGACGGCTTCTTCGGCTACTCGCTGCCCGACGACCTGCTCTCCGGCACCGGCATCCGGTTCATGGAGGGCGCCGTCCTGGCGACGCCGCTGGTCGGCACGTACATCCAGATGTTCCTGTTCGGCGGCGAGTTCCCCGGCACCGAGATCGTGCCGCGGTTCTTCACCATCCACGTGCTGCTGATCCCCGGCATCATGCTCGGCCTGCTGGTCGCGCACCTGATCCTGGTCTTCTACCACAAGCACACCCAGTGGGCGGGCCCGGGCAAGACCGAGAAGAACGTCGTCGGCATGCCGCTGATGCCGGTCTACATGGCCAAGGCCGGTGGCTTCTTCTTCCTGGTCTTCGGCCTGATCGCGGTCGTCTCGGCGATCGCCACGATCAACCCGATCTGGGCGTACGGCCCGTACCGTCCGGACCAGGTCTCCACCGACGCCCAGCCCGACTGGTACATGGGCTTCTCCGAAGGCCTGATCCGCATCATGCCGGGCTGGGAGATCAGCGTCTGGGGCGGCCACACCCTCAACCTGGGCGTGATCGTCCCGCTGATGGTCGTCTTCCCGCTGGTGCTGGTCTCGATCGCCGCCTACCCCTTCATCGAGGGCTGGATCACCGGCGACAAGCGCGAGCACCACATCCTGGACCGTCCGCGCAACGCCCCGGTCCGCACCGCACTGGGCGCCGCCTGGATCAGCCTCTACCTGATCCTGCTCGCGGCCGGCGGCAACGACCTGTTCGCCACCCACCTGCACCTGTCGATCAACTCGGTGACGTACTTCGTCCGCGTCGGCATGTTCGTCGTCCCGGTCCTCGTCTTCATCATCACCAAGCGCTGGTGCCTCGGCCTCCAGCGCCGTGACAAGGAGAAGGTGCTGCACGGCCGCGAGACGGGCGTCATCAAGCGCCTGCCGCACGGCGAGTTCGTCGAGGTGCACGCCCAGCTGCCGCAGCAGGACCTGTACAAGCTCACCGCGCACGAGCAGATCCAGCCGGTCGAGCTGCCGGCCCAGACGGACGAGAACGGCGTGGCCCGCAAGGCCGGCGTCCTCACCCGCACCCGGGCCAAGCTCTCCCGCGGCTTCTACGGCGAGGGCGGCCAGATCCCCAAGCCGACCGCCGAGGAGCACCACGAGATCACCAGCGGCCACGGCCACCACTGATCCCGTAGGCACCACCGCGTCACCCCGAGGGCCGCTGACCAGAGTTCTTCTGGTCGGCGGCCCTCGGCCTTTCCCGTACGTGCCAAGCCCCGCACCCGACCGCGCCACCAGGAGGCCACCGTGCAGCTCTCCGTCGACCCCGCCTCGGCCACTCCCCCGTACGAGCAGATCCGCGCCCAGATCGCCGAGCGGGCCCGCTCCGGCGAGCTTCCGACCGGGCTGCGGCTGCCCACCGTCCGGGCGCTGGCCGAGGACCTGGGGCTGGCCGCCGGCACCGTCGCCCGGGCCTACCGGGAGCTGGAGGCGGACGGCGTGGTGGAGACCCACGGCCGGCGCGGGACGCTGATCGCCGCCACCGGGGACGCCGCCCACCGGCTGGCCGCCGAGGCCGCCGCCGAGTACGCCGCCCGGGCGAGCCGCCTGGGCGTCTCCCGCGCGGACGCCCTGGCCGCCGTGGACACCGCGCTGCGGCTGGCCTACCCGCGGGACTGACGGGCCCTGGAGCGGCCCTCCGGGGGCCGTCAGAGCTCGGGACGGATCATCCCCGAGGCGGGGGCCTGGGAGGGCGGCGCGGTGGTGCTGACGGGCTGTCCGGAGGCGCTGTGCTTGACCCAGTCCGTCCAGTCGACGTTCCAGTCCCCGAAGCCGTTGCCGAAGGGCTCCATCACGGCGCCACGGCTGTTCACCACCGTCACCAGGTCCCCCACCCGGGTGTGCTGGTAGAACCACTGGGCGTTCTCGGTGCTCATGCCGGTACAGCCGTGGCTGACGTTGTCGACGCCCTGCGAGCCGACCGACCAGGGCGCCGCGTGGACGTACTCGCCGCTCCAGGTCACCCGGGTGGCCCACAGCACGTCGAGGTCGTACGCCTCCGTGCTGCCCGCGGCTATCCCGATGGTCTCGCCGTTCATCCGGACCGCCCGCTCCTGGCCGAGCACCACCTTGACGCCGTTGCGGGTGTCGAAGCCGGGCTTGCCGGTGGTGACCGGGATGGTCCGCAGCACCTCGCCGTCGCGCTTCAGGGTGAGCTCGTGGGCGGCCGCGTCGATCACCGACTCCACCCGTTCACCTATCCGCAGCTTCAGCGCGCTGCGGTCGCCGCCGTAGAGGCCGTCCGCTATCCGGCTGCCGGTGCCGTCGAAGGCCAGCGAAACGGTCGTGCCGGCCGGCCAGTAGTCCTGCGGGCGGAAGTGCAGGTTCTTGTCGTCCACCCAGTACCAGGCGCCGGTGACGGAGGGCTGGGAGCCGACGGTCAGAACGCGCTCGACCTCCTGGCGGGCCTGCGGCTCCTTCACCGCCTCGGAGAGCTGCACGGTGAGCGGCTGGCCCACCCCGTAGACGCCGCTGCCGGAGGAGTCCGGGCCCAGCTTGGCGGTGAGCAGGCGCTGGGCGGCGACGGTGCTGAAGCTCGCGGTGGTGTCACCGCGGCCGCCCTTGCCGTCGTCGGCGGAGATCCGCACCGTGTACGAGGTCGCGGCCTTCAGCCGGCCGGTGGTCTGCCAGCTGGACTGGTCCTCGGCGAGCTTCCCGGCGACCACCCGGCCGTCCGGGCCGACCACGGTGACGTCGGTGAGCCGGCTGCCCTGGACGGCGGTCACGGTGACCGGCTGCGAGGGGTCGGCCTTGCCGTCCGCCGAGAGGTGGACCAGCGGGGCCGCGTCGATCCGGTGCGGTCCGACGGGCTCGTCGTCCCCGGCCGTGCAGGCGGACAGCGGGGCCAGTACTGCGAGGGCCAGCGAGATGCCGCCGAGAGCTGCGATTCCACGCCTGTCGGCCATGACCGCCTCCGAGGGTTCGCACGATTGATCAGATCGTAGGAACGCCCCTTGCCGAAGCGACATCCGGGGGACTTCCGGTTCACCCGCCGGAGTGAAGCCGTCATCCCGGGGACGCAGCGGGAGGCCGGGCACGCAGCAGGGCCGGCCCTCCCGTGCGGGAGGACCGGCCCTGGTGCCGGAAGCGGGAACCCTACTGGTTCTGGTTCTCGCCCCGGTAGAACTCGAAGACCCATCCGAAGATGCCGATCAGGATGATCGGGGCGGCCCAGAACATCAGCCACCAGCCGAAGATCACGCCCAGGAAGGCGAGCGCGCCACCGAGCGCCAGCGAGAGCGGCTGCCAGCTGTGCGGGGCGAAGAAGCCCAGCTCGCCGGAGTCGTCCGCGACCTCGGCCTCGGGGTTGTCACCCGCGCCGCTGTCCACCCGGCGGGCGGTGAAGGCGAGGTAGTACCCGATGAACGCGCAGAGGCCGAAGGCCAGGAACAGCGCGGTGGTGCCGGCGGCCTCGATGCCGAGGTCCGAGTGGTTGGTCCACAGACCGTAGGTCAGGGCCATCGCCAGCACGAAGACCGACAGGCCCAGGAAGATCTTTCCCTGTTCCTTCATCAGGCGTCGCCCTCCTTCTTGCCCTTGCCCAGCTGCGGGGCGTCGTACTTCGCCGGGGTCACGCCGGCGAGGTGCTTGGCCGGCTCGCCGTGGTTCTCCAGGTAGTCCAGCGCGGCGATCTCCGGGTGGTGGAGGTCGAAGGCCGGGGATTCGGAGCGGATCCGCGGAAGGGTGAGGAAGTTGTGCCGCGGCGGCGGGCAGGAGGTCGCCCACTCCAGCGAGCGGCCGAAGCCCCACGGGTCGTCCACGGTGACCTTCTCGCCGTACTTGGCGGTCTTCCAGACGTTGTAGAGGAACGGCAGGATCGACAGGCCCAGCACGAAGGAGCCGATGGTCGAGACGGTGTTCAGGGTGGTGAAGCCGTCCGAGTTCAGGTAGTCGGCGTAGCGGCGGGGCATGCCCTCCGCGCCGAGCCAGTGCTGCACCAGGAAGGTGGTGTGGAAGCCGACGAACAGCGTCCAGAAGGTGATCTTGCCGAGGCGCTCGTCCAGCATCTTGCCGGTCATCTTCGGCCACCAGAAGTGGAAGCCGGCGAACATCGCGAAGACGACGGTGCCGAAGACCACGTAGTGGAAGTGCGCGACGACGAAGTACGAGTCCGAGACGTGGAAGTCGATCGGCGGGGAGGCCAGCAGGACACCGGTCAGACCGCCGAAGAGGAAGGTGACCAGGAAGCCGACCGTCCAGAGCATCGGGGTCTCGAAGCTCAGCGAGCCCTTCCACATGGTGCCGACCCAGTTGAAGAACTTCACACCGGTCGGGACCGCGATCAGGAAGGTCATGAAGGAGAAGAACGGCAGCAGTACCTGTCCGGTGACGTACATGTGGTGCGCCCACACCGTCACGGACAGACCGGCGATCGCGATGGTGGCCGCGATCAGGCCGGAGTAGCCGAACATCGGCTTGCGGCTGAAGACCGGGATGATCTCCGACACGATGCCGAAGAACGGCAGCGCGATGATGTACACCTCGGGGTGGCCGAAGAACCAGAACAGGTGCTGCCAGAGCATCGCCCCGCCGTTGGCCGGGTCGAAGACGTGGGCACCGAACTTGCGGTCCGCCTCCAGGGCGAACAGCGCGGCGGCGAGCACCGGGAAGGCCAGCAGGACCAGCACCGAGGTCAGCAGGACGTTCCAGACGAAGATCGACATCCGGAACATCGTCATGCCGGGCGCGCGCATGCAGATGATCGTGGTGATGAAGTTGACCGCACCGAGGATCGTGCCGAAGCCGGAGAAGGCCAGACCCATGATCCACATGTCGCCGCCGATGCCGGGCGAGTGCACCGCGTCGGACAGCGGGGAGTAGGCGAACCAGCCGAAGTTGGCGGCGCCGTTCGGGGTCAGGAAGCCCGCGACCGCGATGGTCGAACCGAAGAGGTACAGCCAGTACGCGAACATGTTCAGACGCGGGAACGCCACGTCCGGGGCGCCGATCTGGAGCGGCATGATCCAGTTCGCGAAGCCGGCGAAGAGCGGCGTCGCGAACATCAGCAGCATGATCGTGCCGTGCATCGTGAACGCCTGGTTGAACTGCTCGT
Source organism: Kitasatospora sp. NPDC001547 (assembly GCF_042894165.1). Classification (NCBI taxonomy): domain Bacteria; kingdom Bacillati; phylum Actinomycetota; class Actinomycetes; order Kitasatosporales; family Streptomycetaceae; genus Kitasatospora; species Kitasatospora sp. NPDC001547. The sequence goes on along the minus strand of NZ_JBIAVL010000002.1, from coordinate 474,330 downwards.
TCGACAGGATCTGGGTCCCGGGACGAGCCAGCTCGGCGCGCATGACCAGGGCGAGGATGCCGCCGATCAGGAAGAAGGCGAACGACGTGGCCAGGTACAGCGTGCCGATCGTCTTGTGGTCCGTGGTGGTCAGCCACTTGATGATGGTCGAACCCGGCTTCCGGGTCCGCTGCGCCCCGACCGTGACGGCCTCGGCGCCCCCGCCGGCCGCGGCGGGCTCGTTGAGGATTGTCACTTCTCTTCACTTCCCATGCTGATCAGGCCGGAGGGCACCGCACCGTTCTGGCCCTTGGCGCGAAGATCGGCCAGGTGCTTGTCGTAGTCGGCGCGGTCGACGACCTTGACGTTGAACAGCATGCGCGAGTGGTCGACGCCGCAGAGCTCGGCGCACTTGCCCATGTACTCGCCCTTGACGGTCGGCGTGACCTCGAACTTGTTCACCACGCCCGGCACGACGTCCATCTTCATCATGAAGTTGACGGGCCAGAAGTCGTGGATGACGTCACGCGAGGTGAGGCGGAACTGAACCGTCTCGTTGACCGGCAGCCAGAGCGTCGGAGCGTCCTTGGGAGTACCGACCTCGTAGGCGGCGTCCTTGTTGGCCGGGTCGGGGGTCTCGGTGTTCTCGTAGTTGAACGCCCAGCTCCACTGGAAGCCGACCACGTTGACGTAGTGCTGCGGCTTCTCGGAGGTGGCGATCAGCTTCGACTCGTCGCGGGCGACGAAGTAGAAGAGCACCGAGACGATGATGATGGGGACCGCGGTGTAGAGCGCCTCGATGGGCACGTTGTACCGGGTCTGCGGGGGGATCTCCACACCGGTGCGCTTGCGGCGGTGGAAGACCACGCTCCAGATGATCAGACCCCACATCAGTACGCCGACCACCAGCGCCGCGATCCAGGACCCCTGCCACATCTGGAGGACCATCGGCCCTTCCTTGGTGACGGGGCTCGGGAGGCCAAGCCTGGGGAGGTCGTTGGCCGAGCAGCCGGTGGCGGTCGCGATGACGAGGCCCAGTGCCAGCGCCTGAGGCAGCTTCCGCCGCATCGTGCGCCGCGGCGAGCGGTCGGAGCCGTTGGGACTCACGTAGCGCCTTCCCGAAGTCTCGCCCGCCTTCGCGTCGCCCCGGGGAGGAGTGTGAGCCTCCCCGGCGACCCGTCCACGGGCACGGTTTGAATGCTTATGCGGGCCAAACCCTACTCCAGCCTTATGCGCTCCTGACGGGCAGCCCCCGGTAACGCGCCGCCCGCTAGCCCGATCAGGCCCGGTGGGGGCTGCGTCGCAGGTCATCGTAGGCATTCGAGGTCCGTACGCCCGATCGGGGGATGACCTCGGACGTCGCCCGTGACGGCCCGTCGGACGCGGACGAAGCGGACATTCGGGATGATCGACTGACGGTGGGTGAGCCGCGCGGACGGGCCGGACCACGGGCCGGGTGTGTCGTTAAATGTGACCGTGTACTTCGACGCGGCCTCGACGGCCCCTCTGCACCCCGTCGCGCGGCAGGCACTGACCGCCGCCCTGGACGAGGGCTGGGCCGATCCGGCCCGGCTGTACCGCTCCGGCCGGCAGGCCCGGATGCTGCTGGACGCCGCCCGCGAGACGGTCGCCGCGGTGCTGGGCGCCCGGGCGGACGAGATCGCCTTCACCGCGAGCGGCACCCAGGCCGTCCAGCTCGGCCTGCTGGGCGCGCTGACCGGCAACCGGCGGCGCGGCGGCCACTTCGTGCACTCCGCCGTGGAGCACTCCAGCGTGCTGCACGTCGCCGAGCGCCACCAGGGCGCCGGGGGCGAGGTGTCGGTGGCGCCGGTGGACCGGGGCGGCCGGGTCGACCCGGCGGCGTTCGGCGCGCTGCTGCGCCCGGACACCGCGCTGGCCGCGGTGCAGAGCGCCAACCACGAGGTCGGGACGGTGCAGCCGCTCGGCGAGGTCGCCGAGCTGTGCGCCGGGGCCGGTGTCCCGCTGCTGGTCGACGCGGCGCAGAGCGCCGGCCGGACGGACGTCCCGGCGGGCTGGTCGCTGCTGACCGCCAGCGCCCACAAGTGGGGCGGGCCGCCGGGGGTCGGGGTGCTGGCGGTGCGCAAGGGCGTCCGGTACGCCTCGCCGCTGCCGGCCGACGAGCGCGAGGGCGGCCGGGTGCCCGGCTACGTCAACGTGCCGGCGATCGTGGCCGCGGCCGCCTCGCTGCGCGCGGTACGGGCCGAGGCCGAGCAGGAGAACGCCCGGCTGCACGCGCTGGTGGAGCGGATCCGCACCCGGGTGCCGCGGCTGGTGCCCGAGGTCGAGGTGGTCGGCGACCCGGTGCGGCGGCTGCCGCACATCGTCACCTTCTCCTGCCTGTACGTGGACGGGGAGGTGCTGCTGACCGAGCTGGACCGGGCGGGCTTCGCGGTCTCCTCCGGCTCCTCCTGCACCTCGTCCACGCTGACGCCCAGCCACGTGCTGGCGGCGATGGGGGTGCTCACCGAGGGGAACGTCCGGGTCTCGCTGCCGTACGGGACGGCCGAGGCCGACGTGGAGCGCTTCCTCGCGGTGCTGCCCGACCTGGTGGCCGGCGTCCGGGCACCGCTCGGGCTGGACCTGCCCGCGCCGGAGGCGGCGGAACCGGCCCGGTCCCACCCGCCCCGAGCCGAAGGGCGCGCCGGTGCCGAAAGCGAGGAGCGACAAGCGACCGACGAAGGAGCGAGTGCCGGAGCGAGGAGCGTCGGCACCGGGTCCGAGCGCCCGGAAGCGAGCGGGCGAGTCGCCCACCCGCCCCGAGCCGAAGGGCGCGCCGGTGCCGAAAGCGAGGAGCGACAAGCGACCGACGAAGGAGGGAGCGCCGGAGCGAGGAGCGTCGGCACCGGGTCCGAGCGCCCGGAGACGAGCGGGCGAGTAACAGCGAGCGGGCGAGTAACAGTGATCGACGCGCTGGGCAAGCGGTGCCCGCTGCCGGTGATCGAGCTGGCGAAGCGGATCGGCGAGGTGCCGCCGGGCGGCACGGTCGCCGTGCTGGCGGACGACGAGGCGGCCCGGCTGGACATCCCGGCCTGGTGCGAGATGCGCGGGCAGGAGTACGCGGGCGAGGCCCCGGCCGCCGAGTACGGCGGCGACCGGGGCTCGGCCTACCTCGTCGTCCGGCGGACTACTTGACCAGGTGCGCGCCGATCTCGGCGGCCGCCTCGGCTCCGTAGGCCGCCTCGAAGCGCTTCAGGAAGGCGGTCGGACGCAGCTCGTACTCCTGGGTGCCGACGGTCTCGATCACCAGGGTGGCGAGCATGCAGCCGAGCTGGGCGGAGCGCTCCAGGTCGAGGTCCCAGGACAGGCCGGCCAGGAAGCCGGCGCGGAAGGCGTCGCCGACGCCGGTCGGGTCGACCTTGGCCTCCTCCTTGGCGCAGCCGACCAGGATCGGCTCCTCGCCCTTGCGCTCGATCCGGACGCCCTTGCTGCCCAGGGTGGTGACCCGGGTGCCGACGCGGGTGAGCAGCTCCTCGGCGCCCCAGCCGGTCTTGCTCTCGATCAGCGCGGCCTCGTACTCGTTGGTGAAGAGGTACGCGGCGCCGTCGACGATCTCGCGGATGTCGTCGCCCTCCAGGCGGGCCAGCTGCTGGGAGGGGTCGGCGGCGAAGGCGTAGCCGCGGGTGCGGCACTCCTGGGTGTGGCGGACCATGCCCTGCGGGTCGTCGGCGCCGACCAGGACGAGGTCCAGGCCGCCGACGCGGTCGGCGATCGGCTTCAGCTCGATGTTGCGGGCCTCGGCCATGGCACCGGTGTAGAACGAGGCGATCTGGTTGTGGTCCTCGTCCGTGGTGCACATGAAGCGCGCGGTGTGCCGGGTCTCGGAGATGTGGACGGAGTCGCAGTCCACGTTGTTGCGCTCCAGCCAGCTGCGGTACTCGGCGAAGTCCGCGCCGGCGGCGCCGACCAGGACCGGGCGCAGCCCGAGCACACCCATGCCGAAGGCGATGTTCGGCGCGACGCCGCCGCGGCGGATGTCCAGGGTGTCGACCAGGAAGGACAGCGACACGGTGTGCAGCTGCTCGGCGACGAGCTGGTCGGCGAACCGGCCGGGGAACGTCATCAGGTGGTCGGTGGCGATCGAGCCGGCGACGGCGATACGCACGGAAGGTCTCCTCAGGATGGCGGCGGGGCCAACGGGCAGGCGGGGATGAACCCACCTACGGTACCCGGCGCCGGGGAGCGCCCAGGCAGGAGTGCCGCAAGTTGCCGCCCGCACGGCCATGGTGGCACCCCTTGCCCTCGAATGTGTACTACCTCCCGGTAGCACTGGTGGGCGGCCGGGCCCCTGCCTAGGGTCGGCCCTGGAGGGCCCGTCGCACGGGCCCGTCGTCGACCGTGGCAGCGTGGCCACGGCCCTGGATCGGAGCGATGCCCGATGATGACCGACCACTGCGCCGCCCTGCCCGTTCTGCGGAGCGAGGACGGCGAGACGCTCGACGCCCTGGTGGACTCCTCCCGGCGGCTGCGCCGGTTCTGGCCGCAGGTCGCGGCCGGCCCGGAGCCCGTCGCCCCCGCGCCGGCCGGGGTCCGGGTGCCCTCCGGCGCGCTGCGGGTGGTGGCCGGGATGGCCGAGTACGGCTTCTGAGCCCGCGCCGTACGGGCCGCGCCGTACCGGATCCGCCCGGTACGCAACCGGATCGGACCGGTACGGAACCGGATCCGACCGGAGCACGTCACATCCGCGCGGAGCGGCCGAGGCGGCGGCACCGCTGAGTCCTCGGGAGGATGTGCAGATGGATCTGGAGACGATGCCCCGGCGCGGTCGGCGGGCGGTGGCCCTGGCGGGTCTGGCGCTGGCGGCGGTGGTGACGGTGGCCGGCTGCGACGGCGGCGGCAAGCCCGCCTCGGATTCGGCGGCGGGCGGTTCGGCCGCCGCGTCGGCCTCGGCGAGCACCTCCCCGCAGGCCCCGGCCGGCTCCGCGAGCCCGTCCTCGGCGGCGCCGACGGGGAGTTCGCCCGGCGCCGCGCAGCCGGCCCAGCCGCCGACCGGCTTCACGCCCACCCCGGCCTCGCCCGCGCCCGGGCAGCCGGCTCCCGCCACTCCCCCGGGCAACGGGATCGCGGTGGGCGAGCCGAACCCGAACGGTTCGGACGCGCCCGCCCGTCCGCCGGTCGCCTACCGGGTGGACGGCACCACCAAGCTGACCGTCTACTTCTTCGGCGGGGTCTGCACCCAGTACGCGCTGAAGGCGGACGAGTCCCAGCCGGGCCGGGTGGACGTGCTGGTCGTACCGGGGCCGCCCACCGTCCAGCCGGGGCAGGTGTGCAACGCGCTGGCCAAGCGGCAGTCGGTCTCGGCCGACCTGCGCTCGCCACTGGCCGGGCGGACGGTGGTCGACAAGTCCAGCGGCCAGGAGCTGCCGCTGGAGGGCGACCCGCACATGGGGCCGGACCCGGTCACCCCGGACGTCGCCGGGCGGTAGGCGCGCCGCGGGCGGACAACGGAAGGCGGCCCCGGGGTGATCCCCGGGGCCGCCTTCCGCAGCGGGCTCAGCTGAACGAGTCGCCGCAGGCGCAGGAGCCGGTGGCGTTCGGGTTGTCGATGGTGAAGCCCTGCTTCTCGATGGTGTCGACGAAGTCGACGGTGGCGCCACCGAGGTACGGGGCGCTCATGCGGTCGGTGACGACCTTGACCCCGTCGAAGTCCTTGATCACGTCGCCGTCGAGCGAGCGCTCGTCGAAGAACAGCTGGTAACGCAGGCCGGAGCAGCCGCCGGGCTGGACGGCGACGCGCAGCGCGAGGTCCTCGCGGCCTTCCTGCTCCAGCAGGGCCTTGACCTTGGCCGCGGCGGCATCGGTAAGGAGGATGCCACTCTCGACGGTGGTCTCGTCCTGGACGGTCATCTGCTTTCTCCCGGTCTTGACGACGGTCTGCCGCCAGTGCCAACCAACGGCCGTCCGGTTTCATTTCCCGGGCGGCGATGGATTTCTGGGGCGTGTCGCGGCTGGTTATCCGTGGGCCGGGTGTGCCACCCGGCCCCTACCCTCCCCATGCTCGCACACCGCCGGAGGACGGGTCACCGCCCGAGCCGCCGATCCGGGCGAAGCGGCCCCGCGGCGGGCCGCCGGGCGCCAGGATGGTCCTCATGATCCTTCGCCCGGTCAGGGACACCGCCGCGGACGCGGAGGCCGTCCGGGAGCTCGCCGACGCGGCGTTCGCCGACGCCTCCGCCCCGGCCGGGGCCGCGCCGGAGCCGACGCCCCTGCGGCTGGCCCGGACCAGGCACCTGGCGCGCACCGACCCCGGGGGCTGCTGGCTGGCGGAGAGCGCCGGCGAGCCGGTCGGGGCGGTGCTGTCGATCCGTCGGGAGGGCCTGTGGGCGCCCTCGCTGTACGCCGTCCGGCCGTCCGCGCAGGGCAAGGGCGTCGGGCGGCTGCTGCTGGAGCGGGCGGCGGCGCACTCCCGGGGCTGCCTGCGCGGGATGGTCTGCGCCGCGGACTCCCCGGCCGCGGCCCGCCGCTACCGGCTGGCCGGGTTCACCCTGCACCCGGCGATGCGGCTGGCCGGACGGGTGGACCGGGACGGGCTGCTCGACCCCGGGGACATCCCGGTGCACCGCGGCAACGCGACCCACCTGCACCTGCTGGACTCGGTGGACCGGCGGCTGCGCGGGTCGGCGCACGGGCCGGACCACGAACTGATGCTGGGCCACTTCGAGGAGCTGCTGATCGCCGACGCGCTGGCCGGCAGCGGCTACTGCTACCGGGACGGCGGGGTGGTGCGGCTGCTCGCGGCCACCAGCAAGCGGATCGCCGCCCGACTGCTGCGCGAGGCGCTGGCCCGGGTGCCGGACGGGGTCGAGGCGCGGGTGGAGCACCTGACCGCGGAGCAGGAGTGGGCGCTGGACGTCGGGCTGGAGGTCGGGCTGACGGCCCGGGCCGGCGGCTTCGTCGGGGTGCGCGGGATGCGGCCGCCGACGCCCTACCTGCCGAGCGGGGCGTTCCTCTAGGCCCGCGGGAACGCGTACGGCCCCCGCCGGGGCGGGGGCCGTACGTCCGGAGCTCAGCGGGATCAGACCATGGTGTCCAGGATCTCCCGGACCATCTCCATGGTGGTGCCCGGGTGCAGGAAGGCGAAGCGGGCGACCGTCTCGCCGTCCCAGCCGGTGGGGGTGACGAAGCCGATCTGGTCCGCGAGCAGCTGCTGCGACCAGCGGTAGTAGTCGTCGTTGGTCCAGCCCGTGCGCTTGAAGCAGACCGCCGACAGCTGCGGGTCGAACAGCAGCTCCAGGTGCTCGGTCTCGCGGATCAGCTGGGCGGTCTCCCGGGCCAGGGTGAGGCCGGCCTCGATGGCGTCGGTGTAGGCCTGGACGCCGTGCACGGCCAGCGAGAACCAGAGCGGCAGGCCGCGGGCGCGCCGGGTCAGGTGGTAGGCGTAGTCGGTGGGGTTCCACTCGTCGCCCTCGGTGTGCAGGACGTCCAGGTAGGAGGCGTCCTGGGTGTGCACGGCGCGGGCGAGCTGCGGGTTGCGGTAGATCAGCGCGGCGCAGTCGAAGGGGGCGAACAGCCACTTGTGCGGGTCGACCACGAAGGAGTCGGCGTGCTCGATGCCCTCGTAGCGCTCGCGCACCGAGGGGGCGAACAGGCCCGCGCCGCCGTAGGCGCCGTCGACGTGGAACCAGAGGTCGCGCTCGCGGGCGACCTCGGCCAGGCCCTTGAGGTCGTCGACGATGCCCTCGTTGGTGGTGCCGGCGGTGCCGACGACGGCGATCACCGTCTCCGGGTTCGGGTCGGCGGCCAGCGCGGCGCGCAGCGCCTCGCCGGTGAACCGCCGGTCGACGGTCGGGACCTTGAAGGCCTCGACGCCGATGATGTTGAAGGTGTTCTTGACCGAGGAGTGCACCTGGTCGGCGACCGCGATCCGCAGCCGCGCCTCCGGCCCGACGCCGAGCCGACGGCGGGCGGTGTCGCGGGCGACCACGAGGGCGGAGAGGTTGCCCGCCGAGCCGCCGGAGACGAAGGTGCCGCCGGCCGACTGGGGCAGGCCCGCGCGGTCGGCGATCAGGCGCAGCACCTGGTTCTCGGCGGCGATCGCGCCGGCCGCCTCCAGCCAGGAGATGCCCTGCAGGGAGGCGCAGGAGACGACCATGTCGAACAGCAGCGCGGCCTTGGTCGGGGCGCACGGGATGAAGGACAGGTAGCGCGGGCTGTCGGCGGAGATGACCGCCCGGGACAGCTCGTGGTCGTACAGCTTGAGCACGTCGACCGGGTCGTTGCCGTCCTGGTTCAGCAGGCCGGCCAGCTGGGCGCGCAGGTGCTCGCCGTCACCGGGGTGGTCGAGCGGGACGGGGTCGTACTGCAGCCGCTCCCGCATGTAGTCGAAAACCAGGTCGACCAGGTCGTTGTCGGGCCGGTGCATGCGGTCGGGTGCTGCGGACACGGCTGTCCCTCTCGGCGTGGGGTGTCGGGGGGCGCCCGGTCGGCGGGACGCTTCACCGCGACGGCCGGACATGATCAGCGTAAGCAGCGCGGGTGCCTCACCGCGCGTCGGAACGCGGCTGGTCAGGCAGGTTTCGAGCGTCTTCGGGCCGGTCCGCGCAGGATTCCTGCGCACCCGTGCCGCCGGTCAGCCGATGAGCTGGGAGAGCACCACCGAGGAGCGGCTGCGCTGCACTCCGGGCTCGCGCCGGATGCGTTCGATGACGGCCTCCAGGTGGCGCATGTCGGCGGCCCGCAGGTGGACCAGGGCGTCCGGGTCGCCGGTGACCGTCCAGGCGGCGACCACCTCGGGGAACTGCCGCAGGCTGGCGAGGATCTCCTCGGGGGCGGTGCGCTCGCGGCAGTAGACCTCGACGAAGGCCTCGGTCTGCCAGCCCAGCACGGAGGGGTCGAGCACCACGGTGAAGCCCCGGACCACGCCGCGCGCCCGCAGCCGGTCGATGCGGCGGCGCACGGCGGTGGCGGAGAGGTTCACCTGCAGGCCGATCTCGGCGTACGAGGCGCGGCCGTCGCTGCCGAGCCGGGCGAGCAGGAGCCGGTCGGTCTCGTCCAGGTCGGCCCCGACCACCTCGTGCGCTCGGCTGCTGGTCATGGGTACGGGGCTCCACGGGTCGTACGAGGGTCGGCGGGGCGCTCCGGCGGCGGCTGCTGATGCCGCTGCCGCCGCCGAAACGGTTCTTCACCATTCTGGCGGATGACCTGGCCGAGTTCACCGCCGGTGGACGACCGGGCGGGCGGCCGTCAGGGGACCAGCAGCACGATCTTCCCCCGGGTGCGGCCCTCCGCGCTGAGCGCCTGGGCGGAGGCGGCCTGGGCCAGCGGGAAGGTGGAGGCGACGGTGACGGTCAGCCGGCCGTCGTCGGCGAGCCGGGCCAGCTCGGCGAGGTCGCCGGCGTCCGGGCGGACCCAGACGTACCGGCCGCCGAGCGCCTTGACCCCGAAGTCCGTGGTCGAGGCGATCCGGGCCGGGTCCGCCACCAGGCCGACCGAGACCTGGACGGCCCCGTGGCCCACCAGGTCGAGCGCCGCGTCCACCCCGTCGGGGGCGAGCGCCCGGACCCGGTCGGCCAGGCCCTCGCCGTACACCACCGGCTCGGCGCCGAGGCCGCGCAGGAAGTCGTGGTTGCGCTCGGCCGCGGTGCCGATCACCCGGGCCCCGGCGGCCCGGGCCAGCTGCACCGCCAGGTGACCGACCCCGCCCGCGGCGGCGTGCACCAGGACGGTCTCCCCCTCGGCCAGGCGCAGCGCCCGCAGGCCCTGCAGCGCGGTGAGCCCGGCCAGCGGCAGACCGCCGGCCTGCGCCCAGTCCAGCGCGGCCGGCTTGCGGGCCAGGGTGCGGACCGGGGCGGAGACCAGCTCGGCGTAGGTGCCGTGCTCGACGGCGTCCTTGCGGACGTAGCCGTACACCTCGTCACCCGGGGCGAACTCGGTGATCCCGCCGCCGACCGCGCGGACCACGCCGGCCAGGTCCCAGCCCATGACCAGCGGGAAGTGCGCGTCGAGGAGGCCGTCCAGGGCGCCGTCCCGGATCTTCCAGTCCACCGGGTTCACCCCGGCCGCCCGCACCTCGACCAGGACGGAGTCGGGCCCGACCTTCGGGTCCGGCAGGTCGGTGTACTCGACCACCTCGGGGCCGCCGTAGCGGTTGATCGCGATTGCCTTCATGGGTCCAGCCATACCCGGGGGCCCGGACATATCGATTCGGCCACGCCCGTACTCCCCCGAACCGGGCATCCGGCCCCGCCAGGGGTCCGTTCTGTCGAGCGGTTCTCGTCACATCGACAGGATGGCCATCGTCACTCTGACGCTAACCGGTTATCATAGATAGCGTCAGTTAGACGAAAAGGCTTCACCGCTTGATCGGCCGCACAGAAGGGCACCCGCCCGTGACCACCACCATCACCGAGACCCACGGCGTCGACCCCACTCCGACGCCGCTCGCTCTGCTGCTGCTCGGCCGCGAGGCCGACCCGAACAGCGAGCGCGGGGTCGAATGCCCCGGTGACCTCCCCCCGGCCTCCGACCCGAACCTCGTGGAGCGCGCCCGCGCGGCCAAGGCCGCGCTCGGCGACCGCGTCTTCATCCTCGGCCACCACTACCAGCGCGACGAGGTGATCGAGTTCGCCGACGTCACCGGCGACTCCTTCAAGCTCGCCCGCGACGCGGCGGCCCGCCCCGAGGCCGAGTACATCGTCTTCTGCGGCGTGCACTTCATGGCCGAGTCCGCGGACATCCTCACCAGCGAGCGGCAGCAGGTCGTCCTCCCCGACCTCGCGGCCGGCTGCTCGATGGCCGACATGGCCACCGCCGAGCAGGTCGCCGAGTGCTGGGACGTCCTGACCGACGCCGGTATAGCCGACGTGACCGTCCCGGTCTCGTACATGAACTCCTCCGCCGACATCAAGGCCTTCACCGGCCGGCACGGCGGCCTCATCTGCACCTCCTCCAACGCCAAGCGCGCCCTGGAGTGGGCCTTCGAGCAGGGCCAGAAGGTGCTCTTCCTGCCCGACCAGCACCTCGGCCGCAACACCGCGGTGCGGGACATGGGCTTCTCGCTGGACGACTGCGTCGTCTACAACCCGCACCGGCCGAACGGCGGCCTGACCGCCGAGCAGCTGCGGGACGCGAAGATGATCCTCTGGCGCGGCCACTGCTCGGTGCACGGCCGGTTCAGCCTGGACTCGGTGAACGACGTCCGCGAGCGGATCCCCGGCGTGACCGTCCTGGTCCACCCCGAGTGCAAGCACGAGGTCGTCGCGGCCGCCGACATGGTGGGCTCGACCGAGTACATCATCAAGGCGCTGGACGCCGCCGAGCCCGGCTCCAAGTGGGCCATCGGCACCGAGCTGAACCTGGTCCGCCGCCTGGCCAAGGCGCACCCGGACAAGGAGATCGTCTTCCTGGACCGCGCGGTCTGCTTCTGCTCGACCATGAACCGGATCGACCTGCCGCACCTGGTCTGGGCGCTGGAGTCGCTGGTCGACGGCCGGGTGCCGAACGTGATCACCGTCGACCCGGAGACCGAGAAGTACGCCAAGGCGGCGCTGGACCGGATGCTGGCCCTGCCGTAGCCCCGCCCGAGCGCCCCGGAGGCGAGCGGGCGAGTCCCGCCCCGAGCGGCCTTGAGGCGAGCGGGCGAGTCCGCCGCCCCGAGCCGAAGGGGCGCGCCGGTGCCGAAAGGGAGGAGCGAGGAGGCCCCGAGGAACGAGGGGCATCGGAGCGACGACCGTCGGCACCGGGTCCGAGCGCCCCGGAGGCGAGCGGGCGAGTAGCAACGAAGGGCGGGCCCCCTCCGGTGGGAGGGGGCCCGCCCTTTCGTCTGGCAGCAGCCGCAGTCGCTACTCGGGGAAGCCCGGGATGACGCCCTCGCCGTCGGCCATCAACAGCTCGCGGACCTCGTCGATCGTCGCGTCCGAGCTCGGCAGGATCAGCTCCGACGGCTCCAGCGAGTCCAGCGGCACCGGAGCGCCCGACCCCTTCACGGCCGCCAGCAGCTTGCCGTAGGCCAGCCGGAAGCGCTCCTCGTCGCCCGACTCCACCGCGGTGACGAGGTCGGCGTCGAGCGTGTTCAGCTCGCTCAGGTGGTCTTCGCCCACCTCGTACTGCCCCTCGCCCATGACCCTGATGATCATGCCGTGCGTCTCCCTGGTTCGTGGGGTCGAGCTCAGATCACTTGTTGTAGTTGATGCGCGGGGTGTCCTGCTGCGGCTGCGGCTGGACGTCCTGCGGCTTGCCCTGCTCGATCGCGGCGGGGCCGGCGGAGGAGGGGCCGGACAGCTCGGCCTTCATCCGGGCCAGCTCCAGCTCGACGTCGGAACCGCCGGCCACCCGCTCCAGCTCGGCCTCGATGTCGTCCTTGCGGCCGAGACCGCTGGCGTCGTCGAGCGCGCCGGAGGCGAGCAGCTCGTCGATGGCACCGGCCCGGGCCTGCATCTGGGCGGTCTTGTCCTCGGCACGCTGGATCGCCAGGCCGACGTCGCCCATCTCCTCCGAGATCCCGGAGAAGGACTCGGCGATGCGGGTCTGCGCCTGGGCGGCCGTGTACGTCGCCTTGATGGTCTCCTTCTTGGTGCGGAAGGCGTCCACCTTGGCCTGGAGCCGCTGGGAGGCGAGCGTGAGCTTCTCCTCCTCGGCCTGGAGCTGCTGGTACTGCGTCTCCAGGTCGGTGATCTGCGACTGCATGTTGGCCTTGCGGGTCAGCGCCTCGCGCGCGAGGTCCTCCCGGCCGAGCGACAGCGCCTTGCGGCCCTGGTCCTCGTACTTGGCCGACTGCTGCTGGAGCTGGGTCAGCTGGAGCTCGAGCCGCTTGCGCGAGGTCGCGACGTCCGCGACACCACGGCGTACCTTCTGCAGCAGTTCGAGCTGCTTCTGGTACGAGTAGTCGAGCGTTTCACGCGGATCCTCCGCCCGGTCCAAGGCCTTGTTCGCCTTGGAGCGGAAGATCAGCCCCATACGCTTCATGATTCCGTCGCTCATGGGCCTCGGGTGCCCCCTTCTCCGGCCTGCGGTCTCTATCTCGTTACCAGACACGACGAGTGTATGTGCAGCGAGCCCGTCGCCGCAGTGCACCTGCCTGCAACAAGACTGCTACAGCGACCAGTGGCGTTTCCTCCTCCCCCGGGTGGATCCGCCCCTCATACCCCCCATCGTCCATCCGAGTGATCCCCTACGGGAAGGCCCCGGGAAACCCGGCTCCGACGGCGACCCCGCGGTATCGATATGCGTTTGGGTCCGAGGGCACCCGTGGAAGCCGCGCCGCACCCCGTACGCTGGTGGTGTGTTCCGACGCCGTTCAGATGATGCCGCCGCCTCCGCCACCGTGCTGGAGAAGCAGGACGAGACGACCCAGGCCCGCGACCCGCAGGCCAAGAAGGGCCGCCCCACCCCCAAGCGCAGTGAGGCCGAGGCCAACCGGCGTACCCGGGTGACCGTGCCCAAGGACCGCAAGGAGGCCGCCCGCCAGGGGCGTGAGCGCATGCGCGTCGAGCGCGAGAAGCAGCGCCAGGCCCTGATGAACGGCGACGAGCGCCACCTGCCGGCCCGTGACAAGGGCCCGGTGCGCAAGTTCGCCCGCGACTACGTGGACTCCCGCTGGTCGCTCGCCGAGTTCTTCCTGCCGGCCGCCGTGGTCATCCTGGTGCTCAGCATCGTCAAGGTGCCGGCGCTCCAGTTGCTCTCCACCCTGCTGTTCCTGCTGTTCTTCGTGCTCGTGATCCTGGACTTCGTCCGCCTCGGCCTCGGTCTGCGCAAGCAGCTGGCCGAGCGCTTCGCCGGGCAGAACACCCGCGGCGCCGTCGCGTACGGCATCATGCGCACCCTCCAGATGCGCCGGCTGCGCCTGCCCAAGCCGCAGGTGCGGCGCGGGGAGAAGCCCTGACCGCCGAACCGGTCGACTCCGGCTGGGCCCCGCCTTCCTGGGAGGGGCCCGGCCTCTACGCACTTCCCGGACAGGGGGGTGCGCTCCCGGGGCAGGGCGCCGGCGGCCACGACCGGCTCGCCCAGGAGCGCCGGCTGCCCTCGCGCAGCGGGTCCTTCGCGGGCGGCACCGGCGCCTGGCTGGACCGGCACGGCGGGCTGCGCGACTTCGTCCGCCAGGAGCTCGTCGCCCGCCAGCTCGCCGAGCAGCTGGCCGGCCGCAGCGCGCAGCGCGTCCTCGACATCGGCTGCGGCCAGGGCACCCAGGCCCTGCGGCTGGCCCGGGCCGGCCACTACGTCACCGGGATCGACTCGGACCCGGTCGCGCTCGGCGTCGCCCAGGGGGCGCTCGCCGGGGAGCCGCCGGAGGTCCGCGGCCGGATGCAGCTGCTCAGCGGCGACGGCCACCAGTGCGGGCGCTGGTTCGGCCCGCGCAGCTTCGACGTGGTGCTCTGCCACGGCGTGCTGATGTACCTGCCCGACCCGGACCCGATGATCGCCTCGCTGGCCCGGCTGCTGGCGCCCGGCGGGCTGCTCTCGCTGCTGGTCCGCAACCGGGACGCGCTGGCCCTGCGGCCGGCCGCCGCTGGGGACTGGCGGGCCGCCCTGCACGCCTTCGAGAGCGACCGGTACTACAACCGGCTCGGCCTGGCCGCGCGGGCCGACCGGATCGGCGACCTCACCGTCACCCTCTCCGAGGTGTCGGTGCCGCTGCGGCGCTGGTACGGCGTGCGGGTCTTCACCGACAACGCCCCGGACGACGCGGCGCCGCCGGTGGACGGGCGGCAGCTGGCCCAGCTCCTGGAAGCCGAGGACCGGGCCGGCCGCACCGACCCGTACCGGCAGGTCGCCGCGCTGCTGCACGTGATCGGGGCGAAGTAGCCGCCCGGGCTCAGCCCTCGTGCAGGCTCATGGCGTACACCTTGGCGCCGTCCTCCAGCAGGACCGCGGTGTCCACGCCCTCCTCGGCGAGCTGCTTCCAGGCCTCCCCGATCCAGGTCTCGGCGTCCCCCTGGCCGGCGAACTCCTCCTGGGCGCCGCCGGGCGTCACCACGCTGCCGTCCGCCTTCTCGTACCGCCACGTCCAGACCATGCCCGGCTCCTCCCACTGACGCTGCCTGTGTGCTGCGCACCATAGCCTGCCCGGCCCGATCTTCCGTATGCCTGTCGGGCAGGATGGGCGGCATGGCGACCCCACCCGAGCCCACCCGTCCCCCGCTGCCCCGCACGCTGCTGCTCGGCGGCGCCCGCTCCGGCAAGTCCACCCGCGCCGAGCAGCTGCTCGCCGAGCACCCGGACGTCCTCTACGTGGCCACCGGCGGCACCCGGGACGGCGACGCCGAGTGGGCCCGGCGGGTCGCGCTGCACCGGGAGCGCCGGCCGGCCGGCTGGCGCACCGCCGAGACCTGCGACCTGGAGGCCGTGCTGGCCGACGCCGCCGACCGGGCGCCGGTGCTGGTCGACTGCCTCGCCCTGTGGCTGACCGCCGTGATGGACGAGTGCGGTGCCTGGGACGACGAGGTCTGGGCGGACGGCGGCGAGACCGCCGTGCAGAACCGCTGCGACGCGCTGGCGCGGGCCTGGGCGGCCACCGGGCGGACCGCCGTCGCGGTGAGCAACGAGGTCGGCATGGGCGTCGTCCCGGCCACCGCCGCGGGCCGCCGGTTCCGCGACACCCTGGGCCGGCTCAACATGGCCGTGGCGGACGCCTCGGAGCGCGTCCTGCTCGTGGTGGCGGGGCAGGTGCTGACCGTCAAGCCAGCCTCTGGCTGAACACCTCCGGCGTGTAGCCTTCCGGACGATGGACACGACCGTGGATCTCGATACGTTCTCCTCGCTCGTCGAGCGCCCCGACGAGAGCGCCCGGCGGGCCGCCGAGGAGCGCTGGCAGGCGGCCGACCGGCCGCGCGGCGGGCTCGGCCGACTGGAGGAGCTGGGCAGCTGGCTGGCCTCCGTGCAGGGGCGCTCGCCGGTGCGGCCGGTCTCCGCTCCCAAGGTGCTGCTGTTCGCCGCCGACCACGGCGTGGCGGCGCTCGGCGTCTCCCGGATGCCCGCCGAGGGCGGCACCGCGGCCCGGGTGCGGGCCGTGCTCGACGGCAGTGCGCCGGTGTCCCGGCTGGCCGCGCGCTACGGCGCCCGGGTCCGGGTCGTGGACGTCGCGGTGGACGCCGACCCGGCCGACTTCCCGGACGAGGTGGTCGCCCACCGGGTCCGGCGCGGCTCCGGGCGGATCGACGTCGAGGACGCGCTCACCGCGCAGGAGACCGTCCGGGCGTTCCGGGCCGGCATGGCCGTCGCCGACGAGGAGGCCGACGCCGGCACCGACCTGGTGCTGCTCGGCGACCTCGGGGTCGGCGCCACCACAGTGGCCGGCGTACTGGTCGGAGCGCTCTGCGGGACCGACGCGGCGGCGGTGACCGGGCGCGGCTCCGGGATCGACGACCGGGTGTGGATGGTCAAGTGCGCCACCATCAGGGACTCGCTGCGGCGGGCCCGACCGGTGCTCGGCGACCAGCTGGCGCTGCTCGGCGCCACCGGCGGGGCCGACTTCGCGGCGATCACCGGCTTCCTGCTCCAGGCGGCCGTCCGGCGGCTGCCGGTGGTGCTGGACGGCGTGGTCTCGGCGGCCTGCGCGCTGGTCGCGCAGCGGATCGCGTTCCGGGCGCCGGAGTGGTGGCGGGCCGGGCAGTCCAGCGGCGAGCCTGCCCAGGCGAAGGCGTACGACCGGCTGACCCTGACGCCGTTGCAGGACCAGGGCATCACCATGGGCGAGGGCCTCGGCGCACTGCTGGCGCTGCCGCTGCTCCAGGCCGCCGGGGACGTGCTCGCGGACGAGGCGCCGAAGCCGTTCGTGCCGGTGGCGCCGAGCGCGCCGAAGGAGCTGCCGAGGCTGCCCTCGGCGGCGGACCTGCTGCGCAAGCTCTAGATCCCACGGCCGGCAGGACAACCCGAGAGCGCCCCTGACCGGGGGCGCTCTCGCTGTGAGAGGAACGCGTTCATGGCGAGCGGCGGCGACCGGGCCACCTGGGCCGACGGCCTGCGGTTCGGGTTCGGGACCCTGTCCGTGCTGCGGGTGCGGGTGGAACGCTGGGACCGGGCGGCGGCGGCCCGGGCGATGGTGACGGCCCCGGTGGTCGGGCTCGTGCTGGGGGCCCTGGCGGCCGCCGCCGGCGCCCTGGTGGCCTGGCGGGCGGGCGGACCGCTCGGCGCGGTGGCCGCGGTGGCGGTGCTCGCCGGGCTGACCCGGGGGCTGCACCTGGACGGCCTGGCGGATGTCGCCGACGGGCTGGGCAGCGGGAAGCCGGCCGAGGACGCGCTGCGCGTCATGAAGCAGTCCGACATCGGTCCGTTCGGCGTGCTGACCCTGGTCCTGGTCCTGCTCGCCCAGGTGGCCGCGCTGGCCGGGCAGTTCGGTCACTCCCCGCTGCGCGGCGCCCTCGCGGTGCTCGCCTCGGCGACGGCCGCCCGGTGCGCGCTCGGCTGGGGCTGCCTGCGGTCGGTGCCGGCCGCCCGGCCGGGCGGGCTCGGGGCGGTGGTGGCGAGCACCGTGCCGCCCGCCGGGGCCGCCGCCGCGACGGCCGCCGCGGCGCTCGCCGTGGCCGCGGCCGGGCTGTTCGACGGCTGGTCAGTTCTCCGTCTGCCGCTGGCCGTTGTCCTCGGCGTCGGCTGCGCCCGGCTGCTGCTCGGACGGTGCGTGCGCAGGTTCGGCGGGATCACCGGGGACGTGCTCGGCGCGATGGCCGAAACCGCCGCGACCGCCTCGCTGTTCGCCCTGGCGTTGCTCGGCTGACACCGGGCGGCGCGTGATCCCAGCATGCGGACTACCATGCGTGGAGCACCGCAGCCCTGCACCGTGGCAGGTCCTGCCCGCCCGGCGCGTACCGAGGAGCCGGGGCCTCTGGTGTGCGCGGCCGCTCGCGGCGGACGCGCGCGCCAGGGGCCCCGGACCCGGGGGCCCGCCGGCGCGCAGCCTGCGACGGCGGGCTGCGCCGGTTCGGCAGCCTCGCCGTGGCCGGCCGTCTACCGCGAAAGAACAGGACGCATTACGTGACTGCATTGTCTGTGAGCACCTCCTCCGCCGCCTCGCTGCGTGCGGACGCCCTGGTGGTCGGTGTCGCGAAGGGCCCGAAGGGCATCGTGCTGGCCCCCGGCGCCGAGGCCGTCAACGAGGCGTTCGAGGGCAAGCTGGCCGAGGTCCTCGGCACCCTGGGCGCGAGCGGCGCCGAGGGCGAGGCCGTCAAGGTCCCCTCCCCCGCCGGGCTGAAGGCCGCGCTCGTGCTCGCGGTCGGCCTGGGCGAGGCCGCCGAGGACGGCTACGAGCTGGAGGCGCTGCGCCGCGCCGCCGGTGTCGCCGCCCGCACCCTGGCCGGTACCAAGAAGGCCGCGCTGGCCCTGCCCGCCGAGTCGGCGGAGGCCATCGAGGCGGTCGCGCTGGGCGGCCTGCTCGGCTCGTACGCCTTCGGCGCTTACAAGGCCAACGGCAACGGCAAGGAGCCGGTCGGCGAGCTGGTCCTGCTGACCGCCCGCAAGGGCAACAAGGACGCCAAGGCCGCCGTGGAGCGCGCCGCCGCGATCGGCGAGGAGATGAACCGGGCCCGCGACCTGGTCAACACCGCGCCGAACGACCTGAACCCGAAGAGCTTCGCCGCGATCGCCCAGGCGGCCGGCAAGGAGCACGGCCTCAAGGTCGAGGTGCTGGACGAGAAGGCGCTGACCAAGGGCGGCTTCGGCGGCCTGCTGGGCGTCGGCGGCGGCTCGGCCAACCCGCCCCGCCTGGTGAAGGTGGCCTACACCCACCCGAAGGCCAAGGCCACGCTGGCCTTCGTCGGCAAGGGCATCACCTACGACTCGGGCGGCATCTCGCTGAAGCCGGCCGGCCACAACGAGACCATGAAGTGCGACATGGCCGGCGCCGCCGCCGTGTTCGCCGCCGTGGTGGCCGCCAAGCGCCTGGGCCTGGCCGTCAACGTCACCGCCTGGCTGGCGCTGGCCGAGAACATGCCGTCCGGCTCCGCCACCCGTCCGGGCGACGTGCTGAAGATGTACGGCGGCAAGACCGTCGAGGTCCTGAACACGGACGCCGAGGGCCGCCTGGTGCTGGCCGACGCGATCGTGCGGGCCGGCGAGGAGAACCCGGACGTCATCGTCGACGTGGCCACCCTGACCGGCGCCATGGTGCTGGCCCTGGGCAACCGCACCTTCGGCGTGATGGCCAACGACGACGAGCTGCGCGACGAGCTGCACGCGCTGGCCGGCGAGGCGGGCGAGCAGTCCTGGCCGATGCCGCTGCCGGCCGACCTGCGCAAGGGCTTCACCGAGTCGACCATCGCCGACCTGGCCAACATGGGCGAGCGGATGGGCGGCGGCCTGGTGGCCGGCCTGTTCCTGAAGGAGTTCGTGGCCGAGGGCACCGACTGGGCGCACCTGGACATCGCCGGTCCGGCGTTCCACGAGGGCGCGCCGTTCGGCTACACCCCGAAGGGCGGCACCGCGAGCGCGGTGCGCACCCTGGTCCGCTTCGCCGAGCAGAAGGCGAACGCCAAGGCCTGATCCAGGCATCCCCCGAGCAGGGCGTCGGCCGGTCCGGACGCCCTGCTCGGGGAACCGCTGCGACGGGGCCCGGCGCGTGTGCGCCGGGCCCCGTCGGCGTTCCCGGCCGGGTTACCTGCGAGTAGGCCCGGGCGTCGCGGCGCACTCCTGTTCGCTGCGGGCGAAACTTTGTTCCGCAGTACGGAAGAAGCCGCGGCGGGTAGCGCGGAAGCCGCCCGTCCGGCGGCTGTCAACACTGCTCTGAGCTGCGATGATGCCCTTCCGTCGGGGGCATTCCCGCCCTGGTGACCACTTCCTGGGACACCCCTGGGGCGGACCCGGACATCAGCCACCGTGAACAAGTGCGAAGATGTATTTCCGGCACGACTGGGCGCCCCACAAAGGCTTCCGACCCACCGGACCGCGACCGGCCCGGCGACCCACCCCATGCATGGAGGACGTGACGTGGCGAACGACGCCAGCACCGTTTTCGACGTAGTCATTCTCGGAGGCGGAAGCGGCGGTTACGCCGCGGCGCTCCGCGCCGCTCAGCTGGGCCTGAGCGTCGCCCTGGTCGAGAAGGGTGAGCTGGGCGGCACCTGCCTGCACCGCGGCTGCATCCCGACCAAGGCACTGCTGCACGCCGCGGAGATCGCGGACGAGACGAAGGAGGCCGCCGAGTTCGGCGTCCTGGCCACCTTCCAGGGCATCGACATCAACGGCGTCCACAAGTACAAGGACGACGTCATCGCCGGCCTGTACAAGGGCCTCCAGGGCCTGGTGGCGTCCCGCAAGGTGACCTTCATCCAGGGCGAGGGCAAGCTCTCCTCGCAGACCTCGGTCGACGTGAACGGCCAGCGCATCGAAGGCCGCCACATCGTGCTGGCCACCGGTTCCGTGCCGCGCTCGATCCCGGGCCTGGAGATCGACGGCAACCGCGTGATCTCCTCGGACCACGCCCTCAAGCTCGACCGCATCCCGAAGTCGGCCGTAATCCTCGGCGGCGGCGTGATCGGCGTCGAGTTCGCCTCGGTCTGGAAGTCCTTCGGCGTCGAGGTCACCATCGTCGAGGCGCTGCCGCACCTCGTCCCGCTGGAGGACGAGAACTCCTCCAAGCTGCTGGAGCGCGCGTTCCGCAAGCGCGGCATCAAGTTCGAGCTGAAGGCCCGCTTCTCGGGCGTCGAGTACACCGAGACCGGTGTCCGCGTCTCCACCGAGAACGGCAAGCAGATCGACGCCGACCTGCTGCTCGTCGCCATCGGCCGCGGCCCGGTCTCGGCCGGCCTCGGCTACGAGGAGAACGGCGTCGCGATGGACCGCGGCTACGTCCTGGTCGACGAGTACATGCGCACCAACGTGCCCACCATCTCCGCCGTCGGCGACCTCGCCCCGACCCTGCAGCTGGCCCACGTCGGCTTCGCCGAGGGCATCCTGGTCGCCGAGCGCCTGGCCGGCCTCAAGCCGGTGCCGATCGACTACGACGGCGTCCCGCGCGTGACGTACTCCAACCCCGAGGTGGCCTCCGTCGGCATCTCCGAGGCCAAGGCCGTCGAGCTGTACGGCAAGGAGAAGGTCGTCACCCTGAAGTACAACCTGGCCGGCAACGGCAAGAGCAAGATCCTGAAGACCGCCGGCGAGATCAAGCTCGTCCAGGTCAAGGACGGCGCCGTGGTCGGCGTCCACATGGTCGGCGCCCGCATGGGCGAGCAGGTCGGCGAAGCCCAGCTGATCTACAACTGGGAGGCCCTGCCGGCCGAGGTCGCGCAGCTCATCCACGCGCACCCGACCCAGTCCGAGGCCCTGGGCGAGGCGCACCTGGCGCTGGCCGGCAAGCCGCTGCACGCGCACGACTGATTTCGCCCCACCCCCCTTTCCCGGTACTTCCCGTACGCAAGTACTTCCCGTACGCAAGACTTGATAGGAGTCGCTGAAACCATGGCGGTCTCAGTAACACTGCCCGCGCTGGGCGAGAGCGTTTCCGAGGGCACCGTCACCCGCTGGCTGAAGGCCGAGGGTGAGCGTGTCGAGGTCGACGAGCCGCTGCTGGAGGTGTCGACCGACAAGGTCGACACCGAGATCCCGGCCCCGGCTTCCGGCATCCTCTCCTCGATCAAGGTCGGCGAGGACGAGACCGTCGAGGTCGGCGCCGAGCTGGCGGTCATCGACGACGGCTCGGGCGCTCCGGCCCCCGCCGCGGCCCCCGCCGCCGAGGCCGCGCCCGCCGCCGCCCCGGCTCCGGCCGCCCCGGTCGCCGAGGCCCCGGCTGCCGCCCCGGCCCCCGCTGCCGCCCCGGCTGCTCCGGCCGGCGACGCCACCCCGGTGCTGCTGCCCGCGCTGGGCGAGAGCGTTTCCGAGGGCACCGTCACCCGCTGGCTGAAGGCCGAGGGCGACACCGTCGAGGTCGACGAGCCGCTGCTCGAGGTCTCCACCGACAAGGTCGACACCGAGATCCCGTCGCCGGTCGCCGGCACCCTGGTGAAGATCCTGGTCGGCGAGGACGAGACCGCCGAGGTCGGCGCCCAGCTCGCGCTGATCGGCGCCGCCGGTGCCGTCGCCGCCGCCCCGGCCCCGGCTGCCGCTCCGGCCCCGGCCGCTGCCCCGGCCGCTCCGGCTCCGGCGCCCGCTGCCCCGGCCGCCCCGGCTCCGGCTCCGGCCGCTCCGGTTGCCGCCGCTCCGGCTCCGGCCGCTGCCCCGGCCGCCCCGGCGCCGGCTGCCGCTCCGGCTCCGGTCGCCCCGGCCGCTCCGGCCGCTCCGGTGGCCGACAACGGTGACGCCTACGTCACCCCGCTGGTGCGCAAGCTCGCCGCCGAGCACGGCGTCGAGCTGTCCTCCGTCGCCGGCACCGGCGTCGGCGGCCGCATCCGCAAGCAGGACGTCATCGCCGCCGCGGAGGCCGCCAAGGCCGCTCCGGCCCCGGCCGCCGCTGCCGCCCCGGCCGCCGCGCCGAAGGCCGCCGCCGCGCCGTCCGCCCTGCGCGGCCAGACGGTCAAGATGACCCGCATGCGCAAGGTCATCGGCGACAACATGCTCAAGGCCCTGCACGAGCAGGCCCAGCTGACCAGCGTGGTCGAGGTGGACGTCACCAAGATCATGTCGCTGCGCGCCAAGGCCAAGGAGGGCTTCCAGGCCCGCGAGGGCGTCAAGCTCTCCCCGATGCCGTTCTTCGTCAAGGCCGCCGCCCAGGCGCTGAAGGTCCACGCGGTCGTCAACGCGCGGATCAACGAGGCCGAGGGCACGGTCACCTACTTCGACACCGAGAACATCGGCATCGCGGTGGACTCCGAGAAGGGTCTGATGACCCCGGTCATCAAGGGTGCGGGCGACCTCAACATCGCCGGCATCTCGAAGAAGACCGCCGAGCTGGCCACCAAGGTCCGCGACAGCAAGATCACCCCGGACGAGCTGTCCGGCGCCACCTTCACCATCAGCAACACCGGCTCGCGCGGTGCGCTGTTCGACACCGTGATCGTGCCGCCGAACCAGGTCGCCATCCTGGGCATCGGCGCCACCGTCAAGCGCCCGGTGGTCATCGAGGCCGACGGCGGCACCGCCATCGGCATCCGCGACATGGTCTACCTGTCGCTCTCCTACGACCACCGCCTGGTGGACGGCGCCGACGCCGCCCGCTACCTGGTCTCGGTCAAGGAGATCCTGGAGGCCGGCGAGTTCGAGGTCGAGCTCGGCCTCTGACCTCACCAGGTCCCCAGCGGAACCCCGCGTACGGAACCCCGCGTCGTCCCCGGACGGCGCGGGGTTCCGCCGTTCCCGGCCCCTGACCGCGCCGAGTCGCGGACGGCGCGCGTCGAGTCGTGGCATGCGCTGACGCGGCCGAACGGGGATGCTGGAGCGGTGATGGACGAGACGGACTTCTGGCAGATCATCGACGAGACCCGGGACGCCGCCGACGGCGACCCCGACGAGCAGGCTGACGTACTGGTGGAACGGCTCCTCCAGCTGACCCCGGACGACGTGATCGACTTCGCCCGGCTGTTCCAGGCGCGGTTCCACCGCGCCTACCGGCACGACCTGTGGGGCGCGGCCTACCTGCTGCTCGACGGCGCCTCCGACGACACCTTCGACTACTTCCGGTTCTGGCTGATCGGCCAGGGCCGGGAGGTCTTCGAGGGCGGGCTGGCCGAGCCGGACGACCTGGCGGACCTGCTGCCCGAGTTCGACGAGGAGGAGGACGGCGAGGCCGAGGACCTCGGCTACGCCGCCGACGAGGCGTACGAGCAGCTGACCGGGCTGCCGCTGCCCGAGGTGGGCGGGCGGCCGCCGGAGCGGCCGTCCGGGGCGGCGCTGGACTTCGACGACCCGGACGTCATGGCCAAGCGCTTCCCCAAGCTCTGGGAGCGGTACGGGGACTAGGTGTTCCGGCCCGGCCGCCCCGGCCCCGTTCCGGCCGCGGTTCGGCCGCGCCCCGGTCGCGTCAGGTGCTGCTGCCGGAGGAGCTGTCCTGCTTGATGCCCTTGAGGATCTGGTCCAGCACGGAGAACTCCGGCGCGGCCGGGCTGTCGTCCACGCCGCCCTCCATGACGACGTAGCCGCCGCCCTTGGCCGGGAGGGCGACCAGCAGGACGTAGCCCTGGGTGCCGTCGGTGGTGCGGATGTGCCAGCGGGTGGCGTAGCCGAGCACGCCGGCCACGCTGACGTACCCGGAACCGGCGTCGGTGTGCGAGTTGACGCCGGAGAAGATCTGCCCGGTGTAGACCGGCATCTGGGCGTCGGCCGCCGCCTTGGGCGTACTGCCCTGGATGGTGTCCTTCTCGACCGAGAACTGGCCGCGGATGCAGGTGCCGCCGTCCGGGCAGGTGTAGCGGCCGGTGCCGAGGTAGACCGACGAGTGCGGCGGGTTGCCGGACACCTCCCAGCCGTCGAAGACCGGCACGGTGATCCCGTGCTGCGCGTCGGGGACGGTGCTCTTGACCACCGGCAGGGGCTTGGGTGCCGTGGGGCTGCTGGTGGGCGCGGTCGGGCTGGGGCGCGGTGTGGGGCTCGCGCTCCCGGTCACGGTGACCGTGGGGTTCGGGGTCGGGTCCGCCTTCGGGTCGCCGCCGCCACCGCTGAACACGACCCCGGCGATGGTCCCGCCCACCGCCAGCACGGCGACCGCGATGCCGATGATCAGGCCGGTCTTCGGCTTGGCCGCCGGGGCCGGCGGCGGGTACCCCGGGCCCGGGTAGCCGTAGCCCGGGCCCTGGGGCGGGTAACCGCCCTGGGCCTGGCCCTGGTAGGCGTCCTGGCCGGGGTAGCCGTCCTGACCGGGGTAGCCGTAGGCGGGTGCCGGGGAGCCGTTCTGGCCCGGGTAGCCGTAGGCCGGGGCCGCCGAGGAGCCGGGGTAGCCGTAGCCGGGCCGCTGGTCGGACGACGTCCAGGTCTGGGTGGGGGCGTCGGCGAGCCCGCCCGCGACGCCGCCCTGGAGCGGCCGGACCTCGCTGGTCCAGGCGCTGCCGTCCCACCAGCGCTCGTGACCGGGGGTGCCGTCCGCACCCGGGACCGGGTACCACCCGGGAGGCGTCGAGTTGCTCACGGGCGTACGGTACCCGGCGCGGTGGCGGTCCAGACAGGGCGGGACCGTCACGACTCTGCACCGTCCGTCGGGTGGCGAACCACCTCGTCCGGCGGGCCGGTCCGAGCGGTCGGCGGGTGGGCCCGGGGGCGCCCGCCTGGAGCCGCCTGTGACCGCCTGGGCCTGCGGCGCCCGGGGGCGCCCGCGTGGGTTCAGCCGGTCAGGCGGCGGGCCATCCAGACGTCGTCCACGTACCGGCCGTCGATCAGGAACTCCTCGGCCAACGAGCCCTCGACGACGAAGCCGCAGCTCTCGTAGAGCCGACGGGCCGGGGCGTTCCAGCCGAGCACCCGCAGGCTCATCTTGCGGGCCCCCTCGGCCCGGGCCGCCTCGCAGGCCGCCTCGACCAGCCGGCGGCCGATGCCCCGGCCGCGGACGGTGCCGTCGACGGCCAGGCCCTGGATCTGCCGTACGTGCCGGTTGCTCGCCAACGGGGTGGCCGGGACCTGACGGACGTAGCCGACGATCCGGCCGTCCAGCACGGCCAGCTGGAACTGCTCGGGGACGTGCCGCTCGTCGAACAGCGGGGCCTGGACGTCCGGTTGCGGGGAGACGTCGGAGAGGATGGACCAGGCCGCGTGGTTGAGGACGGCGAGTTCGCGCTCGTCCTCGCTCCGCGCCGTACGGATGATCAGATCGTCGTCAGGCATGCGCGTCATGCTAACGGGGGCGTCCGGATGTGACGGGCGGTCGGGATCGCCGCGGGAGCGGGCGGGAGCTGCGAGGATGGCCGCATGCGCATCGCTGTCACGGGTTCCACGGGATTGATCGGTTCGGCGCTCGTCCGCTCCCTGCTGGCGGACGGCCATGAGGTGGTCCGGCTGGTCCGCCACCGCTCGAAGACCGGCCCCCGGCCGGACGGCAGCACCGGGATCGGCTGGAACCCGCTGCTCGGCGAGGTCGAGCGGGACGGGCTGGCCGGGGTCCAGGCGGTGGTGCACCTGGCCGGCGCCGGGGTCGGCGACCGCCGCTGGACGGACTCCTACAAGCGGGAGATCCGGGAGAGCCGGGTGTACGGCACCGAGACGCTGGCCGTCGCCCTGGCCGGGCTCAAGGAGCCGCCGCAGGTCTTCGTGAGCGCCTCCGCGGTCGGCTGGTACGGGCAGACCGGTGACCGGGTGATCGACGAGGACTCCCCCGCGGGCGACGACTTCCTGGCCGAGGTCTGCCGGGAGTGGGAGGACGCCGCCCGGCCGGCCGAGCGGGCCGGGATCCGGGTCGTCCACCCCCGCACCGGGATGGTGCTCTCCGCGGCCGGCGGTGCGGGCGGGCGGCTGTTCCCGCTGTTCAAGCTGGGCCTCGGCGGGCGGCTCGGCAGCGGGCGGCAGTACTGGAGCTTCATCTCGCTGCACGACGAGGTGGCCGCGCTGCGGTTCCTGATCGACCACGACGACCTCTCCGGCGCCTTCAACCTCACCGCGCCCAACCCGGCGACCAACGCCGAGCTGACCTCCGCGCTCGGACGGGCGCTGGGGCGGCCGACGCCGTTCCCGGTGCCGGAGGCGGTGCTCAAGCTGGTGCTGGGCGAGCTGGCGGTCGAGGTGGTCGGCAGCCACCGGGTGGTGCCGCGGCGGCTGCTGGACGCGGGCTTCCGCTTCACCCACCCGGACGTGTACTCGGCGGTGCTCGCGGCGATGTGACGGAAGGGCCTGCGCGCGGGGCGGGGGCACGTGGTGCCGGGCCCGCTGCGATGGCGGTGCGGGGCCGGTGGGCGTGCGGGTTGCTACGCACGCCGGGCGGCCGGAGGTGCGCGCGGGTCCTGCGGAGCCGTGCGTACTCCGACTACGGCATCCGCCCTGGCCAGGGGCATATGCCGGGCGGGGGCCGAGGGGGCCCGAGGAGGGGGCGCATGGGAGCACATGGCGGGCGCGTCGCACGCCCCCGGTGACCGTACGCGCCCATCGACCCCCGAACCCGGCCGCACGGCGCACTGTCCGTGACCGCGCCCCCGCCCGGTGCTGCACAACCCTCCCCGCCCCTCGGATCCGGCCCGATGCGCTTGTCTGATGCTCACACTGACTGGGCATCACCCTCGTCGGACCGTGTCCCGGCACCCCGCTGCCTGCGTCGGCCGGAGCCCCGGGACCAGGGAGGGAGCACGCCAGTGCCCACGTACGACTTCACCCGCCGCGCCCGTCGGCCGTCCGACCCGGACGTCGTCGTGGTCGGCGCCGGACTCGCGGGCCTGGCCGCCGCCCGCGCGCTCACCGGCCACGGCCTCGCCGTTCAGGTCCTGGAGGCCACCGACCGGATCGGCGGCCGGATGGCCACCCGCGAGCAGGACGGATTCCGGCTCGACGACGGCAGCCACCTGCTGAACACCGCCTTCCCCGAGCTGCACCGCACGCTCGACCTCGACCGCCTCGACCTGCGCCCGCTCGCGCCCGGCGTGCTGGTGCACAGCGCCGGCCGCCGCTACCGCGCCGGGGACCCCCAGCTCACCGTCGCCCGGCAGGCCGCCGCCCGGGCCCCGCTCGGCAGTCCGCTGGACAAGGCCCGGCTGGGCGGCTGGCTCGGCCGCCTGGCCACCACGCCGGTCAGCCGGCTCCAGGCCCGGCCGGAGACCACCGCGGCCCGCGCGCTGGCCGGCCACGGCCTCTCCCAGCGCACCGTGGACGGCTTCCTGCGCCCGCTGCTCGGCGCGCTGCTCGCCGACCCGGCCCTCGGCACCAGCAGCCGGGTCGCCGACCTGGTGCTGCGCTCCTACGCGCGCGGGCGGCTCTGTCTGCCCGCCGACGGGGCCGCGGCGGTGCCGGCCCAACTCGCCGCCGCGCTGCCCGTCGGCACCGTCCGCACCCGGGTGCGGGTCACCTCGATCGCCGCCGACGGCGTGGAGACCCTCGCACACGGGCGGATCGGCGCCCAGGCCGTCATCGTCGCCACCGACGCCCGCTCCGCCGCCGAACTGCTGCCCGGGCTACGGCTGCCGGACTTCCACCCCGTCACGACCTTCTTCCACGCGGCCGACGCCGCCCCGCTGGGCGAGGCCGTGCTGCTGCTCGACGGCGACCGGCCGAACGGGCACCCGCCGCTGGTCTCGCACTCGCTGGTGCTCAGCGAGCTGCACCCGTCCTACGCCCCGGCCGGCCAGGCGCTGATCGCCAGCACCGTGCTCGGGCGGCGCGCCTTCGACCTGGGCGGCCCGGCCGGGCTGGAACCGGCCGTGCGGGCCCGGCTGGCCGAGCTGTACGGCGGCTCGACCGCGGGCTGGCAGTTCCTCGGCGTGCGGCACGTCCCGGACGCGCTGCCCGCGATGCCGCCGCCGCACAACCCCCGCCGCCCGGTGCGGCTGCTGGCCGGGCTGTACGTCGCCGGGGACCACCGGGACACCAGCACCGTGCAGGGCGCGCTGGTGTCCGGTCGGCGGGCGGCCCAGGCGGTGCTGGGCGACCTCGGCGTCCCGGCCGACGCCCGGGAGGCGGAGGCGGCGGCCTGACGGGCGGGAGGCGGAGGCCCGTCGGCCGACGGCCGGCTGCCGCGCGCCGCGAGGCTCCCGGTCGCGTCGGCGGTCCGCCGGGGTGACGGATCGACGGCGCGCCAGGACACCGGACCGGTCGGCCTGACGGCCCCGACCGCTCATCCGGTGGTGTCGACCATGCGGCCGGCCGGGCGGCGGCCCGCCGGAACGGGCGGGCGCCGCGCGGTCGGCCCCGTGCACCCCGCCGGTCGGGTCGCCGCCGCCCGTCGGCCGGGCCGCCACGCCCGCCGGTCAGATCACCCCCGCCTGGCGGGCCGTCTCCTCGAAGGCTCGGGCCACCGGGCTGCCGCGGTAGGGCGTGAGCCGGCGGTGGAAGTCCCGGACGTACTCCAGCGAGCGGGCCGAGCGCATCTCCCCCGCCGCCCGCAGCGCGTCGGTGGCCATGGTGCAGGCCTCGTCGAGGTCCCCCATGCCGAGCCGTGCGGTGGCCAGCACCAGACGGCAGAAGATGCGGCTGCGGGCGTAGGCGGGCGAGCGCAGCCGCAGCGACTTCTCGGCGTGCTGCGCGGCCGTCCGCCACTGCTGGAGGTCGCGGTAGCAGTGGGCGAACTCGTCGGAGAGCTGGGCCTCGTCGAAGTACCGCGCCCAGGAGGGCAGTTCGTCACCCGTCCGGGCCGCCGCCAGGGAGCGCTCGGCGCGCACCAGGGCGGTGGTGCAGGACCGGACGTCGCCCAGCAGGCCGTGCCCGCGCGCCTCAGCGGCGTGCATCAGCGACTGGACGACCGGCGGCACCGCGGTGCCCACGCCCTGCTGGGCGACCCGGGCGAGCTGGACCGCCTCCCGGCCGTGGCCCAGGTGGACGGCCTGCTGGCTCATCGTCACCAGCACGTAGCCGCCGAGCGCGCGGTCCCCGGCGGCCTGGGACAGGCGCAGCGCCTGGACGAAGTAGCGCTGGGCGAGGCCGTGCGCGGCGATGTCGAAGGACGTCCAGCCGGCCAGCCTGGTGAGGTCGGCGACCGCGCCGAACAGGGCCCGGCCGATCTGCTCGCCGTAGCGGCCGCGCAGCATCGGCTCGGCCTCGCTCTCCAGGTAGCGGACCAGCGCCTGGCGGGCGTGGCCGCCGCCGTAGGCGTGGTCGAGCGCGCGGAAGAGGTCGCCGACGGCGCGGATGGCGGCGATGTCGCCCCGCCCGACCCGCAGGGCGGGGCGGGACTCGCGGGCCGGGTCGGTGTACGGCGGCTCCACGGCGACCGGCGGCCGGCGGCTCTGCACCGGCACCCGGCCGATGGTGGGGGCGGTGCCGGTGGTCCCGGCGGTGCTGCGGGCGGTGGGGGCACCGGGAGCTCCGGGGGCCGGGCCGCGCGCCGGGCTCCCGGGGGACGCACCGGGCGCGCCCGGCGCCGGGGCGCCGGTGATGGCCGCGGAGGTGGCGCTGCCGGCCGGCGGGCCGGTGGCGGCGTCCGGCCGGGCCAGGGTCGAGCCGTCCCGGGCGACCCGCTCGTCGGTGCGCCCGATCAGCCAGTCCCGGCTGGGGACGACCAGGCCGGCCGGGGTGAAGGCGATCCGGCGCAGCTCGGACTGCGGGCCGTTGTCCTTGCGCCACATGCTCGCCACGATGTCCACCGCCTCCTGCGGCGTCTCGGCGAACTCCAGGCCGGCGTAGACCGGGGCGCAGGCGTCCAGGCCGAGGTCCTGGGCGGTGAGGCGGCGGCCGAGCCGGCGGGTGAAGACCTCGGCGATCAGCGCCGGGGTGGCGCCGCGCGGCTGCTGGCCGCGCAGCCAGCGGGTGACCGAGGTCTTGTCGTAGCGCAGGTCGAGGCCGTGCTCCAGGCCGAGCTGGTCGACCCGGCGGGCGAGGCCCGCGTGCGAGAAGCCGGCCTCCTCGATCAGCGCCGCGAGCTGGCCGTTCTGCGGGGCCGGGCCGGCGTGGCCGGGGCCGCGGGCCGGGGCGGGCGCGGGCGCGGCGGGGCCCTCGTGCCGGTCGGGTGTGGCCTGCACCGGCAGCCGAAGGTCGTCGGCGTCCGGGGCGTCGGCGGGCAGCGTTTCGGCGGTCAGGGCGTCGGGGGCGTCCGGAAGGGTCCGGCCGACCGGACCTCGGTGCTGGCCGAGCGGGTCGAGCGGTCCGTACGCCGGGCTGTCGGTTGCAGGCCGTTGGGGCATGTCTGTCAACACCTCTCGGACGTCGCACCGGGCCTCACCAGCACTTCGGCGGCCTGGGGCGGCGCCCCCTGTCGGGAATCGGCGTGAATGTAGCGAGCATTCGGGCGCTATGGGTGGATCTGACCGAGCAATCCACCGAACGGGTGAAGCAACCGCGCCCATTGTGGGGAAGCGACGTCACCTTGGGTTTGCTCGTCCGGGGCCGAACCGTCGGCGGTTCCGAGGGTCGATCCGCCGTTCGGACCCCATACCGGCGTCATGGCGGACAACACCACAGCTCACAGGAATGCTGTGGCGGTCCGCCACATGGGAGCGGGGCCGCCGGATTCCTACCGTTCTCGGCCATGGACACCTCTACTGCCCGCCCGCTCGCCGGCCGCACGGCCATGGTCACCGGGGCCGCCTCGGGCATCGGCCGGGCCTGCGCCGAGGCCTTCGCCGGGGCCGGCGCCCGGGTCTACGTCGTCGACCTCGCGGCCGGCCCGGCCGAGGAGCTCGCCGAGCGGATCGGCGGCCGCGCGATCGTCGCCGACCTCGCCGATCCCGGGGCCGTGGACGCCCTCCCGGACGACGCCGACATCGTCGTCAACAACGCCGGCCTCCAGCACGTCGCGCCCGTGCACGAGTTCCCGCCCGACCGCTTCGCGCTGATCCAGCGCGTCATGGTCGAGGCCCCGTTCCGCATCCTGCGCCGCACCCTGCCGCACATGTACGAGCAGGAGTGGGGCCGGGTCGTCAACGTCTCCTCCGTCCACGGCCTGCGCGCCAGCGCCTTCAAGTCCGCGTACGTCACGGCCAAGCACGGGCTGGAGGGCCTGAGCAAGACCGTCGCCCTGGAGGGCGCGCCGTACGGCGTCACCAGCAACTGCGTCAACCCGGGCTACGTCCGGACTCCCCTGGTGGAGAAGCAGATCGCCGCCCAGGCGCTCGCCCACGGCATCCCCGAGGACGAGGTGGTCGAGCGGATCATGCTCGACCGCACCGCCGTGAAGCGCCTCATCGAACCCGACGAGGTCGCCCAGCTCGCCCTCTGGCTCTGCTCTCCCGCCGCCTCCTACATCACCGGCGCCAGCCTCCCCCTCGACGGCGGCTGGACGGCCCACTGAGCGGGCAGCGCTCCGCTCTCCGACAGCCCCGCTCGACAGCCCCGCTCATAGGGTGGGCAGGCACATTCGACCCCGGGACTGTGTGGTCCACCCACATAGTCCCGGGGTCGGGCGCTTCCTACCTTGTGGCGACATCGTCTCCCCCTGGTTCTGGAAGTGGTGGCCATGAACGCCCCTGCACGAGGTACGGAAGCCGGCAGCTCACTCCCGAGAGTGGTGGCTGCCAGCCTGATCGGCACGACGATCGAGTGGTACGACTACTTCCTGTACGGAACAGCGGCGGCGCTGGTGTTCGGGAGGCTGTTCTTCCCGCACAGCGATCCGCTGACCGGGACGCTGCTGTCCTTCCTGACCTACGCCATCGGGTTCGCGGCGCGGCCGCTCGGGGCGCTGGTCTTCGGTCACTTCGGGGACCGGGTCGGCCGGAAGAAGCTGCTGGTGGTGAGCCTGCTGCTGATGGGCGGGTCGACCACCGCGATCGGGCTGCTGCCGACGTACGACTCGATCGGCGTCGCGGCGCCGGTGCTGCTGACGGTGCTGCGACTGGTGCAGGGCTTCGCGCTCGGCGGCGAGTGGGGCGGCGCCGTGCTGCTGGTGTCGGAGCACGGGGACCAGCGGCGGCGCGGGTTCTGGGCGTCCTGGCCGCAGGGCGGGGCGCCGGCCGGGAACCTGCTGGCGGCCGGGGTGCTCTCGCTGATGACGGCGGTGCAGTCGGACGCGGAGTTCCTGGCGTGGGGCTGGCGGGTGCCGTTCCTGCTGTCGGCCCTGCTGGTCGTGGTCGGGATGTGGATCCGGCTCGCGGTGGACGAGTCGCCGCTGTTCAAGCAGGCGCTGGCGGCGCAGCAGGAGCGGAAGCGGGAGCGGACGACGGCCGAACGGCTGCCGCTGGTGGAGGTGCTGCGGAACCACTGGCGGGAGGTGCTGGTGGCGATGGGCGCGCGGATGGCGGAGAACATCTCCTACTACGTGATGACGACCTTCGTGCTCACCTACGCCGTCACCCACGCCCACTTCTCCAAGCAGACCGCGCTGAACGCCGTCCTGATCGCCTCCGCGATCCAGTTCGCGCTGATCCCGCTGTTCGGCGCGCTCTCCGACCGGGTCGGGCGCAGGCCGGTGTACCTGGTGGGCGCGGTCGGCGTGGGCGCCTGGGCCTTCGTCTTCTTCGGCCTGGTCGACCTGGGGTCCTTCGGCTCGCTGGTCACCGCGGTGACGGTCGGCCTGGTCTTCCACAGCGCCATGTACGCACCCCAGGCCGCCTTCTTCTCCGAGCTGTTCGCGACCCGGATGCGGTACTCGGGCGCCTCGATCGGGGCCCAGTTCTCCTCGGTGGCGGCCGGCGCCCCGGCGCCGCTGATCGCCACCGCGCTGCTCAAGGACTACGGCAGCGCCACCCCCATCTCGGTGTACGTCGCGATCGCCGCGGTGATCACCGTGGTGGCGGTGCTCTGCGGCCGGGAGACCAGGGGCCAGGACCTCGCCGAGGTCGACGGCGGAAGCGACCGGGAAGGCCAGGAGCCGGACGCGGCCGCGGCCGGAAAGCCCGCCGTCGCCTGAGGACCGAGCCGATACGATCGCGCTTTCTCGGAACCGACGGAACCGACGCCGATTGGCAGCACGCACCATGAACCACCCTCACGAAAGCGCCGCACCCGCGCTGCGGCGGCTGCTCGACCTGCTCGCCTCCGGCGCCGCCACCGAGGACTTCGCCGACGTGCTGGCCGACGCCCGCCGCCGCGGGGCGCCGGCCGCCGTCCTCGCCGAGATCGACGACGCCACCTGGCAGGCCCTGCGGGTCCACCGGACACTACGTCAACACCGGCGTCGGGAAGCCGAGTTGACTGCCCTGTTCGACACCGCCGGCGACCTCGCCGCCTCCCGGGACCTGGACACCGTGCTCCAGGCGATCGTCCGCCGGGCCCGGATGCTGCTCGGCACCGACACCGCGTACCTGACCCTGCCGGACGAGGCCGCCGGCGACACCTACATGCGGGTCACCGACGGCTCGGTCTCCGTCCTGTTCCAGACCCTGCGGCTCAGCCTCGGCGACGGCCTGGGCGGCCTGGTCGCGCAGACCGCCCGCCCGTACGCCACCCCCGACTACCGCAACGACGCGCGCTTCCACCACACCGGCACCATCGACGCGGGCGTGCTGGACGAGGGCCTGGTGGCGATCATCGGGGTGCCGCTGCTGCTCGGCGGGCAGGTCATCGGCGTCCTGTTCGCCGCCGACCGCACGCCGCGCGCCTTCTCCCCCGACGAGGTCGCGCTGCTCTGCTCGCTGGCCGCGCACGCCGCGATCGCCCTGGACACCGCCAAGTCGCTGGCCGACACCCGGGCCGCGCTCGCCGAGCTGAACGCCGCCAACGAGCTGGTCCGGGCCCACTCCGCCGCCGTCCAGCGGGCCGAGCAGGCGCACGACCGGCTCACCGACCTGGTGCTGCGCGGCGCCGAGGTGCCGGACGTCGCGGCCGCCGTCGCCACCCTGCTGGGCGGGGAGATAGCGGTCCTGGACGCCGAGGGCGAGCCGCTGGCCGGCCGCGCCGCGCCCGCCGCCGAACTCGCCGAGGCGGTCGCCGCCTCCCGCGCCGAGGGGAGGTCCGTACGGCACGGCGAGCAGTGGGTGTGCGCGGTGCTGGCCGGGCACGACGCGCTCGGCACCATGGTGCTGCGCGGCCGGCCCGGCCTCGACGACGCCGACCGGCGGCTGTTCGAGCGGGCCAGCGTGGTCACCGCGCTGCTCCTGCTGCTGCGCCGCTCGGTCGCCGAGACCGAGAACCGGGTCCGCGGCGAGCTGCTCACCGACCTGCTGACCGCCCCCGAGCGCGACCCGGCCGGGCTCACCGCGCGCGGCCGCCGGCTCGGCGTCGACCTCGCCCGGCCGCACCTGGTGCTGGTCGCGGAGCCCGCCGACGGGCAGGGCGACGACCGGGCGCGGCTGGCGGGCGCGGCCCGGCGCTACCTGTTCGGCTCCCGGGGCGTCAGCGCCGAGCACGCCGAGACGGTGGTGCTGCTGGCGCCCGTCGAGGCCGGCGGCACCGACGACGCCGAGGAGACCGCCCGGCAGGCCGCCGAGCGGCTGGCCCGGCTGGCCGGGTTCCCGGTCACCGTCGGCGCGGGCCGCCCGGCCGCCGGGCCGTCCGCGCTGGCCGCCGCCTACGGCGAGGGCCTGCGCTGCGTCCGGGCGCTGCGGGTGCTCGGCCGCGCCGGGGAGGGCGCCTCCGCCCGCGCGCTCGGCTTCCTCGGCGTGCTGCTCGGCGACGGCCACGACGTGGACGGCTTCGTCGGCGCGACGCTCGGCCCGCTGCTGGCGTACGACGCCCGGCGCGGCACCGAGCTGGTCCGCACCCTGCGCGCGTACTTCGACTGCGGCGGCAGCCTGACCAGGGCCAAGGACGAGCTGCACGTCCACGTGAACACCGTGGTCCAGCGACTGGACCGGGTCGAGGCGCTGCTCGGGCGGGACTGGAACCAGCCGGAGCGGTCGCTGGAGCTCCAGCTCGCGCTGCGGCTGCAGTTGCTCGCGGGGGGCTGAGCGCGAGCGGGGGGAGGTCGGCGGGGAGCTCGGCGGGGACGGGGTCGGGCCGCGCCGGGCGGTTGCCGGGCCGGGGTGAAGGCGAGCGGGCGGGACGGCTGGAAGGTCCGACCCGGCCGGGGCGTACAGTGGCGAGGTTGGTCTCGAACGCCTGGCAAGGAGCGGCAGCGGTGAGCGAGAACGTGCGTTTTGTCCACATGGGCATAGGTGAGCGGACCGTGCCCTACCAGGAGGCCTGGGAGGAGCAGCAGCGGCTGCACGCGCTGCGGGTCGCGGACGAGATCCCCGACACCGTCCTGCTCCTGGAGCACCAGTCGGTGTACACCATGGGCAAGCGCACCAACCCCGCCGACCTCCCGCTGGACGGCACCCCGGTGGTGGAGGTCAACCGGGGCGGGGAGATCACCTGGCACGGCCCCGGCCAGCTGGTCGGCTACCCGATCGTCAAGCTGCCCGACCCGATCGACGTCATCGCCTACGTCCGCCGGCTGGAGGAGGCGCTCATCCGCACCGCCGGCGAGTTCGGCATCGGGTCGACCAGGGTCGAGGGCCGCAGCGGGGTCTGGGTGCTGGGCGACTCCATCCCGGACGCCGTGGTGGACCCGGCGCAGGTGGTGGACATCGGCAGGCTGACCCTGCGGATGGGCCTGCCGCTGGGCATCGACCCGCGGCTGGCCGGCCCCGAGTACGCCCCCTCCAACGCCGGGCAGCGCGGCGACGACCGCAAGCTCGCCGCGATCGGCGTGCGGGTCGCCCGCGGGGTGACCATGCACGGCTTCTCGCTCAACTGCGACCCGGACATGACCTGGTTCGACAAGATCGTGCCGTGCGGCATCCGGGACGCGGGCGTCGCCTCGCTCACCGGCGAGCTGAAGCGCGGACTGTCCGTCGCCGAGGCGGCCCCGGTGGTCGAACGCCACCTGGCGGACGTCCTCGCCGAGCTGCCGGAGCCGGCGCCCAGCCACTGAACCCGCCCCCGCCGGCCGCCGGAAGACGCGGCGGCCGCTGGGAATCTACCGACCGGTAGCCGTGTTGCCCTGCGATTGCAGGGCGGCAGGCCCGGCGAAGGCCGTACAACCACAGGCGTACCCTGGGGGTACCCCGTCTAGTTCTAGGAGTCGCACGTGTCCGCTGTCGCGCCCGACGGCAGGAAGCTGCTCCGCCTGGAGGTCCGCAACAGCGAGACCCCCATCGAGCGGAAGCCCGAGTGGATCAAGACCCGCGCGAAGATGGGCCCGGAGTACAACGCCCTCCAGTCGCTGGTGAAGAAGGAGGGGCTGCACACGGTCTGCCAGGAGGCCGGCTGCCCCAACATCTTCGAGTGCTGGGAGGACCGCGAGGCGACCTTCCTCATCGGCGGTGACCAGTGCACCCGCCGCTGCGACTTCTGCCAGATCGACACCGGCAAGCCCGCCGAGTTCGACCGCGACGAGCCGCGCCGGGTCGCCGAGTCCATCGTCACCATGGACCTCAACTACGCCACCATCACCGGCGTCGCCCGCGACGACCTGGCGGACGGCGGCGCCTGGCTGTACGCCGAGACCGTGCGCCAGGTGCACGCGATGACGGCCGACCGCGAGGCCGGGCGCACCGGCGTCGAGCTGCTCATCCCCGACTTCAACGCGGTGCCCGAGCAGCTGGCCGAGGTCTTCTCGTCCCGCCCCGAGGTGCTCGCGCACAACGTCGAGACGGTGCCGCGGATCTTCAAGCGGATCCGCCCGGCGTTCCGCTACGAGCGCTCGCTGGACGTCATCACCCAGGCCCGCGCGGCCGGGCTGGTGACCAAGTCCAACCTGATCCTGGGCATGGGCGAGACCCGCGAGGAGGTCAGCCAGGCGCTGGCCGACCTGGTCGGCGCCGGCTGCGAGCTGATCACCATCACCCAGTACCTGCGCCCCTCGCTGCGCCACCACCCGGTGGAGCGCTGGGTGAAGCCGCAGGAGTTCGTCGAGCTGCAGCAGGAGGCCGAGGAGCTGGGCTTCGCGGGCGTCATGTCGGGCCCGCTGGTGCGGTCCTCGTACCGGGCCGGCCGGCTGTACCGGCAGGCGCTGGAGCGGCGCGAGCAGGCCGCGGTCTGACGGCCGCCTGACGGTCCCCGACCGTTTCGAGCCATGGGAAGGGCGGAGCTCCGGCTCCGCCCTTCCGGTTTCACCACACTTTGACTGGCTGGTCACGGGCTGGTAACACGGGGTGGGGACTCTGGACGCCTGGTGAGCGTTCGATTCTTCTCAGCCACGGGAGGAGCTGTTCGGCATGCGGATGGAGACGCGGATGCAGATGCGGATCCGGTCGGTGGGGGTGGCGCTGCGGTTCGCCGAGAGCGTCCTGCTCGCGCCCGGCCAGCGGCACGCGCGGAGCAACGCGTGGGCGGCGGTGTGCGAGAACCGCCGGTACGCGGCGGACCGCCGGCACGACGACGACGCGGTGGCGGCGGGGACGGCGGGCACGGCCGTGGACGCGGCGGGGGCGCGGCCCGTACGGCGGTGACGCTTCGGCGCCGTCGAGGCCCCCGGCGTCGCTCTGCGCGACGGCGCGCGGGCGGACGGGTCACGGTTGGGGCGAACGGGTACCCGGGCTTGGATATCCCGTACCCGTGCCACGTACCATGAGCGTTATGGCGAGGGAAACATCCGAGAACCCCGGACGGCTGAAGCAGATCCGT
This sequence comes from Kitasatospora sp. NPDC001547, assembly GCF_042894165.1. Taxonomy (NCBI): domain Bacteria; kingdom Bacillati; phylum Actinomycetota; class Actinomycetes; order Kitasatosporales; family Streptomycetaceae; genus Kitasatospora; species Kitasatospora sp. NPDC001547. The sequence continues at coordinate 436,497 of NZ_JBIAVL010000002.1, read as the reverse complement.
CTGGCGTACACCATGACCAAGAAGGTCGACACCAAGATCGGCCTGATCATCGCCGGCGTCGGCCTGCTGACCTTCGGCGTGTTCCTCGCCATCGGCTTCGCGATCGAGCATCCCGTCTACCTGGGCATCCTGGGCTTCATCGTGGCCGTACTGGCCATGGCGATCGTCTTCGGGCGCCGGGCCGAGCGCGCCGCGTTCGGGCAGATGGAGGGGCAGCCGGGCGCCGTCGCGGCGGTGCTGAACAACATCCGGCGCGGCTGGAGCTCCAACTCCACCCCGGTCGCGGTCACCCGCAACCAGGACGCGGTCTACCGCGCCGTGGGCCGGGCCGGCATCGCGCTGATCGGTGAGGGCAACCCCAACCGGGTCCGCCAGCTGCTGGCGTCCGAGAAGAAGAAGATGGCCCGTGTGGTCGGCGACGTGCCGGTGCACGACATCGTGGTGGGCACCGGCGAGGGCGAGGTCCCGCTGAAGAAGCTCCAGATCCACCTGATGCGCCTGCCCCGCGCCATCACCGCCGCCCAGGTCACCGAGACCAACGACCGCCTGCGCGCGCTGGGCGACCTGCTCTCCAAGGCGCCGATCCCCAAGGGCCCGATGCCGAAGGGCGCCCGGATGCCCAAGGGCGGCCAGGCCCGCTGACCCTCCCCCGCCCCTGACGACACGAGAACGGCCCCGCCGCGGAAGCTCCGCGGCGGGGCCGTTTCGACGTTCGTACCGGCGTCCGTACGGCCTTCGTACCGCCTTTGCACCGGGGGCCCGGTGTCAGATCCGGACCTCGACGGTGCCGACCGCCTTGTCGTGCAGGCCGCGGGTGTCGCGGTCCCAGACCAGCGGCGGGATCACCAGGCAGAGCAGCAGGGTGCGCAGCAGGACCTGCGGGATGGTCGCGCGGCCGCCGTCCAGCCGGACCACCCGCAGGCCGAACAACCGCTTGCCGACCGTCGTGCCGGTGGTGGCCAGCAGCAGGGACGCGACCAGGAAGTACAGCGGACTGGTCCACAGGTTGGCCTCGGCCTGGTCGCCGTGGGCGATCAGCCCGTACGCGACCAGGGCGACCAGCCAGCCGTCCACGAACAGGGCGCCGATCCGGCGGCCGGGGCCGGCGACCGAGCCGGGGCCCTCCTTGGGCAGCCCGAGGCGCTCGCCGCGGTAGCCGAAGTCGGCGCCCATCTTCTCGGCGGCCGCCCGCGGGCCGTCGATCCACGATCCCAACGCTTCTCTGGTGTCCACGAATCCACACTAACCGGGCTGACGGCGTGCGCCGCCACCGGCTCCCCTCCGGCCCGGCCATCACCCCCGACCGGGTGAATCGCCGTTCCGGAGCTTTCCAAGTGGTCCAGACCACTTGGGGCAGGGCGCCCAGCTGGGCGGGGCGATTTGTCCCGTACCGTACGTCTTTGCCGCCCGCCCGGCGGTCGTGGTTAACATCTAGGAAACGAGCGGGTCACCGAGTGGAAACGACCCATTCCTATGGTGAGCCACATTCGCACGCCGAGGAGGATGGATGTTCAACAACGCCGCCGAAGTGAAGCAGTACATCCAGGACAACGACGTGAAGTTCGTCGACGTCCGTTTCTGCGACCTGCCGGGCGTCCTGCAGCACTTCTCCGTACCTGCGGCGACCTTCGACCCGTCCGAGATCCTGATGTTCGACGGCTCGTCGATCCGCGGCTTCCAGGCCATCCACGAGTCCGACATGGCCCTGGTGCCGGACCTCGCCACGGCCCGCCTCGACCCCTTCCGGGCCGAGAAGCACCTCAACATCAACTTCTTCATCCAGGACCCGGTCACCGGCGAGGCGTACAGCCGCGACCCGCGCAACGTCGCCAGGAAGGCCGAGGCCTACCTCGCCTCCTCCGGCATCGCCGACACCGCGTACTTCGGGCCCGAGGCCGAGTTCTACGTCTTCGACTCGGTCCGCTTCGAGACCAGCGCCAACGCGTCCTTCTACCACATCGACTCGGAGGCCGGCGCCTGGAACAGCGGCGCCGCCGAGGGCGACGTGCGCGGCTACAAGGTCAAGTACAAGGGCGGGTACTTCCCCGTCCCGCCGGTCGACCACTTCGCCGACCTGCGCGCCGAGATGTCGCTGGAGCTCGCCAAGGCCGGACTGGAGGTCGAGCGCCAGCACCACGAGGTCGGCACCGCCGGCCAGGCCGAGATCAACTACAGGTTCAACACCCTGCTGCACGCCGCCGACGACCTGATGCTGTTCAAGTACATCATCAAGAACGTCGCCTGGCGGAACGGCAAGACCGCCACCTTCATGCCGAAGCCGATCTTCGGCGACAACGGCTCGGGCATGCACGTCCACCAGTCGCTGTGGACCGAGGGCACCCCGCTCTTCTACGACGAGCAGGGCTACGCCGGGCTCTCCGACACCGCCCGCTACTACATCGGCGGCCTGCTGCGGCACGCCCCCTCGCTGCTGGCGTTCACCAACCCCTCGGTGAACTCCTACCACCGCCTGGTGCCGGGCTTCGAGGCGCCGGTCAACCTGGTCTACTCGCAGCGCAACCGCTCCGCCGCGATCCGCATCCCGATCACCGGCTCCAACGCCAAGGCCAAGCGCATCGAGTTCCGAGCCCCGGACCCGGCCTCCAACCCCTACCTGGCCTTCGCCGCCATGCTGATGGCCGGCCTCGACGGCATCCGCAACAAGATCGAGCCGCTGGAGCCGGTCGACAAGGACCTCTACGAGCTGGCCCCCGAGGAGCACGCCAACGTCCCCCAGGTCCCGTCCTCCCTCCCCGCCGTCCTCGACGCCCTGGAGGCCGACCACGAGTACCTCCTCGCGGGCAACGTCTTCACCCCGGACCTGATCGAGACCTGGATCGACTACAAGCGCACCAACGAGATCGCCCCGATCGCCCTCCGCCCCCACCCGCACGAGTTCGAGCTCTACTACGACCTCTAGAGGTCCCGGGCCCGCGCGAACGGCGCCGGGCGGGTGGTCCGATCTTCGTCGGGCCGGCCGCGCGGCGCCGTTCGGCTGCCGGGGGTCAGTGGTGGTCGGGGGTGTGCGGGGGGCGGGGTTCCTTCGGGGTGAAGGCCGTGGTCCAGGGGGTGGAGACGGTCGCCAGGATGCCGGGGGCGGGGGTCGCGGCCGGGGCGGGCTGTGGGGGGAGCGGCTCGGCGGCGCGGAGTTGGTCGATGCTCCTGGTCATGCCGGTCTTGAGGCGGGGGGTCAGGGGCTTCTCGATGATCCGGTGGACGAGCCAGGACGCGACCAGCATGGCGACCGTGACGAGGCCGACCGCCGTCCAGGGCTTGACGTCGCGGTCGTGGAGGGCGCGCAGCGCGGTCCAGCCCATGGTCTCGTGGAGCAGGTACAGCGGGTAGGTGAGGGCGCCGGCGAAGGTGAGCCAGCGCCACTGGATCCGGGAGCCCCAGCCCAGCGCGACCACGATCATGACCAGGTAGGAGAGGGTGGTCAGCAGCACGGCGGGCCAGGTCGGCAGCTCGGGCCGGCCGAGGTAGGGGTTCACCTCCTTCTGGTGCTGGATGGTGAAGAGGACCGAGAGGATCCAGCTGATCCCGACGATGCCGAAGAGCATCAGGTTGGGACCGTACCGGTGGACCAGGTAGAGGGCGAGGCCGGCCACGAAGAACGAGGAGACCTGCGACATCGCGAAGAAGTCGAGCACGGGCCACTTGGTGCTCGCCGCGACGATGCCGGCGACCGTCCAGATCGAGCAGAAGGCGACGATCCGCCGGTAGGTCACCCCCCGCCAGACCACGATGGCGAAGAGCAGGTAGAAGCGCAGCTCGATCCAGAGCGTCCAGTAGACGGCGTCCACGTCCTTGATGCCCAGGCCCTCCTGGAACATCGTCAGGTTGGCGAGGACCTGCTCGGACGGCAGCGGCTGGCGCACCAGCGGCCACACCACGACGACGGCGGTGGTGAGCAGGACCGCGAACCAGTACGCGGGGTAGAGCCGGATGACCCGGGAGCGGACGAAGTCGCCCACCGGACGGCCCCAGCTGCTCATGCAGATCACGAATCCGCTGATCACGAAGAACAGGCATATTCCGGTCCACAGGTAGGCCCCGGGCACGGAGGCACGGTGGAACACCTGCTCGACCGGCCTGCCCCAGGCACTCTCCTCGGGCTTGGTGCCGCCGCCGTAGCCGACGTAGTGATGGAAGACCACCATCAGCGCGGCCAGGATGCGCAGGCCGTCCAGGACGGCGAGACGGCCGCCCCGGCCGGCCTTGCGGCGGCCCGGGGAACCTGGTCGTTGCCGGGGGAAAATGCTCACGGCAGAAGATAGCGCACGGACGTTCAGATGACCGGTGCAGGCCGGGGGTGATGTCGGGTCGGGTCGGGGCGGGACGGGGGCGGGAGCTGGGGCGCGTCCGGGGCCGGGCGGGGGTCAGAGGCTGTTCAGGGCGGAGACCAGGCTCGCCACGGTGACGGTGTTGAAGACGAAGGCGATGAGCGAGTTGGCCGCCACCGTGCGGCGCATCTCCCGGGAGAGCACGTTGACGTCGGTGGTGCCGAAGGTGGTCATCAGGGAAAGGGCGAAGTAGAGGTAGTCGAGCCAGGTCGGGCGGCCGCCGCCGGGGAACTCCAGGCCCTGCTCGTCCTCCACCAGGTTGTCGGCCTGGAAGGCGACGGCGAAGGAGACCGCCACGCAGGCCCAGGCGAGCACGACCAGGACGAGGGCCACCAGTGCGCGGGGCACCGGGGAGAGTTCGGAGCCCAGGTAGCCGGGGCGCCAGACCATCGCCACCAGCAGGGCGGCGGCCGCGATGGGGATCGAGACGCCCGGCCCGGGCGCCGAGCCGAGGACGTAGCGCTGGAGCATCGTGCCGCGCTCCGTGCGCCGGGCCCAGCCGCGCACCCGCTCGCCGGACGCGGTGGTGAAGACCACCGAGGTGATCGCGAAGTACGGGAGGAGGTAGGCGAGCAGCACCAGGACGCCCACGTCCGCGCCCGAGATCTGCCACCAGTCGTCGTCCAGGGCGATCAGCACCACCGCCGTGCCCGCCGCGACTAGGACGCCCGCGGAGGAGCGGCGGCGTTCCGAGAGCCACCGGTCGGGTTCCCTGTCCGCGGCCGGGCCGGTGTGCGGCCCGCTCATTCCGGGAGGCGCGGCGGCACGGTCCGGACGACGGCCAGGGACGCCACCGCGGCCGTGAAGCCGAGCAGCGCGCCGGCCGCGACATCACCCGGGTAGTGCACGCCGGTGTGGACCCGGGAGTAGCCGACCGCGGCAGCCAGCGCGCCGAGCGGCACCGCCGCCGGCGGCAGCAGGACGCCGACCGCGGTGGCGAAGGCCGTCGCCGAGGCCGTGTGCCCGGACGGGAAGGAGGCCGACTCCGGCATCGGCACCTGCCGGTCGACGGCCACCCGGGCCTGCTCGCGGTCGGGCCGGCGGCGGCGGACCAGCCGCTTGCCGAGCAGGTTCGCCGTCACCGAGGCCAGCGCCACCGCGCCGACCCCGGCCACCGCCGCCTGCCGGGGGCGGCCGGGCCACGGGGCGAGGAGCGCGGCGACGGTGAGCGAGATCTTCGAGCGGTCGGCGGCCCGGGAGAGCCGGCGCAGCGCGGTGTCCAGGGTCGGGGTGGGCGTGGCGGCGACGGCCGCGTAGACGGCCCCGTCGATCGCCCGCAGGTCGCTGAGCACGGCCTCGGTGGGCGGGTCGGCGGCTGTACCGGCGGGCGCGTCGGCGGGCGGCGGGACGGGACGGGACGACGGAGCGGTGTCGTGGTTCGGGTCAGTCACGGGTCGGCCCCTCGGCGGTCGGGTCGGAGCCGCGGTCGGTGCGGCCGAAGGCGATGGCGGTCAGCCGGCGCCAGGTCACGGGCGGTACGGGGGCGGGGACGCCCGGGCGGTCGCGCGGCACCAGGACCCGCAGGGCCTGCGGGCGCAGCGTGCACACCACCGGGACGGACATCCGCAGCGCCTCGCCGTCGACCGCCACCGGGATCTCGTCCGCGTCCGCGGTCACCTCCACCTGCCGGGCGGTCAGCACCGTCAGCCCGGTGGACTGGGCGCCGCGCAAGGCCAGGTCGGCGGCCTGCGCCGCGCCCTCCACCCGGATGCCCAGCACGCCGAGCCGGCCGGCGTCGAGCCGGGGGCGGCGGCCGTCGACACCGAGGTCGTCGGCCGAGCCGTAGGGATTGTTGCTGACCAGCACCGCGTGCTGGGCGGGCAGCGCGGTGGCGTCGGCCCGGGCGTCGACCCGCCGGACGCCCTCGCCGACCAGCAGGTCCGGCAGCAGGTCCAGGGCCGTACCGGCCTTGTCGTCGCGGTACTCGGGGCGCTGCACGAGGTCGGCGTACACCCCGAAGGAGACGGTGTTGACGAAGGGCCGGCCCGCGACCGTGCCGAGGTCGACCCGCAGTTCCTCGCCGTCGGTCAGCGCGTCCAGGCAGCGGGCGGGGTCGGCGCGGTCGAGGCCGAGGTCCATGGCGAAGTGGTTGCGGGTGCCGGCCGAGACCACCAGGAACGGCAGGTCGTGCTCGGCGGCGACGGCCGCGACCAGCGCCTGGGTGCCGTCGCCGCCCGCCACGCCGAGCAGGTCCGCGCCCTCGGCCACGGCCGTCCGGGCCAGCGCGGCGACGTCGGCGGGCGCGTCGGGGTCGAGCACGACGACCCGGGCGCCGAGTGCCTCCGCCCGCTCGACCAGCCCGAAGCGGCCGACCTTCCCGCCGCCGGACTTCGGGTTCATGATCAGGACCGGCCGCTGCCGCCGCGGCGCGGCGCTCGCCCGCATCGGCTGCTCGGGGCGGGCCCGGCGCAGCGCCGCGCGGGCGAAGGCCAGTGCGGCGGCCCAGACCAGGACGAGGACCAGGGCGGTCAGCCACAGCGTGCGGTGGGCGAAGAACACCAGCACCGCGACCGGCGCCGCGACCGCGACGAGCAGACCGAACGCCCGGACCGCGCCCCGGTAGGCCAGGAACCACCAGACGCCGACGGCCCAGACGACCAGTCCGAGCAGCCCCGCCCCGACCACCAGCAGTCCGCCCTCCCCCAGGGCGAACAGCAGCACCCCCACGGCTCCCACCGCCGCCGCCAGGGCGCATCTCGCGAGCAGCGGCGCGCCGGTTCCGGTGCCGGTGTCCGTCCTCCGTGTCCCGTCGATCTCGTCCTCCCGTGCCGCGCCCTCGGGGCCCGGTCGGGCCGGTCGGGCCCGGTCGTTGCCAGCAGCCTGCGCAGTCCCGTGCCCGGAAGCATCCTCACCGGCCCGTTCGGGTGACCGGAGGCGTCGGGCCGCGGCGGGAAATGCGCTTGCCGGGCCGGGTTGGATGGAGGCATGGGACGCAAGGACAGGGTCACACCGACCGTGTACGTGTCGGTGGACGTGGAGGCGGACGGACCGATCCCGGGGCCGTACTCGATGGTGAGCTTCGGGGCCGTGGTGGCCGGCTGGCACGACGGCGAGGGCCTCCGGCGGCCGGGGACGGGCGCGGCGGCGTTCTACCGGGAGCTGCGGCCGATCAGCCCGGAGTACGACCCGCAGGCACTGGCCGTGTCGGGGCTGGACCGGGCGGCGCTGGAGGCGGAGGGGGCCGACCCCGGGGCGGCGATGCGGGCCTTCGGCCACTGGGTGGAGGGGGTGCGGAACGGGCCGGACGGGCGCCGGTACCGGCCGGTGATGGTGGGCTACCCGGCCGTGTACGACTGGCAGTTCCTCTACTGGTACCTGGTGCGGTTCACCGGTTCCAGCCCGTTCGGGCACTCCGGCTGCCTGGACCTGAAGACGCTGTACGCGGCGCGGGCCGGGGTGCCGTTCGCCGGGATCGGGAAGCGCTCGATGCCGCCTGAGCTGCTACCGGACCTGCCGCACACCCACCACGCGCTGGACGACGCCCGGGAGCAGGCGGAGCTGTTCGCGAACCTCTGGGAGTGGGCCGGGCCTACGGGACGTCCGGAGTGAGGGCGAGGACGGCCAGGGCGTCGGCGAGCAGGCCCCCACGCCACGCTCTCCCCGAGCGGCTCAGCCGCTGACTGCTCAGCGGCGCACGGCCCAGCCACGGACTGCTCAGCCGCGCGCGGCCGGAGGTCCCGGTTCCCGGGGCCGGGGGAACCGGCCCCCACTCGCTGCCGCCCCCGGGAACCGCTGGTCACGGCGACGTCAGCGGACGGTCACCGGCAGGGTCTCGTAGCCGCGCAGCACCAGCCGGTCGCGCCGGGTCGGCACGCCGCCGGGGGCGAGCCGGGGGAAGCGGTCGAGCAGGGCGGGCACCGCGACCTCGGCCTCCAGCCGGGCCAGCTGGGAGCCCAGGCAGAAGTGGGTGCCGCCGCCGAAGCTGAGCGGCTGGCTGTCGGTGCGGGTCGGGTCGAAGACGTCGGGGCGCTCGTACCGGGCCGGATCGTGGTTGGCCGCGCCGATCAGCAGGGTCACCTCGCTGCCGGGCGGGACCGGCAGGCCCTCGACGGTCAGGCCGTCCTCCAGCGCGACCCGCCCGGTGGCCTGGACCGGGGAGTCGAAGCGCAGCACCTCGTCGGTGAACCCGGCCGGGCTGATCGCCCCGCTGCGCAGCCCGGCGGCCGCCTCGGGGTGGCGGAACAGCAGGGCCAGGCCGTTGCCGAGCAGGTTGGTGGTGGTCTCGAAGCCGGCCACCAGCAGCAGCACCAGGTTGGCCAGCAACTCCTGGGCGGAGAGCCGCTCGTCGTCCGCGGCGGCGATCCGGGCCAGGTCGGTGACCAGGTCGTCCTGCGGCCGCGCCAGGCGCTCGGCGGCCAGTTCGGTGAAGTACCGGGCCAGCTCGTCGGCGGCCCGGTCGGCGGCGGCCAGCTCGTCCAGGTCCTGGACGATCTCCAGCGCGACGGTCAGGTCGGAGGCGAGGTCGCGGAAGCGGTAGCGGTCCTGCTCGGGGACGCCGAGCAGCTCGCAGATCACCCCGACCGGCAGCCGGAAGGCGAAGGCGTCCATGAAGTCCACCGGAGAACCGTCGGCGCCCTGTTCGGCCATCCCGTCCAGCAGCCGGTCGACCGCCGCCTCCACGGCCGGGCGCAGCGCGGCGACCCGGCGGGCGGTGAACACCGAGGCGATCAGCGAGCGGACCCGGGGCTGGTCGGGCGCGTTGCGCTGGAGGATCGAGCGGCCGAACAGGGCGAGCGACGCGTGCACGGCGTACTCGGGGGCCAGGCCGGACATCATCTCGGCGGTCGCGACGCCGAAGGCGGGGGTGCGCAGCACCTTGTTGACCGCCGCGTAGCCGCTCACCACGAACATGCCGTCGCCGGCCGGGGCCACCGGGCCCAGCTCGTGGGCCCTGGCGTACAGCGGGTACGGATCGGTCCTGACCTCCGTGGTCATCAGCTGTTCGATGATCGCCGCGCCGTCCATGCGGTGCTCCCCTCCCGAGATCGCACTTCCTGTGTGGTCAACCGCCGGTGGGCTCGGCGGAGTTCCCGTACGGACCGGATCGCGGGCGGGGCGGGCAGGACCGCGGGGCGGCCCACGGGCGGGGTGTCGGGCAGGGGCGGAAGCCGCGGGCGGGGGCTGAATCGCGCGCGGCGGGTCCCGGGGCGGTGGCGGGCGGCTCGATAGGGTGGCCGGCATGGAGATCTGGATCAACCCGCGGTGCGGCAAGTGCCGAACCGCCCTCGGCGAGCTGGACGCGGCCGGGGTCGAGTACACCGTCCGGCGCTACCTGGAGCAGCCGCCGACCGCGGCCGAGTTGGCGCAGGTGCTGGAGCGCCTGGGCCTGGAGCCGTGGGACATCACCCGCACCGACGAGCAGACCGCCAAGGACCTCGGGATGAAGGACTGGCCCCGGGAGGAGGGTGACCGGGAGCGCTGGATCGCGGCGATGGCCGAGCACCCGATCCTGATCCAGCGCCCGATCATCACCGCGGACGACGGGCACGCCGTCGTGGCCCGCACTCCCGAGGCCCTCAAGTCCGTGCTGCCGTAGAACCGTTGTGGCCGACCGGGCCGGTCGGTGGAGCCGGATCGCCTCCACCGGCCGGCCCCGGTGCCGGTTGTGGACGAGCAGGTGGCCGCCCTCCGGGTCGTTGTCGGTGGCCGGTGCCACACTGGCGGGGTGACCACCACGACCACGTACATCGCCTTCCTGCGGGCCATCAACGTCGGCGGCCGGACGGTGCGGATGGAGCGGCTGCGGGCGCTCTTCGCCGAACTCGGGCTCGGGAACGTGCGCTCCTACATCCAGAGCGGCAACGTCTTCTTCACCACCGACGAGTCCACCGCCGAACCGGGCCGCGCGGCACTGACCCGGCGGATCGAGGAGCACCTGGAGCAGGCCCTCGGGTACCCGGTGCCGGTGCTGCTGCGGACGGTGGACGAGGTGGCCGAGTTGCTCGCCGCCGAGCCGTTCCGGGGTGTCGAGGTGACGCCGGACGTCCGGCTGGTCGTCGCGTTCCTCTCCGAACCGCTGCCCGCCGAACTCGCCCTCCCCTACCGCTCGCCGAAGGGCGACGTCGAGGTGCTCGGTGCCGGTCCGGGGGCCGCGTACGTGGTGATCCACCTCCAGGACGGCAAGTGGGTCACCAAGGACATGTTCGGCAAGGCCTACCGGGGAGCGGTCACCTCCCGGTTCCTGCACACCACCGAGAAGATCCTGGCCGCCGCCCGCAAGGCCTGACGGCCCGTACGGCGGTCGGCAACCGGCCGTACGGCGGTCGGGAACGAGCCGTACGGCGGTCGCGAACAAGCCGTTCGGCGCCCCCGGAACGGGCGGAACCGACCGGCCGCAAAGGGCGTCTGGACTGCCGTGACGTACGAACCCCGCGCCCGCGCACGGCGCGATCTGGACAGCCGGAGTCGGCCGCGCCGACAATTTGGCCATGACGCCTCCTGACCTCCCCACCGGCGCGGCCGGGCCGGCCGGCGCCGTCCGGCCCTCCGACGCCGAACGGGACCAGGCGCTCGGGATGCTGCGGGACGGCGCGGGCAGCGGACGGCTCTCGCACGACACCTTCCTCGGCCGGGTGGACGTCGTCCTGCACGCCACCAGCCGCGGCGAGTTGGACGAGGCGGTGGCCGGGCTGCCGACCGGCGGGCCGGTCGAGCGCCTCGTGCTGCGCACGGTCGGGCGGGCGTCCGCCTTCGGCACCCGGCTGGGCCGGGCCTGGCGCACCGAGCGGCTGCCCGGGCTGAGCCTGCCGCAGGCCGGGGCCGGGCAGTTGACAATCGGGCGGATCCCCGGTTCGGGACTGCGGCTGCACGACGCCTCGGTGTCCCGGCACCACGCCGAACTGCGGCACGAGCAGGGCGGCTGGGTGCTGTACGACCTCGGCTCGACCAACGGCACCCATGTGAACGGGCGCCGGATCGCCGGCGGCGTCCGGGTCCGGGCCGGCGACCAGGTGCGGTTCGGGAACCTGGAGTTCCGGCTCGCCGCGTTCTGACCGGCCGGCCCTCCCGGCGCCCGGTGCGCCCGTGCCGGGTCAGTGCGGGAACTGCCGGGGCGGGCGCTGGCGGGGCAGCCCGTCCTGGAACTCCGCGATGGCGGTGGCGATCTGGCGGGTCACCACGGTGCGTTCCAGCCGGTCCAGGTACAGGTTCTCGGCGGCCAGCGCCTCGACCGTGACGCCGAAGTAGAGTGTCATCAGCGGATTGACGAACAGCGCCCCGCCCTTGGTCCGCTCGGTGAAGCGGACGTCGCCGAACTCGCCGCGCAGCGCCGCCGCCACCGAGCCGTTGACGATGCTGGGGTGCTCCGGGAACGCCGCCCGGGCGTGCTCGACGGCGTCCAGGTAGAGCACGCCCTCCCGGCTGTCCCGCGGCAGGGAGAAGGCACCGAGGTAGCCGCCGGCCCGGTCGATCGCGGCGAGGTTCTCCAGCACCAGCGAGTGGTTGACGCCGTGGTGGGCGTCGACGCCGAAGCCGAGGCAGGCGACGAGCCGCTCGGGCACCTCGGACAGCCCGGCCACCGCGGCCAGGCTCGCCATGTCCTCCTCCGGGGTGCCGAGCCCGGCCTCGTCGCCGCGCATCAGGATGTCGGTGCCGCCGTCCACCAGCAGGATCGCGTCCACGCCCAGCCGGCGGACCAGTGCGCGGTAGGCCTCGCGCAGCGGCCCCACGCCCACCGTCGGGAAGGCCCACACGGTGTCGGGCATCCGGTGCAGGTTCAGCCAGCGGGCCAGGGTGCGCTCCGGGAAGTAGCCCTCGGGGGCGGCGGTGTCCGGCCCGATCCGGGCCACGTCGGGCTCCTCCCAGACCTCCCTCGGCAGGCCGTAGAGGTGGCTGAAGGAGAGGTTGGCCAGGTGCACCTCCTTGCCCGCGGCCCGCAGGGCGAGGGCGATCGGCAGCCCGGCGTACACGTCGAAGCCACCGCCGGCCCCGGCGACCAGGATGCGCTCGGCGGCCAGCAGCCGAGTGATCAGGGGTGGTTGCAGCAGAGAAGTCACCGGCGGACGGTAGCAGGACGGCGGCGCCGCGGGCCCGCGGATTGTCAGTGGCGGGTGCGACGATGCGGGCATGACCGAGGAGACGCTTTCCATCCCCGACGTGCTGCGCGAAGCCCAGGAGCGGGCCGGCGAGTTGATCCGGTGCGGCTTCCAGGAGCCGGACGAGATAGCCGAGTCCCTGGTCGAGGCCTTCGACGACCGGGGGCTGACGCAGGAGGAGGCGGAGCGGATCGTCGCTCCGCTGTGGGCCCGGCGGCTGGCCGAGCAGACGGCCTGGCCGGAGACCACCGACGTGGACCGACTGGCGGACGCCTTCGACGCACTGGAGGACGAGGGCATCGTCGCGGCGATGGACTTCACCTGCTGCGCGGGCTGCGGCTACGCGGAGATCGGGGGCGAGGCCGGGGAGGACTCGGTCGGCTTCGTCTTCTTCCACCAGCAGGACACCGAGGCGGCGGCCGCCGGACGGGGGCTGATGCTGCGCTACGGCGGGTTCCGCGGCGAGGAGGAGACGGCCGAGGTCTCGGAGTGCCGGACGGTGGAGGTCGGGCGGTCGGTGGTCGCCGCGCTGGAGGCGGTCGGGCTCCCCGCGGAGTGGGACGGCTCGCCGAACACGACGATCCGGGTCGCCCCGCTGGAGTGGCTCAACCGCCTGCCGGAGTAGGCGCCGGAGAACGTCGGTACGGGCGCCGGGGAGGGTCGTCGCGGGCGCCGGGGAGCGCGTCGTCACGCCCGGCGGCGGGTCAGTCCCGCTCGACGTGCACCTCGGCGTAGTGGTCGCCCTTGTTCGTCTTGCGCAGGGTGACCCGGGCGCTGCCGACGGTGGTCTCGGAGTCCTTGGTGGCGGTCTTCCGGTCGTCGCCGATGGTCACCTCGGCCGAGTCGTCGGTGATGCGGCCGACGGTCATCGACATCGGGTCGTCACCGCCGAAGACCTTGACGGTCTTGGTGCCGTCGGCCTTGTCGGTCTTGATGCCGACGGTGCACTTGTGGTCGTCCAGGCAGAGCGCCACGCCGCCCTCGCAGGCGGTCAGCCCGGCGCCGAGCACCAGGACGGCGCCGGCGGCGAGGAGCGCGGGCCCGCGCCGGAAGCGGGTCCGGGGACGGGTACGGGGACGGGTGGGGTGGGGGTCCGGGGTGCTGCGCGCTGTGGTCATGCCGTCGACGGTAGGGCGGCGGGCGCGGCCCGCCATCGACCGTCGGCGGGACGCCTCCCCTGGTACGGCCCGGAGCGGCCGAGGCGTCCGCACCCCGAGAGCGGTGGGTCGAATCCCCTACGGGATACAGGGAGTTGACGGACCATCTGGTGGCCGGCGGCTTCCGGCATATGCCGGAGGCCCATGCCACGCGCGTAGATCAACGGCCCGCGAAAACACCCCGGGGTCAGTCGGCGATGCTCCCCGGGCCATCGAAGCCGAGGCCGGTGCCGTCGGCCGGCCCCCCGGCCGGACCGTCCGCGACGCCGTCCGCGGCGCCGTCCGCCGGGCCCCACAGCGGCGAGGTGCAGCGCTGGTAGGTCGCGTGCCAGTGCGGCCAGTTGCGGGCCACGTCGTCGTCGCACTCGGCCAGCAGCCGCTCGACCAGCGCGGGCTGCACGCCCTCCAGCAGCCAGACCAGCGCGTCCGCCATCCCCGGGCCGTCGGCCAGCCGCAGCAGGTCCAGCAGCTCGCCGAGCCCGCCGAGCCGGGAGCCCTCGGGGACCACCCGCTCCATCCGGGGCAGCAGCTGCCGCTCCTCGATCCGCAGGTGGGTCTCCAGCCGGGCCGCCAGGTCCTCCATCGCGTAGGCGACCGGCCAGGCGCTCCCGGTGTCCCGGCTGGCGATCCGCACCAGCGTGGTGACCCGGGTGAAGGAGTGGTCCAGGTTGTGGTGGTCGTCCTCCAGCCAGTTGAGCAGCAGCCGCAGCTCGGGCGCGAAGCGGCGCACGATCGGCCAGAGCCGGGTGTCCTGCTGCTCGTGGTGGCAGGTGAGCATCGCGGTCATGAAGTTCCAGTGCCTCAGCAGCGCCTCGCCCTTGTCGTCCTCGCCGGGCTGGAGCAGCCGCAGCGCGTTGGGCAGCCGGGCGAGGTCCCGGCGCAGCGCGGCGTGCACCAGGCGCAGCCCGGCGAACCGGAGGGTGACCGGCTCGTCGTCCGCGGCCCGTCCGTACGCGTCCGCGCCCAGCGGGGCGGGTCCGGGCCGGCCCTGCGCGGGCACGGTGGGGACGGGCTGGGGCACCAGGTGGATCGGCATGGGACTCTCTTCACGGCTTGGGGCACGGGTGGCGGCGGCCGGTCGATGACCGCCCCAGCCAAGGTGCTCGCAGTCGATCAGAAGCGAATCAATGTCCGATTGACGCGCAGGTCACGGGCCTGCGGACGGGCTGCGGGACCCTACGGCGACCTGCGGCGGACCCGGCAGCCGGAGAGCCCGCCGGACAGCAGGACCGCAGGACAGTCAGCACAGCAGGGCCGCCGGCACCGGGAGCGCGAACGCGTCCCGGCACCGGCGGCCCGGATGAGAGCGGATGAAAGCGGTGAGAGCGGATGAGAGCGGTGCGGCGCAGGGCCTCAGTCGGCCGCCGGCCCCGCCAGGTGGGCGGTGAGCCACACCAGGGTGTCCGGGATCATCTTCTTGAAGTCCGAGGTCAGGTGCTTGCCGCCGGGCTGCTCGTGGTACTCCAGGCTCAGCGGCGGCACCGCCTTGGCCACCCAGCTCTTGACCACCCTGGTCTCGTACGGGTTGGCGCCGCCCGCGGTCACCAGCATGCTCACGTCGGCCTTGCCCTGGGCGACCAGCACGTCCGGGTTGTTGGCCGCGCGCTCGGCGTCGTGGCCCTTCCACAGCCCCGAGTCCGGGATGAAGTAGCCGTCGATCGGCACCGCGGCCTTGTAGACCTGCGGGTACTGGAGGGCGAGCTTGGCGCTGCAGAAGCCGCCGGTGGAGGCGCCCATCACGCCCCAGCCGTCGCGGCCCTTCACGGTGCGGAAGTTGGCGCGGACGAAGTCCGGGAGGTCCTCGGCCATCCAGGTGCCCATTTTGGGCTGGCCCGGGATGTCGGAGCAGTCCAGCGCGTTCTTCTCGTCGCTGTTGAAGTTCTGCACCGGCATGATCATGATGAACGGGTGGGACTTGCCCTCCTTGACCAGCCGCTCGTTCTCCTCCTGGATCGGCAGCTGGTTGTCGGTCCAGGTGTTGTAGCCGTTGCTCTGGCCGCCCGCGAACAGGGTGAGCACCGGGAAGCCGGTCTTGGCGAACTTGGGGTCGTTGTACTCGGGCGGCAGCCATACCCAGACCTGGCCGGTGACGCCGGACTTCGCGCCGGTCACCTTGGTCATGAAGATCGGGCCGGCGCCGGTGTCCCGGACCTTGTTGAGGGCTGCGGCGGGCCCGGTGGGCATCAGCACCTTGCCGGCGGCGGCCGGGGTCGCGCTGCCGGTCGCGGCCGGGCCGGTGCCGGTGGCGCTCGGGCTGCCCGCCGAGCTGCTGCCGCCGGCCGGGGTGGCGTTCGCCGTGGCGCTGTCCCCCTTCCCACCGCCGGAACTCCCGCAGGCCGCGAGCGAGGCGGCCAGGGCGAGCACGGCGGCGCCGGACAGGACGGCGCGGGAACGGGACGACTGCCTAAGCACGGTGAGGACTCTCCGACCGATGTCGCGCCCGGTCCGTCTGACCGGGCGGCGGCCCCCCGGTGGGGCCGGACAGGCCCGGGGGCACGGCACTGGTGCGTCCCCCGAGTGATGGTGGCGTCGCCCCTCGCGGGGGTGCGCCTTCCTGCGATCTTATGACGTAGGCCAGGGTGGCCCGGTTGCGCGGTGGCCACCGGAAATCCAATGTTTGTCCGCAGTCGGGTCAAGGCCCTCACCGCTTCCCCCGGACGGCGGGGGCCGGACGGCGGGGGTGGCCGCCGAACCCCCGTCGAACCGCCTGGATCGCGGAGGATCCGACCGGTGACGGCGGCCCGCCGATCCGGAACGATCTGCAGGGCGGGCCCGGGGCCGCCGGGACCGGTCATCGAGGAGGCTGCCATGGACCAGCGCATCGCCGTCGTCACCGGAGCCGGGAGCGGCATCGGCCGCGCCGTGGCGGTCGAACTGGCCGCGGCCGGCTGGCGGACGGTGCTGGCCGGGCGCCGGCCCGGGCCGCTGCGCGAGACCGCCGGGCTCTGCGCCGTCCCGGCCGACGTGCTGCCGACCGACGTCACCGACCCGGACGCGGTGGACGCGCTGTTCGCCGCGGCCGCCGGGCGCCACGGCCGGGTGGACCTGCTGTTCAACAACGCCGGCGCCTTCGGCCCGGCCGTCCCGGTGGAGGAGCTGGCGGTCGAGGACTGGCGGGCCGTGGTCGACCTCAACCTGACCGGCGCCTTCCTCTGCGCCCGGGCCGCGTTCCGGCAGATGAGGGCGCAGGACCCGCAGGGCGGCCGGATCATCAACAACGGCTCGATCTCCGCGCACGCCCCGCGCCCGCACTCGATCGCCTACACCGCGACCAAGCACGCCGTCACCGGGCTGACCAAGTCGCTGTCGCTGGACGGCCGCCCGTACCGGATCGCCTGCGGGCAGATCGACATCGGCAACGCGGCGACCGACATGACGGCGGCGATGGGCGCGGGCGTGCGGCAGGCGGACGGCCGGATCGCGCCCGAGCCGACCATGGACGTGGCCGACGTGGCGCGCACCGTGCGGCACATGGCCGGGCTGCCGCTGGAGGCCAACGTCCAGTTCGCCACCGTGATGGCGACGGCCATGCCGTACGTCGGGCGGGGATGACGGACCGGCCGCCACCCGTACGGCGCGGTGGCGGCGCCGCCCCTCCCCCGGCCCCCGGAACCGGTTCCCGGGAGCAGCCCCCCGGAACCAGCCCCCTACCGGGGGATCCCCGCCGGACCAGGCCGACGGGGACCCGCTACGGACCGGGGCCCGCGGCTCACGGCCGCCAGGTGTCGTTCAGCGTGACCGTCCCGCCCGAGGGCACCGTCGCCGTCCGGTTGGCGCCGGACTCCCAGGTCACCGCACCGCCGGCGTCCTTGCGGACGTACTTGTACTGGAAGGACGTACCGGCCGGCAGCGACAGTGACAGCGACCAGACCGGGTAGCCGGCCGAGGAGAGCGGCAGCGCCTTCGCCGCGTCCCAGCCGCCGAGCGCCGCCGCGTCGCCGACCACGTAGAGGTTCTGCCCGTACGAGGTGGTCGCGTTGACGTTGAACGAGGCGCCGGAGGCGCTCGCGCCCGGCTGGACGTACAGCGCGACCGCGTCGCCCGCGCCGACCGTCGCGGTGAACTGCCCGTTGGCGCCCACCTGGTAGGTCGGGCCGGTGCAGCCGCCGCCCGGCTGCGGGTCGCCGTGCTGGACGTCGCAGTAGGTGCCGGCCGGCAGCCCGGTCTGGAAGGTCCGGGTGATCGCGCCGCTCTCGTGGTTGATCGCGACGTAGCCCTTGTTGCCGCGGCCGAAGGCGATCGCGTTGTTGCCGTTGGACCACCAGTCCGTCACCCCGGTGCCCGCCACCGCGTTGCGGAAGCCGACCATGTTGGCGACCTGCCGCCAGGCGTGGGTGCAGTTCCAGCCGTCCTGGTAGCAGGCGTTGACGGTGCCGCCGTTCGGCGGGCCGTCGTCCTTGTTGGTGAAGGAGTAGCCGGAGTAGACGTTGGGGGCGCCGTACGGCGAGGCCAGCAGGAAGACGTTGGCCAGCGTGTAGGTGTTGCCGTAGGTGTAGTTGAGGGTGGAGCCGTTGCGCTCGGTGTCCCAGTTGTCGACGAAGCCGCGCGCCTGGCCGCTCGGCAGGTAGCCCCAGGAGGCGCCCCAGCCGTTGAGGTTGGCGAGCTTGTCGGTGGTGAACATCCGCTTGAGGTCGGTGCCGACCCGGAACTCGTCCACGTCACCGGTGCCGGTGTACTCGGTGGGCTGGATCGGCTCGCCGGCGCCGTAGATGACCTCCTGGACCCAGTAGGCACCGGGGTTGGCCGTCTTGGCCTTGATCGCGGCGAGGTCGGCGGCGGCGATGTGCTTGGCGGCGTCGATCCGGAAGCCGTCGACGCCGAGCGAGGCGAGGTCGTCCAGGTAGTGCGCGATGGTGGTCTGGACGTACGCGCTGCCGGTGTTCAGGTCGGCGAGGTCCACCAGTTCGCAGTTCTGGACGTCGGCGCGGTCCTGGTAGTTGCCGATCGCCCGGCGGCAGCCGTGGAAGTCCTGGTCCTGGTACGTGCCGGGGTAGTTGTACTTGGTGTAGGCGGTGCCGCCGGTGCCGGTGCCGGAGCCCGCCGACATGTGGTTGACCACCGCGTCGGCGATCACCTTGACGCCGGCCGCGTGGCAGGCGGTGACCATGTTCTTGAACGACGTGCGGTCGCCGAGCCGCCCGGCGATCCGGTAGCCGACCGGCTGGTAGGAGGTCCACCACTGCGGACCCTGGATGTGCTCCTGCGGCGGGGAGACCTCCACGAAGCCGTAGCCCTTGGGGCCGAGGGTGGAGGTGCAGGCCTGGGCGACGGAGTCGAAGCGCCACTCGAAGAGGGTGGCGGTGACGTCCTTGCCGTTGTTCGCGGGCGGGGCGGCCTGGGCGGCGGGGGCGCCGAGGGAGGTGCCGAGCGAGAGCGCGAGCGCCGCCGAGGCGGCGAGCGCGCCGGCCGCGCGGGCGGGCCGGCGGCGGGTGGGGGCGGTGGTGACCACGTCGTCTCCTGGGGGTGGCTGGGGTGGGGGCAGCCGGAGGGTGAACCTGCAGGAAGTTTCTGTAACTTGCCGGAAACTTGCAGCGCTGAACCTAGAGGCGCTCACGGAGGGCGTCAAGACCTCGGGTCGGATCCCAGCGGACGGGCTCCCGTTCGGGTCCCCGGAGACGGGCTCCCGTTCGGGTCCCCGGAGACGAGCCTCCGTTCGGGTTCCCGGAGGCGGGACGGCACGACAAGGGCCCGGCGGCCGTAGCCACCGGGCCCCTCACCTGTCCTGGTTCACCGGCCCCTCAGGAGCCGGACCGGGCTCAGCCGGTCTGGACGGCGGTGTCGTCGATCACGAAGCTGGTCTGGAGCGAGGCGTCCTCGGTCCCGGCGAACTTCACGGTGACCGTCTGGCCCGCGTAGGCCGACAGGTCGAAGGTGCGCTGCTGGTAGCCGGCCGCGGCGTCCGCGTTGGAGTAGGTCTTCAGCGCGGTGCCGTTCACCGTCACGGTCAGCTTGTCGTACGCGGTGCTGCCCGACTCGGCGGTGTCGATGTGCAGCCAGAAGCTCAGCGTCGCCTTGCAGCCCGCCGGGATGCTCACGGTCTGCGACAGCGAGTCCGAGTGGGTGGAGCCGTAGCCGTTCAGCCACGCCTTCCAGGAACCGCCGTGGGCAGCCTGCGAGGAGCTGTTGTCCACCACGCCGCTCGACGCCGTCCACGGGGTCGCCGTGCCCGACTCGAAGCCCGCGTTGCCCAGCAGCTGGGCCGGCGTGCAGCCGCCGCCACCGGTGGAGACGGTCCAGGTGAAGCTGGTGGTGCCGGTCTTGCCGGCCGAGTCCTTCGCCGTGACGGTCACGTTGTAGGTGCCCGCGGTGGAGGCGGTGCCGGTGATCACGCCGGTGGAGGAGTTGATCGACAGGCCGGTGGGCAGGCCGGTGGCCGAGTAGGTCAGCGGGGCGGTGCCACCGGTGGCCTTGATCGCCAGGTTGACCGCGCCGCCGACGGCGGTGGACTGGTTGCCCGGGTTGGTGACGGTGACGCCGCCCGGGTTGGGCGCCGTGCCGACGTTGACGCCCGCCCAGGCGGTGCTGACCGCGGTCAGCTCGGCGCTGCCGGCCCCGTACAGGTCGGTGGCCGCCTTCTCCGTCGCGGTGCGCGCCGCGGCGTAGTTGGTGTTGGAGGTCATGTAGGTGGTCAGCGCGCGGTACCAGACGGCCGCCGCCTTGTCCCGGCCGATGCCGGTGACCGCGATGTTGCCCTGGGTCGGCGAGTCGTAGCTGACGCCGTTGATCACCTTCGCGCCGCTGCCCTCGGACAGCAGGTAGAAGAAGTGGTTGGCGACACCGGACGAGTAGTGGACGTCCTTGTTGCCGACGCCCGAGAACCAGTAGTCGGCCGAGGCGCCGTCCTTGGACGGCTTGTCCATGTAGCGCAGCGGGGTGCCGTTCCCGTTGATGTCGATCAACTCACCGATCAGGTAGTCGGGGTTGTCGCTCGGGATGTTGGCGGAGAACTCGACCATGGTGCCGAAGATGTCCGAGGTGGCCTCGTTGAGGCCGCCGGACTCGCCCGAGTAGGTCAGGTTCGCGGTGGCCGAGGTGACGCCGTGGCTCATCTCGTGGCCGGCGACGTCCAGCTCGGTCAGCGGCGCCGTGTTGTTGGAGCCGTCGCCGTAGGTCATGCAGAAGCAGGAGTCGTCCCAGAACGCGTTCACGTAGTTGTTGCCGTAGTGGACGCGGCTGTAGGCGCCGACACCGTCGTTGCGGATGCCGTTGCGGCCGAAGGTGTTCTTGTAGTAGTCCCAGGTGGACGCCACGCCGAAGTGCGCGTCGACCGCGGCGGACTCGCCGTTGTTGACGGTGCCGTCGCCCCAGGTGTCGGTGGACTTGCTGTACAGCGTGCCGGTGCCCGAGGTCCCGTGGTTCAGGTTGGTGGTGTAGCCGTTGCCGCGGGCGGCGTCCTTCATCTGGTACGACGACCCGGACTGGGTGGTGCCGATGGTGACGCTGCCGACGAAGACGCCCTTGCCGGAGCCGGTCTCGATGCCGTCCCACTGCTGGATGACCTGGCCGCTGGTGGCGTCGGTGACGACGTGCATCTTGCTCGGGGTGCCGTCGGACTTGGTGGAGGCGACGACGGTCTCCCAGGCGAGCCGGGGGCTGTTGTCGGCGGCCCAGACCACCAGGCGCGGCGCGGTCTCGACCGCGGTGCCCTGCTCGGCGGCGAGCGCGGCGCTCTGCGCGGCCGGCGCGGCCAGCTTCGGCGTGGTGCTGACACCGCTCAGCGAGGCGGTGCTGGCCCGGTCAACGCTCTTGGTCGCACCGGTGGGCGCCTGGTGCACCACCAGGTCCCCGCCCAGGACGGGCAGCCCGTTGAGGGTGCGCTCGTACCGCAGGTGGCGGGTGCCGTCCGCGTCCTGGATGACGTCCTTGGTGACCAGCTTCTCCTCGCCGCTCAGCCCCAGGCTCTGGGCGAGGGAGGCGCTCTGCTGGGTCGCGGCGGAGATCAGCTGGGCGCGGTTCGCCTGCTGGGCCGCGACGGCGGCCGGCGCGTCCGGCGTGGCCGCCTGGGCGATCACCGGTATGCCGGTGACCAGCAGCGCGGTGGAGGCGGCCATGACAACCGCCGCCTTCCGGGCGTGAGCGTAACGGGACATGCGGACTCCTTTTCCGACCGGCGCTGGGTCGCGCACGGTGGAGAGAACCTGGGCCGCGGTTGCGGCGCAGTGGGGGCCCCCGCCGGGTGCGACGGGAGTGCGGATGCGGTGCTCACAACTCGTTGCAGGGTCGGGACGCGCTGCACCAGAACTGGAACAGCTGCACCGGGGGGTGGGGCCCCCTCGTCTACAGCCGGGGGAATCGTGGCAGCAAACGAGCCGTTAATGACAGATGCATGCCACGGATTGGCCGATTCGATACCGAAACCGTATGCAGGACGGTCCGTCAGTTGTGTTACCCCGTGACGAACTCGTGAACACGGTTTTCATGCCCCCGGTAAAGTTCGATCACTACCGGCGGTCGGTGACCAGCGCTCAGGGCCCCGCCGGGCACCGCCGGGTGGCCCACAGCGCCCGTTGGACCCGGCACGTCACAGTTCCGGCCGTGCCACCGATGCTTTCCGGCCATTGTGTGTCCGGAACGGAACCGGGCCACCCAGGACCACGACCGGGCCCCGCACCACCTGAACAGTGGTACGGGGCCCGGAACTTGTGGGGGTGTACGAATCAGTGCTGGACGAACACCGCCACGGTGCGGCCCGGCACGGTGAAGGTGCCGGTCGCGGCGTCGAAGCCGGCCTCCCGCACCACCCGGTCCGCCCCGCCCGCCTGGACGGGGTGCAGCGCCTGGCCGGTGCCCCGCAGGGCCGGTACGGTCTGCGTCTGCGCCGTGGGCGTGGCGTTGAAGACCACCGTGATGCCCTTCTCCGCCCCCGGCAGCCCGGTGCCGTCCAGATGCAGGGTGATCACCCCGGGCGTCTCACCGGCGGTGCCGGAGAGCGGGTAGGAGAGCCGCTGCTGGACGGCGGCCAGGGTGGGCAGCGAGAACAGCGGCGAGGACTGCTTGATCCGCAGGAACTCCCGGTACTGCGCCGAGGTCGCCCGGATGTCGGCCGCCCCCACCCTCAGCCCCGGGTCGGCCAGCAGGGACCGGGCGGCCGCCCACTGCCCCTGGTTGTCCTTCGCCATCGGCAGGCCGCGGCCCCAGCCGTTGCCGTCCGCCGGGTCCCAGTGGATCGCGTTGAACCAGTCCCCGGAGTCGTAGGAGTTGGAGTCGAGCGACTTGGAGCGCAGCAGGTCGCTGCCGGCCTGGGCGAAGCCCGCGCCCTGGGTGAGCGTGGTCAGCGAGAGCCCGAGCGCCTGCATCCGGGCCCGGTCGGCGGGCGCGGTGCCGGCCGGCAGCTTGTACGCGAGCGCGTCGAAGAGGTCGGTGTTGTCGTGGGCGTCCACGTACTCCACCGCCTCGCCCGGCTTGGCCGCGTACCCGGTCGGGGCGCCGTTGTAGTCGACCTGGGCGCCGGTGACGGGCTTTCCGGAGCTGTCGGTGAAGGAGTAGCCGGCCAGGTTGCCGGTCAGTCCGACCTTCAGCTGGTCCATCTGGTGCAGCAGCCGGGCCTTCTGCTCCTCCGGGGTGCCGTTCGCGGCCGAGCCGTTCGGGTCGCTGTACAGGCCCGAGGCGAAGCCCTGCTGCGGGGCGGAGTCCAGCATGAAGTTGCCGCCGCGGGCGGCGTCCCGGATCCGGTCGTCGAAGGTGGCGATGCCGGTGCCGGCCATGTGGGCCTGGGTGGCCTGCTCGAACCGGGCGTCGTTCGCGACGACGCCGAAGTTCCAGCCCTCTCCGTACAGGAGGACGTTCCTGCCGTCCACGCCGTCCGAGTCCGGCGTCATCCGGTGCAGCGCGGACTGCACGTCCAGCATGGTGGACTTCGGGTCCAGGCCCATCAGGTCGAAGCGGAAGCCGTCGACCTTGTACTCGCGGGCCCACAGCGTCACCGAGTCGACCACCAGCCGGTTCATCATGGCGTGCTCGGGCGCCGTGTCGGCGCAGCAGCTGTCCGTCGTCACCCTGCCGTCGGCGTCCAGCCGCTGGTAGTAGCCGGGAACCACCTTGTCCAGCACCGAGTGCTCGGCCTGGCCGCCGGCGGCGGTGTGGTTGTAGACCACGTCGAGCACCACCCGCAGCCCGGCCGCGTGCATCGCCTGCACCATCTGCCGGAACTGCACCGTACGGGCCGTCCCGTTCGGGTCGGTGGCGTAGGAGCCCTCCGGCACGTTGTAGTGCAGCGGGTCGTAGCCCCAGTTGTACGCGTCGTCGGCGGCCACGGCCGCCACGCACTCCTGCTGCTTCGGGCCGTCCTGCGGCAGGGACTTGAGGTCGCAGGCCGGCAGCTTCCGGTCCGCCGGGTTCTCCCGGACGGTGGCGATGTCGAAGGTCGGCAGCAGGTGCACCGTGGTCACCCCGGCCTCGGCGAGCTCCCGGAGGTGCCGCATCCCGGCCGAACCGGACTCGGTGAACGCCAGGTAGGTGCCGCGCTCGGCGGCCGGGACGGTGGGGTCCTCGACCGAGAAGTCCCGGACGTGCAGCTCCTGGATCTGCTGCCGCGCGGGCGGGACGGCCTGCGGGCGGGCGTGGTCGTCCCAGCCCTTCGGCTTGAGCTCCCTGGCGTCGAGGTCGGCGACCAGGCTCCGCTTCGAGTCGGTGGACAGCGCCACCGCGTACGGGTCGGTGACGGTGTTGACCACGACCTGCCGCACCGAGGGAGCCCAGACCTTCACCTGGTACAGGTAGTACTTGCCGTCCAACTCGCCCTTGTCGCGGACGACTTCCCACACCCCGGTCTCGTCGTCCAGCTTCAGCGGCAGCGTCCTCGGGGTGCCCCCGGTGGCGCTGTCGAAGACCTGGACGGAGACCTCCTGCGCGGTCGGCGCCCAGAGCGACAGCGCCACCTTGCCGTTGTAGTAGGCCGGTCCGAAGTCCACCTTGCCGGTCCGCCCGGCGTACAGGTCGTCCAGCACGCCCGGGATCTGCACCCCGGTGGCGGCCAGCACGGCGCCGCTGGGCAGGTGTTCGGTGAACAGCAGCTGGGCGCGCAGCGCGGCCGGGACGCGGGCGGCGTCCCGGGGGTCGACGGTGAAGGCCCGGTAGCCCGCCAGGTGCGGATAGGCGGCCTTCTGCGCGTCGGTCAGCCCGCCCTTGACGGGGCTGAGCCGCAGCCAGCGGCCGGGCTTGGTCAGCGCGCCCTTGTCCGCCGTGATGCCCCCCGCCGGGTCGTAGACCAGCTGGGCGCTGGTGCCGCCGGCCAGGGCCTCGTCGCCCGCGCCGTAGTTCGCCGGGACGACGACGGTCCTCGCGTCGATCCACTGGGCCTTGGCGCCGGTGAGGTCGATCTGCGAGGAGGCGGCCGGGTTCTGCGGCAGCAGGTAGCCCTCGCGGCCGCCGAGGATCCAGACCTCCTTGCCGTTGACGGCGAAGTCCAGCGACTGGTCGCCGGGCAGGTCCTTGTCGTCGCCCTTGTGCAGGATGTAGCTGAGGCTGGTCGCCCCGGGGGCCAGCGGCACCTCGAAGACGGCGCCGAAGGCGTCGCGGCGCGCGGGTGTCAGCGGCTTGCCCCAGTCGGTCGGGGCGGCGGCGCCCGTCCAGTCGTGCAGGCCCCAGCCGTCGTAGTCGCCGTCGGCCCGGTTGTAGTGGATGACGGCGGTGTTCGCGGGCTGGCTGTTCGGCGTCCCGGGGTCGGCGGTGCGCACGGCCGGGTCGCCCTGCTTGAGCCACACCTCGCCGGTGCCGGCGACATCGAGGTGCCGGTCGGCGTCGACGTCCTTGACGCCGTCCTTCTCCACGACGAACCCGACGTCCGAGGCGCCCGGCTTCAGCCGCACGTACGCGAAGGCGCCGTACGCGTCCCGCCCGGTGAAGGCGTGCCCGGCCGGCCACTGGGTGGCCTCGCCGTCGGCGAGGTCGCCCCAGGCGTAGAGGTTCCAGCCGTCGTAGTCGCCGTCCGGACGGTTGTAGTGGACGACGGCGTACGGGCGGGAGCCGGCGGTGGGCGCCGGCCGGGGCGCGGGGGCGCCGGTGGTGAAGCTCGCCGTGGCGGAGCGCAGGTGGCCGCTGGAGTCCTGCACGACGGCCTTGTAGCGGACGACCGTGCCGGGGGCGACGCCGCCGAGGTCCTGGGTCACCGCGTACTTCCCGGTGTCGGCCGTGCCCAGCGTCTGCCAGGGCCCGTCGCCGACCTGGGCGGCGAAGCTCACCCGGTCGAAGCCGCCGCCGTCGACGCGGGCGCCGAGCGTCACCAGCCCGGCCGAACCGTCCGCGGGCGGCTGCACCGAGATCCCCGGCGCGGCGCCGACGGCCGCCAGCCGGGCACCCGCTTTGAACACCACGGAGGAGAGCGCCGGCACGGTGACGGTCACCTTCCGGTCGGCGCCGCTGGTGATCCGGTCCCCGGCCGCCGGGTGGATCCGGTCGAAGCCCATCCCCGCGGAGAAGGTGTCCAGGGTGACGGTCTTCGCCTCGGCGGCGTTGTTGACCGCCACCAGGTACTCGACCTGCTGCCCGGCGTCGATGCGGGAGAAGGCGTACACGCCCGCGCCGTCGGCGGCGTACCTCTCGATCTGGGCGCCGTCGGCCAGCGCCGGGTTGGTCCGGCGCAGCTCGGCCAGCCCGGCGACGCTCCGGTAGAGCTCGCCGTCCTGCCCGTACCGGTCGGCCGGGCCGGCGGGGGCGCCGAGCACCCGGTCGGCGTTGTACGAGGCCGTCCTGGAGGCGAACAGGTCCTGCCGGGCGTCCTTGTCGCCGCCCGCGCCGGTGAAGCCCTGCTCGTCGCCGTAGTAGACGACGGGCTGGCCGCGGGTGAGGAACTGCAGCTCGCTGCCGAGCCGGTCCTTCCGCAGCAGGGTCGCGTCGTCGGCGCCCGGGTTGTCGGCGAGCAGGAAGGAGCCGAAGCGGCCCATGTCGTGGTTGCCGAGGAAGGTCGGCAGCTCGTACGCGTCGGTGTCGGCGCTGGTGTAGCGGTAGTCCTGGGCGTAGACGTCGGCGAGGCTGCGCGCCGAGCCGCCCTGGGAGACGTAGGAGCGGGCCGCGCTCTGGAACGGGAAGTCCAGGGTGGCCTGGAGCCTGCCCTTGGTGACGTACGGCGAGGTGACCGCCGGGTCCCCGGAGTGGACCTCGCCGAACATGAAGAACTTCCGGTTGCCCTGCTTGGCGGCGAAGTCCTTGAGTGCGGGCGCCCACTGCTGCCAGAACGCCATGTTGACGTGCTTGACGGTGTCGATCCGGAAGCCGTCCACGCCGGCGTCCTTGACCCACTGCTGGTAGACCTTCTCGAAGCCCTTCACCACCTTGGGGTTCTGGGTGTCGAGGTCGTCCAGGCCGCTGAAGTCGCCCTCGGTGGCGGACTCGCCGACGAAGGTCGAGTCGCCCCGGTTGTGGTAGATCGCCGGGTCGTTGAGCCAGGACGGGGTCTTGGCCGCGGCGTCGGACGGGGTGCGGAAGACCGGGGTGTAGGGGAAGGAGTCCTTGGTGGTCCGCGGCCAGGGGGCGCCCGCGTCGGCGACGGCGGTCTCGTCCACCGGGTTCCCGTCCGCGTCGAGCGTCGGGTAGGCGCCGGCGGACCGGTAGCCGTACTGCTTCTCGGCGTAGTCGACGACGTCGGCGGTGTGGTTGGTGATGACGTCGAAGAAGACCTTGATGCCGCGGGCGTGTGCCTTGGCTATCAGCTCCTTGAGCTGCTCGTTGGTGCCGAAGTGCGGGTCGACCTGGGTGAAGTCGGTGATCCAGTAGCCGTGGTAGCCGGCCGAGGCGTCGGCCCCGCTGCCCTGCACCGGCTTGTTCCTGAAGATCGGGGCCATCCAGATCGCGGTGGTGCCCATGTTCTGGATGTAGTCGAGCCGCTGGATCAGCCCGGCGAGGTCGCCGCCGTGGTAGAAGCCCTTGTCGGCGGGGTCGAAGCCGTTCTCCAGCCGCCCGCCGGTGATGCCGCCGGTGTCGTTGGCGGCGTCGCCGTTGGCGAAGCGGTCGGGCAGGACGAAGTAGAACTGCTCGCGGGTGAGGTCGTGCCGCCCGGCGGTGGCCGCCAGCGCGGCGTCCGAGGGCGGGGCCGGCGGGGCGGCGGCGAGGGCCGCGGGGGCGCCGCCGAGGGTGGCGGCGGTCAGCGCGGCGGCCAGCAGGACGGCCGTGCGGCCTGGTGGTCTGCGGCGGCCAGCACGTCGGGCGGTGCTCCGGCGGGGGCGGAGCGGGGCATCGGCCACTGAGGGCTCCCTTAGGGGAAGGGGCGATCGAGTTCCCAGGAAGCTAGCGGCCTGCAATATGTTTCAGCAAGATGCAGAAACGGTTTCGTGGACGGAAGTTCCAGCTGGGGCGAGCGTCTCCGACCACCCCGATTACGCCCTTGGCGCGGCGGGCGTGACAATGGGACGTATGTCCGTCCCACCGGTATGCACCCAACCCCCGAACACCCCCTACCCCGGTGGGAGCCGGCCCCTAGCCCTCAAGGGGGACAGCCGGTGAAGAATCCACTTCCGGAGGATGAGCGGACGGCTACGAGCGGTCTGGCAGACTTGCCGTCCATGGGGGAACCGACCGAGATCCAGCGAGGCGACGCCGGGCGCGCCGACGCGGCCAGTGGTGGCGGTTCCGACGCAGCGAAGGCCGTCCCCGGCCGCCTGCCCGAGGGAACCGCCCGTGCCGCCCAGTCCCGTACCGCCGCCCTGCGCAGCCGCGTCAGCGCCCAGCGCCGGTCCCCGGCCAGGCCGCGGATCTGGTTCGAACTGGCCCTGATCGGGATCAGCTACTGGATCTACTCGATCGTGCGCAACGCGGTCCCCGAACAGGAAGCGATAGCCCAGAAGCACGCGGGCTGGATCTGGGACCTGGAGCACCACCTCGGCATCGCCGTCGAGCGCTCGGTCAACCACGCCGTGGACGGCGTCGGGTGGCTCATCACCGGGATGAACTACTACTACGCGACGCTGCACTTCGTGATCACCATCGGCGTGCTGGTCTGGCTCTACCGCTGGCACCCCGGGCGCTACGTCGCGGCCCGCACGGTGCTGTTCGTGACCACCGGGATCGCCCTGGTCGGCTTCTACTTCTTCCCGCTGGCCCCGCCTCGGCTGATGACGGACGGCGGCTTCATCGACACCGTGAAGACCCACGGCACCTGGGGCTCGATGGCCTCCGGCCCCGCCGCGCACGTCTCCAACCAGTACGCGGCGATGCCCTCGATGCACATCGGCTGGTCGACGTGGTGCGGCCTGGCGATCTTCTTCCTGGCCCGCCGGACGTGGGTCCGGGCGCTCGGCCTGCTGTACCCGGCCGCCACCCTGGTGGTCATCGTCTCCACCGCCAACCACTTCTGGATGGACGCCGTCGGCGGCCTGCTCTGCCTGGCGGTGGGCTTCCTCGCCGCCCGCTGGCTGTACCACGAGTGGGTCTACCGGCTGCCCAAGGTCCCCGCCCGGGAGACGGTGGCCGAGCAGCCGATCACCGTCCCGGAGCAGTGGAGCGAGCCCGCGGTCAGCAGCGCGCGCCGCTAGGGTCTGTCTTCAAACTCGCGTCTGCGGGCGAACGACGGGAGTTTGAAGACAGACCCTAGGTCCTCGACACCGGAGGGGCCCCGTGCGGGGCCCCTTTCGGCTGTCCGGGGCGGCTCAGTCCGAGCCGTAGAACAGCCGGTCCACCACCGCCCGGGCCCGCCGGGTGGTCCGCCGGTAGTCGTCCAGCAGCTCGCCGCTGTGCCCCGAGCCGTACCCGAGGTAGCGGGCCACCCCGGCCAGCTCCCGGGCCTCCCCCGGGAAGCTGTCCCCGGGCCGCCCCCGCACGAGCATCACCGCCGCCCGCACCCGGGAGGCCAGCACCCAGGCCGCGTCCAGCACCTCGGCGTCCTCCGGCCCGACCAGCCCGCCCGCCACGGCGGCGGCCAGCGCCGCCCTGGTCCGGGTGGTGCGCAGGGCCGGCAGCTCGTGCCCGTGCTGGAGCTGGAGCAGCTGCACCGTCCACTCGACGTCCGCCAGCCCGCCCCGGCCGATCTTGGTGTGGGTGGTCGGGTCGGCCCCGCGCGGCAGCCGTTCGGCCTCGATCCGCGCCTTGATCCGGCGGATCTCCACCAGGTCCCGCTCCGGCACCCCGCCGCCCGGGTAGCGCAGCGGGTCGATCAGCCGCCGGAACCGCAGGCCCAGCTCCTCGTCCCCGGCCACCGGCTCGGCCCGCAGCAGCGCCTGGCTCTCCCAGGCGTGCGACCAGCGCCGGTAGTACGCCGCGTACGAGGCGAGGCTGCGCACCAGCGGGCCGCTGCGGCCCTCCGGCCGCAGGTCGGCGTCGACCAGCAGCGGCGGCTCGGTGGACGGCG
This sequence comes from Kitasatospora sp. NPDC001547, assembly GCF_042894165.1. NCBI lineage: Bacteria > Bacillati > Actinomycetota > Actinomycetes > Kitasatosporales > Streptomycetaceae > Kitasatospora > Kitasatospora sp. NPDC001547. The sequence continues at coordinate 406,688 of NZ_JBIAVL010000002.1, read as the reverse complement.
CGCCCAGCCGGGTGCGCAGCTCGTGGCAGACCGCCTGGGCGGCCCGGGCGGCCTCCTCCTCCAGCGAGCCGAGCAGCGGCTCGTGGACGAAGAGCACGTCCGCGTCCGAGCCGTAGCCCAGTTCGCGGCCGCCGAAGCGGCCCATCGCGATCACCGAGATCCGGGTCGGCAGGTCCCCGTGCTCGGCCTCCCAGCCGGCGATACAGGCGCGCAGCGCACCGCCCAGGGTGGCGGCGTTGAGCGCGGTGAGCGCCTCCCCCGCGGCGTCCAGGGCCTCCCCGGGATCCTCCCCGAGCCGGCCGAGCACGTCTGCGGCGGCGGTGCGGAACAGCTCCCGGCGGCGCACCGAGCGGGCGGCGGCCACGGCCGCGTGGGTCGACCCGGCCCGGCCGACGGCGGCCAGGATCTCCCCCTCCAGGGCGGCCCGGCCGCGCGGCTCCAGCCCGTGCGGGTCGCCCAGCATGGCCACCGCCTCGGGGGCGCGCAGCAGCAGGTCGGGGGCGAGCCGGCCGGCCGACAGCACCCGGGCCAGCTGCTCGGCGGCGGCGCTCTCGTCCCGCAGCAGCCGCAGGTACCAGGGGGTGCGGCCGAGCGCGTCGGAGACCTGGCGGAAGTTGAGCAGCCCGGCGTCCGGGTCGGCGGACTCGGCGAACCAGCCGAGCAGCACCGGCAGCAGGGTGCGCTGGATCGCGGCCTTGCGGCTCACCCCGGAGGCCAGCGCGCTGATGTGCCGCAGGGCGGCGGCCGGGTCCGCGTAGCCCAGTGCCTCCAGCCGGGCCCGGGCCGCGTCCGGGGTCAAGCCGGTGGCGCCCGGCGGGAGTTCGGCGACGGCGTCGAGCAGCGGCCGGTAGAACAGCTTCTCGTGCAGCCGCCGGACCTCCATCGCGTGCCGCTTCCACTCGCGGTGCAGCGCGGCCACCGGGTCGGCCCGGGTGTCGTCGTTGATCAGCGCCGTCAGCGAGCGGGCCAGCCGGCGCAGGTCCTCGGCTCCGGTGGGCATCAGGTGGGTGCGGCGCAGCCGGTACAGCTGGATGCGGTGCTCCAGCGAGCGCAGGAAGCGGTACGCGGCGTCCAGCGAGGCGGCGTCCGCCCGGCCCACGTACCCGCCCCGGGAGAGCGCGGCCAGCGCCTCCAGGGTGTTGCCGCTGCGCAGCGCCGGGTCGGTGCGGCCGTGCACCAGCTGCAGCAGCTGGACGGAGAACTCGACGTCGCGCAGCCCGCCCGGGCCGAGCTTGAGCTGGCGGTCCAGCTCGGTGGCCGGGATGGAGTCGACCACCCGGCGGCGCATCTGCTGCACGTCGGTGACGAAGTTCTCCCGGGCGGCGGCCTGCCAGACCATCGGGGCGAGCGCCTCCACGTACGCGGCGCCGAGCTCCGCGTCCCCGGCGACCGGGCGGGCCTTGAGCAGCGCCTGGAACTCCCAGGTCTTGGCCCAGCGCTGGTAGTAGGCGAGGTGGCTGGCCAGGGTGCGCACCAGCGGGCCGTTGCGGCCCTCGGGGCGCAGGTTGGCGTCCACCGGCCAGATGGTGCCCTCGCCGGTGGTGTCCGCGCACAGCCGGGTGAGGGCGGCGGCCAGCCGGATGGCGGCCTTGACGGCCTCGTGCTCGTCCACGCCCTCGCGCGGCTCGGCGACGAAGACCACGTCCACGTCCGAGACGTAGTTGAGTTCGCGGCCGCCGCACTTGCCCATGCCGATCACCGCGAGCCGGCAGGCCGCGGCGGCCTCCGGGTCCTGCTCGGCGGCGAGGTCCAGGGCGGTCTGGAGGGTGGCGCCGGCCAGGTCGGCGAGTTCGGCGGCGGTCTGCGCGAGGTCGGTGGTGCCGGTGAGGTCGCGGGCGGCGATGGCGAGCAGGCAGCGGCGGTAGGCGACCCGCAGCGCGTTCGCCGGGCCGAGCGCCTCGTCCCGGACGCCCTCGGCGAGGGCGCGGCGGAAGTCCTCCGGGCCGGGGTGCATGTCGCGCAGTTCGAAGGTGACCAGCACGTGCCAGTCGTGCGGGTGCCGGGCCAGGTGGTCGGCGAGCGCGGTGGAGACGCCGAGCACGCCGAGCAGCCGGTCGCGCAGCGGCTTGGAGGTGGTGAGGGTGTCGCGCAGGGTGTGCCGGTCGGCCTCGTCGGCGGCCTCCAGCAGCCGGGCCAGGCCGAGCAGCGCGAGGTCGGGGTCGGCGGTGGCGCCCAGCGCGTCCAGCAGCAGGGGGTCGTCGGCCAGACCCTCCAGCCCGGGGCCCTCCAACAGCCGCACCGCCCGCGCCGGGTCGGTGAACCCGCGCCGGACCAGCCGGTTCTCCGGCCGGCTGACCCGGCTCCCGGCCCGCTGCTCCTCCACCGCCGCCATCGGCCCCTCCATCCGTCCGCCCAAGGGCCCGTCCGCCCCAGCAGGTTACGCGCCCGCACGGGCCGCCGCCGGGCACGACCACCGGGTGGACGCGACCGGCGCCCCCTGCCGTCGCGCTCGGACCGGGACGGATCGGCTCCGGGCACGGCGTGGCGTGTCGGCTTGCCCGTCGGCTCGGGGGCGCGGTGGAGTACGCATGGCCGGCCGGGACGCCCCGCGGCTCTCCCGCACTCCCGTCCGAAGGGACGACCCATGGCGACCGAGCACCCGGCCGAGCGGCGAACACCGCGCCGGCGCCCCCACCGGCTCGCGATCGGCGTGCTCGGCGACCTGCTGTTCACCGTCGGCGTGCTGCTCGCCCTGCTGGTCGTCCACTCGCTGTGGTGGACGAACCTCACGGCCGACCGGCACGCGGACGCCTCCGCCGAGCGGCTGCGCCAGTCCTGGTCGGCTCCGGCCCGGACGGCCCCGGCGGCCCCACCGGCCGACGCCCCCGCGCCGACGCCCGCCGCACCGCCAGCCGCCGCACCGACCGACGCGCCGCCCCTGTTCGGCCCGGGCGACGCCGTCGGATTCCTCCACGTCCCGGCCCTGGGCACCGGCTACCAGGTGCTGATCGAGGTCGGTGCCGACGCGGACACCCTCGCGAAGGGGGTCGCCGGGGCCTACACCGCGCCCTACCGCGCGGCCATGCCCTGGGAGGCCCAGGGCAACTTCGCCCTGGCCGCCCACCGCGACGGGCACGGCGCGAAGTTCCACGACCTGGACCGGCTGAAGCCGGGCGACCCGCTGGTCGTGGAGACCCGGGACCGCTGGTACGTCTACCGCGTCGACGCCACGCTGCCCGAGACGTCCAAGGAGGACATCGGCGTCATCGCCCCGGTGCCCGTCGGCTCCCCGTACGGCGGGCCGGGCCGCTACATCACCCTGACGACCTGCACGCCGGTCTACACCTCGCTGTACCGGATGGCCGTCTGGGGCAGTCTGGTCCGGGAGGAGCCGATGGACCCGGGCCGCACGCCGCCCGCCGAGCTGCGCTGAGCCCGTCCGGCGATCACACGACTGACGGGCGGTGCGCCGTGCGCACCGCCCGTCGGTCACCGAGTGCTCCGGCCCGGTCAGGAGGAGCGACGGCGGCGGCCGATCCGCATGGCCGCCGCGCCCGCCGCGACGAACGCCGCCGAGAGGCCGAGCAGGACCGGCGAGGTCTCGCTCCCCGTCTCGGCCAGCTCGCCGTGGTGCCAGCCGTTCCCGTCCGCGTGGCTGCCCTGGTGGCCTTCGTGGCCCTGGTGGCCCTCGTGACCCCCGTGGCCCTGCTGGCCCTGCTGGCCCTGCTGGCCCCCGTGACCCTGGTGGCCCTGGTGGGTCGGCCGGTGGACCGTTCCCGCGCCGTACTTGGCGTTGTTCACGTTGGAGTTGTTGTTCGAGTTGTTGCTGGAGTTGTTGCTGGACTGCGAGGCCGACTGGCTGTTGTTCGCCGTGTTCTGCGCGGAGTTGCTCGCCGAGTTGGTCGCGGAGTTGGCCGCGGAGTTGTTGGCGTTGCTGCTGGCGGTGTTGTTCGCGCTGTTGTCGAGGCTGTTGTTGATGGTGTTCTGCACGACGACCGTCACGTTGACGTTCTGGTCCTGGCTCTGCTGACCGTTCTGGGACTGGGACTGGTTCTGGGCCTCGGACTGGCTCTGAGTCTGGGACTGGCTCTGCGGGGCACCGCCCCCGCCGTTGCCACCGTTCCCGCCGTTGCCCCCGTTGCCCCCGTTCCCACCGTTCCCGCCGTTGCCCCCGTTCCCGCCGTTACCGCCATTGCCTCCGTTCCCGCCGTTGCCGCCGTTCCCGCCATTGCCGCCGTTGCCCCCGTGCCCGCCGTGGTCCCCGTGGTCCCCATGCCCGCCGTGGTCCCCGTGGTCGCCAGGGGGGCAGGGGCAGGCGTGGTGGTGCTGGTGGTGGTGGCAGTGCTTGGCGGTGAAGCCCGACAGTTCGTTCAGCTCGCTCAGTTCGTCGGCGAACCCGAGCATCGGCGACTGGCCGCCGCCCCGCCCGCGCTCGGCGTCCTCCTCGCTCGGCTGGCCCTCCTCGTCCTGCTCGGTTCCTTCCTCTGCCTGCCCGGTGCCTTCGTCGGCCGGCCGGACCGCCTCGGCAGCGGCCGGCGCCTGACCGCCGGGCGCCGCCGCGGCCGTGTCGCCGTCCGAACGGTTGACCTGACGGCCCGCCGACTTGGCCGGGGCGGCGTCGTGGTTGCCGAAGGTCCAGGCGTGGGTGGTGTTGCCGTTGCCCTCCGCGGCCTGACGGAGGAGTCCGTCGACCCACTCACCCTGGGCCGCCGCCGATGCGGCGCCCGCGCGGTGGTCGACGGAGGACGAGGCGTAGGCCGCGGAGCCGGCACCCCACACAAGGGCGGCCGAGGTCAGTCCGGACAGGGCCAGGGTGGTGATTCGAGTACGCATGACACTCCAGGATGATCCGCAAAACGGATCTTCTGAATACGCCTCTCGCTCACCCCTCCACGGCTCGCACCGCTGCAGAGTAACCCCGTTGGCCCAACGGATTAACGTGCGTGGACGCACACCGCCCGCACGCCCCGGACGACCCGAGCCGATTGACTGATCATCAGAGCACCTGGAGGTTCTTCCGCAGCTCGAACGGCGTCACCTCGGAGCGGTACTCCTCCCACTCGTGCTTCTTGTTGCGGAGGAAGAAGTCGAAGACGTGCTCGCCGAGGGTCTCGGCGACGAGTTCGCTGCGCTGCATCAGGTCGATGGCCTCGCCGAGGTTCTGCGGCATCGGCTGGATGCCGAGGGCGCGGCGCTCGGAGTCGGACAGCGCCCACACGTCGTCGTCGGCGCCGGGCGGGAGCTCGTAGCCCTCCTCGATGCCCTTGAGGCCGGCCGCGAGGGTGACGGCGTAGGCGAGGTAGGGGTTGCAGCCGGTGTCGAGGGAGCGGACCTCGATCCGGGTGGAGCCCTGCTTGCCCGGCTTGTACATCGGCACCCGGATCAGCGCCGAGCGGTTGTTGTGGCCCCAGCAGATGTAGGACGGTGCCTCGCCGCCGGCCCCGGCGGTGCGCTGGGAGCCGCCCCAGATCCTCTTGTACGAGTTCACCCACTGGTTGGTGACGGCGGCGGTCTCGGCGGCGTGCCGCAGCAGGCCGGCGATGAAGGAGCGGCCGACCTTGGACAGCTGGTACTCGGCGCCGGACTCGTGGAAGGCGTTGCGGTCGCCCTCGAACAGCGAGACGTGGGTGTGCATGCCGCTGCCGGGGTGCTCGGAGAACGGCTTGGGCATGAAGCTCGCGTGCACGCCCTGCTCCAGCGCGACCTCCTTCATGACCAGCCGGAAGGTCATGATGTTGTCGGCGGTGGAGAGCGCGTCGGCGTAGCGCAGGTCGATCTCCTGCTGGCCGGGGGCGCCCTCGTGGTGCGAGAACTCGACCGAGATGCCCATCGACTCCAGCATGGTGATCGCCTGGCGGCGGAAGTCGTGGCCCACCCCGCGCGGGGTGTGGTCGAAGTAGCCGGACTGGTCGGCGGGGATCGGCGGGGTGCCATCGCCGGGCAGGTTCTTCAGCAGGAAGAACTCGATCTCCGGGTGGGTGTAGAAGGTGAAGCCCAGATCGGAGGCCTTCTCCAGGGTGCGCTTGAGCACGAACCGGGGGTCGGCGAAGGACGGCGAGCCGTCCGGCATCAGGATGTCGCAGAACATCCGGGCGGTGCCCGGGGTCTCCGAGCGCCACGGCAGGATCTGGAAGGTGGTCGGGTCCGGCTTGGCGATCATGTCGGACTCGTACACCCGGGCGAATCCCTCGATCGCCGAGCCGTCGAAGCCGATGCCCTCCTCGAAGGCCTGCTCCAGTTCGGCTGGTGCCACCGCGACCGACTTGAGGAACCCGAGCACGTCGGTGAACCACAGCCGGACGAACCTGATGTCACGCTCTTCGAGCGTCCGAAGCACGAACTGCTGCTGCTTGCCCATGGGGACAGTCTCACCTCTGCTCTTTACGCTCGTGTTACGCCCCCCGCGGCCCCCGGAAAGACCTCGTGAAGCGGTTGCCCCCATCATGGCCGATCCCGGCCCGCCCCGGCAGCGCCGACCCCTGTCGTCGTCCCCGCCACAGGCCCCCGCCCGCCCCCGGCCGCCCTCGGCCGACCCTGCCCAGGACATTGCGTCAGTTAGACGATAAACTCGGAGCATGCCCAATCTCCGTCTCGCCCTGAGCCAGATCGACCCCTGGGTCGGTGACCTCGCCCGCAACAGCGATGAGGTGGTGCGCTGGACCAAGCAGGCCGTGGAGGCCGGCGCGCAGCTGGTCGCCTTCCCCGAGATGGTTCTCACCGGGTACCCGGTGGAGGACCTCGCCCTGCGCCGCTCCTTCGTGGAGGCCTCCCGCGGCGCGCTGGTCGAGCTGGCCGGCCGGCTCGCGGCCGACGGGCTGGGTGAGGTCCCGGTGGTGGTCGGCTACCTGGGGCGTTCCGAGCACGCCTCGCCGCGCTTCAACCGCCCGGCCGGCTCCCCGCAGAACTGCGCGGCCGTGCTGCACCGGGGCCGGGTGGTCACCCGCTTCGCCAAGCACCACCTGCCCAACTACGGCGTGTTCGACGAGTTCCGCTGGTTCGTCCCGGGCGACCAGCTGCCGGTGCTGCGGGTGCACGGGGTGGACGTCGCGCTGGCCATCTGCGAGGACATCTGGCAGGACGGCGGCCGGGTCACCGCCGCCCGCGAGGCCGGCGCCGGGCTGCTGCTGGTGGTCAACGGCTCCCCGTACGAGCGGAACAAGGACGACCAGCGGCTGGAGCTGGTGCGGCGCCGGGCCGCCGAGGCGGGCTGCACCCTGGCCTACGTCAACATGGTCGGCGGCCAGGACGAGCTGGTCTTCGACGGGGACTCGATCGTGGTCGGCGCGGACGGCGAAGTCCTGGCCCGCTCGCCGCAGTTCGAGGAGCACCTGCTGGTGCTGGACCTCGACCTGCCGGCCGCGTCGGGCGACGACACCGACGGCCTGCTGCTGACCGACGGGCTGCACCTGGTCCGCACCGAGCTGGGCGGCGAACCGCAGGCCGCGCCCGCCGGGCGGCTCACCGCCGAGGTGGCGCCGCGGCTCTCGGACGAGGCCGAGATCTGGGCCGCGCTGGTCTCCGGCACCCGGGCGTACGTAGCCAAGAACGGCTTCCGGTCCGTGCTGATCGGCCTCTCGGGCGGCATCGACTCCGCGCTGGTGGCCGCGATCGCGGCGGACGCGGTCGGCCCGGAGAACGTGCACTGCGTCTCGATGCCCAGCCGCTACTCCTCCCAGCACTCCCGGGACGACGCGGCCGAACTGGCCCGCCGCACCGGGGTGAACTTCCGGACCGTCTCCATCGCCCCGATGTTCGACGCCTACCTGGCGGCCACCGAACTCACCGGCCTGGCCGAGGAGAACCTCCAGTCCCGGCTGCGCGGCACCCTGCTGATGGCGATCTCCAACCAGGAGGGGCACATCGTGCTCGCGCCCGGCAACAAGAGCGAGCTGGCGGTCGGCTACTCGACCCTGTACGGCGACTCGGTGGGTGCCTACGGGCCCATCAAGGACGTCTACAAGTCGCTGGTCTTCCGGCTGGCCCACTGGCGCAACGAGGAGGCCGGGCGGCGCGGCGAGGTGCCGCCGATCCCGGAGAACACCATCACCAAGCCGCCGTCCGCCGAGCTGCGGCCGGACCAGGTGGACACCGACTCGCTGCCCGACTACGACCTGCTGGACACCGTGCTGGCCCGCTACATCGAGGACGACGAGGGCCGGGACGCGATCGTGGCGGCCGGCTTCGACCCGGCCGTGGTGGACCGGGTGGTCCGGCTGGTCGACACCGCCGAGTACAAGCGGCGCCAGTACCCGCCGGGCCCGAAGGTCTCGGCGAAGAACTTCGGCCGGGACCGCCGCCTGCCGATCACCAACCGCTGGCGGCGCGGTTAGGACCTGTGCGCGGGTCACCCTGGCGGCGGCGGGGGGGGGGCCCCACCCGCCGCCGCGGCGCGGCTAGCGGGCCGGCTGGTACCGGTAGGTGGCGGCCACCGGGAGGTGGTCGCTGCCGTCCCGGGGCAGGGTGCGGGAGTCGACCGGGTCCAACCCGCCCTTGCTCATGATCTGGTCGATCCGGGCCATCGGGAAGGCGGCCGGCCAGCTGAAGCCGAAGCCGTCCCCGGCGGCGCCCTGGGCCGAGCGCATCTGCGAGGTGACCGGGGCCAGACTGCGGTCGTTCATGGTGCCGTTGAGGTCGCCGAGCAGCAGGACCTTCTTCAGCGGCTCGGTCTGGATCGCGTCGCCGAGCGCCTGGGCGCTGAGGTCGCGCTGGTTGACGGTGAAGCCGCCCTCGGCCTTCAGCCGCACCGAGGGCAGGTGCGCCACGTACACCGCGAGCGGCCCCTGCGGGGTGGTGACCTCGGCCCGGAACGCCCTGGTCCAGCCCATCCTCAGGTTCACCGGGGTGATGTCGTCGAGCGGGTACTTCGACCAGAGCCCGACCGTGCCCTGCACGGTGTGGTGCGGGTAGGCGTCCGCGAGCCCGGTCTCGTACGCGCGCAGCTGCCGGCCGGCCAGCTCCTGCAGGGCGACGATCTGGGCGCCGGAGTCCACCAGGGTGCGGATGGTGCCCGGCACGTCGGTGTTGGCCGCGGCGACGTTGTGGCTGACCACCGTCCAGTCGCCCTTGCCGCCGCTCTTGTCGGACAGCAGGCCGCCGAACAGGTTGACCCAGAGCACGAGGGGCAGCAGCAGCGCGATCAGCGCGGTGGCGGAGCGGCGCAGCAGCGCGGGCACCAGCAGCACCGGGACGGCCAGGCCCAGCCAGGGCAGGAAGGTCTCCAGCAGGCTGCCGAGGTTGCCGGCGCTGTTGGTCACCTCGGCGTGGAAGGCCAGCAGCGCCGCCGTGAGCACGGCCGGCACGGCGGTCACCAGGCCGCGCCGCCAGGTGTTGCTGCCGCGGGCGTCCCGGCCCCAGTGGCGCAGGCCGAGGAAGTCGCCGCGACGCGCCGCGGGGGCCGGGCCGTCGGCGCCGCCCCCGGGGGCCGCGATCCGCTCGGTCCTGTCCGCCTGCGCCATGAAGTGGCTCCCGTCGCTCGTGCCGTCGCCGCTCCGGGGGCCGTCCCGTCGAAGGTGCGGGTACCCACCGGACCGGTGCCGGTGTGGTCGGATCCCGGCTCAGCCTATGCCGGGACAGACGCCGGTCCCGGCTGGACGGGTTCCGGCGCGGCCCGGTTTGGTGAGCGAGGCCACGTCAGGGGGCACGTCCGAGCCCGTGGACGGGGCCGCGCCCCAGGCCGCGTACGGAGCGCGTACGGAGCGCGTCGAGCGCGGTCGAGCGCGCTCGGACGGCGTCAGCGCGGTCAGCGCGGCCCGAGGCCTTCGAGCACCGAGTCGACCAGCTTGCGGGCCAGGTCCGGGTCCTCCAGGTCGGAGTCGTCCCACAGGATGCTGCGGTAGAGGATCGGCCCCATCAGCAGGTCGTTGAGCAGGTCCAGGTCGAGGTCGTCGCGGATCACGCCCTCGGCGACGGCCTGGCGGATCAGCCGGAGCCCGACCTCCCGGCGCGGCTTGATCACCCGGTCCCGGTAGGCGGAGTACAACTCGGGCAGGGTCTGCATCTGGCCGAGGGCGGCCTTGAGCACCCAGCGGGTGCGCTTGGCCAGGCCGCGCCGGCGGATGTGGTCGACCAGCGCGATCAGGTCGGCCCGGGCGCCGGCGCCGGTGGGCTCCGGCAGCGGCTCCTCCAGCCGGCTGACCACGTCGACCAGCAGGGCCTCCTTGTTGGACCAGCGCCGGTAGATGGTGGCCTTGCCGACCCCGCCGGCCGCGGCGATGCCCTCGATGGTGAGCTCGGACAGCGCGGTGCCGCCGGCCATCAGCTCCTCGACGGCCGTGAAGATGGCCTGTTCGGCGGCCTCGCTGCGGGGCCGGCCACGGCGCACCTCCGCGCAGGACTGCCCGGTGTCGGCGGTCGGCGTGTCCGTCTTCATCCCCGCTGTCTCTCCCTCGCTGTCCCCCGGCCGCGCTGGCGCCGTGGTGTGTCCCTCGGTGGGTCCGACGGCAGCGGCGCTGCCCTGGACCGAGGCCCTGTCACCCGGGGCGTACCCGGGTGACAGGGCCATTGTCACTCAGTCGCGGAGCGGCCCGGCCGCTGGTCAGGCGTCCGCGGCCGCGGCCTCCCGCTCCCGGCCGCCCGGCTCCGGGACCGGACCGGCCGGGCCCGCGGGGGCGGCCGACCGGCGCGGCAGCAGCAGCCAGGCGACGACGGCGCCGATCACCGAGACGCCCGCCGAGAGCGAGGCCACCACGTGCATGGCGTGGATGAAGGAGTCGTTCGCCGGGGTGATCAGCGCCTGGCCGCCGGGGATCCGGTCGGCGATGGCGAGGGTGGCCTCCAGCGACTCGCCGGCCTTGTCGCGCAGCCCCTCCGGCAGGCGGGTCAGGGTGTCGGCCATCCCGTCGCGGTAGACGGTGGACAGCACCGCGCCGAGCACGGCGACCCCGAGCGAGCCGCCGACCTGGCGGAAGGTGTTGTTGACGGCCGAGCCGGCGCCGGCCTTCTCCCGGGGCAGCGAGGCCATGATCGCGACGGTGACCGGCGGCATGACGTGCGCCATGCCGGCGCCCATCACCAGGCCGAGCAGGACCAGCACCCAGATCGGGGTGGTGGCGGTCAGCACGACGTAGCCGAGGAAGCCGACCGCGACCAGCAGCATGCCGCCGGTGGCGGTGGCGGCGACGCCGAGCCGGTCGACCACCAGCCGGGCCCGCGGGGCGAACACCAGCTGGGCGGCGGCCAGCGGCAGCATCAGCACGCCGGCCTGGAGGGCGCTGTAGCCGCGCACGCTCTGGATGTAGAAGACGCCGAAGAACGAGACGCCCATCAGCGCGAAGAAGACCACGCCGACGACCACCACGGAGGCGCTGAACACCTTGTTGCGGAACCAGGTCACGTCCAGCGCGGGGAACGCGGTGCGGCGCTCGAACCAGACGAAGGCGACCAGCGCGACCACGCCGACCAGCGTCGGCGCCCAGGCCTCGACCGCGGTGAAGTCGGCCAGCTCGCCGCCCTTGATGATGCCGTAGATCAGCGCGACCAGGCCGACGATCGACAGCAGCACGCCGACCGGGTCCATCCGGCCCGGATCGGGGTCCTTGGACTCGGGGACCAGGACGACCATCGCGATCACCGCGACGACCACGATCGGGACGTTGACCAGGAAGACCGAGCCCCACCAGAAGTGCTCGATCAGCAGGCCGCCGGTGATCGGGCCGATGGCGATGGCCAGGCCGACCGCGCCGGCCCAGATCCCGATCGCCTTGGGCTGCTCGGAGCGCTCGAAGACGTTCATGATGATCGCCAGCGTGGCGGGCATCGCGAGCGCGCCGCCGACGCCCATCAGGGCGCGGTAGCCGATGAGTTCACCGGGCGAGGCGGCCAGCGCGGACAGCAGCGAGGCGATGCCGAAGACCACCATGCCGGCCAGCAGCGCGCGCTTGCGGCCGAACCGGTCGCCGAGCAGGCCGGAGGTGAACAGCAGCCCGGCGAAGACCAGGGTGTAGGAGTTGATCGACCATTCCAGGTCGCTCTGGGTGGCCCCGAGACCGACCGGCGCGGGGGTCGCGATGGTCTTCATCGCGACGTTGAGGATCGAGTTGTCGAGCACGACGACGAGCAGGGCGAGCAGCAGGGTGCCGAGGATCGCCCAGCGCCGGCGGTGGATGGCTTCCGGCACCCGAGGTGGCGCGGCTGCGGTGGTCATTGGTCTTCCCGTCCGTGTTGGTGTGGCACTGGCGGGCAATTCCGAGCCGCATGCGTCTCGTAACCCCCCGGACCCAGAGTAGCCTGAAATTCGATACGAGACGAACCCGTTTCGCAAAGAACCGGCAAATTCGAGGCCGGTCGTCCACCCCGGCGCCCACCCGCCCGCGCACCCGGTGTGGCGTGGATCGCACCGGGACGAACGCACCCCTCTTTGCGCGGGCGCCGGGGCGTGCAAGCATGGAGGGGATCCGGGGACGCCGTACGGCGCCACGAGACGACAACCCTTCAGGAGTCCGTTCGATGAACGCTTCTACGCCTCCGCCTGCCCAGAACCAGGCGTCGACCGCCACCCTCTACGGTGGGGTCACCAACCGCCGCATCACCGTCCGCGACCTCGCCGCGGCCAAGCAGCGCGGCGAGCGGTGGTCGATGCTCACCGCCTACGACGCCCTCACCGCGGGCGTGTTCGACGAGGCCGGCATCCCGGTGCTGCTGGTCGGCGACTCGGCGGGCAACTGCCACCTCGGCTACGAGACCACCGTCCCGGTGACCATGGATCAGATGGTGATGCTCTCCGCCGCCGTCGTCCGCGGCACCAAGCGGGCCATGATCGTCGCCGACCTGCCGTTCGGCTCCTACCAGGAGTCCCCCGCCCAGGCCATGCACAACGCGGCCCGGCTGATGAAGGAGGCCGGGGTCGGCGCGGTCAAGCTGGAGGGCGGGGAGCGCAGCGCCCGCTCGATCGAGCTGCTGGTCGAGGCCGGCGTCCCGGTGATGGCCCACATCGGCCTCACCCCGCAGTCCGTCCACGCCCTCGGCGGCTACCCGGTCCAGGGCCGCGGCGACGAGGCGGCGCACCAGTTGCTGCGCGACGCCAAGGCCGTCCAGCAGGCGGGCGCCTTCTCGGTGGTCCTGGAGGCCGTCCCGGCCGAGCTGGCCGCCCAGGTCACCGAGCAGCTGGCGATCCCGACCGTCGGCATCGGCGGCGGGCCGGACACCGACGCCCAGGTCCTGGTCTGGACCGACATGGCCGGCATGACCGCCGGCCGGGTGCCCAAGTTCGTCAAGCAGTACGCCGACCTGCGGACCGTCCTCGGCGACGCCGCCCGCGCGTACGCCGAGGACGTGCGCACCGGCGCCTTCCCCGCTGCGGAGCACAGCTTCCACTGACGCTCCCCCGTACGGCCCCGCTCCGGACCGGAGCGGGGCCTTCGGCATGCCCGGGGCCCGCCTCGGGCATGCCCGGTCCCCGTCCGGGCGGCCGGTGACAGCGGCCTGACAGCGGGCTGGCAGCGCACCGCCCGGGCCGACAGGGAGGTGACAGCCGGGGCGGACAGCCTGGGGGCATGACACGAATCGAGACAGCCCCGAACGACCGGGGAACCACCTCCGGGAACGCCGTGGAGGTGCACGGCATCGTCAAGCACTACGGGACCACCAAGGCCCTCGACGGGGTCGACCTCACCGTGCGGGAGGGCACCGTCCTCGGGGTGCTCGGCCCCAACGGCGCGGGCAAGACCACCCTGGTGCGCATCCTCTCCACGCTGATCAAGCCGGACGCCGGCACCGCGTACGTCGGCGGCTACGACGTGCTGCGCCAGCCCAAGCAGCTGCGCCGCACGATCGGCCTGACCGGCCAGTACGCCTCGGTGGACGAACTCCTCTCCGGGTACGAGAACCTCTACCTCATCGGCCGGCTGCTCGACCTCCCCCGCCGGGAGGCCAGGGCCCGGGCCGTCGAGCTGCTGGAGCGCTTCTCGCTCACCGAGGCCGCCAAACGGCCCGCCAAGACCTACTCCGGCGGCATGCGCCGCCGCCTCGACCTGGCCGCCAGCATGATCGGCCGCCCCCGGGTGCTCTACCTGGACGAGCCCACCACCGGTCTGGACCCGCGCACCCGCAACGAGGTCTGGGACGAGGTGCAGCGGATGGTCGCCGAGGGCACCACCGTGCTGCTGACCACCCAGTACATGGAGGAGGCGGAGCAGCTCGCGAACGAGCTGACCGTCATCGACCGCGGCAAGGTGATCGCCAACGGCCTGGTGTCCGAGCTCAAGGCCAAGGTCGGCGGCCAGACCCTCCAGATCCGCCCGACCCACCCGGCCGAGCTGCCCGAGATGGCCCGCTGCCTGCGCGAGAGCGGCATCACCAGCGCCACCGTCTCCACCGACACCGGCCTGCTCGCGGTACCGATCACCGGCGAGGAGCAGCTGACCGCGGTGATCGGGGTGCTCGGCACCCGCGGCTTCGCGATCGCCGGCATCGACACCAAGGTGCCCAGCCTGGACGAGGTCTTCCTCGCCATCACCGGCAAGCCCGCGGCCGCCGCGGCGCCCGCCCCCAGCCTCGCCAAGGAGCCCGTCGCATGACCACCGCCACGCTCGCCCCCTCCCGCGGCCGGGACACCCGGCCGCCGGCGGAGGACTCCCGGATCGGCCTGGCCGGCACCCTGCGCCACGTCGGCGCGCTGACCCGGCGCAACCTGATGCGGATCAAGGCCGACCCGGAGTCGATGTTCGACGCCGTGCTGATGCCGATCATCTTCACCGTGCTGTTCGTCTACGTCTTCGGCGGCGCCATGGCCGGCGACCAGGACACCTACAAGCAGTACCTGATCCCCGGTCTGCTCGGGCAGACCGGCCTCACCCTCGCGATGGCCGTCGGCACCGGCCTCAACAGCGACTTCCAGACCGGCGTGATGGACCGCTTCCGCACCCTGCCGATCGGCCGGGCCTCGGTGCTGCTGTCCAAGATCGTCGCCGAGACCCTCCGCGGGCTGCTCTCCTTCGCGATCCTGATCGGCTTCGCGATGTGCATCGGCTTCGAGGTGAAGACCGGTCCGCTGGAGGTGCTGGCCACGATCGGCCTGGGCCTGGTGTTCGGCATGTCGATCGTCTGGATCTCGATGCTGCTGGGCATGGCCCTGCGCAGCGCCCAGGCCGTCCAGGGCGTGGCCATGCTGGTCCTGATGCCGATGCAGTTCGGCAGCTCGATCTTCGCCCGGACCGACACCATGCCGGGCTGGCTGCAGTCCTTCACCAAGGTCAACCCGCTCTCGGCACTGGCCGACGCCTCCCGCGCCCTGCTCAACGGCCAGGGCCCGGTGGCCCACCCGGTGATGATCGTGCTGATCTGGTCGGCCGCCGTCACCGCGGTGTTCGCCCCGCTGGCGGTCGCCCGCTTCCGCAAGCGGACCTGATCCGCGCGACCACCGCCGGCCCCGGTCGGGGGGAGGGTCGGCGGAACGGGGCGGCCGGCGCCCGGGACAGGCGCCGGCCGTCGTACGGGCCCGTGCGGCCGGTGACCAGGGGACGGGCACCGGCCGCACTGGCCCTCCCCCCGGCCCACCCGTCCGGGCCCGTACCGGGCCGGGGCGTCCGGGCCTCAGCCGATCAGCCGCTCCAGCAGTTCGTGGGTCTGCTCCTGGGTCATCCCGACCCCGCCCGACCGGGCCTCCTCGAACCCGGCGTCGCCCAGCAGCCGGCGCAGGACGGCCTCCGTGCGCTCGCGCTCGACCCGCTCCAGGTAGCCGCCCTTGGGGCCGTTCAGTCCGCCGTGCGCGCCACACAGCACGGCCGCCACCCGGGCCCGCTCCAGGTCCCCGTCGCGCTCGGCGAAGGCGCACAGCACCGCCGTGACCGCGGGCACCACCATGACGGTCATGTGCTCGGCGAAGCCGCTCGCGGCCGCCATCGCCCGCAGCTGCCGCCGGCCCTCGCGCAGCATCGCGAAGCCCGTGTCCGGGTCTCCGGCCCTGCCGATGATCCAGCCCCGGGAGCTCAGCAGCAGCCCGGACACCAGGCTCGGCGCGAAGCCGCCCACCCGGACCAGGTCCAGCGCGTCCAGCTCGGCCAGCGCCCGGTCGTACTCGCCGCGCTGGGTGTGGATGCCGCTGAGCGTCAGGTGGCCGAACATCAGCGCCCCGGTGGTGGACTGGTTGACGCCCGGGCTCTCGATGCAGGCCAGCGCCTGCCGGATCACCCGCTCGCCGCCGTCCATGTCCTGCTCCAGCAGGGCGGTGCCCAGGTGCACCCGCAGCATCGGCACCTCCTGCGGCGCCCCCAGCTCCTCGGCCAGTTCGATCGCCCGCCGGTACGCCTCCACGGCGGCCGCGGACTCGCCCCGGTTGGACAGCGACTCGCCGTGGGCGGCCAGCGCCTGGGAGATCCCCCAGAGGTCGCCCGCCCGCTGGTACAGCTCCAGCGAGCGCTCGCCGTCCTGGATGCTCTGCTCGGTGCCGCTCGGCCAGTCGTTCATCATCCTGGCCCGGACCTGCAGGATGAACGCCAGGTCGCTCAGCTCGCCGTACTGCTCGCAGCCGCGCACGGCGTCGTCCAGCAGGTCCTTCATCATCTCCAGGCGGCCGGCCAGGAAGGCCCCGAACACCCGCATCAGCGCCGGGAAGCGGTAGGACTGCGGCAGGTCCGGGGTGTAGGCGTCCAGCATCCGCTGGGCGACGTCGACCGCCTCCGGGTCGCCGAGGACGTCCAGGTTGCCCTCGAACAGCCCGATCAGCCGGTACATCGCGAGCAGCCGGCGGGCCTCCTCGACCACCTCCGCGGGCAGCGGCAGCTCGTACGAGAGCACGCCGCGCTCCAGCGGCACCGGCGGCGGGGCGTCCGGGCCGAACGGGTCCGGGCCGAGCGCGACGACCGCGTTGTACCAGGTGCGCGCCTCCATGCTGTAGCCGCGCAGCGACCAGTACCAGCTCATGCCGAGGGCGATGAGCAGCGCCTGCTCCTCGTCCCGCAGGTCGATCGCCCGGCGCAGCGCCGTCCGGATGTTGTCCTGCTCGCGCTCCAGCACGGCCAGCCAGTGCAGCTGGCGGGGGCCGTGGATCTGCCCGTCGGCGACGGTGAGCATGGTGCGGAAGTGCGCCACGTGGCGGGCCTCGGTGGCGGCGCGCTCGGCGGCCGACTCGGCGAGGCGCTCGGTCGCGTACTCGTGGATGGTCTCCAGCATCCGGTAGCGCGGCAGGCTGGCCCCGTCCAGGTCGGCCACCAGCAGCGACTTGTCGACCAGCGACAGCAGCAGGTCGGCGACCTCCCCGGAGGGCACCTCGACGCCGTCGCCGCAGACCGCCTCGGCGTCCTCCAGCTGCCAGCCGCCCGCGAACACCGAGAGCCGGCGCAGCACCGCCCGCTCCCGCTTGCCCAGCAGGTCCCAGCTCCAGTCGACCACCGCGCGCAGGGTCTGCTGGCGCGGCAGCAGGGTGCGGCTGCCCGCGGTGAGCAGCGCGAACCGGCCGTCCAGCCGGTCGGCTATCTGGCGCGCGGTCATCACCCGCAGCCGGGCGGCGGCCAGTTCGATGGCCAGCGGCAGACCGTCCAGCCGGCGGCAGATCTCGGCGCAGGCCTCCGGGTCGCTCCCCGGGTCGAAGCCGGGACGGGCGGCGGCCGCGCGCTCGGTGAACAGCCGCAGCGCGACCGGGTCGGGCAGCGGCTCGACCGGCAGCACCGTCTCGCCGGGCACGCCCAGCGGTTCGCGGCTGGTGGCGAGCACGGTCAGCCCGGGGCACTCGGCGAGCAGGACGTCGGCGAGGTCGGCGGCGGCCTGGACCAGGTGCTCGCAGTTGTCCAGGACGAGCAGCATCCGGCGGTGGCCGCAGTGCTCGACCAGCCGGCGCACCGGGTCCTCGGCGCGCTTCTCGATCACCTCGGCGACCATGCTGGTGCTGTGCAGCACGATCTCGCGCAGGCCGAGCGCCGAGACCACGGCGGCGGGCACCGCGTCCGGGCTCTCCAGCGGGGCGAGTTCGGCCACCCAGACGCCGTCCGGCCAGGCCCCGGCGGCCTGTTCGGCGCGGCCGGCCTCGGTCGAGAGGCTGGTCTTGCCGGAGCCGCCGGGTCCGGTCAGGGTCACCAGCCGACGGTCCGTCAGCATGCCGCGCAATGCGGCCAGATCGTCCTCGCGACCGACGAAGCTGGTCAGCCGGCCGCGCAGATTGCCGACGGGGCGCGGGAGTCGGGGCGCCGGGGCCGGGGGCGGAGCGGGCGCCTGGGTGGGCGGCGGAGCGGGCGCCGGGGTGGCGGCGGGGGCCCGCACCGGCTCCGGCGCGGGCGTCTCCCGGACGGTCGGGGCGAGCAACTCGGCGTGCAGGGCGCGGAGTCCGCGGCCCGGGTCGACCCCGAGCTCCTCGGCCAGCGCGCGCCTGGTCCGCTCGTAGTGGCGCAGCGCCTCGGCCGTCCGCCCGCCCTCGTGCAGCGCCCGGATCATCAGCAGCTGCAACGACTCGTCCAGCGGCTGCCGTTCGCACAGCTCGGCCAGCTCGGCGACCAGCTCCGCGGCCCGGCCGAGGCCGAGGTCCGCGGTGATCCGGTGGCGGCGGGCCTCCTCGCGCTGGGCCTCCAGCCGGACGGCCGGGCCGGTGCGGTCCGGCAGGTCGGCCAGCGCCGGGCCGCGCCACAGCGCCAGGGCGGCCCGCAGCCGCTCGGCGGCGAGCGCGTCGTCCCCGGCGTCCAGGGCGCGGCGGCCCTCGCCGGTCAGCCGCTGGAAGTCCGCGAGGTCGGTGGCCGGGCCGGTCAGCCAGTACCCGGCCGGGCCGGAGCCGACCTCGTCCCGGCCGATGGTGCGGCGCAGCCGGCCGACCAGCGTCTGCAGCGCGGCGGAGGAGTCCTGCGGCGGCTCGGCCTCCCACACCTCGTCCACCAGCAGGTCGGCCGGGACCGGCCGGCCCTGCCGCAGGGCCAGGGCCGCGAGCAGGGCCCGCAGCCGGGCGCCGCCGATCGGTACCGGGGTGCCGTCGTCGTGGTGGGCCGTCGTCGTCCCGAGAATGCCGTAGTACACCGGACCATTCTGGTCGATCCGCGCGGCCGGGGCCGCACAATTGTGCTGGGCCCGCCCCGGCCGGGGCACGTAGGGTGGAACGCCACCGCGCGCCCGGACGTTCACCCGGAGCGGCTTGTCCGGTCACCGGCCCGCCCGGCATGATCGACCCCGGCCGGCATCCGCCCCACTTCCCCTGCCCACGGGAGCACCCACACCATGACCTTCGCCGCCACGCCGCGCTCCCGCAGCGAGGACCGCCGGATCAGCCCGGTGTTCTGGGTGCTCCTCGCCGTCCTCGGCACCTCCGGCTGGGCGGTGTTCCAGGGCTACGGCAACGCCTCGTTCGGGGTGTTCCTGTTCGTGGTCGCGGGCTGGATGGTCTCGCTCTGCCTGCACGAGTACGCCCACGCGCGCACCGCGCTGCACGGCGGCGACATCACCGTCGGCGCCAAGGGCTACCTCACGCTCAACCCGCTGAAGTACACCAACGTGCTGCTCAGCTTCGTGCTGCCGATCGTCTTCGTGATCCTCGGCGGCATCGGCCTGCCCGGCGGCTCGGTCTGGATCGAGCGGCACCGGATCAAGGGCCGGCTCAAGCACAGCCTGATCTCGGCGGCCGGCCCGCTGGTCAACCTGCTCTTCGCGGCTGTGCTGCTGATCCCGATCGGCGCCGGCTGGCTGGACGATCCGACGGTGCACGCGTACTGGAACGGCTACGAGCTGATCATCTCGCCGTTCTCCGGCGCGCTGGGCTTCCTCGGCTTCCTCCAGCTGAGCGCGGCGGTGCTGAACCTGCTGCCGGTGCCCGGGCTGGACGGCTACGGGATCGTCGAGCCCTGGCTGTCGTACAGGACCCGGCGCGCGGTCGAGCCGTTCGCCCCGTACGGGATGCTCGCGGTGTTCGCGCTGCTGTGGCAGCCCCAGGTGAACGACTTCTTCTTCGGGATCGTCCACGGCCTGATGAACCTGTTCGGCGTGGACCAGGACTACGCGACGCTCGGCCGGTACCTGTTCAGCTTCTGGAAGAACTGACCGCCGGTCCGGGGCCCCGGCAGGGGGCCGGGGCGTCAGCCCTGCTCGGCGGCCGCCGCGGCGATCCTGGCGCGGCGGCGGTCCATCCACAGCACGTTGCTGGCCACGCCGGCCAGCGGCAGCCAGATCAGCCCCACCCAGAAGCCCTGGACCAGCGAGACCACGAGGGCCACGAGCGCGAGGACGACGGCGGCCAGGGCGAAGACGGACGTGCGAGGCATGGCGGCGAGCTCCTAAACGGGTGCGGGCGGCCGGGTCACGGCCGCCACCCATTGTCGCCGACCTCACCTCCGGAGCCCGTCCAGGGGTGAGGTCGACACGGCGGGTTCCTGCTCAGACGTCGGTGATCCGCAGGCCCGCGTGGGCCTTGTAGCGGCGGTTGACCGAGATCAGGTTGGCCACCAGCGCCTCCACCTGGTGGGCGTTGCGCAGCCGGCCCGCGTAGACGCCGCGCATCCCGGGGATGCGGGCGGCCAGGCCGCGGACGACGTCGGTGGCCTCCCGGTCGTCCCCGAGCACCATGACGTCGGTGTCGATGGTCTCCACCGACTCGTCCTGGAGCAGCACCGCCGAGAGGTGGTGGAACGCCGCGGTGACCCGGGAGTCCGGCAGCAGCGCGGCGGCCTGCTGGGCGGCGCTGCCCTCCTCCGGCTTCAGCGCGTACGCGCCCTGCTTGTCGAAGCCCAGCGGGTTGACGCAGTCGACGACGATCCTGCCCGCGAGCTCCTCGCGCAGCGCCGTCAGGGTGGCGGCGTGGCCGTCCCACGGGACCGCGATGATCACCACGTCGCTCTCCCGGGCGACGGTGGCGTTGTCGGCGCCGCGCACGCCGTGGCCCAGCTCGGCCGCCGAGGCCCCGGCCCGGGCGGCGTCGCGGGAGCCGATGATCACCTGCTGGCCGGCCTTGGCCAGCCGCAGGGCCAGGCCCCGCCCCTGGTCGCCGGTGCCGCCGAGGACACCGACCACCAGCTGCGAGACGTCCGGCACCTCGTGGGCCGGGTTCGTCACTGAATCGAGGGAAGTCATGGGCCGATCCTGCCAAATCCCCGACCCGGCGGGACATCCTGGCCCGCATGGACGCGGTGAGAGTTTCGGCACTCCGGGAACGGCTGACGGGAACGGGCTGGCTGGAGGCGGTCGGCGGCTTCGCCGGGGCGCTGCGCCGCTCGGTGGAACGGCGCGGGGCGAGCGGGCTGCTGCTGGTCGGCACCGAGGCGTACGAGCCCTGGCACCTGGCCGCCCACCTGGACGACGAGGCCGCCTGGTCGGACGTCCCCCGGCTGGCACCGACCCTGCTGCGGCACCGACCGCCGGCCGACGCCCCCGCCCACCTGACGCACGACCTGCGGCGGCTGACCGAGGCCGGGCGCGGCGCCACCGTGCTGGTGGTGGTCCCCGAGGCGGTCGGCGCCCCGCTGCTGGAGCGGGTGCACGACGCCCGGCGGCAGGGGGCGACGGTGCTGGCGCTGGACGGGGGCGCCCCGGCCGGGTGCCGCGGGCTCGGCGGCCCTGACGGAGACGGCGAGCCCGGTGGGCCCGCCGACGCCGGCGGCCTGGGCGAACTCCGCGAGCTCGCCCACGAGCGGCTGACCGTCGGCACCGCCGCCGAGCAGCCCTTCGACCTCGCCCAGCACCTGGTCAGCCTCGCCGCCGGGCAGCGGGCCGGCCGCCGCTCCGTCCTGGACCGGCTCGCCGCGCTCGCCGGGCGGCTGACCTCGACGCCCGAGATCAGCCGCTGGTAGCCGGCCGCCGGCCCACCGGGCGGTCGAAAACCCTTTGCGGGAAGGGCGACCGCCGTCCGAGGATGACGGTTCGTGAACGACGACGAACCCCCGCATCCCCCCGTGCCCGGGCGCGCCCGGAAGCTGCTGGGCTCACTGACGCCCGACCTGTCCCCCTGGCGCGCCTCGCGCGACTTCCGCTACCTGTGGACCTCCGGCTGCGTCACCAGCTTCGGCAGCTTCCTGACCCTCGTCGCCGTCCCGATGCAGATCAAGGAACTCACCGACTCCTCCCTCGCGGTCGGCCTGATCGGCGCCGTCGAACTGGTCCCGCTGATCGTCTTCGGCCTCTGGGGCGGCGCCCTCGCCGACGCCATGGACCGCCGGAAGCTGGTGCTGCGCGCCGAGGCCGCGCTCGGCCTGCTGGCCGGGCTGCTGCTGCTCAACGCCCTGCTGCCGCACCCGCTGCTCTGGCCGATCTACCTGGTCGCCGCGCTGGTCGCGGCCGCCGACGGCCTCCAGCGCCCGGCACTGGACTCGCTCACCCCGCGGATCGTCCCGCACCAGCACCTGACCGCCGCGTTCGCGCTCAAGTCGCTGTACCACAACGCCGCTTCGGTGGCCGGGCCGGCGCTGGCCGGCGTCGTGGTGGCCTTCGCCGGGGTGCAGACCGCGTACGCGCTGGACATCCTCAGCTTCGCCCTCTCGCTGCTGCTGCTCGTCCGGATCAAGGCGGTGCCGCCGCCCACCGGCGCCGAACGGCCGTCCGTGCGGGCCGTGCTCACCGGCGTCCGCTACGCGTGGAGCCGCAAGGACCTGCTCGGCACCTACGCGATCGACACCTGCGCCATGCTGTTCGCCTACCCGGTGGCCGTCTTCCCCTTCCTGGCCTCCGAGTTGGGGGCGGACTGGGCGCTCGGCCCGATGTACGCGGCCTCCGCCCTCGGCGCCCTGCTGGTCGGCGCGACCAGCGGCTGGACCTCCCGCGTGCACCGGCACGGGCGGCTGCTGGTCGCCGCCGCCGTCGGCTGGGGCGGGGCGATGGCGCTCGCCGGGCTGTCCGGGCACATCGGGCTGGTGCTGCTCGGCCTGGCGCTGGCCGGCGGCGCCGACGAGATCAGCGGGCTCGCCCGCTCGACGATGTGGAACCAGTCCATCCCGGACGAGGTGCGCGGCCGGATGGCCGGCGTCGAACTGCTCAGCTACTCCGTCGGCCCGCAGCTCGGCCAGGTCCGGGCCGGCACCATGGCCGGGCTGGTCGGCGTGCGCGCCGCCGTCTGGACCGGCGGCCTCGCCTGCGTGGTCGCCGTGCTCGCGGTCGCCGCCACCCTGCCGAAGCTGCTCGCCTACGACGACCGCACCGACCCGCACGCCGCCGCCGTGCGCGCCGAGCACGAACGCGCCGCCCGGGAGGCCGCCGCCGCGGTGTGACAGACTCCGGCCCATGGCAGTCGGGGGATGGCGGAAGTGGGCGGGCGTGGTGCTCGTCCTGACCGTGCTGGCCGGCATCGCGGTCGGCTGGCTGTTCCGGCCGGACGACCGGCCCGTGCGGTCCGCGGCACAGGCGGTCCGGACCACCGGCGGGCCACCGCCCGGCCCCCAGGTGCCCGGCCCCCAGGCGCCGGGCCCGCGGGTGCCGGACCCGCGGGCGCTGGCCGACTCCCCCGAGGTGGTCGCCGCCGGCCGGGCGCTCGGCGCCGAGATCGACCGCCGGCTGGCCTCGCTCCTCCCCGCCCTCTCCGGCACCGAGGTGATCGGTGAGGGCGTCCGGGACGGCTGCGCCGTCGGGCCGAGCCGCTCCGACGGCTCCGGCACCCACTGGCCGGCCGCCGAGTGCCACCGACAGGTCGTCAAGTACCTGGCGGTGGCGGGCGATCCGCAGCAGATCCGGTCCCGCTGGGAGCCCGCGCTGACCGCCCAGGGCGCCAGGTCCGCCGACACCAACGCCTCGCCCCGCCCGGGCGAGGAGCTCTGGTACGGGTTCCCCCG
Organism: Kitasatospora sp. NPDC001547; assembly: GCF_042894165.1. Classification (NCBI taxonomy): domain Bacteria; kingdom Bacillati; phylum Actinomycetota; class Actinomycetes; order Kitasatosporales; family Streptomycetaceae; genus Kitasatospora; species Kitasatospora sp. NPDC001547. Next base: position 383,094 of record NZ_JBIAVL010000002.1, on the reverse strand, counting down.
GGACGGCCGCGCCGACCTGCTCGGGGTGCGCCTGGGCTTCGACGGGCGGAAGGGCCCCGAGGTCGCCGCCACCCCCGGCCTGAACGTCCCCCGGCCGCGGTCGCCCGACGACGGTGCGGCGGCCTGGGCGGACCGGGGCTCCCGCCCTCCGGAGCCGCAGGACCAGGCGGCCGCCCGGGCCTTCGCGAGCGGGCGGCGCCTCGTCGTGCTGGAGGTCTCGGAGCAGTACTTCACCGGCCCCGAGCCGGGCTGAGCGCCGCGCGCCGACCACCGGCTCCCGACCTCCCGCCCGCCCCCGCCCTCGACTACTCGGTCCCGTCCTTCGGCCGGTCGCTCCAGCGCGGGTCGTTCTGCCACTCACGGTTGCGCTCGTCCGCGATCCGCAGGGCCTGGCCGGCCTCCTCCGGGCTGGCGTACGGGCCCAGGCGGTCCTTCGCCGGGCACTCCGGGCCCTCCTCGACCTTGTCGTGCTTGATGCAGTAGAACCACTCGCCGGGTTTGCCGGTCGGCTTGCGGTTGAATCCGAGGGGCATCGCGCTCTCCCGTTCAGAAGGCCAGAAGGATGGGTCGGTACCGATCATTCCCCGCCGGGAGCGGGGTCGCACACCGCCCGGGGCCGGTCCGGCCCGGCGACTAGACTCGCCGCATGGCTCTCGTACCCGGCATCCAGTCCCCCACCCGCAAGGTCCCGGCGCACATCGCGCGCCCCGAGTACGTCGGCAAGCCCGCGCCGACGCCGTACACCGGGCCCGAGGTGCAGACCGCCGAGACGATCGAGAAGATGCGGATCGCGGGCGGGATCGCCGCCCGGGCGATGGAGGAGGCGGCCAAGCTGATCGCCCCCGGCGTCACCACCGACGCGCTGGACGCCGTCGCCCACACCTACATGTGCGACCACGGCGCCTACCCGTCCGACCTCGGCTACCGGGGCTTCCCCAAGTCCGTCTGCACCTCGATCAACGAGGTCATCTGCCACGGCATCCCGGACTCGACGGTGCTCCAGGACGGCGACATCGTCAACATCGACGCCACCGCGTACATCCACGGGGTGCACGGCGACCTCAACGCCACCTACCTGGTCGGCGACGTGGACGAGGAGTCCCGGTTGCTGGTCGAGCGCACCCGGGAATCCCTCGACCGGGCGATCAAGGCGGTCAAGCCGGGGCGCCAGATCAACGTCATCGGACGGGTCATCGAGTCCTACGCCAAGCGCTTCGGCTACGGCGTGGTGCGGGACTTCACCGGACACGGCATCAACACGTCGTTCCACTCCGGCCTGATCATCCCGCACTACGACAGCGACCGGGCCACCGAGGTGATCAAGCCGGGCATGACCTTCACCATCGAGCCGATGCTGACCCTGGGCACCTACGACTACGAGATCTGGGCGGACGGCTGGACGGTCGTCACCAAGGACCGCAAGCGCACCGCCCAGTTCGAGCACACCCTGGTGGTCACGGCGGACGGCGCGGAGATCCTCACCCTGCCGTAGGCCCGCGACGCGCGGCGCCGTGAAGCCGCGCCGCCGCGAAGCCGCGCCGCCCCGGTGGGCGCCCTAGCCGATCAGCCACTGCTCCTCGGCGACGGCGCCCACCTCGGTACAGGCGTCGGTGAGCACGTCCAGCACGCGTAGCGGGTCCGGCAGTGGCTGCTCGGGCCCGCGCAGCCACCGCACCCGGGAGCCGTCCGGCAGCGCGGCCGGCGGCAGCAGGGTGTACGAGCCGCGGCAGTGCCAGCGCAGGCCGGGGTGCTCGGACATGGTGTCCGGGGTGGAGTCGAGCGCGCTCGGCCACCACTCGTCCTCGTCCTGCGGGGTGCCCCGGGTGGCCGTGAAGAACAGGTAGCGGTCCTCGCCGACGGCGGCGACCGGGCCCTCGACGCCCGCCGCGGTCAGCCGCTCCAGCGCCAGCCGTCCGGCCTCCGCCGGGACGTCCAGCACGTCGTGCACCCGGCCGGTGGCGGTGATGAAGTTGGCCTGCGGGTCCCGGGCGAGCCAGCGGGAGAGCTGCTCGGGGTCGGTGGTGGCCTGGGTCTGCCAGGCGAAGGAGACCGGGTGCTGGGCCGGGGCCGGACACGCCACCCGGTCACAGGAACACCGGTAGCCGGCCGGGTGGGCGGCGGGCGCGAGCGGGAATCCGGCGCGCACCGCGCCGAGCAGCTGATCGAGTCCGGCGGCCGGGCCGTCCGAGCCCCCCGCTCGCTGACGATCACGCTTCTGCCACCAGGTCGTCCACCTGCTGCCGGCTTCCATCGGGCCCCTTCCGCGCAACTGCCGTGCCTGGTGCGACACAGCGTTCGACGTACCACTCCGACGCAACGCACGGCGCCCCCGGCTGCTTCCCGGAGTGCTCGGCCCTGTCGTCCGCGCCCTGCCGGCCGTGGCCCGGGGTCACCGGACGGCCGACGCCCGGGTCACGGTACGCAGTCGCGGCAGCACGCTGTCCGCGCCAAATCGGCCGGAGGGCGCGCGGATTCGCGCCTCGCCCGGCCCGTACGGGCCCGCTGACCCGGGGTGGACCCCGAGGGCGTAACAGGAAGGATAAGGGTGCGGAGGGCTTCCGGATGACCGGGGGCGGTGCCTCTCCGGTCACACTCGCGGTGACGCCCGGGGCGTACCCCGGGCACACTCCCGGCACGCCGCCCTCACGCGACCCACCGCCCGCCGTCCCCTCCGGGAGCCCCCGGTCGCCCCGCCGCGCCCCCTCCGGCGCCCCCGACCTGGCCGGTCCCCTGGGACGTCCGCGGAGGTGAGACCCTGGAGGGATGAAGAGCGCGGACACCGCATTCGTCGGCGGCCCCCTGGACGGAACGATCCTCCCGATCCCGCTGGGGCCGTTGCTCGGCGTGCCCAAGAAGTACAAGGTCCCGGTCCCCGCGCACGGCGAGGCCCCCGCGCGCACACTGGTGTACGTCCGGAGCAAGCAGGTTCGGGGCCTGAGCTGGTTCTGGCGCTACGAGTACGACGAGGCGGCCTCGGGCTGACGGCCGTCTCCTCCCTCCGCAGTCTCCCCCGGGAGGTCGGCATGGCGAGGACGGTGCGGCACCCGAGGAGCCGCCCCCGGGCGGCGGCGCACCACAACCGGCAGGTGGCCGCCGCCACCGGGGTGCTGCTCCTGGCGGTGTGCCTCTACAGCGTGGTCATCGAGCCGGACGCCTGGCTCTGGTTCGGCTGGGCGGTGCTGCTGCTGGTGTGCGTGGCGCTGTTCGCCGTCCGGCCGTAGGCCGTCCGCCGGGCCGCCCCCGGCGGCCGCACCGCCCGTCCCGCTCTTCCGCCGCGGGGCCTCCCCCCGGCCCCTGGCAGGTCAGTCATCCTCCGCGAGGATGAGGTACAGCTTCTTGCGGGCCTCGGTCAGCACCGTGAGGCCCTTGGCGCGCTGCGCCTCGGTGCCGGTGGCCATGACCTGGCGGATCGCCTGGTCGACGGCGGCGAGCGCCTGGCCGACCTCCTGGACGGCCTCCCAGTCGACCTCCCGGCCGGCCTCCGCCCACGGCTCGGCCGGCCCGGCGTCGGCCTCGGCCCGGCCCGCCTCGGTGAGCGAGACCAGCCGCTTGCCGCCGACCTCCTCCGCCGTGATCAGGCCCTCCTCCTCCAGCAGTTGGAGGTTGGGGTAGATCGACCCGGGGCTGGGCCGCCAGGCCCCGCCGGTCCGCTCGGCGATCTCGGCGATCATCTCGTAGCCGTGCATCGGCCGCTCCTTGAGCAGCGCCAGCAGCGAGGCCCGGACGTCACCGCGCCGGGCCCGCCCGCCGCGCCGCCCGTGCGGGCCCCCGCGGCGGCCGCCGTGCCCGCCGAAGCCGTGCCCGTACGGGCCGCCCATCGGCCGGCCGGGGCCGCCGAACGGCGGGCCGAACCCGCCGAACGCCTCCCGGCCCTCGGCGCCCTCCCCGGGCATGCCCCGGAAGTCCGGGCCCGGGCCGCGGCGCCGCCCCCCACCGCCACCGCCACGCGGGTCCTCCCAGCGGAAGCGCCGTCCTTGACGTTCTGAGCGCATCGCGCCCACCTCCTCGAATCGCTGAGGTTCAACGAGGCAGTCGAGTCACTGTCTCGATAGTTCGACGATATATCGGTGACTGTCGCTCGTCAACGGATTCCGACACGCCCACGGAGCACGGCGCATCCCCCGTCCAGCCGCTACGGTGACGGGCATGGCCGCAGAACGAGACCTCGCGACACTGCTGCGCGGGATGAGCCCGCAGCTCAACCCGGGGCGGTACGTCTACTGCACGCTCCCCGCGCGGGTGCCCGCCGGCATGCGACCGGTGGTGACCGTCGCCGAGCCCGAGGGGGTGACGATGGTGGTCGCCCAGGAGGAGGCGGACGCGCTCGGACTGCGCTACGAGTACGTGGCGGCCTGGATCACACTGCGGATCCACTCGGCGCTGGAGGCCGTCGGACTGACCGCCGCCGTGTCCGGCCGGCTCGCCGAGGAGGGCATCGGCTGCAACGTGGTGGCCGGCTTCCACCACGACCACCTGTTCGTCGCCGCCGACGACGCCGACCGCGCCGTCCGCGCCCTGGAGGACCTCGCCGCCCGCTCCGCCTGACGCCCTCGCCGAGTGGCCGTCTCCCCCGCCGCCTCCAACACTGGAAGTGACCGCGCGGCCACCCCTGGCCGCCCCACCGGAAGGAGACGGCCGCCATGGCCATCTGCGTCACCTGCGGCAACGACTACTGGCTGGCCTTCGAGATCAAGACGGTCACCGGCGACACCTACACCTTCGACAGCTTCGAATGCGCCATGGAGAAGCTCGCCCCGCGCTGCGAACAGTGCGACGTCCGCATCGTCGGGCACGGCGTCGAAGTGGCCGGCATGTTCTTCTGCTGCGCCAACTGCGCCCGCGTCAACGGCGGGCTCGGCGAGCAGATCCGCGACGCCGTCGGCGCGCACCCCGCCTGACCCGGCGGAGGGGGAAAGGGGGCGGAAGAGTCGGCCTGTACGCCGGGTTCTGTCTCCCGGGTTGCTCGCGCGGCCCGGGGAGGCGGCCATCCATCTAGGGCTGCCGTTGCCGACAGCCTCGTGCGGTCCACCCGCGGACTCGGGCGAGCAGCCTTCAGACGTCCGCGCACGGTGCCCGAGGGCACCGATCTTGACCTTGCTCCAGGTGGGGTTTACCTAGCCGGCCGGGTCACCCCGGTCGCTGGTGGTCTCTTACACCACCGTTTCACCCTTACCCACCACGCGAAGCGGTGGGCGGTCTGTTTTCTGTGGCACTGTCCCGCGGGTCACCCCGGGTGGGCGTTACCCACCACCCTGCTCTGTGGAGCCCGGACGTTCCTCGGCGGGTCTGGGACCCGTCGCGACCGCCCGGCCGGCTCTTCCGCCGTAGTGGTCATCGTAGCCGCTCGGGCGGCGCCTCCCGCACACCGGCCCGGACGGCCGGCGGCTCGGCGCCGAGTCGGGCGGCCACCCGGGCCGCCGTCGCGCCCGCCCGGTCGGTGGTGGTGGCCAGGCCGAGGGCGAGGACGGCGCCGCCGAGGCCGACCAGGATCCACCAGCCGGCGTGGCTGGCCGGGGCGAAGCCGGTCGCCACCGGCCCGACCACGGCCGAGGTGACGACCGTGCCGATCACCGCCACGCCCAGCGACTGGCCGACCTGACGGCTGGTCGAGGCGACCGCGGCCGCCACGCCCGCCTGGGCGCGCGGCATCCCGGCGACGGCGGCGTTGGTGACCGGCGCGTTCACCAGGCCGAAGCCGAAGCCGAACAGCCCGTACGCGGCCAGCAGCAGCGCCGGCGGGGAGTCGGCGGCGAGCCGGGTGAGCAGCAGGCCGCTCGCGGCGAGGCCGAGCCCGGACGCGACCAGCGGCAGGCGCGGGCCCCGGCCGGCGACGATCCGCCCGGACAGCGGCGCGCAGACCAGCATCATCCCGGCCATCGGCAGCGTCCACAGGCCGGCCTCGACCGGGCCGTAGTGGCGGACGTCCTGGAGGTAGAGGGTGTTGAGGAAGAGGAAGCCGCCGAGCGCGGCGAAGGCGCAGACCGCGGTGACGGTGGCGCCGGTGAACGGCGCGCTGGCGAAGAACCGCGGGTCCACCAGCGGCTCGGCCACCCGCCGCTCCCAGAGCGGGAAGGCGGTCAGCGCGGCCACGGCGGTCGCGGCCAGGGTGAGGATCAGCGGGGAGGTCCAGCCGTTGGCCGGGCCCTCGATGATCGCGGCGGTGCCGCAGCCGAGCAGCACGATCATCAGCAGCTGCCCCACCGGGTCCAGCCGGCGCGGCCGGGGCGCGCGGGACTCCGGGACGTAGCGGGCGGTCAGCGCGATGGCGACGAGCGCCACCGGGACGTTGATCAGGAAGATCGACGGCCAGCCGGCGCTGTCCACCAGGAAGCCGCCGAGCAGCGGGCCGAGCGCCATCGAGATGCCGACCACGCCGCCCCAGACGCCGATCGCCCGGGCCCGTTCCTTCGGGTCGGTGAAGGTGTTGGCGATGATCGACATCGCCACCGGGTTGAGCATCGAGCCGCCCACCGCCTGGAGCGCCCGGAACGCCACCAGCCAGCCCAGGCCGGGCGCCTGGCTGCACAGCAGCGAGCCCAGCGCGAAGCAGACCAGGCCGGTCTGGAACACCCGGCGGCGGCCGAAGCGGTCGGCCACCGAGCCGAACAGCATCAGCAGCGAGGCCAGCACCAGGGTGTAGGCGGCGGTGATCCACTGCAGCCCGGACGCCGGGGCGTCCAGGTCGCGCTGGATCACCGGCAGGGCGATGTTCACCACGGTGTTGTCGAGGCCGACGATGAACAGGCTCAGGCAGCAGATCGCCAGGACGAGCAGGCGATGGCGGCGCCCGGGGGCTGGCGCGGGCGCGGGCGCGGCGGCGGCGGCGCGGGACTGGGGGTCGGGCACGGACCGATCCTCCCACCGCGGGGCGGGCCGGGGCGGATGGGCGGCGCGTCCGGGTGGCGCGTCCGGGTGGCGCTCCCCTTACGGTGGCGGCGCCTGGACCGCGGTGAAGCGGACGGTCCGGGTGAGCGGGTCGGCCGTCGTCAGCCGGACGTCGATCACCCGGCCGAGCGGCAGCCCGCCGGCCGGTCCGTCGCAGCGGGCCCGGACGGCCGGGTCGCGCAGCTGGACGGTGCCGGAGCCGGGCCGCTTCCCGTCCACGTCGACGACCACCGCGGCGAAGTCCTCGCCCTCCCGGCCGGCCAGCAGCTCCGCCTCCACCAGGTCCACGCAGGCCCGTTCGACCTCTCCGGCGCGGCGGTCCCCGCTCGCCATCAGCGCCGGGAGCGCCGGCAGCGCCTCGCGCGCCCAGTCCGGCACGTCCTCCCCGGCCGCCACCGCCGCGCAGACCTCCTGGGCGAAGCGGTCGCCGAGCCGGCGCAGCGGCGCGGTGCAGTGCGCGTACGGGGCGGCGAGCGCGGCGTGGCCCGGCTCGGCGGGGGCGGGCAGGCCGCGGGACTCGTCGAAGGCGTGGTAGCCGGCGCCGCGCAGCAGACTCGCGCAGGCGTTGAGGAAGGCGGCGTTGAGCGGGACCTCCGGGTCCAGCGAGCGGATCAGCTCGGGGTACGGCACGGCCTGCGGCCAGTCGACGTCCAGCGCGGCGGCGATCCGGCGCAGCCGCTCGTACCCGGCGGCGGGCGCGGCGGGCAGGGTGCGCAGCAGGCCGACGCCGGCGTCCAGCATCAGCTCGGCCGCCGCCATGCCGGTGAGCAGGGAGATCTGGGCGTTCCAGCCGTCGGCGGGGCCGGGGGCGCGGTAGCCGAGGACGTAGCCGTGCAGGGTCTCCTCGACCTCCTGCTCCGGCACCGGCAGGCTGATGCCGCCGCGGGCGCGCTCCTGCTCCTCGCGCAGCCGTCCGACGGTGGCGAGCAGGCCGAGCTGCTCGTCGGCGCCGCCGACCGCCACCGCGCGCTCGACGGCGGCGTAGTCCAGGCGGCGGTGCGAGCGGACCAGGGCGCGGCGCAGGTCGGCCAGGACGACGGCGCCGTCGGCGTCCAGGTCGAGCTGCCAGAGCAGGGCGGGGCGGGGCTCGCCGGGCAGCAGGCTGGCGGCGTCCTCGGAGATCCGGGCGGGGTGCAGCGGGACCCGGTGGTCGGGGAAGTAGAGGGTCTCGACCCGGCGGCGGGCCTCGGTGTCGATCGCGCCGCCGGGGTGGACGAAGGCGGCGACGTCGGCGATCGCGTAGTGCACCCGGTAGCCGCCGCCGGGGCGGTGGGCGAGGTGCATGGCCTGGTCGAGGTCGCGGGAGCCGGGCGGGTCGACGGTGAACAGCGGCAGGTCGGTGGCGTCGTGCTCGGGCAGCCGGGGGCGCTCGGCCGCCTCCTCCGCCTCGGCGAGCACGGCCTGCGGCCACTCGGTGTGGATCTCCAGGCGGGTGCGGAGCTCGGCCAGCTCGGTGTTGATCCGGGCGGAGTCGGCGGCCTTGACGCGCAGTTTTCGGCGAGGCATGCCCGCCAGGGTAGAGCGGGACCGGGTGGTTCCGGACGGAGGCTCAACGCCCGGTGGGGACTTCGAACCGCGCCGCGCTGGTGCCCGGGCGCGCGGCGTCGGGCGCGGGAGGTGCGCGGCGTCGGGCGCGGCAGGTGCCCGAGCGCGCGGCGTCGGGCGCGGGAGGTGCGCGGGCGGGAGGTGCGGAAGGCGCGCGGCGGGGTGTGCGCGGCGGGCGCAGTAGGGTTGCCGGGTTCGTCCGCACACGTTGTTGAGGAGTCCGCTGTGCTGGTGCTTTTGCCGCCCTCGGAGGGCAAGGCCGGGTCCGGGGACGGCGGGCCGGTGGCCCTGGACCGGCTGTCGCTGCCCGGGCTGACGGCGGCGCGCGGCGCGGTGCTGGAGGCGCTGGTGGACCTGTGCCGGGGCGACGAGGACACCGCCGCCGAGGTGCTCGGCCTCTCCCCCGGCCTGCGCGGCGAGATCGCCAAGAACGCCGGGCTGCCGACGGCCGGCGCCCGCCCGGCGGGCGAGGTGTACACCGGGGTGCTGTTCGACAACCTCGGCCTGGCCACCCTGGACACCGCCGCGTACGACCGGGCGGAGCGCTCGCTGCTGGTCTTCTCCGGTCTCTGGGGCGCCGTGCGGATCTCCGACCGGATCCCGTCCTACCGCTGCTCGATGGGCGTCAAGCTCCCGGGGCTGGGGGCGCTCGGGCCGTACTGGCGGAGCGCGACGGCCTCCGTGCTCCCCGAGGTCGCGGACGGGCTGGTGCTGGACCTGCGCAGCTCCGCCTACGCGGCGGCCTGGAAGCCGGCCGGCGAGGTGGCCGCCCGGGCCGCGACCGTCCGGGTGCTCCAGGAGCGGAACGGCAAGCGCACCGTGGTCAGCCACTTCAACAAGGCGACCAAGGGGCGGATCGTCCGGGACCTGCTGGTCACCGGTGCCGAGCCGAAGACCCCGGGCGAGCTGATGGACGCCCTGCTGGAGCTGGGCCACCGGGTGGAGCCGGCGGCGGAGGGCACCGCCCGCAGGCCGTGGCAGCTGGACGTGGTGGTCACCGACGTGCACTGACCGGCTGCCCCGGCGGGGTCAGCGCAGGTGCGAGGTGTCGTTGAGCAGCCGCAGCGAGGCGTTGCCGTCCGCGTAGTACTGGACGGCGCAGACCGAGGCGGCGGCCAGCTCCATCCGGTACATCGAGTCCGGCGGGGCGCCGAGCGCCAGCCGGACCAGGGTCTTGATCGGGCTGACGTGCGAGACCACCAGCACGGTCTTCCCCGCGTACCGGGCGAGGATCTTGTCCCGGGCGACGCCGACCCGGTGGGTGAGCGCGGTGAAGCTCTCCCCGCCGCCGGTCGGCCTGGCCTTGGCGGAGCCCAGCCAGGCGGTCAGGTCGTCCGGGTACCGCTCCCGCACCTCGGCGAAGGTCAGGCCCTCCCAGTCGCCGAAGTCGACCTCGCGCAGCCCGTCCTCGTACCGGACCTCCAGGCCGAGCCGGGCGGCGACGGTCTCGGCGGTCTGCCGGGTGCGGCGCATCGGGGAGGCGACCACCGCCTGGACGCTGCCGCGCGCGGCCAGCGCCTCGGCGGCCCGCTCGGCCTGCCAGCGGCCCTTGTCGGAGAGCTCCGGGTCGGTGCCGCCGCTGCCGGAGAACCGCTTCTCCGGGGTGAGCGGGGTCTCGCCGTGGCGCAGCAGGACGAAGGTGGTCGGGGTGCCGAGGTCGGCCGGGGCGGCCCAGCCGGCCTTGGGGGCGGCGGTCTCCAGCGGGGGTTCCTCGACGGCGGCGGCCGGCTTGCGGGGCTCCCACGCGCGCCCGGCCTTGCCCGCGTCCATCGCCTCGTTGGCCAGCCGGTCGGCGTCCTTGTTCCGCTCGCGCGGGATCCAGGTGTACGTGACCCGGCCGCGCGGGAAGACGGTGCGCGCCTCGGCGGCGAGCGGCTGCATGCCGGGGTGCTTGATCTTCCAGCGCCCGGACATCTGCTCGACGACGAGCTTGGAGTCCATCCGGACGTCCACCGAGGCGTCCGGGTCCAGCTCGCGGGCCGCCTCGAGCCCGGCGATCAGACCCTTGTACTCGGCCACGTTGTTGGTGGCGTGGCCGATGAACCCGGCGGCCTCGGCGACGATCTGCCCGGTGTCCCCGTCCCGGACCACCGCGCCGTAGCCGGCCGGCCCCGGATTGCCCCGGGACCCGCCGTCAGCCTCGACGATGAAGCGCGCCGTCACCGGCTCAGACGCCCGAGTCGGAGGTGCGGACCAGGATCCGCGAGCAGTTCTCGCAACGGACCACCTTGTCGGCCGGCTCGGCCTTGATGGCGTTCAGCTCGGTGATCGAGAACTCGGTGCGGCAGCCCTCGCAGCGGCGCTGGTAGAGGCGGGCCGCGCCGACGCCCCCCTGGGTCTCGCGCAGCTTGGCGTAGACCTTCAGCAGGTCGGCCGGGATGACGGCGGCGATGGTCTCGCGGTCGCGCCTGACCTTGTCGGCCTCCGCGTCGATCTCGGCGAAGGCGGCGTCGCGGCGGGCCTCGGCCTCCTTGAGCACGACGGTGGAGTGCTCCAGGCGGGCGGACAGCTCCTCGACCCGGGTGACGGCGCTCTCCTGGCGCTCCATGATCTCCAGCACGACCTCCTCCAGGTCGCCCTGGCGCTTGGCGAGCGAGCCGATCTCGTGCTGGAGGTTCTCCAGGTCCTTCGGCGAGGTGATCGCGCCGGAGTCCAGGCGCTGCTGGTTGCGGGCGGCACGGGAGCGGACCTGCTCGACGTCCTGCTCGGCCTTGGTCAGCTCGCGGGCGGTGTCGCCCTTCTGGGCCTCGGCGGCGACGACGAGGTCCTTGAGCGCGGTGTGGTCGGCGGTGGCCTTCTCGATCTCGGCGTGCTCGGGCAGGCTCCGGCGCCGGTGGGCCAGCTGGTCGAGCTTCGAGTCGATGGCCTGGAGGTCGAGCAGGCGGATCTGGTCGGCGGGCGCGGCGTTCAAGCGGGGAGCTCCTGTGAATCGGGTCAGGCGGTGAAGGACATGGGGGCGTGCGCGGTCCACGGGTCGGTGACCCGGTGGGAGACCTTGGTCTCCACGGTCCAGCCGCGCTTGTCGGCGGCGGCCCGCAGGGCCCGCTCGGCCAGGGTGAGCCAGGGCCACTCGGTGGCCCAGTGGGCGGCGTCGAGCAGCGCGACGGGCGCCGCCTCGGCGGCCTCGGAGGCCGGGTGGTGACGCAGGTCGGCGGTCAGGTAGGCGTCCACGCCGGCCGACCGGACGTCGGCGAAGAAGCTGTCGCCCGAGCCGCCGCACACCGCGACCCGGCTGACCAGCCGGTTCGGGTCGCCGGAGACGCGGACTCCGGCGGCGGTGGCCGGCAGGCCCTTCGCCACCTGGGCGGCGAAGGCGGAGAGGGTCAGCGGAGGCTCCAGCAGGCCGATCCGGCCGGTGCCGCGGCGGCCCAGCGGGTCGGTCGGGTCCGGCACCAGCGGGCCGGTCACCCGCAGGCCCACCGCTTCGGCGAGCGCGTCCGAGACGCCGGGGTCGGCGTGGTCGGCGTTGGTGTGGGCGACGTGCAGGGCGATGCCGTTGGTGATCAGCGTGTGCACCACCCGGCCCTTGAAGGTGGTGGCGGCGACGCTGGTGGTGCCGCGCAGGTAGAGGGGGTGGTGGGTGACCACGAGGTCGGCGCCCCACTCCACGGCCTCGTCGACGACCGCCTGGACGGGGTCGACGGCGAACAGGACGCGGCCGACCTCGGCCTGAGGGTCTCCGCAGACCAGGCCGACGGCGTCCCAGGACTCCGCCCACTGCGGCGGGTAGACCTCGTCGAGCGCGGTGATGACGTCGGACAGTTTCGGCACCTGTCGAGACTACCGTGCGCGCGGGGGCGGTCGGGCCTCGGCCGTTCGGCAGGCGGCCGGGGGATCCCTCGCGGCCGTTCGGACGGGGGAGCTGCGGACGTACGGGTGCGCGTCAACCCGCGGCGGGCGGCGCCCGGCCGGGCCCGCGCGCTCCGTACCCGGCCGCGCGCCGGGCGGCCGTTACTCACAGCAGGGTTCTCGCACGAATTCGAAACCACGCCTTGATCACCCTTATGAGTGAAGTGACCGGCTCTGCGTTGAGGCGCCGGTTGGCTCGAAAGTAACTTCACTCCTGCGAACGGGAGTTGCCCTGGCGGCAGCCACGACCAGGGGTCGGGCGGCCACCGCGCCGGGCCGGACGGGATCCGGCCGAGCGCTCCCGCCCCGGGGCGGCGCCGTCGCTCCCCCCGGGAGGACCGATCAGGCCGGGCCGCCGACCGGGTGCCCCGAGCAGTGGGTACCCGGGCGGCGGCGGAGACGAAGGGATGTGGTGGCGGATGGGAGCGGGCACATCGCTGCGTACGGCCGGGCGCGGAGGAGCGGTGGGGCGCGGAGCGGGCGCGGAGGGTTCGTGGCCGAAGACGGCGCGGGCGGCCCTGTCCGGCGCCGGAGGCCGGGGAGACGGCGGCGGCTGGGACGTCACCGTCGGCGGCTTCTGGTGCACGGCCCGGCCGTCCGGGGCTCCGCCGCTGCCGGAGCGGGGGTGGCAGCTCCGGGTGAGCGCGGCGCCGGCGGCGGGCGAGGCGGTGCTCTCGGCGGTGGTCCGGGTGCTCGCCGCGGACCCGTGCGGCTTCCGGTTCGCCGCCGGGCAGGAGTGCCTGAGCGTGCTCGACTCCGGTACGGACGAGCCGGGTTCGACGGGCGCGTTCATCACCGTCCACCCGGCGGACGATGCCCAGTTCCAGCGGCTGGCGGCCGAGCTGGACCGGGCCACCGCCGGGCTGCCGGGGCCGGTGCTGCCCGCCGACCGGCCGTACCGGGCCGGGAGCCGGGTGCACTACCGGTACGGCGCGTTCGCGCCGCCGGCTGAGCCGGGCGACGACGGGGAGCACCGCCCGGTGCCACGCCGGCCGGGCGGGGAGCGGGGCGAGGACGCGCGCGGGAGGTCGTACCGGACGCCGGGGCGGGGTCGGCTTCCGTTCGGCGCTTCGGGTGCGGAGGCGGTTACGGCCGCGGGCGCGACGGCGGGCGCGACGGCCGGCCCGGGTACGGCCGCGGGCTCGGGCGCTGCCGCGGCCGCCGCACGTCGGCGCCGGGGCGGAGCGCTGCCGGCCGGGCGGTACGCGGTGACCGCCGTCGTCCGGCAGTGCGCGCAGGGCGGGGTGTTCCTCGGCCGGGAGGCGTCGGGCGGCGCCGAGGTCGTGGTCAAGCAGGCCCGGGCGCACCCGGCGGCCGGCCGGGCCGGCGCCGACGCCCGCGACGCGCTGCGGCACGAGGCCGCGCTGCTGGCCCGGCTGGCGGGGCAGGGCGTGGCGCCGCGCGCCGTCGAACTGATCGAGCAGGAGGACTCCGTCTTCTTGGTGCAGGAACGAATCGCCGGGCAGCCCCTGGACGGCTGGGTGGCCGCCCGGCTGCGGCGCGACGACGGCCCGGGCGTCGACTGGGCCGAGGCCGGACCGGTGGCGCACGGCCTGCTCGACCTGGTCGAGCGGGTGCACGCCCAGCGGCTGGTACTGCGCGGCCTCTCCCCCGGCAACGTCATGGTCCGCCCGGACGGCACCCTGCGGCTGGTCGGCCTCGGCCTCGCCGTCGAGACCGGACGGCCCGCCGGCCCGGCCGGCACCCCCGGCTACCGCGCCCCCGAGCACGGGCCCGGCCGGCTCGCCCCCGCCCGCAGCCGCGTCGCCGACCCGGCCGTCGACCTGTACGCGCTCGGCGGGCTGCTCTTCCTGCTGGCCACCGGCCACGACCCGCTGCTGCCGGAGGACCTCCCGCGGGCCCGTCCGGTCCCCGAACGCCTCGGCCGCTGGCTCGCCCTCGCGGCCCGCACCGGCGGGACGGCGCGCCGGCTGGCGCCGGTGGTCCTCGGGCTGCGGGCCGAGCAGCCGCGGCAGCGGTGGGGGACGGCCCGGGTACGGGCGGCGCTGCGCGAGGACTCCCCGGGCCGCACCGACGCCACCCGGCCCGGCGGCAACCCCGGCACCGCCTCCCGCTCCGACGCGGCGGGCCCGTCGGCCGTCCCGCCGCGGCCGCGGCTCGGCGGCCCCCGGCGCCGGCCGGCCCCCGCGCCACCGGCCGTACGCCGGTCCCCGTCCGACACCACCGGGGTGAGCGGAGCATGAACGTGGCCACCCGCACCATGACCCAGGCCCTGCGCCGGCTGGGCTTCGCCTTCGCCGCCGACGGCAGCCACGCCGCCTGCCTCGCCTCCTCCGCCGACAGCGGCTGGTACGTGGAGAGCTGGCGGCTGCCGCAGGACGGCGGTCCCGCCACGCCGACCGCCCTGCCGCTGCCCGGCAACCGCTCGGAGAGCCCGCGCTCACAGCTGGTCGCCCTGCCGGACGGCTCGGTGCTGGCCTGCCGGCACGACGGCGAGCGGCACGACCTGGTCCGCCTCCACCCCGGCGAGCACGGCACCGTGGAGCAGCCGTCGGGCTCGCTGCGGATGGCCGGGCTGCGGGTCCTGCCGCTCCCGGTCCGGGCCGGGGCCGGCCCGCGGACGCCGGTGGCGGTCGCGCTCGGCAGCGACACCCGCCCGGCGACCACCGTCTGGCTGGTGCGCGCGGACGGCAGCGAACCCGAGCAGATCGCCGAGCTCCCGGGGCTGCACGGCGGCGGCACCTGGCTGGACCGTACCGGGGCGCTGCTCGCGCTGGACCGGGTGCACGCGGGCCGGGTCCGCAGCGTGGTGCTCGACCTGCGCGGCGGCTCCGCCACCCCGCTGCTGGAGATCGGCCCGGACAGCAACGACCGCCTGGTGCTGTTCGACCCGGACAGCCGGTTCGCGATGGTGCGCAGCGACGCGCCCGGCACCGACCGGCTCGGCTGGGGCGTCCTCGGCGCCGGGGAGCCGCTGCGGTTCCCGGAGTGCCTGCACGTGGCGGGCATGCTCCTGCGGCCGGCCGCGCTGCGGGTGGCGGCGGACGGCCCGCGGGTCGCGGTGCAGATCGACCACGGCGCGGGCTCGGCGCTCGCCCTGTGGCGGCCCGCGGCCGGGCGGCTGGACCGGCTGCCGGTACCGCCCGGACGGCTCGGCGCGGTCGGGCACTGGGGCGAGGCGGGACTGCGGCTGCCGTACTCCTCGCCCGACCACCCGACGGCGCTGGCCACCCTCGACGTGGACGCGCTGCTGGCGCACGGCCCGCTGCCGGCCGCCACCGGCCCGATGCCGCTGCCGCTGCAACTCGCGCCGCTGGCCTCGGGCTTGCCCGGCCCGTGGCGGGACACCGTGCCGCCCTGGCAGCCCGGCGGGGTGCGGCCGGTGAGGGCCGAGCCGCCCGGCTGGCGGCTGGACGGCAGCACCCCGCCCGGGGACGGCGGCCGCTGGCAGCCCGCGCAGAGCCTCGAACTGGCGGGCCCGGCCGGCCCGTTGGAGGCCGTGGTGTACGGCGGGGACGCCTGGCTGAGCAGCCCGCACCTGGTGCTGGCGCTGCACGGCGGCCCGGCGGACGCCTGGCGGCTGGAGTTCGACCCGGCGCTGCAGCGGATGGCCGCCGAGGGGCTGGCGGTCGTCGCGCCGAACCAGCGCGGCTCCACCGGCTACGGCGTGGCGCACGCGCTGGCCATCCGGGGCGCCTGGGGCGGGCCCGACCTGGACGACGTCCTCCACCTGCTGGACGGCATCGCGGGCCAGCGCGCCGCCCTCGGCCTGGAGCCGCCGGCCCTCTTCGGGGTCAGCTACGGCGCCTTCCTGGCGCTGCTGGCGGCCGCGCACGCACCGGCCGAGCAGGTCGCCCGCTGCGCGGTGGTCGCGCCGTTCCTGTCCGGTGCCCGGCTGCTGGCCGAGGCGGCGCCGCCCGTGGGGGCGCTGACCACCCGGCTGGGCGGCGGCGAGCCGATCGCCGACGCCCGCGGACCGCGCGACGTGCTGCGGCTCGCGCACCGGCTGAGCGCGCCGCTGCTGGTGGTGCACGGCAACCGGGACGAGGTCGTGCCGGTGAGCCAGTCCCGGTCGCTGCGGCACGAGCTGCTGCGGATCGGCCGGGTCGAGGGCGAGGACTTCCGCTACGTGGAGGCGGCCGGCTCCGGGCACGAGGTGCTCGCCGACGAGGGCGCCGCCGTGCTGCACGAGCTGCTGGCCGCGTTCCTGCGGACCGGTCGGCCGGGCTGATCCGCCGCCCGCGGCCCCGGACGGTCGGCGCCCCGCTCGGCTGGGGCCCGGCGCGGCCCGGCGGAACGGCTGGGGCTCGGCGGCCCGGCTGGGGTCCGAACGGCCCGCACGGCTTGCTGGGCGATCCGGGTGAACTCTCCGCACCCGGGCGCCAGTTGCCGGCCCCGGTACGGACCGGCGCGTCCCCCGCCCCGGCCGCGGGTACCGGGCGGGACGGCCTGCCGTCCGGGCGCCGCCGCGCGGGAGCCGGGCCGGGCGGAGTGCCGCCGCCGGCCCGCTGCCGGGCCCCCGACCACCCCGGGACTCGCGTGATGATCTCGATAGGATCTCGCCCGCCCCGGCCGTTATGGTGGCCGGGGCACGGGCCGTGATCACCGGCCCGGGCGCGTACCGAGCACCCGATCGGGGACCCGACCGTGCGCCACCGGCGCCGGCCGGGCGCCGATGACCCGCACCCTCCGCACGGAAAAGACGATTCTCATGTCCGACACCCTCACCGACACCACCGGACCCGCGGTCACCGGGACCGACGCCGACGAGAAGACGGCCAAGGTCACCGCGTCGCACGGCCGCCACCGCGGTGGCTCCGCCGCCGACGACCGCCCGGAGTCCGACCCGCACGGCCGCCACCGCGCGGCCGGCGCGCGGGGCTGACCGCACCGGCACCGGGGCACCGGGGCACCGCAGAGCGGGCACCGCACCCGAGGGCCCGCCGGGAGAGTCCGTACTCTCCCGGCGGGCCCTCGGCGCATCCCTGCCCCCTGGCACCCCGGGCCGCGACGCGGAACCCGCGACCCGCGAGGCCCGGTCCGCCGTCAGTCCATCGTCACGACCGTCCGCAGCGCCTCGCCGCTGCGCATCTGCGCGATCGCCTCGTTGACGTCCGCGAGCCCCACCCGGTGGGTGACCATGCCGTCGAGGTCCACCCGCCCGGCCCGCCAGAGGTCCACGACCAGCCCGATGGTGCGCGCCACCGTCGCCCCGCCGTACAGCGACGGCAGCAGGCGCTTCTCGTTGAAGAACAGCTCGCCCATGGTGAACTGCGCGAGGTCGTCCTGCGCGCCCGCGCCGATGACCACCACCGCGCCGCCGCGCCGGGCGGCCTCGTAGCCGGCCCGGACGGTGGACGCGCGGCCGACGGCCTCGAAGACGTGGTCGAAGCCGCCGCCGGGCAGCCTCTTGGCCACCGCCCTCAGCTCCTCGGGCGCGATCGCCTCGGTGGCGCCGAAGGCCAGGGCGCGCTCGCGGCGCGAGGCGACCGGGTCGACGACGGTGATCCGGGCGGCGCCGCAGACCCGGGCGCCCTGCACGGTGGCCACGCCGACCCCGCCCGCGCCGATCACCGCGACCGAGGCGCCGGGCTCGACCCGGGCGGTGTTCACCGCGGCGCCGATGCCCGTGGTCACCCCGCAGCCGATCAGCGCGGCGGCCTCGTACGGGAGGTCGGCGGGCACCTTGACGACGGCGTTCGCCGCGACCACGACCTCCTCGGCGAAGGCGCCGGTGCCGTAGAAGCCGGAGGCGTCCAGCCCACCCCCGGCGATCCGGAACCCGGGGGCGCCGAGGCCGCGCAGGCTGGCGACGCACAGGTGGCCGCGGTCCCGCCGGCAGTGGTCGCAGTGGCCGCAGGGGGCCATCCAGCAGAGCACCACGCGGTCGCCGACGGCGAGGCCGGTGACGCCCTCGCCGACCTCCACCACGTCCCCGGCACCTTCGTGCCCGGGAACGAACGGGGCGGGCTGCGGCAGCACGCCGCTCATCGCGGAGAGGTCCGAGTGGCAGAGACTGGCGGCGCGCATCCGGACCCGTACGGTGCCCGGCCCGAAGCCCACGGCCGTCACGTCCTCGCGGACGTCGAGGGTCTCCTGGCCGGTCTTGTGCAGGACGGCTGCGCGCATGGTGCTGCTCCCGGGGTGCCTGGTGTGTTCCTCGGATCCGACGGTCGCGCCGATTCTGGCACGGGCGGCGCGGCGCGACTAGAACGCGTTCCACAACGTCCGACCGGCAGGACTGTACGAATCCGCTGTCCTTCCAGTGCCGGACCACGCCATGATCACCGACGTGTCGACACCTCCGCTGACGTCCCCGCCGACGTCCCCCGCGCAACCCGCACAGCCCGCAGAGTCCTCGGAGTCCGCCCACGGCGCGCCCTGCCCCCGCTGCGGTGAAGCGCTGACCGCCGATCCGCGCTTCACCGCCTGGTGCCCGGCCTGCGACTGGAACCTGGTCCCCGGCCAGGACGCCGCCCCCGGACCCACCCGGCGCGAGCGGGCCGCCGCCGCCCGCTCCGACCGGCTGTTCGAGGAACAGGCCGACGGCCGGCCCTCCCCCACCGCCCGCCGCGACTGGCTGCTGGCCTCCGCCGCCGCCGGCCTGGTCCACCTCCTCACCCTCACGCTGTTCTGCCTGGGTGCCTGGCTGCTCGTCACCGGCACCACCGTGCAGCGCTGCATCGGTGCGGTCGTCCTGGTGATCGACCTCGCGTTGCGGCCCCGGCTGGGCCGGGTGCCGCGCGACGAGACCGTCCTCGACCGCGCCGCGGCGCCGGCGCTGTACGGGCTGGCCGACCGGGTGGCCGCCGAGATCGGCGCCGCGCCGGCGCACGTCATCCTGGTCACCGACGACTTCAACGCCTCGTACGGGCTGGTCGGGCTGCGCCGCCGGCCGGTCCTCACGCTCGGCCTGCCGCTCTGGGAGACGCTGGACGACCGGCAGCGGATCGCCCTGCTCGGCCATGAGTTCGGCCACCACGTCAACGGCGACCACCGGCGCTCGTTCTGGCTGCACAGCGCGGTCTCGGCGCTCGCGGCCTGGTACGCCATGGCGCGGGGCGGCCGGGGCCGCGGCTGGGGGACGTCGGTCGAGTCCGGTGATCCGGGCCCGCGCTTCGACGGAACGCCGTTGCTGATCAAGCTCGGTGCGATCATCGGCATGGCCCTGATGCGGGCGGTCGCCTGGCTGATGTACCAGGGCCTGCTGCTGTTCGACCGGCTCACCTCCCGGGCCGGCCAGCAGGCCGAGTACCGCGCGGACGCCCTCGCCGTCCGGGTCGGCGGCAGCGAGGCGGCCCGCGGCATGCTCGCCGCGCTCATGCTGGGCGGGCCGGTGGGCACCGCCGTCGGCCGGATCCGCGCCGAGGAGCGCCGGCGTCCGCGCGTGGTCCGGCGCGGCCGGGGCCGCGGCGCCGGGCCGTCCGAGCAGGGCGCGAATCCGGTGCCGGCCGCCCCGGAGCTGCTCTGGGACCGGATGCGCGAGCACCTCGCGTCCGTCCCGGCGGCCGAACACGAGCGCCTGCTCCGGCTGAGCGCCCGCGACCGGGCCGCCGTGGACTCCTCCCACCCGCCGACCCACCTGCGGATCGCCCTGGTCGACCGCGCCGGGGCCCGGCCCGCCGCCGTCACGGCCACCGCCGCCGAGACCGGGGCGATCGCCGCCGAGCTGGCCCCGCACCGCACCCGGATCGCCACCGACCTGCTCGCCGGCTGAGCCCGTGCCGGACGGGAGGCCCGGCCGCGCGCTTCCGGCCGCCACGTCCGCGCGGCACCGGACGCCCGGCCGCGCCACGGGACCCCCGGGCCGTGGCCCGCGGCCCGGCACCGCGCGGCCCGGCACCGCGCGACCCGGCGCCACCGCCCCCGCTACCGTCGAGTAGGGTCCGTGCACGTCCGTCCCCCGCCCACCCCCGAGGAGCACCACATGTCCGACCTGCTGCTGAGCGCCGAACCGGCGCCCGAGGTGCTGGCGGCGTTCGAGGGGGCCACCGGTTTCATGCCGGTGGACGAGGGGCTCGCGCTGTACGCGGCGGCGGTGGCGGCGGCCCGGGCCACCGGCCTGCCGGTGCTGGAGATCGGCACCTACTGCGGCCGCTCGGCGATCCTGCTCGCGGCGGCGGCCCGGGAGGCCGGGACGGTCGCGCTGACCGTCGACCACCACCGCGGCTCGGAGGAGCAGCAGCCCGGCTGGGAGTACCACGACCCGACGCTGGTCGACCCCGAGGTCGGGCTGATGGACACCCTGCCGCGGTTCCGCCGCGCCCTGCACGCCGCCGGGCTGGAGGAGCACGTGGTGGCGCTGGTCGGCCGCTCGCCGCGGATCGCCGCGCTGTGGGGGCGCCCGCTGGGCCTGGTGTTCATCGACGGCGGCCACACCGACGAGCACGCGACCGGCGACTACGAGGGCTGGGTGCCGCACCTGGCGCCGGAGGGCCTGCTGGTGGTGCACGACGTCTTCCCGGACCCGGCGGACGGCGGCCAGGCCCCGTACCGGGTGTACCTGCGGGCGCTGGCCGAGGGCTTCGAGGAGGTCTCGGTGACCGGCTCCCTGCGCGTCCTGCGCCGCACCGCCCGGTAGCCCGTCCGGTCCCGCCGCCCCGCGCCGGTGCCCTAACGTCGTGCCGGGGCTGCCGGGCAGGGGTTCGAACGGTACGGTGGCGCGCAGCACCAGGCAGAGCATCGGCGGACGGTGGGGGCCAGCAGCGACATGACGGACCAGCAGAACAGCGCTCCGGCGGTCTGGGACCCCACCGCGCGCGGCGGCGCCGGCGGCTGGGTGCGCGGCCCGCAGCGTCCGGCCGACCCGCAGCCCGCCCCGGGCGCCCCGGCCCCCGCCGACCAGCCGGCCGCCGAGCCCCTGCCGCCCGCGACGCCGGAGTCCGCCGCCCGCCCCGGCCCGATGGCCCCGCCGCCCGCGCCCGGCGGCGTCGGCGACCAGGGCCCGCCGCTGGGCGCCCGCCCGTACCTGGCCGCCTCGCCCGGCTACGACCCGCCGACCGCCCGGCTGTTCCCCGGCGCCACCCCGCCGCCGCCGGCCGCCCCGCCCGCGGCCACGCCGTTCCCCTCCCACGCGGGCCCGCAGGCCCGGGCGCCGCAGCAGGCGCCCGGCCACGACTACCTCCTGCGGCCGCCCGCCGCCCCGCCGCAGCCCCCGTACGGCCGGCCCGACCATCCGACCGGCCCCGGGGACGAAGCGGACCGGCCGGCCAACCGCAGGGCCCCGCTGCTGATCGGCTTCGCGGTGCTCCTGGTGCTGGCGATCGGCGGCGGCCTGCTGTTCGCCGCCCGGAGCGGCGACGAGGAGGACCGGGCCGCTCCCGCCCCGACCGCCGCCCCGGCGACCGGCTCCGACAACCTGCCGCCCGCCCCCGCGCCCACGGGGACGGACGGCGCGCCGAGCGCCGCCGCGAGCGCGTCCGGCGCCCCCGCCGGCACGCCGTCCCCGACCGCGACCGGCCCCGGTCCGGGCGCCAAGGCCCAGGCCCAGGCGCTGGACAGCCTGCTCAGCGAGGGCGAGAACGCCAAGGCCCCGATCGGCAGCGCCGTCGCCAAGGTGACCAGCTGCCCGCCCAAGGCCGACATCGAGAGCGCCGCGCAGACCTTCGACAACGGCGCGACCCAGCGGGCCGCCCTGCTGACCAAGCTCTCCCAGCTGACCGTCACGGACGTGCCCGGCGGTGTCGACGCGGTGAACTCGCTGAAGTCCGCCTGGCAGCTGTCGGCCGACATCGACAAGGCGTACGCGACCTGGGCGCGCGCCGTCGCCGCCCAGGGCTGCACCGGCAGGGCCCCGGCCACCCCGGACAAGAAGCGCGCGGACGAGCTCAACCCGCAGGCCACCCAGGCGAAGACGGACTTCATGAACAAGTGGAACGCGATCGCGAAGAGCTACGGTCTCACTCCGCGCACCCAGGACAGGATCTGACCGACCCGTGACCGGTTCCGCCCCCCGACCGCCCCGCCGCTCCGCCCTGCTGCGCGCCACCACGGCCGCGGCCGTGGCCGTTCCGCTCTGCACCGCGGGCTGGTTCGGCTGGCGGGCCCTCGACCACTCCGATCCGGCGGGCGCCTCGGCGACCGCGACCGCGGCGGCCGCCCCGGCTGGCCCGGCCACGACGGCCCCGACGGCCACGGACCGACCGGGCCCCGCCGACGGGACGACCGCCCCGCCGCTCAGCCCTCCGGTCGCGCCGCCGCCGTCCACCGCGCCCGCCGCGGCGCAGACCCCGCCCGCCGGTGGCGCCGGCACCGCCACCAGCCTGGCCGGCCGCACCGTCCTGCTCGACCCCGGCCACAACCCGGGCAACTCCGCGCACACCGCCGAGATCAACCGTCGGGTGGACATCGGCAACGCCCGCAAGGAGTGCGACACCACCGGCACCGAGACCGACGCCGGCTACACCGAGGCCGAGTACACCCTGGACGTCTCCCGGCGGGCCCGCGCCATCCTGGCCTCCCGGGGCGCCACGGTGGTGCTGGTCCAGGACGGCGACCGCCCCTGGGGCCCGTGCATCGACCAGCGCGCCCGCGCGGGCGCCGACGCGCACGCCGACGTCGCGCTCTCGGTGCACGGGGACGGCGGCCCGGCGGCCGGCCGCGGGTTCCACGTGATCATGCCCGGCCGGGTGGTCGCCGGAGAGGCCGACACCACGGCGATCGTCGAACCCTCGCACCGGCTCGGCCTCCTGCTGCGCGACCGGTTCCGCGCCGCCACCGGCGAGCCGTACGCGGACTACGTCGCCGAGGACGGCCTGGACACCCGCTCCGACCTGGGCGGTCTCAACCTCTCCACCGTCCCCAAGGTGTTCATCGAGTGCGGTAACATGCGCAACTCGACGGACGCGCAACGGATGACGGACCCTCAGTGGCGCCAGCAGGCGGCCCAGGGGATCGCCGACGCACTGACCGCGTTCCTGACGACCCAAGAGAAGGCCGAAGAGCGACACGGGAGTTGAACCGCACACCCCCGGAGGACGACGCTCCGCCCGGACCGCACGGTTTGCAACGACTTCGCCCCATTCCCGGTCCCGCCGTGCACCGGCAGGACGGTTGGGCCTAGGCTTCTGGTCCGTTCGGGAGTTTCGGCCGGTCGGCCCGACCGCACGAATTACCGTCCACGACACGTCAACGAGGGGAACGTTAGTGAATCTGCGCGCTCTCACCAGGGGAGACGCCGCCGTCGCAGGCGCGGCCGTCCTGCTCTTCATCGCCTCCTTCCTGCCCTACCTGACCGCTGACTGCAGCGGCCGGTTCTGTGCGGACGCCTCAAAGAACGCGTGGAGCACGGACCTGTTCCCCGTCCTGCCCTCGATCTACCTGCTCGGCATCGTCGCCGCCGTGCTGATCCTGGTGCAGCGCTTCCAGGGCCAGGCCGCGACCAACCGTCAGGTGCTCGGTCTGCGGCTGGACCAGTGGGGCATCGCCTTCTCCGTCGCGGCGCTGTGGACCTCGGTCTGGTCGCTGGGCGCCAGCCCCTACGGTTCGAGCGTCAGCCACGGCTTCGGCGCCTGGCTCGGCTTCATCGCGCTGATCGTGCTGGCCGGCGCGGCCGCCGCGAGCCCCCTGGTGCCCGCCCTGAAGGCCCCGCTGGCCTCCGACCGCCCGGCGGCCGTCCCCGGCCAGTACGGCTACCCGGGCCAGCCCGGCCACCCGGGCGCGCCCGGCCAGTACGGCTACCCGGCCCAGAGCCAGGACCCGGCGTACGGCGCCGCCCAGGGCGGCTACGGCTACCCGGGCGCCGGCCAGCCGCAGCCCGGCCAGCCGGTCCAGGCCGCCCAGCCGCACGATGCCGCCGCCCCGGCCGCGCAGCAGGCTGCCGCCCCGGCGTCGGACTTCCAGCCGTTCTGGTTCGCCGTCCCGGCGCCGCGCCAGCTGGCCCCGAAGGACAACCCGGCCGGCGCCCCGGTCGGCGAGGTCGTGCCCGGTACCTGGTACCTGGCCGTCGAGCAGCGCGGCGCCGCGCTGGTCGCGCAGCTGCCGGACGGCAGCCAGGGCGTGCTGGCCGACACCACGGGCATCCAGCGCGGCTGACCTCCTCGGACGCACACCGCGAAGGGGCGGGACCGGTTCTCCGGTCCCGCCCCTTCCGTCCGTGCTCCCGGCTCAGCAGCAGTCCTGGACCACCAGCCCGGCGGGCAGCTGCTCCCCGCCGAAGACCGCGACCGTGGCCGGGTCCCCGCCGAGCGCGGCCACCGCGAGCAGCAGCGCCCCGGCCGTCCAGGTGGTGCGCTCCTCCGGCCAGATCGCGTCGTCCTCGAACACGTACCCGGTCCAGTACGAGCCGTCCTCGTGCCGCAGGTGCTTCTGGATCCAGCGCAGGATGTCCACCGCGCGGTCGGACTGGCCGATCGCCCAGAGCGCGAGGGCCAGCTCGGCGCTCTCCCCGCCGGTCACCCACGGACGGTCGCTGACGCAGCGCACGCCGAGGCCGGGGACGACGAAGCGCTCCCAGTCCCGCTCGATCCGGGCCAGCGCCGCCTCGCCGCGCAGGCCGGTGCCGAGCACCGGGTAGTACCAGTCCATCGAGTAGCGGCCCTTGTCCAGGAACCGCTCGGGGTGGTGGGAGACGGCGTGCCCCAGCCGGCCGGCCGCGAGCTCCCAGTCGGGCTGCGGCTCCTCCAGGTACTCGGCGACGGCCAGGCCGCAGCGCAGCGCGTGCAGGATGCTGGACGAGCCGGTGAGCAGCGCCTCGTCGGTGGCGGCGCCGTCCTCGTCGACCCGCCAGGCGATCGGGCCGCCCGGCAGCCGCAGCCCGACGATGAAGTCCAGGGCGCGCCGGACGACCGGCCAGATCCACTCCAGGAAGGCGTCGTCGCCGGTGCTGAGGTGGTGGTGCCAGACCCCGACCGCGATGTACGCGCAGAAGTTGCTCTCCTTGGCCCGGTCGGTGACCACGCCGTCGGTGTAGGCCGCGTACCAGGAGCCGTCCGGGTTCTGGGTGGCGGCGAGCCAGCGGTAGGCGGCCTCGGCGGCGGCGTGCTCGCCGGCCGTGTCGAGGGCCATCGCCGCCTCGGTGTGGTCCCAGGGGTCGAGGTGGTGCCCGGCGAACCACGGGATGGCGCCGTCCGGGCGCTGCTCGGCCAGGATGCTGCGCACGGTGTCGGCGGCCTGCTCGGCGTCGAGCACCCCGTCGAGCAGCAGCACCTCGGGGACGGCGGCGGTCATGCCGCCCCGCCCGGCGCGCGGTTGGGCTTGGCGGCGTACGCCACGAAGCTCTTGCCGATCACCGGGTTGAGCGCCCGCTCGGCGGCCTTGGTGAGACTGCTGATCACCGGGGTGCCGACGATGTCCCAGACCAGCAGCTTGTGGTACGCCTTGACCGGCAGCGCCTTGTCGTTGTCCACGCCGACCGCGCACTTGATCCACCAGTACGGCGAGTGCAGCGCGTGCGCGTGGTGGGTGCCGTACGGCTCCAGGCCGGCGTCCTTGAGCTTGCCGAGCAGCTCGTCGCCCCGGTAGATCCGGATGTGGCCGCCCTCGACCTCGTGGTACTCGTCGGACAGCGCCCAGCAGATCTTCTCCGGCAGCCAGCGCGGCACGGTGACGGCGAGCAGGCCGCCCGGCTTGAGAACCCGGAACATCTCGTTGAGCACGCCCTTGTCGTCCGGGATGTGCTCCATCACCTCGGAGATGATGATCTTGTCGAAGTACTCGTCCTCGAACGGCAGCGCCAGCGCGTTGCCCTCCATCGCGACCGCCGACGCGCCCTCCGGGGCCTCACCGGCCTGCTCCATCGCCGCGAACCACTTCGTGACCTCGGCGATCTCCTCGGCGTTCTGGTCGAGGGCGATCACGTTGGCGCCGCGGCGGTAGCACTCGAACGCGTGCCGGCCCCCGCCGCAGCCCAGGTCGAGCACCCGGTCGCCGGGGGCGAGCGGGAAGCGCGAGAAATCGACGGTCAGCACTGCTGGACTCCCATTCCTATTGCTACCAAGCGTCCTTGACGCTTCGTCAGGCCTTGTTTCGGCACGTCGTGCTGCGCCGGACGGACCCGACCCGCCGTCACCGGCCGGGCGGCCGACCGGCGACCCGGCACCGCCTAGGCCACGTACCGCCAGCCCGGCCCCGAGCGGGCCCGGGCGCCGGCGCCGGTGGCGATCGCCGCCCGGTAGGCCTCGGCGGTCAGCTCGGCGGCCCGCTCCCAGGTGAACCGGGCGAGCACCCGCTGCCGTCCGGCCGCGCCGAGCCCGGCCCGCAGCTCCGGATCGTCCAGCAGCCGGCCGAGCGCGGCGGCCAGCGCGTCCGCCTCCCCCGGCGGCACCGCCAGGCAGGTCTCCCCGTCCGGGCCGGCCACCTCGGGGATCGCCCCGCCGGTGGTGGCGACCAGCGGGGTGCCGGTGGCCATCGCCTCGGCGGCGGGCAGCGAGAAGCCCTCGTAGAGCGAGGGGACGCAGGCGACCTCGGCCGAGCGGTAGAGGTCGACCAGCTCCCCGTCGGTCAGCCCGCTGCGGAACTCGATGTGCTCCGCCAGCCCGAAGCGGCGCACCGCCTCGGCCACCGGCCCGTCGTCCTTCTGCGGCTTGCCGACCACCACCAGGTGGGCGTCCCGCTCGGTGCGGACCTTGGCGAGCGCCTCGACCAGGAAGACCAGGCCCTTCAGCGGGACGTCCGCGCTGGAGGTGGTGACGATCCGGCCGGGGACGCGCGCGGTCCGCGCCGAGGGCGACCAGAGCCGGGTGTCGGCGCCGACCGGGACCACCGAGATCGCGCCCGGCGCGACGCCCAGGTGCTCGGCGATCTCGCGCTGCGAAGTGCCGGAGACGGTGATCACGTGGTCCAGCCGGGCGGCGACCCGGCGCTGCATCCGGGTGAAGGCGTACCAGCGGCGCAGCGAGAGCCGCTTGACCCGGGTGGTGGCGGCGTCCAGCTCCAGCCGCCGGTCCACGGTGATCGGGTGGTGGATCGTGGTGACCAGCGGGAAGCCGTGCCGGGCCAGGCCGAGCAGGCCGTAGCCGAGGGTCTGGTTGTCGTGCACCACGTCGTAGCGGCCCTTGTGGGCGGCCAGGTACCGGCGGGCGCGCAGCGAGAAGGTGAGCGGCTCGGGGAAGCCGCCGGTGCGCATGGTGGCGAACTCCAGCAGGTCCACCGGGCCGCGGAACTCGCCGCGGGCCGGGGTGCGGAAGGGGTCGTCGGCGCGGTAGAGGTCCAGGCTGGGCAGCTCGACCAGGCGCACCGAGCCGGGGCCCTCGACCTCGTCCAGCACCGGGAAGGGCTGGGCGCCGATCACGTCCACGTGGTGACCGAGCCTGGCCAGCTCCCGGGAGAGGTGCCGTACGTACACGCCCTGACCGCCGCAGAAGGGGTCACCGCGGTACGACAGCAGGGCAATCCGCAGCGGCTGCGCGGTCATCCTGGGCCCTCTTCTCTAGCTGCTATCGGTGCTGCCGGTCGTGCTTCCGGTCGCTAAAGTAGATCAGGTTTCAGTGGCCGGGGAACTCGTCGTCGACCACGTGAACAATGAGAGACCTCGAAGATACCGGCCCGTAGCTTTACCTCAGGAGCCAGGGCCGGTGATTCCCACCACGCCGGATCCTGCCGACCATGTGGAGCACCCCGCCACTCTCGCCCGCCCGGGAGCACCCTTGCCGCCACTCTCGCCTCCGACGACGCCGCCGCTCTCCCCGCCCGGCGAGCCGCCGCTGACCGCACGCCAGGCCGAACGGCGCCGGCGCATCCTGCGGGCCGCCACCGCGCTGGCGGTGCGGGGCGGGTACGAGGCGGTGCAGATGCGGGAGGTCGCGGAGAGCGCGCAGGTCGCCCTCGGCACCCTCTACCGGTACTTCCCGTCCAAGGTGCACCTGCTGGTGGCGGTGATGCTGGAGCAGTTGCAGGGCCTCCACGAGCACATCCGGCGGCACCCGCCGACCGACCCGGAACCGGCCCCGCGGGTCGCCGACACCCTCACCCGGGCCTTCCACGCGCTGCAGCGCGAGCCGCTGCTGGCGGAGGCGATGGTCCGGGCGCTGTCCTTCGCGGACCGCTCGGTCGGGGCCGAGGTGGACCAGGTCAGCGTCGCCACCGGACAGCTCATCCTGGACGCGATCGGCCAGTCCGGACCGCCCACCGAGAGCCAGCGCGCGGCGGTGCGGGTGATCGAGCACACCTGGCACTCGGCGCTGGTCGCCTGGCTCTCCGGGCGCGCCTCGATCGCCGAGGTCCGGGCCGACCTGCACACCGCGGCCCGGCTGCTCACGCTGCCGTGAGCGGCCGGCCGGGCGCCGCCGACTGGAACCTGTTCCTGCCGTGGCGGCCGGCTGCGCCCTGACGCGGCGGCGGCTGGACGCTTCCGGCGCCGCGGCGGCTAGAGTCGACGGGCAGCACAACTCCATCCCGCTCCTCCCCCGGGGAAAGCCGGTGCGAATCCGGCGCTGACCCGCAGCCGTGAGTCCGGCGCCGCCCTCGGCCGCCCGGGCGAGTCGGAGCGCCCGGGGGCGGGGCGAGCGGCCAGGCCGGACGCACCCGCCCGGCACCGTCGAGGACTACGGAACGGCCCCGCCCGGGCCACCACCGCTCACCGAAAGGCACACCCGCACCATGCTGACCGCCGCCCGCCTGGGCGCCGCCGCCCTGTCCGCCGCGCTGCTCACCGGCCTCGCCGCCGGGCCGGCCCTCGCCGACAGCCCCGCGCCGACCACCGCCGCCGTCCCCGAGGGGCTGTACGGCAAGAGCGACCCGACGTACGACGGCGTCTGGCGTCAGTCGCTGGCACTCACCGCCCTGACGGCGGCCAAGGTGACCCCGGCCGACTCGGCCGTCGGCTGGCTCACCGGGCAGCAGTGCGAGGACGGCGGCTGGCCCTCCTACCGGGCGCCCGGCGCGGCCTGCGACCCGAAGACCGAGGACAGCAACGCCACCGCCGTCGCCGTCCAGGCGCTGGTCGCCCTCGGCGGGCACCAGGAGGCCGTCGACAAGGGCGTCGCCTGGCTCAAGGCCAACCAGAACGCCGACGGCAGCTGGGCCTACAACCCCGGCAGCCCGGGCGACGCCAACTCCACCGGCCTCGCCGTCAACGCGCTGTTCGCCGCCAGGACCGACCCGGCGGGCGTCGCCAAGGCCGGCCGGTCCGCCTTCGACGGGCTCGCCCTGTTCCAGCTCGGCTGCGCCGCCCCCGCCGACCAGCGCGGCGCCTTCGCCTACCAGCCCGACCCGGCCGGCGGCGCCCTCACCCCGAACGCCCTCGCCAGCGGCCAGGCCGCGCTCGCCGCCGGCGGCGGCCACCTGCCGGTCGCCACCTCGGTGCACGCCGACGCCGCGCCCAAGGCCCTCACCTGCGCCTCCGACGCCGCGGCCGCCGCGGCCCCCGTCCCGCACGCGGACTCCGGCGAGGCCGCCGGCGCCTACCTCACCGCCCAGCTCGCGGCCAACGGCGGCCACCTCAGCCTGGTCACCCCGGGCGCCGAGCCGAAGCCCGACTACACCGCGACCGCCTGGGCCGCCCTCTCCCTCGTCCAGAGCGGCCACCCCCAGCAGGCCGCCGGCGCCGTCGACTGGCTCGCCGAGGAGGGCGCCACCTGGACCAAGGGCGGCACCGACGCCGGCGCCACCGCCACCCTGCTGCTGGTCTCCCAGGCCGCCCACCGCGACACCGCCGCCCTGACCGGCCGGCTCACCGCCCTCGGCCCGGCGCCCAAGGCCGCCGCGGCCTCCGCGGCGGCGACGTCCGCCCCGGCGGAGAAGAAGGACGACGGCGGCATCGGCCAGTACTGGCTGATCGGCGTCGGCCTCCTCGTCGGCATCGGCGGCGGCCTCCTGCTCAGCCTCCAGCGCAAGCGCAACCCGCACCTCTGATGCGCCCCGCACCCCGCCCCGTACTCCTCCCCGCCCTGCCCCAGCGCGTCCTGCACCCCGCCGTCGGCGCCGCCCGGCCCGGCCGTGCGGCCCGCCGGCCCCGGCGGGCCGTCGCCGCGCTGCTCCTCCCCCTCCTCGGGGCGGTGCTGCTGGTCGTCTCCGCCGCGCCCGCGCAGGCGGCCGGGTACCGGTACTGGTCGTTCTGGCGCGGCGTCGAGGGCGGCGGCTGGACGTACCAGCAGCAGGGGCCCGCCGTCGCCGTGCCGCCGGACGGGTCGGTGGACGGGTGGCGGTTCGCGCTCAGCCCTGACGGCGGGCAGGACGCCGCGAAGCCGCGTACGGGCGGGAGCTTCGCGGAGCTCTGCGCGGGCACGCCCGCCCAGGAGGGGCGCAAGCGGGTGGCGGTCGTGCTGGACTTCGGGACCGCCGAGGACGCGGGTACGTCCGACGCCGGTCCGTCCAACGCCGGTCCGTCCGCCGCCGGTCCGGCGCCGGAGCAGCGCACGGCCTGCGCCAGCGTCACGCCCCGCGCCAGCTCGGCCGAGGTGCTGGCCGCCGTCGCCCCGCCGCTGCGCTACGACTCCAACGGGCTGCTGTGCGCCATCGCCGGGTACCCGAAGGCGGGCTGCGGCGACCAGGTCGCGGCGGGCGCCGCCCAGCCGGACACCGGCGGCGGCTCCGCCGACCACGGCAGCGGCCCGGACGTCGGCCTGATCGCCGGCGGCGCGCTGGTCGCCGTCCTCGCCGGCGGCGCCGTCTGGCAGGCGCGCCGCCGCCGTCACTCCTAGCCCCCACCCAGGACAGCACCGTGAGCAGCACCGCCCGTAGCACCCGACCGCCCACCGGACCCCGTCAACTGCACCCCGGGGCCTGGTGGTTGTGGGCGCTCGGGCTGGGCGCGGCGGCCACCAGGACCACCAACCCGGCGATCCTGCTGCTGCTCACCGCCGTCGCCGGGTACGTGGTCGCGGCCCGGCGCGGCGACGCGCCCTGGTCGCGGTCGTACGGGGCGTTCCTGCGGCTGGGCCTGCTGGTGCTCGGCATCCGGCTGGTGTTCGCGGTCTTCCTCGGCTCCCCGGTCCCCGGCACCCATGTGCTGTTCACCCTGCCCGAAGTCCCCCTCCCCACCTGGGCGCAGGGCGTGCGGATCGGCGGCCGGGTCACCGTCGAGGGCCTGCTCGCGGCGCTGTACGACGGACTGCGGCTGGCCACCCTGCTGGTCTGCGTCGGCGCCGCCAACTCCCTGGCCAGCCCGGCCCGGCTGCTGCGCGCCCTGCCCGGCGCGCTCTACGAGGCGGGCGTCGCCGTCGTCGTGGCGATGACCTTCGCGCCGAACCTGGTCGCGGACGTCCGCCGGCTGCGCGCCGCGCGACGCCTGCGCGGCCGCACCGACAGGGGCGTCGCGGCCGTGCTGCGCGTCGGACTCCCGGTGCTGGAGGGCGCGTTGGAGCGGTCCGTCGCGCTGGCCGCCGCGATGGACACCCGGGGCTTCGGCCGCACCGCCGACGTCCCGCGCCGGCTCGCCCGGGCGACGGCCGCGCTCACCCTGGCCGGACTGCTCGGGGTCTGCCTGGCCGCGTACGGGCTGCTGACGGCCGGCGGCGCGGGCTGGGCGCTGCCCGTCCTGCTGCTCGGCCTGGCCGCCGCCTTCGCCGGACTGCTGCTCGGCGGCCGACGCTCCGTCAGGAGCCGCTACCGGCCCGACCCCTGGGCTCTGCCGGAGTGGCTGACCGCCTGCTCCGGGGCCGCCGTGGCGACCCTCACCACCTACCTGGCCGCGCAGGACCCGGCCGCCTTCGCCCCCACCGTCGTCCCGCCGACCGTCCCCGCGCTGCCCCTGGCCGCCGTGCTGACCGTCCTGCTCGGCCTGGTACCGGCGTTCGCCGCCCCGACCCCGCCCCGGAGGGCATCGTGATCACCTTCGAGCAGGTCTCCGTCCGGTACGCGGACTCCGCCGCGCCCGTGCTGAACGGCGTCGACCTCACCGTCCCCGAGGGCGAACTCTGCCTGCTGGTGGGCCCGTCCGGCTCCGGCAAGTCCACCCTGCTGGGGACGGTCAGCGGCCTGGTACCGCACTTCACCGGCGGGGTGCTGCACGGCCGGGTCACCGTCGGCGGCCGGGACACCCGCGAGCACCGGCCGCGCGAACTCGCCGACCTGGTCGGCACGGTGGGGCAGGACCCGCTGGCGCACTTCGTCACCGACACGGTGGAGGACGAACTCGCCTACGGCATGGAGTCGCTGGGCCTGCCGGGCGACGTGATGCGCCGCCGGGTCGAGGAGACCCTCGACCTGCTCGGCCTCGCCGACCTGCGCGACCGCCCGCTCGGCTCCCTCTCCGGCGGCCAGCAGCAGCGCGTCGCGATCGGCTCCGTGCTCACCGTGCACCCGCGCGTCCTGGTCCTGGACGAGCCCACCTCGGCGCTCGACCCGGGCGCGGCCGAGGAGGTGCTGTCCGTCCTCCAGCGGCTGGTGCACGACCTCGGCACCACCGTACTGATGGCCGAGCACCGGCTGGAGCGGGTCGTCCAGTACGCCGACCAGGTGCTGCTGCTCGCCCCGGGCGCGGCCCCGGTGCTGGGCGAACCGGCCGAGGTGATGGCGCACTCCCCGGTGCACCCGCCGGTGGTCGGCCTCGGCCGGCTCGCGGGCTGGCGGCCGCTGCCGCTCTCGGTGCGCGACGCGCGCCGCAGGGCCGCACCGCTGCGCGCCGAACTCGACGGCCGGACGCCCGCCGCCGCCGGTGCGTCGTCCGGTACCCCCGTCGCCGTTGCCGACCGCCTCGCCGTCCGGCGCGGCCCGGTGCCCGCGCTGCGCGGCGTGGACCTCGCGCTCCGTCCCGGCGAGATCACCGCCCTGATGGGCCGCAACGGCGCCGGCAAGTCCACCCTGCTGGGCAGCCTGGTCGGCCTGCACGCCCCCGCCTCCGGCCGCGTCGAGGTCGGCGGCCGCACCCCGCACCGCACCCGCCCCGCCGAACTGATCCGCGAGGTCGGCCTCGTCCCGCAGGACCCGCGCGACCTGCTGTACGGCGAGTCGGTCGCCGCCGAGTGCGCCGCGGCCGACGGTGACGCGGGCGCCGCCGCCGGCACCTGCCGGGCCCTGGTCGAACGCCTGCTGC
The DNA here is from genome assembly GCF_042894165.1 of Kitasatospora sp. NPDC001547. Taxonomy (NCBI): domain Bacteria; kingdom Bacillati; phylum Actinomycetota; class Actinomycetes; order Kitasatosporales; family Streptomycetaceae; genus Kitasatospora; species Kitasatospora sp. NPDC001547. The sequence goes on along the minus strand of NZ_JBIAVL010000002.1, from coordinate 349,943 downwards.
CCGGCATCGCCGACGACACCCACCCGCGCGACCTCTCCGAGGGGCAGCGGCTCACCCTCGCCCTCTCCGTCGTGCTCACCGCCCGGCCCCCGCTGCTGCTCCTGGACGAGCCGACCCGCGGCCTCGACTACGCCGCCAAGGCCCGGCTGGTGGAGATCCTGCGCGGCCTGGCGGCGGAGGACCACGCCGTGCTGCTCGCCACCCACGACGTCGAGCTGGCCGCCGAGCTCGCCCACCGCACGGTGATCCTGGCCGAGGGCGAGATCGTCGCCGACGGACCGACGGCCGAGGTCGTCGTCTCCTCCCCGGCGTTCGCCCCCCAGGTGTCCAAGGTGCTGGCGCCCGGGCCGTGGCTCACCGTCGGGCAGGTCGCGGAGGCGCTGGGCGCATGAGCACTCGTCCCGTCCCGCTGGGGCGCCGTTCCGTCGCGGCGCTGCTGGCCGTCACCTTCGTCGGCGTCGCCGCCTTCGGCTGGCCGCTGCTCGCGTCGACCGAGTCGGCGCTGGTCGGCCACTCGGCGGACGCGCCGTGGCTGTTCGCGCTGCTGTTGCCGCTGCTGCTCGCCGTGGTCATCGCCCAGATCTCCGAGGGCCGCTCGGCGGGCGGCGGGGCACCGGGGCTGGACACCAAGTCCGTGGCCCTGCTGGGCGTGCTGGCGGCGGCGGGCGCGGCACTGCGGCCGCTCGGCGCGGGGACGGCGGGGCTGGAGCCGATGTTCTTCCTGATGGTGCTTTCCGGGCGGGTGCTCGGACCGGGCTTCGGCTTCGTGCTCGGCTCGCTGTCGATGTTCGCCTCCGCGCTGCTCACGGGCGGGGTGGGGCCGTGGCTGCCGTTCCAGATGCTCGCCATGGGGTGGGTCTGCCTGGGCGCCGGGCTGCTGCCGGGGTCTGCTTCCCTGCGCGGCCGCCGCGAACTCGCGCTCCTCGCGGGGTACGGAGCAGTGGCCTCCCTGCTCTACGGCACGATCATGAACCTCCAGGGCTGGCCGTACATCGGCGGCCTGGCCGGCTCCATCTCCTTCGTGCCGGGCGACCCGCTGCCCGACAACCTGGTCCGCTTCGCGGCGTACTGCCTGACCACGTCGCTGGGTTGGGACCTGCCCCGGGCCGCACTCACGGTCGTCCTGTGCCTCACCCTCGGCACCCCCGTCCTGCGCGCCCTGCGCCGCACGACCCGTCGCGCCGCCTTCGACGCCCCGGTCACCTTCCACCCGCCGGAGCGCTAACGGCAACCCCCGCACACCTGCCCTGCGGTGGCGACGGGCCGCCCGCACATCCCGCTCCGCCCGGGGCACTCGTGCCTTCGCGGGCCGTCGCCCCCTTGCCGGGGTTTAGGCACCATCGGCACCTTCGCGATCCGCGCTGCCACGATCGCCCCCACGCTGTGCGTGACCCTGTCCGGCAGCGGAGCCGCGATGATCCCCGCCAGCGCGTCCCGCGTCCACCCACCCGCGAGCAACCCCTCCACCCGCGCGGCCTGGTCGCACAGCGGCTTCCCCGCCAGCGCCATCCGGGGCTCCCGGCGCCCGAGTTCGAGCAGCAGCGCCATGCCCGCCGTCAACTTCTCCGGGGGACGGACGGAAGGCTCTTCCACGTCCTTGGATTTCAGTTCCTTGGAAGGGCTTCCCACCTTCCCGCCGCCTGGCACCCCAGGTCCGGGCCCACCGGCGGCCGGAGGCGCGGGAAGCGGCGGCATCGCATGCGCGGCCTTCCCGTTCGTCACCGGCACCTCATGAACCGAAACGACCGTCCGCACCTGACCAGTGAGCGGATCCCGCAGCGTCCGTCGGACGTAGTGCCCGGCCGCCTCCAACTCCCGCAGCGCGCGGGAGACGGTGGCCCGCCCCTCCACGCTCTTCGCCGCGAGCGTGCGGACGTCCTCCCGTGCCCCGTCCGGCAGACTGAGCAGGTAGCTCAGCAACCCGCGCGCCGCCCAACTCAGCGAGTGCTTACGGACGACGTGGCCGTTGTCCAGGATCGTGTACCCGGGGGCATGCCGGGGGATACGATGAATCTGCATCGTGGAGCTCTTCTCTCCTGGTGCCGAACCCCGGGGTGTTGGCGCACCGCCGGGGTAACTTCTGCTCACTCACCGAGCGCCCTTCGAGCGACCCGGCATCGCAATCTTCACCGTAATGCCGTAACGCCCCATCAAACGCCGCTCCACATCACCCATCCGGGCGGCGCAAGCGCGCACCCGGGGGCGCGTCCCACAGCACACGCGCCCGCGATCGCCCTGCACCGATTTCCACCGCCCGCTACCTCGCCGCACCCACCCACCCCGCCATCGCGCAGGTCGTCCGCGACGCCGTCTTCCTCGAGAATCAGCGAAGGGGTGAGCATCGCTGGGCCCGCGCGGCCCGGCGCGGGCCCAGCCCACCGGAATCAGCTCGTGACGTGCGCCTGCGGCCTGCCACGGGCGCCCACCTGGAGCACCGCGCGTTCCTGGCGTAGCGTTGCCTCCTTCCTCAGGAGGCGAGTTGAGCGAGATCATCCTCATGTCCGACCCGAAGGTGGCCGCGGTCCCCGTCGGGGAGCGCGGCGAGCAGCTGTTGGACGTACGGGGCGGCAGTGGGCTGCTGGTCGACGGGCGCAAGCAGGACGACGACGGCGCCTTCGCGCGGCTGCGGGCCGGGGTGGTCGAGCGGCTGCTCGACGCGCAGGCGGCGCTGCCGGACGGGCTGCGGCTGCTGTTCGTGGAGGGCTACCGGCCGCCGGAGCTGCAGAACCGTTACTTCGACGAGTACGCAGCCGAGTTGCGGGCCGCTAACCCCGACTGGCCGGACGGGCGGATCAGGTCGGCGACGAGCCGGTACGTGTCGCCGCCGGAGATCGCGCCGCACAGTGCCGGGGCCGCCGTCGACCTCACCCTCGTCGACTCCGACGGCCGCGAGCTCGACCTCGGCACCAGGGTCAACGCCAGCCCCGAGGAGAGCGCCGGGGCCTGCTACACCCACGCCGAGAACATCGGCGCGCAGGCCCGGGCCAACCGGCGGCTGCTCAGCGACGCCCTGGCCGGCGCCGGGCTCGTCAACTACCCCACCGAGTGGTGGCACTGGTCGTACGGCGACCGCTACTGGGCGCTGGCCACCGGCGCCCCGGCCGCGCTCTACGGGCCGGCGCAGCGGTAGCCGACACGACACGCGGTCCGCGGAGTCTGCCGAGCGGGCCCGCGGCCCCGGGGCCAAGATGGCGTCGACACCGCCGCCTGCCCGAGGAGCAGCGAGATGACCGAGCAGCACGCCGAGCGACTCCCCGCCGTCGCCGTCGCGATCGTGGTCAAGGACGGCCGGGTGCTGATGGTGCGCCGGCGGGTCGCCGAGGGCGGGCTGTCCTGGCAGTTCCCGGCCGGGGAGGTCGAGCCGGACGAGTCCCCGGAGGACGCGGCCGTCCGCGAGACCGCGGAGGAGACCGGCCTCCACGTCGCCGCCGCCCGGCTGCTCGGCGAGCGAGAGCATCCGCAGATCGGGCGGCGGATGGCGTACACGGCCTGCGAGGTGGTCGGCGGCACCGCCACGGTGGTGGACTCCGACGAACTGGACCGGGTGGTCTGGGCCTCCCGCGCCGAACTCGCCGAGTACGTCCCGTTCCCGCTGTTCCCGCCGGTCCAGGAGTACCTGGACGGCACGCTCGCCGGCTAGGGCACGGCGGACTCGCGTGGGAAGTCGGCCCGTCCGACTTCCCACTCAAGAGCATCAGCGCCGGGGCCCGAAACTCGTCCCCGGGGTAGGGACGTTCGGACGGGAGACCGCTCGCCGCCGCTTCGGAAGGACACGCGTGACACCCGCGCACGGAGCCCCGTCCGGCCACGACCACGCCCTTCCGCGGGCTCGCCGCCCGGGTCGGGAGCCGGTCACCGACGAGACGGTGGCCCGGCTGAGGGTCCTGGCCCGCACCGACCCCGCCTCGGGCCTGCCCGCGCTGGCCGAGGCGCTGCGGGGCCGGGCCTACGGCGAGCCCCGGCCCCGGCCCGAGGAGGCCGTCCCGTTCCTGGAGGAGTCCGCCGCCATCTACCGCACCCTGGTCGCCGACGGCGGCACCGAACACCTGGGCGCCGCCGCCAACGCCCTCGCCTCCCTCGCACTGAAGTGCTCCCTGGCCCACGCCGACGGCCTCGCCCTCGCCGCCCGGCAGGAGGCGGCCGACCTGGCCTCGCGCGCCGAAGCGGCCCGGCCGGTGCCGGACCTCGGCCGGGCCGCCGTCCTGCGCGCCGACCTCGCCCACGCGCTCGCCGAGGCGGGTCGGTTCGACGAGGCCGTGGACGCCGCCCGCGCGGTGGCCGCCCGCTCCCGGGCGGTGACCGAGCCCGGCGGGAGCGACCTGACGCGGCGTCTGCTCGACCTCACGGTGCTGCTCCGCCTCGCGGGCCGCACCGAGGAGGCCGTCGCCGTCGAGCACGAGGCCCTCGCCTGGCTGCACGAGGGCCGTACGGAGCCGGACCGCGGCCCCGTACCCGCCCTGCGCGCCGCCGGCGCCGCGCTGTGGTTCGCCGACCTCGGCGACCCCGCGCAGGGCCGCCTCCTGCTCGCGGAGGCCGCCCGCACCTGCGAGCGTCTGCCCGCCCGCGGCGAGCGGGGCGACTTCGGCTTCCTCGAAGGCCTGCGGGCCGACCTGTTCGCCCGCTCCGGTGTCCGGGACGAACAGGCCGCGGCCGACGCCCCGGACCCGCTCGCGCTCGGCATCGACCCGAGGCGACACCTCCAGCCCGTGCTGGGCCTGAGCTTCCACCACTGGTCCTTCAGCCTCCGCGACTCCTTCCGGGACGGACTGGTCGCCCTCGCGCGGGCCGTCGAGGCGATCACGGGCGTTCCCGAGCAGACCGACCGCCTCCCTGACGAGGACGACCTGCCCGAGCACACCGACGGCCGGTCGCCCCTGCCGGACGACCCCGGCCTGCTCGCCGCCCTCGGCACCCTCACCCGGCGGCTCGACCTGCGCCGGGCGGTCCTGGGGGTGCATCCGGCCTCCTACACCCGCATCGCGCTCCCCCGGCTGCGGCGGAGCGTCCACATCGAGCGGCGCCTCCACGCGACGGACCCCGCCGCCGGCACCCGGCGCCTGGTCAGGGCGCTCACCGACCTGGCCATGGCACAGCTCGTCCACTGCGACCACGCCGACGCGACCGGCACCCTGCACGAGGCCCACGCGCTCGCCGGCTGACCGGCGCACTCAGCCGCCGATGCCCGTGTCGGCGCCGAACTTGCCGCCGCGGGAAGCGAGTTCCTTGAGCACGACCCCGCCGCGCCCGGCGAGGTGCGAGCGCCGCAGGCTGTCGTCGCGGCGGGTGAACTGGGCCACCGCGGCGCCCCGCCCGAGGGTGACGGCCCGGGCGACGTAGCGCGGGGTGTACGGCGCGGGCGTGCGGCCGGCGAGCAGGCGGCGCAGGTTGTCCACGGCGCGGACGGCCTGCGGGCCGGCGAGCGCGCAGGCGAAGCGGGCGCCGGGGACGGCCGCGCAGTCGCCGATGGCGAAGATCCGCTCGTCGTCGACGCTGCGCAGGGTCGCGTCCACGGCCGCGCGGCCGTCCCCGTCGACGGTGAGGCCGCTGCGGGCGGCGAGGTCGGGGACGCCCGACACGATCGCCCACAGGGTCAGATCGGAGGGGAGCGCCACGCCCGACCCCAGGTGCACCGCGCCGTCGGCGGCCCGCACCAGGCTGTCGTCCACCACCTCGACGCCCAGGGCCGTCAGCGCGTCCCGTACTTTCCGGTGCGCCCGGTCGGTGAAGTCCGCGGCCACCGCCCGTCCGACGATCCGCACCCGCAGGTCCGGCCGCGTCTCGGCGATCTCGGCCGCCGTCTCGATCCCGGTCGCACCGCCGCCGACCACCGTGACCGCGCTCCCGGCGGGCAGCGCGGCCAGCGCGGCCCGGGCCCGCTCCGCGCCCTCCCAGCTGCCCACCGGGACGGTGCCCGGCACCGGCCGCACCGTGCTGCCCGTGGCGAGGAACGCCCAGTCGAAGGGGAGGCCCGTCCCGTCGTCCAGGGTGACGACGCCGTCGCCGATCCGCTCGACGGTGCCGACCCTCAGCGCGGCCCCCGCCCGGAGCATCGACGCGATCGGCGTCGCGGCGGCGTCCGTCCCCGCGATCCGCTGGTGCAGCCGTACCCGCTCCACGAAGTCCGGGCGCTGGTTGACCACCGTCACCTCGGCCGCCCGCACCTTCCTCGCGACCCGGTTCGCCGCGAGCATGCCCGCGTAGCCGGCGCCCACCACGACCACCTTCATCTCCGCTACCGCCTTCATCTCGGCCTCCTGCCGGTGCTGCGTCCGTCCGTTCGGGCAGGAGATGCCGGCCGGCCGCCCGGCGTGACACCGATCCCGGCACGGGACCGGTATGAGACAGGTCACACGGCGCGGGGTGTCACGGACCGGGGCGCTCCGGCGTCCTGTGGGAGGCACCAGCCGACCGGAGGGAGACCCGAGATGAGCGGCGAACACGCGGACGACCGCCGCCCCGACCCGGCCACCGAGGCCTTCGTCGCCCACCGCAACCTGCTGTTCACCGTCGCCTACGAGATGCTCGGCTCGGCGGTGGACGCCGAGGACGTCCTCCAGGAGGCCTGGCTGCGCTGGGTGGGCGTCGACCTCGACACGGTGCGGGACCGGCGCGCCTACCTGGTCCGGATCACCACCCGGCAGGCGCTCGGACGGCTGCGCGCGATCGGCCGGCGCAAGGAGTCGTACGTCGGCCCGTGGCTGCCCGAGCCGCTGCTCACCTCGCCGGACGTCGCCGAGCAGGTCGAGCTGGCGGACAGCATCTCGATGGCGATGATGACGGTCCTGGAGACCCTCGCGCCCACCGAGCGGGCGGTGTTCGTGCTGCGCGAGGTGTTCGGCCTCGGGTACCAGGAGATCGCGGAGGCCGTCGACAGGACGCCGGTCACGGTCCGCCAGATCGCCCACCGGGCCCGGGCCCACGTCGCCGCCCGCCGGCCGCGCGGCACCGTCTCGGCCGAGGAGGCCCGCACCGCCATCGCCGCCTTCCAACGGGCCGTCGAGACCGGCGACCTGCAGCAGCTGCTGGACCTCCTCGCTCCCGACGTGGTCGCCCTGAGCGACGGCGGCGGCATCAAGCAGGCCATGCCCCGGCCCACCGTCGGCGCCGGCCCGGTGGGCCGCCTGCTGGCCGCCGGCGTGGCGGTGTGGGGGCCGCTGGGGACGTGCGAGCCGGCCCAGGTCAACGGGCACCCGGCGCTGGTCATGCGGATCGACGGGGAGATCGACCTGGTGGTGGCGATGCGGATCGAGGAGGGGCGGATCACCGGCATCTACTCGGTGCGCAACCCGGAGAAGCTGACCCACATGGAGCGCGAGACGGCGGTGAGCCTCTGAGCCCCTCCCGGAAACCTCCGGAACCCTCTGGAGCACACCGGGCCCTTCGCCACCTCCTCCCCCGTACGCTGTCCCGCAGCACCGGGAACGAGGGCGTTCGGGGGAGCAGTGGAACTAGGTCAGTTGCGCGCCTTCGAGGCCGTCGTCACCCACCGCACGGTCACCGGCGCGGCCGGGGCGCTCGGGCTCACCCCGTCCGCCGTCACCGAGCGGGTCCGCACCCTCGAACTCAGCCTCGGCACCGGCCTGTTCGACCGGGCCGGGCGCGAGCTGACCCTCACCCCGGCCGGTGAACGGTTGCTGCCCTGGGCCCGGCGGCTGCTCGACCAGGCCGAGCAGGCCCGCCGCGAGGTCGTCGTCACCCGGGCCCGCCTGCGGCTCGGCGTCCTGGCGGCCGTCGCCGCCACCCAGGTCCCGGCCGTCCTCGCCCGCCTCACCGACCGCCGGCCGGACCTGGACATATCCCTGCACACCGACACCTCCCGGGACGCCCTGCTCGACGGCGTCGCCGCCGGAGCCCTGGACGCCGCGCTCGTCCTCGACGCCCCCGGCCCGCTCGGCGCCCTCGGCTTCCCCCTGCCGCCCGCCCCGCTCGACCACCTCGACGTCCAGGACGTCCCACTCGCCCTGGTGGCCGCCCCCACCCACCCGCTGGCCCGCGTCGGCGCCCTCACCCGCGAGGCCCTCCGCGGCCACCGCCTCCTCGTCAACTCCCCCGCCTGCTCCTTCCACCTCGCGGGCGAACGCCTCCTCGGCCACCACGTCCGACGCCTGCGCACCGGCGCCGTGCCCGTCACCCGCGCCTGCGCCGAACAGGGCCTCGGCATCGCCCTCCTCCCCGCCCACGCCGTCCACCCCCACCTCACCGCCGGCACCCTCGTCCGCCTCCCCCTCGACCCCCCGCCCCTCCACCTCCGCCTCCTCTGGCGCACCGACCACGCGCCCCTCCCCCTCGGCGCCGCCCTCGCCTGAACGGCCCGGGCCCGCACACAGCAGCGCGCCCCGGGGCTCCGAAAGCCCCGGGGCGCGCAACCGCCGTACGGACGTCAGGCCTTGGGGCCCGTGGACTGGACGACCTCGAAGGACCAGAGGGTGGAGCCGGTGGCGGCGGGCCGCTTGGGGGCCTCGCCGGAGGGGCCGTTCTGGTGGGCGGACTTCATCGGGCCCTCCATCCAGGCCTTGAAGTCCTCCTCGCTGCGCCAGCGGGTGTAGACGAGGTACTGGTCGGTGCCCTCGACGGGGCGGAGGAGCTCGAACCACTCGAAGCCGTCCGAGTTCTCCACCGCGCCGGCCCGGGAGGCGAAGCGCTGCTCCAGCACCTCGCGCTGCTCGGCCGGCACCGTCAGGACGTTGATCTTGACGACGGACATGGCGCGCTCCTTCTGCTCCGGTGACTGCGTACGGGAGCAGTCTGCTACACCTCACGGGCGGGCGGCCCGCAGGTGTCGGCGACCGACCGGGCACGGGCAGCCGGCGGGGGCGGCGGTGGGGATCAGGCGATCCACGGCGGGAGGACCCGCTGGTCGTCACGCGGGGCGAGGGCGCAGGCGCCCTCGGGGGTGCGGGCGTCGGGGTTGTAGGCGTAAGCGGGGGACGGGGAGGCGACGACGGCGGTGAAGCCGGTGTCGGTGGCGATCTGGCGGGCGGCGTCGGCGGGAAGGACGACGGTGTCCCCCGCGGCGAGGGCGAAGGCCTCTCCCGCCAGGTCGACCCGGGCGGTGCCGGTGAGCAGGGTCCAGACCTGCTCGGTGTCCATGGCGTGCAGCGGGCCCCGGGCGTCGGCGGCCATGTCGACGTGCCAGACGGCGAGGGCGGTGGATCCCTGGGTGGGCGAGGCGTAGGTGGTCATGACGCCGTTCGGGGTCGCGGTGCGGCGGGCGTCGGTCCGACGGATCACGGGCATGGTGAAGGAACCCCCTAGGATGGACAATGAAGTTGTCTATATAGTCAATGAGGTTGTCCATCGTGTCAAGTGAACCGTCCCCGCCGGGTTTTGAGCTGCCGCTGCGCCTGCTGCTCGCCTTCCGGACGATCATCGACGAGCTGCACGAACGCATCGCCCGCCAGGGCCATCCCGACCTGCGCCCGATGCACGGCTTCGTCTTCCAGGCGATCGGCCCGCAGGGCACCACCGCCTCCGAACTCGGCCGCCGCCTCGGCGTCTCCAAGCAGGCGGCCGGCAAGACCGTCGACCAGCTGGAGCAGCTCGGCTACGTCGCGCGCGTCGCCGATCCGACCGACACCCGGCGCAAGCTGGTCCGGCTCACCGAGCGCGGGGTGGACTGCCTGATCCGTTCGGCGCGGATCTTCGACGAGCTGCGCGAGGAGTGGTCGGAGGTCCTCGGCGAGGAGCAGCTGCGCGCGGTGGAGGACGGCCTGCGCCGGCTCGCCCCCGGCGACCCGTTCCGGTTCGACACCCCGCGCTGGTTCGGTGCGCCGTAGCGGACCGAACGCCTCGGCACGATCAGGACTTGGGCAGTCCACGGGTCGCGAGGGCCTGGTTCTTGTACGCCTCCACGCCGGTGATCTCGGCGCCGAACCAGTCCGGCGCCGAGAACGCCCGGGCCTCGGCCTCCGAGCCGAACTCGACCTCGGCGGTGCGCAGCCCGGCCAACTCCCCCTGGTAGACGTCCGCGTGGACCGTGACGCCGGACGCGTCGAAGGTGTAGCGGTCCTTGACCAGCCGGGCGCCCTCGGTGGCCGGCCAGAGCCCGGTGAACTCCTCTTCCCCGAGCTCGCGTTCCACCTCGATCCGGACGGGGGACCCCGCCGCGGACGAGGCGCCGCGCTTGACGCCGAGGACGCGGCTGCCGCCGATCCGCCGCAGCCGCACCTCCGTCCCGTCGTCCTTGATCGCGATGTACCCCTGCTCGATGTGCTGCCGCACCGCCGTCTCCGGCGGTTCGAAGGCCTCCAGCAGGAACTTGCGCTCGATCTCGAACGGCATGCCGCACCATCCCTTCCCGGTCGCACCGAGCGGCCGGTTCGCGCCGAGCGGCCCGCCGAGTCGTCGAGCCGTCCGGACGAACCCGTCGGGCCGTCAGAAGGACCGCCCCTCGCCACGGTACGGCCGCTCCGGCCCCGCCGGGTCCGGCCGGTCGCGCCGGTCCGAGCAGAGCGAGGAGCTGAGCCGGTTCAGCAGCCCGGCCAGCTCGGCGTACTTCTGCTCGTCCCAGTCCCCCAGCAGCTCGGCGAGCTGGGTGCGCCGGGCGGCGACCAGCCGCAGCGCCGCCGCCTCCCCCGGTTCGGTGAGCCGCAGCGGCAGCCGCCCGACCCGCGCCGCCAGCCCCCGGCCCTCCACCTCCCGGACGGCCTCCTCGATGACGGCGACCGGGACGATCCGCCGCTCGGCGAGTTCGGCCGGCTCCACCGAGCCGTGCTGGTGCATCTGGAGCAGCAGCCAGCTGGAGGCGGGCCGCAGGTCCAGCCCGGCGGACTCGGTGATCCGGCGGAAGAGGTCGCGCCGGGCCTCACGGCTGTTCAGCACCGACAGCGCGCGGGCGATCTCGTCCAGCGAGGTGCGCTCGACCGGGTTGACCCCGATGGACTCGCTCAGGTCGGGCGCGGTGACGGTGGAGCGCAGCTTCTGTTCGCGCAGGAACAGCGACAGCACGAAGGCGACCACCGCGACCGGCACCGCGTACAGGAACACCCGGGTGATCGACTCGGCGTACGCGTGGTAGACCCCCGGCTGGGCGGCGGCCGGCAGCCGGGGGATGACCCGCGGGTCGGCGGTGATGACCTCCGGCCGGAAGCCGGGCGGCAACGGCACCCCCGCCAGGGCGTCGGCGAGCCGGCCGCGCAGCCCGTTCGCGAAGACCGTCCCGAAGACGGAGACGCCGAAGGAGGCCCCGATGGAACGGAAGAAGGTGGCGCCCGCGGTGGCCACGCCGAGGTCCTCGTAGCCGACCGAGTTCTGCACGATCAGCACCAGCACCTGCATCACCAGGCCCAGCCCGAGGCCGAAGACCAGGAAGTAGCCGCTCATCTCGGCGGTGCCGCTGTGCTCGTCCAGCCGGGAGAGCAGCAGCAGCCCGACGGTGGTCACGGCCGTCCCGGCGATCGGGAAGATCCGGTAGTGGCCGGTGCGGGCGACGATCTGGCCGGAGCCGATCGAGGTGAGCAGCATGCCGAGCACCATCGGCAGCATGTGGATGCCGGACATGGTGGGCGAGACCTGCTGGACCACCTGGAGGAAGGTCGGCAGGTAGGTGAGCGCGCCGAACATCGCGAAGCCGACCACGAAGGAGATCACCGCGACCAGGCTGAACGTCCGGGAGCGGAACAGCCGCAGCGGCAGCACCGGCTCCGCCGCCGTCCGCTCGACCCGGACGAAGGCGACCAGCAGCACCAGGCCGAGCGCACCGAGGCCGACGATCTGCCAGGACGCCCAGGCCCAGGTGGTCCCGCCGAGCGAGGTCATCAGCACCAGGCAGGTGGCGACGGAGGCGATCAGCACGGTGCCCAGGTAGTCGATCCGGTGCTCGCGCCGGACCTCCACCCCGTGCAGCACCGCCGCGATCACCACCAGGGCGACGGCGCCGATCGGCAGGTTGACGTAGAACACCCAGCGCCAGCTGAGGTGGTCGACGAACACCCCGCCGAGCAGCGGCCCGAGCACGCTGGTGACACCGAACACGGCGCCGAACAGGCCCTGGTAGCGACCGCGGTCCCGGGGGGCCACGAGGTCGCCGACGATCGCCTGGGAGAGCACCATCAGCCCGCCGCCGCCCAGGCCCTGGAGCGCGCGGAAGGCGATCAGCTCGCCCATGTTCTGGGCGATCCCGCACAGCACCGAGCCGAGCAGGAAGATCACGATGGAGGCCTGGAAGAAGCGCTTCCGGCCGTACATGTCGCCGAGCTTGCCCCACAGCGGGGTCGCGGCGGTGGAGGCCAGCAGGTAGGCGGTCACCACCCAGGAGAGGTGCTCCAGGCCGCCGAGGTCGCTGACGATGGTCGGCAGCGCGGTGGAGACGATGGTCTGGTCGAGGGCGGCCAGCAGCATCGCCAGCAGCAGGGCGCCGATCGGCACCCAGAGGTTGGGGACGGTGACCGCCGGCGGGCCGCTCGCGCCCGTGGCGCTCCGGCCGGACCCGGCGCGCGGATCCGTCGTCATGGCGTCTCCAGGGGCATCACGGCACCTCCGCGGACGTCCACGGCACCCGCGCGGGCGTCATCGCGTCTCCGTCGGCATCACGACGTCTCCGTGGGCATGGCGTCTCCAGGGGGTCGCGGGCCCGTCGCCCGGGCCGTGCGGATGATCACTCCCAGCTCACCGCGCTGGTCGGTTCGTCCCGATTCGTTCCGTCGGGTCGAACCGAGCGTAAGCGCCGGGGACGACCGCCGCGCCCCGGGCGTTCCCCGAGGGGCCAACCGGCACCAACCGGCACAACACCCCCGCCGGCGGACGGACGCCCCTGTCCACCCTTCGGGCGGTCCTGCATAATCAGGCGCGATCGTGCGCCCCGGTCCGCCCGGAACGTGCGCCGAACGACCGAACGACCGCCCGCGGAGCCGACGCGGAACCGACGCGAAACCGAGGAGGACCGGCCGATGCCGGACCAGCACTGCCCGACGTGCGGCACCGCACGCTCCACCGGGTGCGGCTGCGTCCCGGACCCGAGCCTCACCGAGACCGCCGTCCTGCCCCACCTCGAAGGGCCGCTGGTCCGCCCGTACGTCCCGCAGACCGCCGACCAGGTGGCCGACGAGGCCCACCCGAACGCGCCCGTGGTGGACCCGTTCGCGACCACGGTGCTGCCGCCCGTCCCCCAGGGACGGCCCGGGCCGCCGGCCGCTCCTCCGCTCGGACCGGACGCGGACGCGTACGCCACCACGGTGCTGCCGCCCGCCGCCCCGGGTCAGGGCTCGTTCGGGCCGGACGCCGGCGCCTACCCGGACGGCGGCTACGCGGACGGCGGCTACCCGGAAGCCCACGCCACCACCGTGCTGCCGCCGGTCCCGCCCGCCGGGCCGGGCGGGTACCCGGGGGCCGCGCAGCCGCAGCCACCGATGCCGGGGCCGGGACCGGACGCCGACGAGATCGGCCTCTTCCCCTTCGGCCCGGGCCCGGACTTCGGGCCGGGCCCCGGCCCGGGCGCGGGCTCCGGACGGACCCCGGGCTCGCCCGGGCCGCAGGCCGGCGGCGGCCGGGCCGCCAGACGGGCGGCCGAGCAGGCCGACCGGCGGCCGCTCGCCCAGCGCAAGGGGCTGCTCGCCGGGGTCGGTGCCGCCCTGGTGGCGCTCACCATCGGCGTCGCCTACGCCGTGACGCCCTCCGCCGAGCCGCCGGCCGAGCAGTCCCGACCGCTGCCGACCAGCACCCTGGCGCCCGCGCCGGTGGACCCGCCCTCCCTGGCGGCGCCCGCCCCCAGCGCGGCGGCGCCGACCAGCGAGGCACCGAGCCCGACGGCCACCGCCACCCGCAAGCCGAGCCCGACCAGGACGGCCACCCCGACGCCGACCCCCACGCCGACGACGCCGCCTCCTCCCCCGGTCCAGCCGCCCGCGCCGGCCCCCGTCCCGACGCCGACGCCCACCCCCACGCCCACCCCGACGCCCACCCCTCGGCTGCTCCAGCTCGGGATGAACGGGCCGGACGTCAAGGACATGCAGCAGCGCTTGTACGCCGCCGAGTGCGGATTCGTCGACAAGTCGATCATCACCGGCACCTTCGACTACTGGACCCAGTCGGTGCTCAGCAGCTACCAGCGGGAGAACCGGATCAAGGGCGAGAACGGCGTCTACGGTCCCAAGACCCAGGCCGTCCTCACCGCCGACCCGGGCTGCTGACCCCCGCTCGTACGAAGGGGCGGCGGCCGCCCAGCGGCGGCCACCGCCCCACTCGTCACCCCGCGGCCGTCAGCCGGTGATCGCCCCGAAGATGCTGATGCCCGCCAGCACCACCATGATCGTCGCCGCCACCCGGATGATCAGCTTCATCGGCACGTGCTTGAGCAGCTTCTGCCCGCCCACGATGGCGATCCCGCCGACCGCGCACAGCGCCAGCCAGGAGCCGAGGCCGACGGCCAGCGGGTCCGCGTACTTGGCCGCCAGGTTGGCGGTCATGATCTGGGTCAGGTCGCCGAACTCGGCGATCGCGACGACCACGAAGCTGGCCCCGGCCACCTTCCAGAAGCTGTTCGAGGACGGCTCCTTGGCCGCGTGCTCGTCGTCGTCCCCGCCGTGGAACAGCAGCATCGCCGCGCCGACCAGGAACAGCACGCCGGTGACGCCCTCCACCCAGCGGTGCGGCAGCAGCGAGAGCAGCTGCCCGGCGACGAGCGCGAGGCCCACTTGGAGGGCGAAGGCGGCGGCGATGCCCGCGAAGACGTAGCTCGCACGGTACTTGGTGCCGAGCACCAGGCTGGCCAGCGCGGTCTTGTCCGGCAGTTCGGCCAGGAAGATGACGCCGAAGGTCAACGCGGCAACGGTAGGACTCATCAGAGGTTTCCTCGGTCGGGCTGCCCGGCCACCGCAGCTCCGTCAGGGGACGCTTCGGCCCGACAGCACTGGTCATGGTCACAGCACTGCGGCCGAAGGTCTCGCCGGCAACGCCCTGTCGAGCGATGCCCCGGGCGCCGGGCCCCTGGGGGCCAGTATGTCGACGGTCCGGTGGAGGGCTACTCCCCTTCAACGACGCCAAGCGTACCCGACGGCGTGAGCCGGCCGGTCCCAGCAGGCCGCCCCCACCCGAGGGCCGCCTGCCCGCCGCCCCCACCCGAGGCCCCCTGCCCGCCGCCGCTACCCGCCGCCCCCGTCCGCCCCGGGCGCGACCAGTCCGCGGCCGACCAGCTCCAGGACCACCACGATCGCCACCGACTCCACCGCCAGCAGCCCGATCAGCACGAACAGCTGCACCGCCCCCGCCTGGACCGGCGAGGCCCCGCCCAGCAGCATCCCGACGAACGCCCCGGGCAGGGTGACCAGGCCGACCGTCCGGGTCTGGTCCAGCGCCGGGACGAGCGAGGTCGCCGCCGCCGTCCGGCAGATCTCCAGCCGGGCGTCGCGCTCCTCGAAGCCGAGCGCCAGCGCGGCCTCCACCTCGCCGCGCCGCAGCCGCAACTCGTCCAGGGCCCGCCGCCCGGCCAGCGAGGTCGCGGTGAGCGCGCCGCCGATCAGGATGCCCGCGACCGGGATGAGGGACAGGCCCCGGGCCGGCAGCAGCCCGACGCCCAGCAGCAGGGCCAGCACCGGCAGCACCCCCGCGCCGATCGGGGCGGCCGCCCAGACCCAGGCCGGGCCCGGGGTCATCCGCCGCCCGGCGGTGCGCACCGCGACCGAGAACATCAGCACCACGAACAGCGCCGACCACCAGAGCGAACCGACCACCCAGGTGATCACCGCGGCGACGGCGGCCAGCTGCACCACCGCGCGCAGCCCGGCCCGCAGCACCGCGTGCCCGTGGCCGAGCAGGCCCCACCCGGCCACCGCGACGGCGGCCGGCAGCAGCACGGCCGTGACCACCCCGAGCACCGGGGTGACCGGCAGCAGCTGCCCGCCGGAGGCCGCCAGGTCCGCGGGGAGCATCAGGTCCGGCCCGTCGGGCAGATCCAGGCCATCGGCCGAGCCCGTCAGATCCAGCTGGTGAACCACATCCGGTCCTGCCAGGACGACATCGGGATCACCTCCGCCGTGTACAGCGGGTAGAAGAACGCGAAGCAGCCGACGATCGCGAGCACGACCGCCCCGGCCCCGATCGCCCCGATCCGGCGGCGCCCGGGGCCGCATCCGGCCGGGCCGAGCATCGCCCCGAGCATCTGGGCGACGGCCAGGCACAGGAACGGCACCAGCACGACCATGTAGAAGGAGAAGATCGTCCGCTCCTGGTACCGGAACCAGGGCAGGTAGATCCCGGCCACCGCGCACAGCACCGCGCCCGAGCGCCAGTCCCGCCGGAAGAACCAGCGCCACAGCAGGTAGACCAGCGCGAAGCAGGCCGCCCACCAGAGGAACGGCGTGCCGAGGCCGAGGATCTGCGCCGCGCAGCCGCCCGAGGAGGTGCAGCCGCGCTGCCCGGCCGGGACCTGCTCCCAGTACATCGAGACCGGGCGGCCGTCGACCAGCCAGGCGAAGGGATTGGACTGGTAGGTGTGCGGGGTGCTCAGACCGGTGTTGAAGTCGTACATCTGCGAGTGGTAGTGCCACAGGCTGCGCAGCGGCGCGGGCACCCAGCTCATCGGGATCTGCGGCAGCGGGATGCCCAGGACGCTGTCCGGGGAGAGCCCGGCGCGCCCGTCGGCCCAGTGCCGGTCGTAGCCGCCCCCGCCGTTGGCGCCGGTACCGCCGGTGGCCAGCCAGCCGCTCCAGGCGCCGACGTACACCACCGCGGCGGAGCCGACCATGGCGAGGAAGGCGGGCACGGCGTCCCGGCGCAGCATGGAGCGCCAGGGGCGGCGGGCGCCGGCGCCGCGGCGGCCGGAACCGTCCCACAGGACGGTGAGGACGCCGAGGGCGGCGAGGATCGGTGCGCCGTTCCACTTGACGGCGCAGGCGGCGCCGAGGAACACCCCGGCGGCGATCCGCCATGGGCGCCACCCCAGCCGGACGGTGTCGCCGCCGGCGGCCTCGGCGACGCGGGCGAGCCGGGCGCGGGCGTGGTCGCGGTCGATCAGCAGGCTGCCGAAGGCGGCGAGCACGAAGAACATCTGGATGCCGTCGAGCAGGCCGACCCGGCTCATCACCAGCTGGAGGCCGTCCACCGACATCAGCAGCGCGGCGGTGCAGCCGACCAGGGTGGAGCCGAAGAGGCGGCGGCCGATCCGGGCCAGCATCAGCACGGTGACGGTGCCGAGCAGGGCGGTCATGAACCGCCAGCCGAAGGGGTCCAGTCCGAACAGCTGCTCGCCGATCGCCATCACCCATTTGCCGAGCGGCGGGTGCGCGATGAACTCGGGTGCGGAGGTCAGCGGGATGGACTGGGGGACGGACAGGATGTCGGCGTTGGCGTGGTCGGGCCAGGTGCCCTCGTAGCCCTGCTGGAGCAGCGACCAGGCGTCCTTGGGGTAGTACGTCTCGTCGAAGACGAAGGAGCCCGGGTGGCCGAGGTCCCAGAACCGCAGCAGGCCGGCGAAGAGCGCGACGGCGACCGGTCCGAGCCAGCCCGCGTGGTCGGCCGCCCAGCGGACCAGGCCGCCGCGCGGGGCCGGTGCCGGGGCGGCGGGGACCGGGGCCGCCGGTGGGTGCGTGAGCGCCGCTTGCGTCATAGCCTCGCCGATTCGCCTGTCTGCTCTGCCCGGGGCCTGGCTCCGCCCGGGTCGTGCCGCCCCGGCCGGGGCAGGGCGGTCGACAGCCACTGACACTATGTGGCGGTGCCCGCGAAGCCAAGCGCGACGGGCGCCGACCAGGTGACCTGGTCGGCGCCCGTTTCGAACGCCCGGACGGGCCGTTCCGCTACGCGGCGGTCTGCAGCTCCCGGACCGGGACGGCGCGGACCACGACCGGCGCCGCGTTGTCCTGCTCCGGCGTGAGGTACGGGCGCAGCCGCAGCGCCATGACGACGATCAGCAGCGTGGAGCCCGCCATGGCCGCCAGGTAGAGCGCCCAGGTGCCGGAGCCGACCAGCAGCACGCCGACGGCCGGGCCGACCGCGATCGCTATCTGCTTCACCAGGGCGTACCCGGCGTTGTAGGTGCCGAGCAGCCGGGCCGGGGCGAGGTCCGCGACGATCGGGCCCATGGTGGGCGCGAGCAGCGACTCGCCGACGCCGAAGAGGGCGTAGATCGAGACGATGGCGACCGTGGCAGCCATGGTCTCGGTCCGGATCAGGCCGGCCACCAGGGCCATCGCCCAGGCGCCGAGCCAGACCAGGCCGGCCGCGGCCATCGCGGTGGTGCGGCGGCGGCGCGCGGTGATCCGCACCATGAACATCTGCAGCACCACGATGGTCAGCGCGTTGGCGCCGATCGCGAAGCCCAGGGTGGAGGGCGCGGTGCCGACGGTGTCGGTGGCGAAGGCCGCGACGCCGGACTCGAACTGGCCGTAGCAGGTGAAGAAGATCAGCCCGGCGAGCAGGCAGAGCCGCAGCATCGCCTTGTCGGCGACCAGCGCGCGCAGCCCCGTCGGGCCGTCGGCCTTGCCCTGGACGACGCTCAGCTGGACCAGGGGCATCCGGGCGGTGCCGGTGACCAGGGCGAGGCCGAGGAACGTCGCCGCCTCGATGGTGAACAGCCGGGTGAGGCTGGCCGGGTCGGAGACGTCCACGATCTGCCCGCCGACCAGCGCACCGATGCCCATGCCCAGGTTGACCAGGGTGAACTGGAGCGCGAAGGCGTGCGAGCGGGTGGCCGCCGTGGAGCAGCGGACGATCATCGTGGCCAGCGCCGGCTGGCAGGTGGTGACGCCCGCGCCGAACAGGAAGGAGGAGACCAGCAGGGCCGGGGTGCCGGTGGCGTGGCCGAAGGCGAACGCGCCGGTGGCGGCGAGCGCCGTACCGGCCAGCAGCACCGGGCGGGGGCCGTACCTGTCGATGCCGCGGCCGGTGAACGGGAGGACGGCGAGGGCCGCCAGCGCGAAGACGGTGAACACCATCCCGGCCGCCAGCGAACCCAGCCCGCGCACCTGGTCCACGTACACGAACATGTACGGCATCGTGAACCCGCTGCCGAACGCGCTGAGCGCGTTGCCGATCTGGACGCGGCGCAGCGGGCCGCCCGCTCCACGCCGCTGCTGCCTCTGCTGCTTCACCGTGCCGGTCACCGTGCACATCCCTTCCTGGTTTCAACTGGATACTCTTAAGTCCAGAAGATTTCAGAGCTAAAGTTTGACGAAATAAAGTCTTAGCACCGGAAGAGTGCGGAGTCAAAGGCTTAAGGGGTGCACGCTCGTGGGAGACTGGTCCGCATGACTACGGACAAGCCGCGGCCGGCTGCCGGCCAGCCCGCCCCGGCCACCCCCCTGGAGTTCGGCATCGCCGAGCAGGTGGCCCTCTACCAGCGGGAGTTCCCCACCGTCGACCCCCAGGTGGAGACGATCGTGCAGACCCTCAACCGGGTCTCCCGGCGGATGGGCGTGGCGTACGACCGGCAGCTGACTGTGCTCGGAATCACCTCCGCCGAGTGGGAGGTGCTCAAGGCCCTGGTGGTCTCCGGCAGCCCGTACCGGCTGGGCCCGGGCGAGCTGGCCAAGCGGCTCGGACTCACCCCGGCGGCGATGACGCACCGGATCGACCGGATGGTGGCCGACGGCCTGGTCACCCGGGACCGGGACGAGACCAACCGGGTGCGGGTGATCATCGAGCTCACCGAGACCGGCCGCGACAAGTGGCTGGAGTCGATGCGGATGGCGGCGGTGTTCGAGGAGGAACTGCTCCAGGACGTCGTGGGCGAGGAGCGCACCGCGCTCTGCGCGACGCTGGGCCGGATGCTGCGGCGGATCGAGGAGAGCCAGCCGGACGCGCTCGGGCGCACCGACGACCTGGTCTGACGCCGGCGGGCCGACACTCCGACGCGCCGGAGCGC
The DNA here is from genome assembly GCF_042894165.1 of Kitasatospora sp. NPDC001547. Taxonomy (NCBI): domain Bacteria; kingdom Bacillati; phylum Actinomycetota; class Actinomycetes; order Kitasatosporales; family Streptomycetaceae; genus Kitasatospora; species Kitasatospora sp. NPDC001547. Next base: position 330,151 of record NZ_JBIAVL010000002.1, on the reverse strand, counting down.
CGGAGCGTGCGGGCCCCGCGCGGGCCCCGGGAACGCGAACGGGTCCGGCCCACCGGGAGGAGGTTCCTCCCGGCGGGCCGGACCCGTCGCTTCAGGTGCTGCGAGGATCCGTCAGGCCCTCGGCGGTCCGTCGGTCGTCAGCAGGGGCCGTTGTCGGTCCAGACGCCCCACTGGCCGCTCAGGCTCGGGTCGTCGCCCTTGGTCCACCACTTGTTGGTGTAGTAGTGGCCCTTCCACGAGACCTTGGTGCCGCCGGCCGCGTAGGTGGTGTTCGCGTCCCAGCTCGGGGCGGCCGGGCAGGAGCTCGGGGTGCCGGTCGGGGTCCCGGTGGGGGTGGTGGTCGGCGTGCCCGTGGGGGTGCTGGTGGGCGTGCCGGTCGGGGTGCCGGTGGGCGTGCCGGTCGGGGTCGGGGTCGGCGTGCCGGTCGGCGGGGCCGGGCAGGCGGAGGCCGAGCCGTTGGTGGCGCTCACCATCTTGTCGAACAGACCGGTCCTGGTGCCCAGGTCGTACAGCGAGAAGGCGAAGGAGCCGCCGAGGCCGTTGCAGTGTGCGTAGTCGATCTTGGCCTGGATCGACTTGGCGTCCTCACCGCTCCAGAAGGTGTTGCCGTCGTAGAAGTACGTGGTCTTCGCGTCGTCGTCCCAGAAGGTCTTGGACGGGTTGTCGACGAAGCCCGCGAGCTCCTTGAACATCTGGATGCCGGGGACGTTGCCGGACATCGCCGCGCCGGCCGCCGGCTGGGTGGCGGGCTGGAACAGGCCGTGCTTGCCGTTGTCCTTCACTCCGGTCCAACCGCGGTAGTAGAACGGCACACCCATGTTGATCTTGTTGGCGGGGAAGCCGCCGGGGATGCCGTACTCCTTGTCACCGGCGGTCCAGGCCTTGATCGCGTTGTCGATCGAGTACTTCCCGTTGCCCGGCTTGGCCGGGGTCGACGGGTCGTTCGGGCCCGAATACAGCGGCGCCTGGTGGTTGGTCGGCCCCTGCGGGTCCCAGCCGCCGTGCATGTCATAGGTCATGACGTCGAGGAAGGTCAGGTACTGACCGATCTTGTCCGTCTCGACGTTCATGATCTTGTCCTGGCCGGCGCCGACCGCCGCCGACAGGGCGTAGGTCTTGCCGTCGGTCTTGCCCTGCGCGTCCAGCTGGGTGCGGAACTCCTTCAGCAGCGCGGTGAAGTTCTGCTTGTCGGCCGGGCTGGAGATGTTGCCGGTGTGGCCGCCGCCGCCCGGGTACTCCCAGTCGAGGTCGACGCCGTCGAAGATCCCGGCGGCGGAGCCGGGGCCGCCGTAGCCGGCCTCGCTGGGCAGGTTGCCCTTGATGAACATGTCGATGCAGGACGACACCAGGTGCTTGCGCGAGGCGTCCGTGGCGGAGGCCGGCGAGAAGAACTTGGAGTAGGTCCAACCGCCCAGCGAGATCAGGACCTTGAGGTTGGGGTTCTTCGCCTTCAGCTTCTTCAGCTGGTTGAAGTTGCCCGCGATCGGCTGGTTCCAGACGTCGCCGACGCCGTCGACCGAGATGTCCGCGCCGAAGCTCTTCTGGTAGTCGGCGAACGCGTCGCCCGCGCCGTCACCCGCGTTGGGGTTGTTGTCGTTCGTGTCGGCGGCCTTGGTGGCCTCGAAACACCCCAGGTCGGTCGGGTGGATGTTGGCGAACGAGTAGATCAGGTAGTCCAGGTTCTTGGCGACGCCGGTGTCCTGGATCGTCTTGGGGTAGTACGCGTTCGCGTAGATCGACCACTGGTCGAAGTAGGCGACCTTGATGCCGCCGCTGGTGGCGGGCGCGCCGGTGGAGTTGGTGGTCGCGGCGTTGGCGGCGACGCCGCCGGACAGCGCGAGGCCGGCGCCGAGCAGCAGGGAGGCGGTGGTGCCGGCCGCGATGGCGGCCAGGCTCTTGGGGTGGCGTCGGCGGCCGCCCTGCGGGGCCGGGGCCCCGGCCCTTTCAATGCGTGAGCGCAGCATGGGTGCGTGACTCCTGGTTGTGGGGGTACCCGTCGGCCCGGGGGCACGCGTCCGGGGTGGGGCCGGACGACCGGGACATGACAGGCATGGGTGGGGAATCGAGCGGATCAGACCATGACGGACTACCGGGATGTGCCGAACCGGCGCCCGCGGCACACGGCCGCTGACGCCGGTTCAGGGGCTCCCTGCACCTGGGCATAAAAATGGACTAGACCAACTCAACCGTCAAGGGGGGCTGCCGGGCCTTGAGACCCGCTTAAGGTTCCACCCCCGCGCTGAGCTGGGCGGCTGCGCGCGGAGTCCGCACCTGAGTTCGGGTGCCGGAGCCGGGAGTGCCGGAGCCGGATGCCGGACTCAGTAGCGGACGGCGTTGGCGACCTCGGCCTTGACCGTGCCGGAGAGGCTCCGGTTGGCGTGCGCGGTGGCCTGGGCGCTCTGCCCTGCGGCCACGTCCGGGACGGTCACCGCGGTCGCGTCCAGCACCTTGCCGGACTCGTCGGTGAAGTCCAGCTGGATCACGTACCGGTACGACTGCCGGCCGTGGTTGGTGACGGTCAGCGGCACCTGCGGCTTGCCGTCCGACCCGGTCTCCACCGCCCCCGCGGTGACGTCCCCCTTGGCGTCCAGCCCGCCCTTGATCCCGGCGACGGCCGAGGAGGCCGACGACACCGCCGCCGAGGCCTGCGCCTCCGCCGAGGCGATCGCCGCCCCCGCCCCGCCGGCCGCCGACGCCAGCGCCGAGGCCGCCGCACTCGCGCCCTTCTCCACCGCCGCCGCGGCCGAGGAGGCCACGCTGCTCCCGCTCTTGCCGGAGGAGCAGCCCCCGAGCGCCGCCGCGCCGGCCACCGCCACGGCCAACACCCCTGCCACCGCGCACCGTCGGTGGCGCAGCGGCGGTGCGTCCAGGTCCTGCGCGGTGGTCCTCGGCGGGGTCGGGGAGCCCGGGCCGGTCTTCGGGCCCGCCTCCGCGGGGCGGAGACGGGCCCGGGCGCGGGCGAGCGGCTGGCGGTCCATGCGGTCCCTCGTTTCCGGTCGGCACCGGGCTGCCCGGCACACCTCCCGCCCACCCTCCGAGGGCCGGTGGACCGCCGCCAGCAGGGCTGCTGCCTCCGGGTGACGCGGCCGCGGACGGGGCCGGTGCCGCCCTGGAGGGCCGCTGGGGCCTACCTCGAACTCCCGTCGTGCGCCCGGGCGCCAGGAAGAGCCCGGAGCCCTAGGAGAGCCCGGAGCCCTCCTGCGAGTCCGCCTCCACCGCGGCCCGCTCCTCGCGCAGCCGCACCAGGTGCCGGCGCCGCGCCACCACCCCGTACGCCCCGGCGGCGCTCGCCACGAAGGACGCCAGGCCGACCCACGGCCGGTCGAAGACGTGGCCGGTCAGGTGGTCCAGCGAGTACCGGCCGGCCCCGGCCAGGCCGATCGCCAGCCCGGTCGCGCCGAGGAAGGCCGGGTACTCGTAGCCGCCGGACATCGCGAAGAAGCCGGCCGGGGCGTGCACGGACACCGCGCCCGCCATCGTCCCGGCCACCACCGCGCCGGCCGCCGGGGTGGCCAGCCCGGCCACCAGCAGCGCGCCGCCGCCCGCCTCGCCGAGACCGGCCGCGAGCGCGCTCTGCCGGGCGGGGTGGAAGCCCATGTGCTCCATGGCCTCGGTGGTGGCCTCCAGGCCGCCGCCCCCGAACCAGCCGAACAGCTTCTGGGTGCCGTGCGCGATCAGCACTCCGCCGACCGCGCTGCGCAGGGCCAGCAGGCCCAGGTCCTTACGGTTCAGGCACATCTCGCATCCTCGTTTCCGCGGCGGCGTGGACCTGCTCGGTGGCGGTCCTGTCTCCATAGCAACCGAGAGCGCCCACCGCTTCGAGCCGGGGCCGCCATCCGGGCGAATCCGCCGCCGGCCAGGAATGAACCGTCCGGCGAGAAGATTCACGCCACGCCCGACCGCGGGGGCGTGGCGGACCGGCCACCCGGAGGCCCGCGGCCATGCTTGGCCCATGTTCGTCTTCAACCTGAGCAGCGCCTTCATCACCTTCTTCGCCGTGGTCGGCCCGCCGAAGACCCTGTTGTCCTTCGCCCGGCTGGCCGGGACGCGGAGCAACCTGGAGCTGCGGCGGCTGGCGGCGCTGAGCACGGCCATCTCGGCGGTGATCGGCCTGGTACTCGGCTTCGGGGCCGACGAACTGACCACCCTGTTCCACATCAGCGACCAGTCGCTCCAGCTCGCGGGCGGGGCGATCTTCTTCGTCTACGCCGTCGCGCTGGTCTTCGGCGTCCACCTCGGCTCGGACGGCGACGAGGACGAGCACCTGGCGAACCCGCTGGTGGACGGCATCCGCGAACTGCTGCTGCCGTACATCGCCAGCCCGCTCGCCGTCACGGCCGTCCTGGTCGCCTCGCTCAACCAGGACGACTGGGGGTGGAAGGCCGCCGTCGCCGGGGCGTACGTGGCCGTCGCGGTGATCAACTACCTCTGCGTGGCGGTGCTCGCGCCGCTGATGCGACGCACCCACCGCACGTCGCTGGAGGTGCTGTCGCGGCTGCTCGGGATGCTGCTGGCGGCGGTCGGCGTGGAACTGTTCCTGGAGGGCCTGGCCGGGCTGGGGGTGCACCTTCCGGCCGGGCACTGAGCCCGCCGGGCCGCCCGCCGGTCGGTCAGCCGGTCAGCCCGCCGGTCAGCCCGCCGCGAGGCGGGCCAGCACCTCGCCGATCCGCTCCCGCACCAGCGGGTCGGCGACCAGCCCGTCCGGGCCGACCGCCCCGCGTGCCGGCGGCAGCCGGACGCAGGCCTCGTCCAGCACGGCCGCGCCGGTGTAGCCGAGGACGGCGCGCAGGGTGGCCTCGGCCCCCTGGCCGCGCCCCGGGCCGGCGGCGTTGATCCAGCCGGTCGGCTTGTCCGAGATCTCGATGCCGCCGACCGTCCAGTCCAGCAGGTTCTTGAACACGCCCGGCAGCGTCCCGGCGTACTCGGGGGTGCAGACCAGCAGCGCGTCGGCCGCCCCGATCGCGGCCCGCAGCGCGGCCACCGGCTCCGGCAGCGGGTCGGTGTCGAGGTCCGGGTTGAAGTGCGGCAGCCCGGCCAGTCCGTCGTAGTACGTGGTCCGCAGCCCCGGAGTGGCGGCGGCCACCGCGGCCGCGGTGCGCAGCACGGTCTCGTTGGTGGATCCGGCCCGCAGGCTCCCGGGCAGCAGCAGGATGTGGCGCTCGTTCGGCATGCCGGGAACCTACTCCCTGACGTCCGCGTCAAGGCCGGCGCGCCGGCCGGCCCCGGCGCGACGACGCGGCGGCGGTCAGCGCGGCGGCACCACGGGCCGCCAGGGCACCGGGCTGGAGAGGATCATCGAGCTGGACGGCTGGCCGTAGCGGCCGAGCCGGTCGCACACCCCCTCGAACTCGGCCATCGACGACACCGCGACGAGCAGCACGCAGCACGCCCCGCCGGTGACCCGGTGCAGCTGCACCACCTCCGGCCAGGTCGGCACCTCCGGGTCGCGCAGCACGCAGCGCGGGCCGTAGCACTGGATCTGGACCAGCGCGGTGATCGGCAGCCCTGCCCTGGTGAGGTCCACGTGGGCGTGGTAGCCGCTGATCACCCCCTCGGACTCCAGCCGGCGGACCCGTTCGGCCACCGCGGGTGCGGACAGGCTCACCCGGCGGGAGAGTTCGTTGTACGAGAGCCGGGCGTCGGCCTGGAGCTCGGCGAGCAGACGACGGTCGACGGCGTCCAAGGCGACCTCCCGGGTGGTCGGGATCAAGGGATTTCCGTTCGTAAAGCGAATCGGCGCAACGCCTCGCGAACGACAGCTCCGAACGCGGTTGCGATGCCCATCGACCATTCAAGCGGGGGGCACCGCCGCCGCACAATGGGCACCCGGTGGAACCCGGCAGTCCGGCTGGATCACCGGACCGGGCGACGGGGCCCGGAGGATCAGGAGGCATCGGGTATGGGGCACGACACGGTGGAGACGCCCAAGCTGTCGTTCGGTCGCGGCGGAGCACCGGGCCGAGGGACCCCGTACGCCCAGTACGCGCGCCTGGACGAACTGCACGGCCTGCAGCACCCGCGCAGCGAGGAGCCCGCCGAGCTGTCGTTCATCGTCACCACCCAGGTGATGGAGCTGCTGTTCGACCTGCTGCGGCACGAATGGACGCTCGCCGGGCAGGCGCTGCGCGAGGACGACCTGACCGCCGCGCTGGCCGCGCTGCGCCGGGGCACCCACGTGCAGGACGTCCTGGTGGAGTCCTGGGACCTGCTGGCCACCATGACCCCGCACGAGTTCAACTCCTTCCGCGCGCTGTTCGGCGAGGCCTCCGGCTTCCAGTCCTCCGCCTTCCTGCGGCTGGAGTTCCTGCTCGGCAACAAGAACGCCGCACTGCTGAACATGTACGACGGGATGCCCGGCACCCAGGCCGAGCTGGCCGAGGCGCTGCGCTCCCCCGGCCTGTACGACGAGGCGCTGGCCCTGCTGGCGCGCCGCGGCCTCGCCCCCCGGCAGGCCCCCTCCGAGCGGCGGTACCAGCCGTCCGCGGAGGTCGAGGCGGCCTGGCGGCGGGTCTACACCGAGCCGGAGTTCGCCGCGCTCCAGCCGCTCGCCGAGGCCCTGCTGGACGTGGCCGAGCGGGTCACCCGATGGCGTCAGCGGCACCTCTCGGCGGTCAAGCGGACGATGGGCGGCAAGCCCGGCTCGGGCGGCTCCAGCGGGCTGACCTGGCTGCGCAAGTCGGCCGAGCAGGACGTGTTCCCGGAGCTGTGGACGGTCCGGGACGGGCTGTGACGGCGGAGACGGACATGACGGCCACGGCGGCTGCGACGGCCGCGACGGCGGTGGCGGGCACTTCGGGAACGGGACGGGCCGGACACACGGATGACGAGGAAGGGACGGGCATGACCACGCGCGAGGAATGCGAGGCGCTGGACGCCGTCGACCCGCTGGCGGCGTTCCGCAAGGAGTTCGCCCTGCCGGACGGAGTGATCTACCTGGACGGCAACTCGCTGGGCGCGCTGCCGGTGCGCACGCCCGAGCGGGTGCGCCAGGTGGTCGAGGAGGAGTGGGGCCGGGAGCTGATCCGCAGCTGGAACGACGCCGGCTGGTTCGAGCAGCCGTACCGGCTGGGGCGGCGGATCGCGCCGCTGATCGGCGCCGGTCCGGCGCAGGTGGTCGTCTGCGACACCACCTCGGTCAACCTGTTCAAGGTGCTGTCGGCCGCGCTGCGGCTGCGCCCGGGCCGGCGCACGGTGCTCGGCGACGCCGAGGCCTTCCCGACCGACCTGTACATCGCCGAGGGCGTGACCGGCCTGGTCGAGGGCGCGCGCAGCACGCTGATCCGCCCCGAGGAGCTGGACCGCCACCTGGACGGGGACGTCGCCGCGGTCGTCCTCTCGCACGTGGACTACCGCACCGGCGAGCTGCTGGACGTGCCCGGCATCACCGCCCGGGTCCGGGCCGCGGGCGCCCTGATGATCTGGGACGTGTGCCACTCGGTGGGCGCGCTGCCGATCCAACTCGACGCCGCGGGCGCGGACTTCGCGGTCGGCTGCACCTACAAGTACCTGAACGGCGGCCCCGGCTCACCGGCCTTCCTGTACGTCGCCGAGCGGCACCTGGCGGCCGGCCCGCTCCAGCCGCTGAGCGGCTGGTTCGGCCACGCCCGGCCGTTCGCCTTCGAGCCCGGGTACGACCCGAAGCCGGGCATCGGCCGGTTCCTGACCAGCTCGCCCTCGCTGCTCGGCCAGGCCGCCCTCGGCGCCTCGCTGGACGTCTGGGAGCGGGTCGACCTGGCGGCGGTCCGGGCGAAGAGCCTGGCGCTGACCGACCTGTTCGTCTCGCTGACCGAGCGGCTGGACGGCATCGAGGTGGTGACCCCGCGCGAGCACGCCCGGCGCGGCAGCCAGGTCGCGCTGCGGCACGCCGACGGCTACCCGGTGGTGCAGGCGCTGATCGAACGCGGGGTGATCGGCGACTTCCGGGCGCCGGACCTGATGCGCTTCGGCTTCACGCCGCTCTACCTCTCGTACACCGAGGTCTGGGACGCCGCCCGGCAGTTGGCCGAGGTGCTGGAGACCGGTGAGTGGCGGGCGGAGCGCTTCTCCCGCCGGGGCGAGGTGACGTAGGGCGCGCCCGGTGGATCCCTGCCGTGCACCCGGCAGGGATCCGCGGGACGCGCCCCGGCCCCCGGGCACCGGTGGCGCGCTCCTCCTTCGAGCGGAACCGGCCTGCGCGGGGCGTCAGTTCGTCAGCTCCTCGACCAGCGCGCGGTAGACCGCGAAGGCCGGCTTGGGCGTGTAGTCGTCGCGCAGCAGGCCGAAGTGCGGGAACGGTCCGGCGCCCGCGCTGTCCGCGTCGCGCAGGGCGAAGAACGCGTAGCCGGCGACGTTGAGTTCGGCGGCGAGCCCGGCGACCGTCCGGACCACCTCCGCCACCACCTCGGCCTGCCGCGCCTCGCTGCGCCCGGGGCCGGTGGGCCAGCCGTTCTCGCAGATCCGCAGCGGGACGCCGGGCCCGATCCCGGCCCGCGGCAACGTGTCCCGGCGGAACCCGGTGAGCACCGCCCGTACCGCGTCGGCGAGTCGACCGGGCGGGACGGGGCGGAAGACGTCCGGGAAGAAGTCCAGGCCGACGTAGTCCAGGGCCCGGTGGAAGCGCTCGTCGGCGAGCCGGCCGAGCTCGGGCCAGAAGGTGTCCGCGGGGTCGAAGGAGGGCACCGCGTTGAAGCCGACGGCCAGCCGGTCGAACCCGTGGGCCAGCGCCTCCTCCTTGGCCGCGACCACGCCCTCGACCAGCGCCCGGCGGACGTTGGGGATGCTGCCGTCCACGGGCGGGAGGTCGAGGTTGGGCTCCTCGCAGATCTGCAGCAGGGCGAGGCGGTGCCCCTCGGTCCGGACCGTCCGCCGGACGAAGTCCAGCCAGCCCGCCAACTCCCCGCCGCGCTCCCGGTACTGGACCACCAGGTCGAGCCGGCGGCCCTCGACGGCGTACCGCTCGGGCCGCTCCGGGGTGTGCTCGCCGCCCGGGTACGAGCGGTAGGCGCGGACCAGGAACTCCGCCGCGCCGCCCTGGAGCAGGCGCAGGGCGGCGGTGATCCGGGCCGGGTCGTCGGGGCGGGCGGGCGTGATCACACCGGTGTCGTCACCGGCCGCCCCGCCGGGGTAGATGCCGAAGGTGAAGGTCATGCCGCCACCGTAGCCGATATTTTTGGTGTCACTGCAAGTTTGGAGTGACACCACGATCTACGGATAGAATCCGGCCATGGGACTTCGCGAACTCAAGAAGCAGCAGACCCGGGAGCTGCTGTCCGACACCGCCATGGGCCTGTTCGCCGAGCGCGGGTTCGACCGGGTCACGGTGGTCGAGGTGGCCCGGGCCGCCGGGGTCTCGCCGAACACGGTCTTCAACTACTTCCCGACCAAGGAGGACCTCTTCTTCGACCGGCAGGAGGAGGTGGTCGCCCACCTGGCCGCCGTGGTCCGGCACCGCCCGGCGGGCAGCACGGCCGTGGACGCCGTCCGGGACGACCTGCTGACCGCCTTCGCGAACGCGGAGCCGACGGTCGGGCTGGACCCGGGGATGGCGGCGTTCTGGCGGATCGTCGAGGACAGCGCCGCCCTGCGGGCCCGGCTGCTGGAGCTCGGCGAACGGGCCGAGGCGGCGCTCGCGGCCGCCCTGGCCGAGGAGTCGGGGGCCGCACCGGAGGACCCCCTCCCCCGGATCGTGGCCGGAGCCGTCGCGGGGGCGCACCGGGCCGTCCTCGGCGAGGTCCGGCGGGCCGTGGTGGCCGGGGAGCCCGCCGAGACGGTGCGGACCCGGGTGGAGGCGGCGGTGGACCGCGCCTTCGGGCTGCTCGGCTCGGGCCTCGCCCACTACCCGGGCGAGCGGTAGCCGGCCGGAGCCGGGGAACGGGGCGGCGGCGCGGATGGAAGCGGAAGCGGCGCAGGCCACCCGGTCGGTTCGACCCGGGCGGCCTGCGCCGCTGTTCGGCTGCTCGACCGTTCAGCTGCTCGACTGTTCGGCTGTTCAGTGCCTCGGCGCCTCCGCCGTACGGTCCGTCAGCTGTGGCGACCGCGACGGCGGGCGGCCAGCACGGCCAGACCGCCGAGGCCGAGCAGGCCGACGCCCGCCAGGCCGAGGACCACCGAGGCGTTGCCCGCGCCGGTGGAGGGCAGCTCACCGCCGCCACCGGGGTGGGGGCTGGTCGGATCCCCGGTCGGGCGGTGGCTGGTCGGGGCCGCACTCGACGTCGTCGCGGTCGCCGACGGCGAGGTCGGCGCGGACGAGGTGGGCGTCGGGCCCGGCGAGGTCGGGCCCGGCGAGGTCGGGCCCGGCGAGGTCGATGACGGGGCCGTCGGCGATGGGAACGTCGGACCCGGCGACGTCGGGGAGGGGGACGGCGTCGGCGAGGTCGGCGACGGGCTGGGCGTCACGGCGCAGTCCGGCAGGTCGCCGTCGAACGGGTAGCTGTGGATCTCGTAGCCGCCGGTGCCGGTGTGGATCAGGTTGCCCGCGAGGTACACCCGGCCGTTCATGCCCGGCTGGGCGATCGTCGTGGTGCCGCTCGGATTGCCGGCCATGACCGAGCCCTGGAACTGGGCGCTGCCGAGGATCCGCGCCGAGCTCGCGGTCGGGAAGTTGTACACCAGCTTGGAGCGCAGCTCGGTGGTCCGGTCGCCCGCCAGACCGGTACCGGTGTAGGTGTTGATGACCGGGCTGTCCCCGAGCATGTTCACCACGACGGTGGCGCCGGCCGGGATGCCGTCGAAGACCAGGCCGATCTGCCCACCGGTCGGCGACGCGAGGCTCCGGGTGACGTTGAAGACCTGCCTCATGCTGGTCCCGTCCCCGGTGAAGGTCGCCTCGTTGGCGGTGACCGCGACGGTGCCGGTCGCGGCGGCCCGGCCGACGCAGTCGGAGACCTCCTGGATCCGGGCCGGCACCGACCGGTAGGGCACGACGGCGTCCGGGTCCTGGATCGACTCGCCCGTCGGGTCGATGCTCACGGTGCCGGTGACCGGGCCGGCGTGGCGCAGGTTGCCGAACGCCGGGCCGTGCGAGTCGCTGCCGCCGATCAGGACGCTGTTGCCGGTCCTGACGTCGACGTCGCCGCCGGTGGTCACGAAGTCGCTGCCGTTCGGCGGCACCACGCGAGAGCCGACGCCGACGACGCCCATGTTGTAGACGCCGCCGCCGTTCTTGTCGACGGTCAGCTTCCCCAGCGTGACGATCTTGCCCTCGGCCTCCGCAGCCCGGCCGTTCACGGTGTAGTCGCCGCCGGTGAAGACGTTGACGGCGGCGTCCCGGCCGGGGAAGTCGCCGTTGTGCGGCGGCGGCCAGGCACTGGGGCAGTCGGACCCGGAGCAGGCACCCGGCGGCGGGGCCAGCGGAGCGGCCGAACCGGTCGTCAGCACCGCGGCCAGCGGCAGCGCGGCGACGGCGGTCGCCACGGCGACCCGGCCGGCCCGGCGCCCGGGCGCGGCCGGGGTCCTCGCGGCGGCGGTTCTGTGATCCGACGAACCGGTGACCTGACCCATCGACAATTCCTCCGTGCGTGAGAAAGGAGCAGGCCCGGACGGACTGCCGCGTTCCGTGCCATCTGCCGGCGATCCAGCAGATCCGGGATATCAAACCTTAAATCGGACTATTCACACCTTACAGATCCTCAGTTCGGAGCTGAAATTCATCCGTACGGAGCAGCGATCGCCCGGGCAAGCGGGAGTTTGGCGGCAGGCCCTAGGTTGGACGCATGACCACCGAGGCCCAGGAACAGAGCGCGCCGCTCGTCGCCGTCGCGTCCGCCGACGCCGTACTGCGGCACCCCGAGGCGGGCGAACACCTGCTGACCGACCTGGAACGGGAGCGCGCCGCGCGCTTCCGGCACGAGTCCGGGCGGATCGACTTCACCGCCGGGCACCTGCTGGTCCGGCTCTGCGCCGCCCGGCTGCTCGGCGTTCCGGTGGCCGGCCTCGTCCTCGCCCAGCAGTGCCCGGACTGCGGGCTCGCCGACCACGGCAAGCCCTACCTGCCGGACCACCCCGGGGTGCACGTGAGCCTGTCGCACACCCGGGGCGTGGTCGCCGCCGGTGCCGGGTTCCAGCCGGTCGGGGTGGACGTCGAGCTGTCCGCCCGGGGCGGCTCGCTGCGCTCGGTCGCCCGTCGGGTGCTCGCCCCGGCGGAGCTGGCCCTCGTCGAGGCCGACGCGGAGCCGGAGCAGGCGTTCCTGCGGCTCTGGGTGCGCAAGGAGTCGCTGATCAAGATCGGCCGGGCCAGCCTGGACACCCTCGGCGGGGTCGACCTCTCCGGGTTGCCGCTGTCCGTCCCGCCGGGCGCGCCGCTGCGCAGCCGGTGGGAGGACCTGCACCTGCTCGACTGGGCCGACCCGGAGCACGCCGCCGCCGTCGCGGCCGTCAGCACCGCCCCGGCCCGGATCGTGGAGCTCACCGCGGCGGGCTGAGCACCCGGGGCCGGGGGCGGTCCCCGGCGCCCACCCGCGGTGGGCCGGTGGATAAGCGGTGTTAGCGTGCCTGGTCGTGGGCACGTCGAACGCGCGTGCCCACGACCAGCTGCCCACCGGATTCAAGAGGGTGCCCCCGCCATGGCCAAGTTGCTGCTGAGCCTGCACGTCCTCGTGTCGGTCCTGTTCATAGGCCCGGTCGCGGTGGCCGTCAGCATGTTCCCCCGCCGGGCGAAGGCCGCGCTGGCCGGCGGTCCGGACCGGGCCTCCGACGCCGGTGTGCTGCGGGTGCTGCACCGGATCACCCAGGTCTACGCGCTGCTCGGGGTCGCGGTGCCGGTGCTGGGCATCGGCCTGGCCCAGGTGATGGACGTGCTCGGGCAGTCCTGGGTGATCGTCTCGATGGTGCTGACCGCGGTCGCCGCGCTCGCGCTGCTGCTCTTCGTGCTGCCCGGCCAGCAGGCCGCCGTGGACGCGCTCGAACTCGACCCGTCGGACGAGCAGCACGCCAAGGCCGTCAGCGGCCTGAAGACGCTGCCGATGACCGCCGGGGTGTTCAACCTGCTGTGGGCCGTGGTCGTGGTGCTCATGGTCGTCCGCCCGGGGTCGAGCACCGGCGTCTGACCCCGCTCTCCGGATCCCCGCTGACCACCGCCGCGGGTCACCGCGGATCCCCGCTGGTCCCCGTCGCCCCCTCCCGTCGACCGGGCTCGTTCGAGTACCGTCCTGGGCCATGACGATCATGGCGGGCATGGGCAGCCCGACGGGAACCGGTGTCGGCCCGCTGCTGCGGGGCTGGCGGGAACGACGGCAACTCAGCCAGCTGGAACTGGCGCTGCGGGCGGACTCCTCGACCCGCCACCTCAGCTTCGTCGAGAACGGCCGCTCCCGGCCCAGCCGGGAGCTGGTGCTGCGGCTCGCCGAGCAGCTGGACGTGCCGGTGCGCGAGCGCAACACCCTGCTACTGGCGGCCGGTTACGCCCCGCACTACCCCGAGACACCGCTGGACGACCCGTCGATGGCCGCGCTGCGCGCGGGGCTGGAACGGCTGCTGGCCGCCCACGACCCGTACCCGGCGGTCGTGGTCGACGGGTCCTTCCGGGTGCTGGCGGCCAACCGCTCGCTCGGGCTGCTGATGGACGGCGTCGCCCCGCACCTGCTGGAGCCGCCGTTCAACGCGATCCGGGTCACCCTGCACCCGGACGGGCTGGCACCGCGCATCGTCAACCTCCGGCAGTGGCGGCAGCACCTGCTGGAGCGGATGGAACGGCAGCTGGAGCTGGTCCGCGCCGAGCCGCTGCGCCGGCTGTACGAGGAGGTCCGCGGCTACCCCGAGCCGGCCGGAGACCAGGGCGACGGGCCGGCCGAGGAAGGGCCCGGCGCCGACGACTTCCCGTTCGCGCTGCCGATGCGGATCCGGTACGAGGGGCGGGTGCTCTCCTTCCTCTCCACCATCGCGACCTTCAACACGCCGCTGGACGTCACCGTCTCCGAGCTGGCCATGGAGACCTTCCTACCGGCCGACGCGGAGACGGTGCGGTTCCTGCAGGCGGTGGTCGGGCCGGAGCGGTAGCCCGGGGCTCGGTCTGCGCCCGGCACTCAGCCCCGCGCCTCAGCCCCGCGCCTCAGTCCCGCTCCTCGGTCCTGCGCCTCAGCCCCGCTCCTCAGTCCCGCGTCCGGGCCTCTCGCCGCAGGGCGGTGATCTGGAGGACGGCGAACAGGGCCACCGTCCCGGCCTGCAGCGGGATCCAGACGAGCCCGGCGGTGGTCGGCTCCAGCCACAGCTCCATCGCGACCAGGCTGAGCACCACCCAGGCCAGGTTGAGGTCGACCACCGCCCGCACCCCGAACACCGGCGGCTGCCGCCGGGCGGCGAGCGCGCCCACCGCGAACGCGTACCCGAGGAGGAAGAGCCCGATGTCGACCAGGGTGGCGCGGCCGGCGCCGAGCAGCTCGCCGAGCGGGCCGGAGAAGGCCAGGTAGGCCAGGCCGTTGCCGCCGGTGACCAGCGCGTCCAGGACGAGCGTGCCGCGCACCGTCCACGGCGAGAAGGCGGAACCGGGCCGGGCGGGCGTGAGGGTGTTCGCGTGGGCGGACATGGCGGATCGCCTCCTGTCGGGGGTGGGAGCCCGGGGCCGTGGCGGCCTCACCGGGTGGCTCCACCCTGCCCGGTGGGGCGGCGGGCGTCGATTACCCCGCAGGTAACGCCCGGTCCGGTCCGCCGGGCATCCGGCGGACCGGCCTGGTGCCGCACCCGTGGTCGGCGGCGCCGCGGGTGCCGCGGGTGCCGCCGAGACCGCAGGTGCCGCAGAGACCGCGGACGGTCAGCCGACCACCGGGGCGGGGAGTCCGAACAGGGCGGCCGCGTTGTCGTGGCAGACCGCCCGCAGCCACTCCTCCCCCAGCCCCAGCCCGGCCAGCGCCTCCAGCTGGTGGACGTACCGGTAGGGGATGTTGGGGAAGTCGCTCCCGAGCAGGACACGGTCCCGGAGCCCGCGCAGGCGCGGCAGTTCCTCCTGCGGGAACGGGGCGTCGGCCTCGGCGAAGTCGGTGAACGCGATGGTGGTGTCCAGCCGGACGGCCGGGTGGCGCTCGGCCAGGTCGAGGAAGTCGCGGTACTCGGGCATCCCGAGGTGGGCGACCACCAGGACCAGGCCGGGGTGCCGCTCCAGCACCGCGCCGATCGGGCCGGGGCCGGTGAACTTGCCCGGCACCGGCCCGGACCCGCAGTGGGTGACCACCGGGGTGCCGGTCTCGGCGAGCAGCCCCCACACCCCGTCCAG
Source organism: Kitasatospora sp. NPDC001547 (assembly GCF_042894165.1). Classification (NCBI taxonomy): domain Bacteria; kingdom Bacillati; phylum Actinomycetota; class Actinomycetes; order Kitasatosporales; family Streptomycetaceae; genus Kitasatospora; species Kitasatospora sp. NPDC001547. The sequence continues at coordinate 314,970 of NZ_JBIAVL010000002.1, read as the reverse complement.
CAGCGGGTCCGCCGGGTCGTAACCGCCGACCTGGAGGTGCGCCTTGAACACCCGGGCGCCGTCCTCGATGGCCCGGGCCACGTAGCCCGGCGCCTCGGGCTCGGGGAAGAAGGTCGCGGTGTGCAGGCACTCGGGGGTGCGGGCGGCGAAGTCGGCGGCCCAGGCGTTCAGCCAGCCGGCCATGCCCGGCTTGTGCGGGTAGAGCATCGACGTGAACGCCCGGACGCCGAAGTCCCGCAGTCGCCGGACCCGTTGCTCCTCGGCCTCGCGGTAGGTGATCGGCCAGGGGCGGTTCACCAGCGGGCCGGCCGCGTCGAAGTACGCCCACACCTTGTCGAGGACGTTCTTCGGCATGAAGTGGGTGTGCACGTCGATCAGCCCGGGCAGGCCGAGCGACCGCCAGAACCTCCGTACGCCGTCGGCCTCCTGACCGCTCACGCGATCACCGGGCGGGCGCGGTCGATGACGGCCCCGGTGTCGACCCCGGCCGGCAGGGTGCCGAAGGCCCCGCCGTGGTCGCCGCCCAGCCGGCTCGCGCAGAAGGCGTCGGCCACCGCCGGGCTGCCGTACCGGACCAGCAGCGAGCCCTGGAAGGCCAGCGCCATCGACTCGACCAGTCGGCGGGTGCGGTACTCCAGGTCCCCCGGGTCGGTCAGCTCCTTGCGCAGTGCGGCGACGGCCGCGTCCAGCCGGCGGTCCGCGCCCGCGGCGGCGTCGAGTTCGCCGAGGAAGGCCTCGACGGTCTCCGGGCGCTTGGCCATGGCGCGCAGCGCGTCCAGGGCGGCGACGTTGCCGGAGCCCTCCCAGATCGACACCAGCGGCGCCTCCCGGTAGAGCCGGGGCATCCCGGACTCCTCCACGTAGCCGTTGCCACCCAGGCACTCCAGCGCCTCGGCGGAGTGCGCCGGACCGCGCTTGCACACCCAGTACTTGGCCACCGCCAGGCCCAGCCGCCGGACCAGCGCCTCGGTCCCGTCCCCGGCGAGGGCCCGGTCGGTGGCCTGGGCGAGCCGCATGGCGACGATCGTGGCCGCCTCGGACTCCACCACCAGGTCCGCGAGCACGTTGCGCATCAGCGGCTGGTCGACCAGCGCCCTGCCGAACGCCCGCCGGTGCAGGGCGTGGTGGACCGCGCGGGTGGCACCGTAGCGCATGCCGGAGGCCGCGCCGACGGTGCAGTCCAGGCGGGTCATGTTGACCATCTCGATGATGGTCGGGACGCCCCGGCCCTCCTCGCCGACCAGCCAGCCGACCGCGCCGTCGTACTCCAGCTCGGCGGAGGCGTTGGACTTGTTGCCGAGCTTGTCCTTCAGCCGCATCAGCTGCAGGCGGTTGCGGCTGCCGTCCGGCAGGACCCTCGGCAGCGCGAAGCAGCTGAGGCCGCCCGGCGCCTGGGCCAGCGTCAGGAAGAGGTCGGACATCGGCGCCGAGGTGAACCACTTGTGGCCGGTGAGCCGGTAGGTGCCGTCCGACTGCGGAGCGGCGGTGGTGGTGTTGGTGCGGACGTCCGAGCCGCCCTGCTTCTCGGTCATCGACATGCCGGCGATCAGCCCGCGCTTGGTGCGCGGCTCGCGCAGCCCGAAGTCGTACTCCCGGGCGGCCAGCAGCGGCTCCAGCTCGGCGGCCAGCGCGGGGTTGGCGCGCAGGGCCGGGACGGCGGCGTAGGTCATCGAAACCGGGCAGGTGTGGCCGGCCTCGACCTGGCCCCAGACGAAGAACCTGGCGGCGCGGGCGGCGTGGGCCCCGGGGCGCTCGTCGCGCCAGGGCGCGGCGTGCAGGCCGTACGAGACGGCGGTGCGCATCAGCTCGTGCCAGGACGGGTGGAACTCGACCTCGTCGATCCGGTGGCCGAAGCGGTCGTGGGTGCGCAGCACCGGCGGGTTCTCGTTGGCCAGCCGGCCCCACTCGGCGGCCTGCTCGGAACCGGCCAGCCGGCCCAGCTCGCGCAGCTCGGGCTCGGCCCAGCCGGCGCCGGCCCGCTGGAGGGCGGCGAGCAGGGTGGGGTCGGCGGCGGTGTCGTGTCCGTACGGCAGGGGCACCTGGTTGGTGACCTCATGCGTCGCTGTCATCGCGTCCTCCCAGGGCACGCAGGGTGAAGGAGACCAGGGCGGGGACCACCGTGGTGGTGTCGCTCGGCGGGTTGTCGCTGGGGGTGCTGTCGCTCGGGGGGCTGTCGCCGGGGCTGCTGTCGCTCGTTGGGTTGTCGCTGGGGCTGCTGTCGCGCCGTTCGGGATCGGCTTCGAGCGTCGTGGCCGGTGTGGTCCGTGCGGCCGGTGCGGCCGGTGTGACCGGAGCGGCGGCCAGTGGGCCGGCCAGGGCCTCGCCGACCGCTCCGACCAGGGCGGCGGCGGTCAGTACCGGGTCCTGCTCGGGCAGTTCGCCGCTCGCCACGGCGGCGGCGATCTCGGTGGCGATGACGTCCCGGAACGCCCGCCGGAACACCAGGCGCTCCTCGTCCACGACCGCGTCGGCCGGCTCGACCAGCAGCGCGTACGCCAGCCGGGGCGCGCGCAGGGCGCGGGCGGCGAAGGTCTCGACCACGGCGGCGATCCGCCGCTGCGGGGTGTCCCGGACGGCCACCGCCGCGTTGACCGCGTCGATCTCGTGGGTGACCACCCGGCGGAACAGCTGCACCGACAGGTCGGCCTTGCCGGAGAAGTGCTGGTAGAGGCTGCCGGTGGCGATCCCGGCGCGGTCCGCTACGGCGGCCATCGTGCAGCCGCCGTAGCCGCGCTCGGCGAGCAGGCCGACCGCCGACTGGAGGACCGCTTCACGCTGGGCGTCCAGGCGGGCTTGTACGGCGGGGGTGCGTCGGTAGGCCATGGAAGCATTGAAGCACTGATTCACTGCTTCGGGGAGGGGGTGGACGGGCCCGGTCGGACGGCACTCGCGGAACGCGCGAGGAGGCCGCCCCGGGAACGCGGGGCGACCTCCTCCTCATTGCTCCGTGCCGCGGCCCTGCCGCGCGAGCGCTACAGCGGGCGGCGCTCCTGCTCCAGGCGCCGGCCCTCGACGTCCAGCGGGCCGAACTCGGCGCCCGCCTGCGGCGACTTGGTGAGCGAGCGGGCGGCGTTCGGGTCGCTCAGACCGGCCCACTCCAGCACCTTGGCGACGGCCTGCGCCGACTGGGCGGCGGGCAGCTGCTCGATCTTGGAGCCGTGGTTGCCGCCGGGCACGGTGTAGACGTAGCTGTCCTCGCTGCCCCGGCCGAGGCGGAACGGCTTGGCGCCCCACGGGTCGTTGCCGCCGTAGACGTACATGATCCGCTCGCCCTCGCGCTTCACCCAGCGGTCGATGTCGGGCATCGCGTTCCGGTTGAAGACGGTCGGGATCTCCTTCGGCACGAAGGTGCGGACCGAATAGAGCTCCTTGTAGTCGTAGTGCAGCACGCCGTCGAGGTGCGACACGTCGAAGAACGGCGCGCCCAGCTCGGTGGCGGCCTGGTAGTAGTACGCGGTGTACTTCGCCAGCGACTGGTCGCTGTTGCCGGTGATGCCGGACTGCGCGTCGAACCAGGCGTACAGCTCGTCGTCGGTCGCGGTGGCGGCCACCGGGACCTTGGCGCAGTCGGCCTCCAGGCTGTACTGCCAGAACGCCCAGACCACGTCCAGCACGCCGGCCTCGTACGCACGGTCCGGGGTGCCGAGGGTCTTGAAGGTGGAACCGGCCGCCTGGTTGTCGGCGACGTAGCGGGCCTCCAGGCGGTCGCGGCGCACCAGCAGCTCACGCTGGGCGGCGTTCAGCCTGGCCCGGCACTCGGGGGTGCCGACGGTGCGGAAGAACTCGCTGTAGGGCTCGGAGTCGTTGACGTTGGTGTTGTTCGGCGCGACGTAGGCGATCGTGCCGGACACGTCGTCCGGGTAGAAGCGGCGGAAGTAGGTGGAGGACATGCCGCCCTTGCTGGCGCCGGTGGACAGCCACTCCTCCTGGTAGATCCGCTTGAGCGCGGTCACCAGCCGGTGCGAGTCCGCGGCGCCCTGGCGGATGCCGGCCTTCGACCAGTCCGCCGGCTCCGGGCGGGAGGGGGTGAAGAACCGGTACTCGATGGACACCTGGTTGCCGTCCACCAGCCGGGTCGGCTCGGTGCGGGACGGGTTGGTGCCCAGGGTGTAGCCGTTGGTGTAGAAGACGGTCGGGCGGTCGTAGCCGCGGTGCAGCAGGCTGAAGCGCTGCTGGAAGGTGCCCAGCCAGGGCCGGAAGTGGTCGATCGGCTGGGTGTAGGTGGCGAGGAAGTAGCGGTGACCGGTGGTGGTCGGCTTCTCCTCGGTGATGGTCACCCCGGGGATCGCCGCCAGGCGGTCCTTGATGTCGGCGGTCGGGTCGTCGGCGGGGCTGCGGCCGTGGCGGGACGCCTCGCTCTGCGCGTCCTGGCCCCCCTGGGCGCTCTGGCCGTCGGCGGCGGACGCCGGACTCGCCAGGCCGCCGATCGCGAGCAGCGGTATCAGCAGGGCGGAAGCCAGCAGCCTTCTCACGGTGGTGGTCATCAACTCTCCATCTGTTCAACTGGTATGACTGCCGCCTGCCGGAACGGCCGGGCGGCGTGGGTGGTGCGGCGGCCGACCGATGGACGGCCGAATGGGCCACCCGCTGTTCGCGGATGGCCCATCGGGGAAAAAGTGCTGGTCAGTGGGGTTGCCCTGGCCGCTCGGGGTGCCCTGGCCGTCTTACGGGCGGGGCAGGGTGCACCCGGGGAGGGTGAGGTCGAAGCGGTTGCCGGCGGCGAAGCAGGCCGGGATCCCGTAGGTCTCCTGGGCGTAGCCGATGCCCTGGCGGACCGTCACCGCGCCGTTCTGGTCAACCTCGCACGGGTTGTCCATGGTGCAGCGCTCGCCGTTCTCGTTGATCGTGTTGTTGACGGCGACCACCTGGCCGGTCGAGGCGTCGACCACCGGCGAGCCGGAGGTGCCGCCGATCACGTTGCAGGTGGACGTGTAGCGGACCGAGTCCTTGAAGGTCCAGTCGGCTTCCTTCAACCGGTAGGCGAAGCCGTCGACCGAGCAGGAGTAGATCTTCTTCCAGTAGCCGGAGACGACCCGGATCGAGGCGCCCTGGACCGGGTGGGTGGCGGCGATGGTCAACGGGGCGATCCCGTACCGGGACTGGATCGAGGCGTAGGTGGTGTTCAGCTGGTAGATCGACACGTCGGTGTCGGTCATCGCGCCGTAGACGATCTTGGTGGCGCGCAGGGTTCCGACGCCGCTGCCGCTCCCGTTGAGCAGGGTGAAGGACCGGCTGGAGGTCCGGTTGAGGACCACCTCGCCCGGGCCGGGCATGCCGGTCTCCAGGCAGTGGCCGTTGGAGAGCACGAGGGCCGGGTCGCTCGCGGCCGAGCCGGGCATCCGCACCAGCGAGCCGGAGCAGTTGCTGAGTGCGACCGTCCCGGCGAAGTTGACGGCGGCAACGGGCTCGGCGACCGGCTTGGTCGCGGGGGCTGCGGCCTGGGCCGGGACGGCTCCGACGAGGGCGGTGGCCCCGGCCACCAGGAGCGTCGCGACCGTGCCTATGAGCGGCTTCTTCATGAGAGACCTCTCGGTGTGGGGGGTCCACGGGTGGGGGTCCACCAAAGCTGTCGCGGACATGACCCACTGTCAAGAGTCAAGGCGATACCAAGAACCGCTCAAGCCGCATTGGCCGGTTACCGCCGACGCCCGGCTCGGGGTCCGCGGCGGCGCGGAGCACGGCGGCGCGGAGCGCGGCCTGCGGCTCGGGGCGGCGCGGCGGCGCGGCCTGCGGCTCGGGGCGGCGCGGCGGCGCGGCCTGCGGCTCGGGGCGGCGCGGCGGCGCGGCCTGCGGCTCGGGGCGGCGCGGCGGCGCGGCCTGCGGCTCGGGGCGTGCGACCCCTGCATCTGGCTCGGCGCGCGACCTGCGGCCCCGGGCGCCGCCCGGGGGAGCGGCTCGGGCGGCCGTCGCAGGGCCGTCAACTCCCCTGCCGGTACGGTCAACCGGCCTGCCAGTACTCCCGGCCGCGACTGATCAGGCGCAGCTGGAGGCGCGCGGTGGCGGCGATCCGCCGACCCCGGGCCGGGTCCGCCTCCAGCGCCTCCAGGAAGGCGGCGGCCGTGGAGACCATGTGGTCGACGTACAGCTCGGCGAGCATCCGCAGGTCCTGCTCGCTCCACCCCCGCGACACCGGTTGCAGCGCCAGGGCGGCTCCCACCTCGGCGGCGAAGCGGCCGAGTTCGGCGTCGATCGCCTCGCGCACCTGCCGCACCCCACCGTGCCGCTCGCGCGCCAGGAAGCGGACGTGCCCCCGGTTCTCCCGGACGTGCCGTTCGATCACGTCCACCGCACGGTCGATCAGCTCCTCGGCGTCGCCGGCCTCGGCGAGCACGGAGCGGATCATGACGTGCAGGCTGGCCAGCGACTCCTCGACCAGCGCCACCCCGAGGGCGGCGAGGTCGGGGAAGTGCCGGTAGAAGGCGGCCGGGGAGAGCCCCGCCTCCCGGGTGACCTCGCGGACGCCCAGGCTCGCCAGGTTCTGATCGGCCAACAGGTGCAGCCCGGCGTCGAGCAGGGCCCGGCGGCTCTGCTGCTTCTGGGCCTGTCTGGCCCCAACGGTGTGACTCACGCCATTCAGTAAACATTCGTTTGCTGAACTTGGCCAGTCGGCGTACAGTGGGACCGAAGTCAGTGAACACTTGTCAACCGAAATCGGCGCAGTCCCAGCCGCAACCGAAGGAGTCAGCCGTGATCCTGTTCTCCGCCCTGGTCGCCATGGGCATCCTGATCGGCACCGCCGCCCACACCTCGCTCCCGGTCTTCCTCGCCGCCTCCGCCGGCATCACCGCCTGGCTGCTCGCCTTCGGCGCCCGCGAGGGCATCTCCCGCCTCCGGCACCGCTGACCCGGCCGCCCCGCCGACCGCACCCGCGGCCACTCCACAGAGAGGACCCGCACCACCATGAGCACCGTCACCGACCGTCCCACCGCCGACCGTCCCGCCCTCGGCCGCCAGGGCGTCAGCCGCCTGCGGACCAACGGGCAGCAGGCTAACGCACCGGAGACCACGGCAGAGGGAACCGCGGCAGAGGAAACCGCGGCACAGAAGACCGCCCGTCAGGGAACCGCCGAGGCCGACGGCCTGGCCGTCGCCTCCTTCCTCCTCGGCCTGCCCGGACTCCTGCTGTTCAACATCGTCCTCGGACCGATCGCCATCACCCTGGGCACCCTGGCGCTGGTCCGCGGCACCAGCCGACGCGGCCGCGCCCTCCTCGGCCTGTCCCTCGGCATCGCCTCGCTGGTGATCCTCGCCGTCACCACCGCCACCTCCCACGGGGTGCTCATCGACATCGGCTCCTGAACCGCCTCCCTTCCGTTCCTGGCATCCCGTCCGACCGGTTTCGAACGACTGATCCCGTCAACCCGCCCCGCCCGCCCGGCCCGCCACGTAGGGTGGGCCCATCGGCCGGGCGACCTCAGGGGGCAGGAGTGACTACGGAGAACCGCAGCGACGCACAGCCGGAACGGCCCACCCCGACGGGTGGACGGCTGCTCGCCGTGAGCGATCTGCACATCTCCTACCAGGAGAACCGCGACCTGGTGGAGAAGCTCCAGCCCTCCCACCCCGGCGACTGGCTGCTCGTCGCCGGTGACGTCGCCGAGCTCACCACCAGCATCGAGTGGGCCCTCGGCCTGCTCGCCGAACGCTTCGCCCGGGTGGTGTGGGTGCCCGGCAACCACGAGCTGTGGACCCACCCCGAGGACCCGGTGCAGCTGCGCGGGGTGGCCCGCTACGAGCACCTGGTGGAGCGCTGCCGCCGGCTCGGCGTGGTGACCCCGGAGGACCCGTACCCGGTCTGGGAGGGCCCCGGCGGACCGGTCCGCATCGTCCCGCTCTTCCTCCTCTACGACTACACCTTCCGTGCCCCGGGCACGACCACCAAGGAGGCCTCCCTGGCGGCCGCCTACGAGAGCGGCATCGTCTGCGCGGACGAGCGGATGCTCTACCCGGACCCGTTCCCGGACCGTGACTCCTGGTGCCGGGAGCGCGTCCGGCTGACCGAGAAGCGGCTGGCGGAGTGCGACCCGGACGTCCCGCTCGTCTTCGTCAACCACTACCCGCTGGTCCGCCAGCCCACCGAGATCCTCTGGTATCCCGAGTTCGCCCAGTGGTGCGGGACCGAGCTGACCGCCGACTGGCACACCCGGTACAACACTGCGGCGATGATCTACGGTCACCTCCACATCCCGCGCCGGACCACCTACGACGGCGTCCCGTTCACGGAGGTCTCGCTCGGCTATCCGCGCGAGTGGCGCAAGCGCGGACTGCCGGACCCGCTGCTGCGCGAGGTCTTCCCGCAGTCGGCGGTCTGAGCTTGCCGTCCACCCGCACCTCCTGATCCGCCCTCCGGCGGCCCGGCTCCGCCACACCTTCACCTGCCGGGCCGCCACATCCCGTTCGACCGCGTCCTGTTCCGCCTCGGCCCGCCCTGCCCCGGCCCGCTCTGTCGCCGTCCGGTCCACCACCTCCTACTCCGTCGCTATCGCCCGCAGGACGTCCAGCCGCGCCGCCCGGCCCGCCGGTCGGAGTCCGGCCACCGCGCCCGCCGATAGCCCGGCCGCCAGGACCACGGCCAGCTGCAGCGGCGGTATCGCGAACGATCCCGTTCCCGCGCTGTCCGAGGCCCGCACCAGGGCCCAGCCGAGGAAGGCTCCGAGCCCCAGCCCGCCGACCGTCCCGAAGGCCGCCACCAGCACCGACTCCCAGCGCACCATGCCGCTCAGCTGAGCTCTGGTCTGGCCGACCGCCCGCAGCAGCCCCAGCTCCCTGGTCCGCTCGTGCACCGCCAGCGTCAGGGTGTTGGCGATGCCCAGGAGGGCGATCAGCACCGCCAGCGCCAGCAGCGCGTAGACCACCGAGAGCATCGTGTCGACGCCGGAGGCCGCGCTCTTCGCGTACTCGGCGCGGTCCTGCACCTGCGGACTGCCGTACGGGACCAGTGCCCGTTCCACCGCCGCCTTGCCCTCGGCGGCCGGGACGCCGTCGCGCAGCCCGACCGCGACCATGGTGTCCGCGTCCTGCCCCCGGTGCGGGGCCCAGGCCTGCCGGGTCATCAGGTAGTCGCCGGCCAGGCTGCCGCCCTCGTACAGGGCGCGGATGGTGAACGGGCCGCTCGCGCCGTCGGTGAACCCCACGGTGACGGTCTGTCCGAGCCGCCAGCCGTGCTGTTGCGCCTCGCTGCGGGAGACCGCCAGCCCGTCCGTGCCGAGCGCGGCCAGAGAGCCGTCCACCCGGCCGAGGTCGACGATGCCGGACAGCCGGGCGGGATCGGTGACGTCCAGCGTCCGACCGTGCCCGTCGATCCGGGCCACGCCCCGGCCGAGCCCGACCGTCTGCCACACCTCGGGCAGGGCCGCCAGGGCGTCCGCCACCTTGGGGCTGATCCCGCTGCCGCCGGCCCCGAACGAGGCGGTGGTGACGGCGAGATCGCCGGCGAAGGACTTGCTCACGGTGTCGTCCAGGGTGGCCTTGATCGAGGCCCCGAAGACGGTGAACAGCGTGACCACCGCGACACCGATCATCAGCGCGCTCGCGGTGGCCGCCGTCCGGCGCGGATTGCGGGCCGCGTTGCGCCGGGCGAGCACCCCGGAGACCCCGCGCAGCCTGGGCAGCGGCGCCCCCAGCGTCCGTACCGCGAACGCCGCGGCGACCGGGCCGAGCACCACCGTGCCGGCCAGCACCGCGAGTGCCCCGACCGCCGTCAGCAGCACGGACGGTCCGTCGGTCGCACCGAGGACGGCCACCGGTACGCCCCCGGCCGGCAGCAGGCCGCCCAGCACCACCCGGACGGCTCCCGAGCGCCCCTGCGCCGCCCGGTCGACTCCGGTGTCCCGCAGGGCCGCCAGCGGGGCCGTCCGCCCGGCCCGGACGGCCGGCAGCAGCGCGGAGCCCACCGCGACCAGCGTGCCGACCAGCAGCGGCAGCAGGACGGCGGCCGTACTGATCACCATGCCGCCGGTCGGCAGCGCGAAGCCCAGCGCGGAGAAGAGCGCCTTGAGCCCGGCGGCCACGCCGATCCCGCCTAGCAGCCCGCCGAGCGAGGCCAGCAGGCCGACCGCCAGCGCCTCCGCCAAAGTCGCCCCGAGCACCTGGCCGCGCACCGCGCCGAGTGCCCGCAGCAGCGCGTTCTCCCTGGTCCGCTGGGCGACCACGATCGCGAAGGTGTTGTGGATCGTGAACGTCGCCACCAGCAGCGCGATCCCGGCGAAGACCAGCAGCAGCGTGGTGAACATGGTCAGGAACCGCCCGGACAGCAGCTGGGTGGACTCCTGGGTGGCCGCCGCGCCGGTGATCGCCTGGACGCCGGCGGGCAGTTGCGGGGTGATCCGGTCGACCAGCTCCCGCTGGGAGACCCCGCCCGCCGCGCGGACCTGGATCGAGCTGGCCTGCCCCTCGCCCTTGGGCGTGAGGTACCGCTCGGCGTCCGCGAAGGTCATCGCGGTGAAGGTGCTCGGCCCCATGCCGTCCGCGGCCGCCCCGAAGGTGGCGATGCCGACGACGGTGACCGGCACCGGATCCGGGGTGCGCAGCACGGTGGTGGAGCCGAGGTGCAGCCCGCCCGCCTTCGCCGCGCCCAGGTTCACCACGACCTCGCCCGGGGCGGCCGGCGCCCGGCCCTCGGCCAGCCGGTACGGGTTGAGCCGGCCGTCCGCCAGCCAGTTGCCCGCCAGGGTGGGCGGGCCCTGGCCGCCGATGGGCTTGCCGTTGCTCCCGATGAGCTGGCCGGCGCCCTGGACGGACGGCTCGGCGGCCGTCACTCCGGGCACCGTGCGCAGCCGGTCGGCGAGGGCGGCCGCCACCGGCGCCCGCACCCCGCCGGCCGTGCCCGCCGCGTCCAGCACGTCGGCGCTGCGGACCACGACGTCGGTGCCGGCGTTGGCGTCGGCGAAGAGGGTGTCGAAGTTGGCCCGCAGGGTGTCGCCGAGCACCATCGTGCCGGTCAGGAAGCTGACGCCGAGCAGGATGGACAGGAGGGTGCCGGCCAGCCGCCGCTTGTGGGCGCGCAGCGAGCGCAGGCTGAGCCGGAGCGGGACGGTGTTCATGCCCGCCCCCGTTCGAAGTCCTTCATCCGGTCCAGCACGAGGGCGGAGGTGGGCTGCCGTATCCGGTCGACCAGCCGCCCGTCGGCGAGGAAGAGCGCCTCGTCGGCCCAGCCCGCGGCCGTCGGGTCGTGGGTGACCATGACCACGGCCCGGCCCATCTCGTCCACCGCCCGGCGCAGCAGGCCGAGCACCTCGCCGCCGCTGTGGGAGTCGAGGTTGCCGGTCGGCTCGTCGGCGAAGACCACCTGCGGCCGCCCGGCGAGCGCCCGGGCCACGGCGACCCGCTGCTGCTGGCCGCCGGAGAGCTCGCTCGGGCGGTGCCGCAGGCGGTCCCCCAGGCCCACCACGTCGACCAGTGCCTGCAGCCAGGCCCGGTCGGGGGCGGCCCCGGCCAGGTCGAGCGGGAGGGTGATGTTCTCCAGGACGGTGAGGGTGGGCACCAGGTTGAAGGCCTGGAACACGAAGCCGATCCGCTCCCGGCGCAGCAGGGTGAGCCGCCGGTCGCCGAGCGGGCCGAGCTCGGTGTCGCCGATCCAGGCGCTTCCGGCGGTGAGCGTGTCCAGCCCGGCCGCGCAGTGCATCAGGGTGGACTTGCCCGAACCGGACGGGCCCATGATGGCGGTGAACCGCCCGGCCGGGAACTCCACCGTCACGTGGTCCAGCGCCCGGACCTCGGTGCCGCCGACGCCGTAGATCTTCACGGCGTCGGCGACCCGGGCGGCGGCGCCCCGTACGACGTCCAGGGTGGTCACCTGGCGCCACCTCCCCGGGCGTCGCCACGCGGCGGCTCGCTGAGCACGGCCCGCTTGGCGCGGTACTCCTCGGCGTCGATGTCGCCCTCGGCGTAGCGACGGCCCAGGACGGCCAGCGGATGCTCCGCCACGGCCCCGGACCCGAGCCCGGGCCCGAACCCGCAGCCGTGCCGCCGCCAGACCGTGCGGCGCAGCACCGCGATCACCAGGACCACCACGGCGATCCAGACCAGCGGGATCAGCAGGATCCACGGGCCGGGGCCGTGCCAGTCGGCCAGCTGGGTGTACATGGGGGTTCAACTCCTCGGTGGTGGGCTTCCAGGACCTCGGGGGTTCCCGAGGTGCCTAGAGCGTCCCGCCGTGGAGCCTCATCACGCGTCCTACCAGCAGCGACAGTTGGGATACTCCCGGGAGAGTAGGAGCCGTCCGCGACACACCGGGCTGGAAGTAGCGCCCGCACCGCGAAGCTCCGAAGCCCCGGCCTCGACCCCGACCGCGACCACGACCACGACCGCGACCGCCACCGCCACCGCCACCGCCACCGACCGAAACCACAACCGCAAGCGCGCGGAAGCCGCTCAGCCCAGCCAGCCCGGCCGCACCAGCCCCGACTCGTAGGCCAGCACCACCAGTTGCGCCCGGTCCCGCGCGCCGAGCTTCAGCATCGCCCGGCTGACGTGCGTCTTCGCCGTCAGCGGGCTGACCACCAGCCGCCGGGCGATCTCCTCGTTGGACAGCCCCATCCCGACCAGCGCCAGCACCTCGCGCTCCCGCTCGGTCAGCATCGAGACGTCCGAGAGCCCCTCCGGCACCGCCTCGGGCGCCTTCGACCGGGCGGCGAACTCGCCGATCAGCCGCCTGGTGACCCCCGGCGAGAGCAGCGCGTTCCCCGCGACGGCGACCCGGATCGCCCGCAGCAGGTCGGCCGGCTCGGTGTCCTTCACCAGGAAGCCCGCCGCCCCCGAGCGCAGCGCCTCGAAGACGTACTCGTCCAGCTCGAAGGTGGTGAGCACGACCACCCGCACGGAGGACAGCGCCTGGTCCTCGGCGATCCTCCTGGTCGCCTCCAGCCCGTCCATCCGCGGCATCCGGATGTCCATCAACACGACGTCCGGCACGAGTTCGCGGGTGAGCCGCAGCGCGGCCTCGCCGTCGTCCGCCTCGCCGACCACCGTGAGGTCGTCCTGAAGGTCCAGCAGGGCCCGGAAGCCCGCCCTGACCAGCAGTTGGTCATCCGCCAGCAGTACCCGAATCAATCGCTCTCCGCCTTCGGTGTCGGCAGCTCCGCCCGGACCCGGAAGCCGCCGTCGGGCAGCGGCCCCGCGGTGATGGTGCCACCGAACGCCGCCGCGCGTTCCCGCATCCCGACCAGCCCGCTGCCCGACCCGCCCGCGTCACCGAGCACCGCGGGCCCCGGGTCCTCCACCCGGACGACCAGCACGGCCGGGTCCGTCCAGTCCAGCACCACGACCGCCTGCCGGGCCGCCGAGTGCCGCACGACGTTGGTGAGCGCCTCCTGGACGATCCGGAAGGCGGCGAGGTCGACGGTGGCGGGCAGCGCGCGCCGTGTGCCGCGCTCCTGCACCTCCGCCTCCAGGCCCACCCGGTCCGCCTGCTCGGCGAGTTCGTCCAGCCGGTCCAGCCCCGGGGCCGGCCCGCGCGGCGCCGCTCCGGGCCCGCGCAGCGTCGCGAGCACCTGGCGGACCTCCCCGAGCGCCTCCTTGCTGGTCGACTTGATGGTGACCAGTGCGCTGCGGGCCTCCTCCGGCCGCCGGTCGAGCAGCGCCAGCGCGGCCCCCGCCTGGACGTTGATCAGCGACAGGCTGTGCGCCAGGATGTCGTGCAACTCCCGGGCCATCCTGAGCCGTTCCTCGTTGGCCCGGCGCTCCTCCAGCTGCTGCCGGTAGGCCCAGTGGGCGGCGATCCGATCGCGCCGGAACCGGACCAGCTCGCCCCCCGCCATCACCAGCAGCAGCCAGGCCAGCAGCCCGAGCTCCTGCAGCCAGACGCTGCCGGACGGCGGGGCCGCGCGCTGCCAGCTCTCCGGCAGCACGAAGGTGCCCAGCAGGTGCACCAGGTAGACCCCGCCCACGCCGGCCCAGGCCGCCCGGCGGTGGCCGGACCCGATCGCCACGCAGCAGGCGACCAGCCAGCTCAGGAAGGCCGGCCCGTACGGGTACCCGCCGGCCAGGTACCCGGCGGTGACGGCCGAGGTGCCGGCCACCACCGCGACCGGCCACCGGTCGCGCAGCACCAGCAGGGCCGGCCCGAGCAGCAGCAGCAGGTAGCCGAAGGCGTCCAGCGGAACCCGCCCGTGCTGGTTGTGCGCGGCGAAGGTCGAGCCGACCACCTGGGCCACCGCGGCCACCGCCGCCACCCCGAGCGGGTAGCCCGCCTTGGCCGCGCGCACCCACGGGGGACGCCACGGCTCGGGCGGCTCCTCCGGTGGCTGCGCCGCCGAGGGCGGCTCGGGCGGCGGGGACGTGGGCGGCATCATGCCCACAAGCTAGACCGGCGCCGCGTCCCCGCGCGTCCTCCACCAGTGGCGTTCGGGCGTACTCCCGCTGGAGTACGCCCGCAGCGGTTCGCCGTCAGCCCTGTGCGGCGGCCGAGGCGCCTCCGGCCTGCGCCTCCTCGAAGGTCGCCGACGCCTCCGGCCGCGCCAGCGTGACCACCAGCTCCCCGTCGCTCACGTCCGCGATCAGCGTGTCCCCCTCCCGCACCGAACCGTCCAGCAGCAGGTTGGAGATCCGGTTGTCCAGCTCCGACTGGATCGTCCGGCGCAGCGGCCGGGCCCCGAACTCCGGCTGGTAACCCCGGTTGACCAGGTACTCCTTGGCCGCCTCGGTGACGTCCAGCTGGACGTCCTGGGCCCGCAGCCGGCGCCGGCTGCGCTCCAGCAGCAGGTCGACCACCGACAGCAGGTCCTTCCGGGTGAGCGCGTGGAAGACGATCACCTCGTCGATCCGGTTGAGGAACTCCGGCCGGAACTGTTGGCGCAGGTCACGCATCAGGTCGTCCCGGATCTCGTCCACGTTCCCCGCGTGGTCGAGGATCCGCTGCGAGCCGATGTTGCTGGTCATGATCACGACGGTGTTGCGGAAGTCGACCGTACGCCCCTGGGAGTCGGTCAGCCGCCCGTCGTCCAACACCTGGAGCAGCAGGTTGAAGACGTCCGGGTGGGCCTTCTCCACCTCGTCGAAGAGCAGCACGCTGTACGGCTTGCGGCGCACCGCCTCGGTCAGCTGCCCGGCCTCCTCGTAGCCGACGTACCCGGGTGGGGAGCCGACCAGCCGGGAGACGGTGTGCTTCTCCTGGAACTCGCTCATGTCGAAGCGGATCATCCGGTCCGGGTCGCCGAACAGCAGCGCCGCCAGCGCCTTCGCCAGCTCGGTCTTGCCGACGCCGGTCGGCCCGAGGAAGAGGAAGGAGCCGGTCGGCCGCTCCGGGTCGCCCATCCCCGCCCGGCCGCGGCGCACCGCCTGGGCGACGGCGGTGACCGCCTCGTCCTGGCCGATCACCTTCTCGTGCAGGTGCTCCTCCAGCTTGAGCAGCCGCTCCTTCTCGGTCGCGTTCAACTCCGCCACGGGGATGCCGGTCCGGGAGGAGAGCACCTGCGCGATGTCGTCGGCCGTCACGTCGACGACCTCCTCGCGGGCCTCGGCGGTCGCCGCCAGCTCGTCCTCGGTCTGCCGCAGCTCGGTCTTCAGGTTGGCGGCCCGGACGAACTCCTCGTCCGCGACGGCCTCGTCCAGCTCGCGCCTCAGCTTGGTGATCCGGTCCTGCACCCCGGTCGCCTCGGTGGACCCGCTCAGACTGCGCAGCCGGACCCGGGCGCCGGCCTGGTCCAGCAGGTCGATCGCCTTGTCCGGCAGGAACCGGTCGCTGACGTACCGGTCGGAGAGCGTCGCCGCCGCGTCCAGCGCCTCGTCGGTGAACCGCACCTGGTGGTGCGCCTCGTACGCGTCGCGCAGCCCCCGGAGGATCTCGATCGTCTCCTCGACGCTCGGCTCGGGCACCAGCACCGGCTGGAAGCGGCGCTCCAGCGCGGCGTCCTTCTCCACGTGCTTGCGGTACTCGTCCAGGGTGGTCGCGCCGACCACGCTCAACTCGCCGCGCGCCAAGGCCGGTTTGAGGATGTTCCCGGCGTCCATCGAACCCTCGCCGCCGCCCGCGCCGACCACGGTGTGCAGCTCGTCCAGGAACAGGATCACGCTCTTCTCGGCCGCGGTGACCTCGTCGATCACGTTCTTCAGCCGCTCCTCGAACTCGCCCCGGTACTTGGAGCCGGCCACCAGCGCGGTCAGGTCGAGCGTCACCACCCGCTTCTCCTTGAGGCTCTGCGGCACGTCCCCGGAGACGATCCGCTGGGCCAGGCCCTCGACGATCGCGGTCTTGCCGACGCCCGGCTCGCCGATCAGCACCGGGTTGTTCTTGGTCCGCCGGGAGAGGATCTCGACGGTCTGCTCGATCTCCTCGGCCCGCCCGACCACCGGGTCCAGCCGGCCCGAGCGCGCCTCCTCGGTGAGGTCGCGCCCGTACTCGTCCAGCGTCGGCGTCTCGCTCGGGTGGGCGCCCGTGCTGCTGCGCTCGCCGCCGGTGCCGCGCCCCTCCAGCACCGACTTCAGCGCGTCCTGCGAGGGCGCCGCGTTGCGCAGCGCCACCCCCGCGCCCGAGCGCTCCTGGTCGAGCAGCGCGCCGAGGATGTGCTCCGGGCCGATGTACGAGGCGCCGACCGCCTGCGAGCGGGCGTGCGCGGCGAGCAGCGCGCGCTTCGCCGAGGGGGTGAGCGCCGGCCGGCCGTCCACCCCGTCGGCGGTGCCGGACGGCAGCACGTGCTCCAGGTCGCCGGAGAGCCGGTCCGGGTCGATGCCGGCCCGTTCCAGCATCCGGCGCGAGGGGTCCACCCGGGTGGCCGCCCAGGCCAGGTGCGCGGTGTCCAGGTCACTGGAGCCGTCCTCGGCCGCCCGCCGGGCGGCCAGCGCGAGCAGTTCCTGCGAGGACTCGCTGAGCAGCCGCCCGATCGGCACCCGCTGCACGGCGGGCGGGGACGCCAGCGGGCTCATCCCGAAGAACCGGCTGAGCAGATCGGAGAACGGATCGTTCGATCCGAACGGGGGGATAGTCACGGCGATTCACCTCTCCCAAGCGGTTTGCAGCCACACAAACACAGGCCGCACCGGCTCGCCTGTCGAGCCGACCGGGCCGTCACGCGAAGCGCCCGGGCCGCACTGCTCCTCGGCCGTACGGCCGGGGGAGCAAGCCCGCCCGGAGCCTGCTCCCCCGGTCGTACGGGTCCCGCCCTCACCCGGTGACCTGCTCCAGCAGCACACCGCCGCTGTACGTCACCGCCATCGCCAGCAGCCCGCCCACGACGTTGCGCAGGACCGCCCGGGCCGGACCGGCACCCCCCAGGCGGGCACTCGCCCAGCCCGACAGGGTCAGCGCGGCCACCACCGACACCACCGTCACCAGCAGCCGCCAGGACTCCGGCGGCAGCAGCACCGCCAGCAGCGGCACCAGCGCGCCCAGCGTGAACGCCGCCGCGCTGGCCAGCGCCGCCTCCCAGGGGTTGGTCAACACGTCCGGGTCGATGCCGAGTTCGGTCTGCGCGTGGGCGGCCAGCGCGTCCCGCTCGGTCAGCGCCGCCGCCACCTCCCGGGCCAGGTCGTCCTCCAGCCCGCTGCCCCGGTAGTAGTCGGTCAGCTCGTCGAGCTCCCCCTCCGGGTCCTCCGCTAGCTCCCGCCGCTCCCGCGCCAACGCGGCCCGCTCGGTGTCCCGTTGGGTGCTGACCGACACGTACTCACCGGCCGCCATCGACATCGCCCCCGCCAGCAGCCCGGCCACCCCGGCCGCGAGCAGCACCGTCCGGGAGCCCTCCGCGCCGGCCACCCCGGTCACCAGACCGGCCGTCGACACCACGCCGTCGTTGGCCCCCAGCACGGCCGCCCGCAGCCAGTTCAGCCGCGACGACAACTCCGCCCGCGACCCCCCGACCTGCTCAGCCATCCACCCACCGCCTCAGGGGTCCGCCCGCTCCCCCGATCCTCGCCCGCCCCCCCCGGGGCCCCGCCACCCCCGGCCTGTCCACCAGGCCGCCCAGAGCCTCCCCCTCAACAGCGGCGCCCGCACCACCGGCACCCCACCGGCTAGACCAGCACCGGCGCCAGCGCGCGCCGCAGGTCCTCCGGCCCCCGGTAGCGCACCCCGGTCATGCCCAGCGCCACCGCCGCGTCCACGTTCTCCTGCCGGTCGTCCACGAACAGGCACCGCTCCGGCGCCACCCCGGCCCGCTCGGCGGCGATCTCGTAGATCCGCCGCTCCGGTTTGGCACTGCCCACCCGGGAGCTGTTCACCACCTCGTCCGCCAGGTCCGTCAGCCCCAGCAGCGCCAGGTCCTCGTCCAGCCACACCGTCGCATTGGTCACCAGCACCACCGGGCAGTGCTCCCGCACCCGCCGCAGCATCCCCACCACCACCTCGTCCGCCCGGAACGGCGCGTTCGCGAACGCCTCCGCCAGCCCGCGCGCCTGCGCCCACGTCACCCGCCCGGCCAGCCCCCGCGCGATCGAGTCCACCCACTCGGCCCTCCCGATCCGCCCGAGCAACAACGGCCCGTCGTTCTCCGGCGCGAACCCGACCGCCGCCGTACTCCCCTCCCCCATCCCCGCCGCCCGCTCCAACGCCGCCACCCGGTCCCCGTCGAAGAACCGGATCACCCCGTCCACATCACACAGCACCGCATCGAACGCCCTGGTCATCAGCACCCCCCATCCCTACCACCGCCCCACCCACCCCGACAGCCCCACCAACGTGACCCCGAGGGAATCCCCCACCGCCGCGACCTCGCCGCCGCCGGCCGAAACGCCGAGAACGACCGAGGGCCGGTCCAGGAGGGTGTGCACCTCCCGGACGACCCTCGGTCGGTGGGCGCGGAGACGGGCCACAACAGCACCCAGGCGGCGCTGATTTACCAGCAAATGCAGCGACCGGGATCGCGCCATCGCCGACGGGCTGGGGGGTGTGGAAACGATCAAGGGCCAGTTCGGGAGGATGCTGCCTCCGAACTGGCCCTTCGTGTCGGTGGGCGCGGACGGTTTCGAACCGCCGACATCTGCTTTGTAAGTTCGTTCGGGCGGTGCCCGTAGCTGCACACGCCCGTGATCGCGGCCCGGCAATGATCCACCCGAATGCCGGTGGGGTTGCCGGTGTCCGCTGTCGTTGATGTCAGACGCTGATGTCGGACTCAGGGGAGATCACCCCAGCTCACCGCAGGTTTGGGACAGGCTGCCGCCGAGGCTGGCAACCTGCCCCCGGGATCGTCCATCCTGTCTAGGTATCCACCTACGGAAGGAGCGGCCCAGTGCCCGAGCGGAGCCCGCGCGGTACGTACTTGCGGATTGCCGACGCGTTGCGCGCCGAGATCAGCGGAGACTCCACCATGACGTCGCTTCCATCGGAAGCCGACCTGATGAAGGAGCATGACGTCGCCCGCACCACTGTGAAGCGAGCCCTCGACGTCCTCTCGGCCGAGGGCTTGATTCGATCGCAGCCCGGCGTCGGGTGGCTCGTTGTCGGAGCCGAGCCCAAGCTCCCGGTGCTCGATCAACTCGCCGCCCTGGTCCACGAACTCGGCGTTGAAGCCGAGTTCCCGTCCGAGAAGGAACTCACCGAGAAGACCGGCGCCGCACGGGGCACCGTCCGACGTGCCCTCGCTCAGCTGGAAGGGGCCGGCGTTCTCGAAGTACGTCACGGGAAGGGGCGGCGTGTCCGCGCCCTCCCCTCCAATCACTCCTGACCGCAGCTACCTAGGAGCGGATGCCATCGTGTGGGCCTACGAGCTTGCCGAATCCCTTCTGTCCGCCGACCTGCCGCGCCGCTGGAACCACTCCAAGGGGGTGGCCAGCAAGGCGCGCACCCTGGCCGGCATCCTCGGCCCGGATGCTGAGCTGCTGGAGTCCGCAGCAGTCCTACACGACGTCGGCTACTCGCCGCGGATCGTCGACACGGGCTTCCACCCGCTCGACGGCGCGCGGTTCCTCCGCGCGGAGAACGTGGACGAGCGCGTCGTGCGCTTGGTCGCCCACCACTCCTGTGCCCTGCTCGAAGCCGAGGAACGGGGCCTTCGCCGGGAGTTGGAGGCGGAGTTCCCGCTGGAGGAACCCCACCTGGTGGACGCGCTGATCTACTGCGACATGACCACCACTCCGGACGGCACACCGACGACGACGCCCGACCGAGTCGCCGAGATCGTGGGCCGGTACGGGCCGGACAGCATCGTCGGCCGGTTCATCCGGCGCGCCGAGCCGGAGATCGATGCGGCCTCGCGGCGGGTCGAAGGCCGACTGCTCCGGATCGGCACGTCGGCCTAGCCGATGTACGGCTCCGCGCGGTCCGATGCCAAGCCGTGCTTGATCCGCAGCCGCATGGACGGGTGAATATCCAGGTCGTCGAGGTCCGCTGGGTTCACCCAGCGGACCTCCTTCGACTCCGAACTCGTCCGCAGCTCGCCACCGACAGGGCGGGCCCGGAAGCAGATGGAGAACTGCTGCCGGACCTCCCCGTCGTCGTAAGCCATGACGTGACCAGGGTCCGTGTAGAGCCCGACGACCGAGGCCACCTCGACGTCGATCCCTGTCTCCTCCCGGACCTCCCGAACCACGGTGTCCGCCACGGACTCCCCGATGTCGTGCCCGCCACCGGGGAGGGCCCAGAGGTTGTTGTCCGTCTTGTGGATCAGCAGCAGCCGCCCATCGGCGTCCGTCACGACGGCCGTAACGGAGGGCACAACGGAGTTCGCCGGCGGGGCGGCCGGGTCGTGGAAGTAGTCGATGCGGCTCATGCGGCCTCACTTTCAAGATGTGGCGAGGTGATGGCACGGGAGCTCTCCCAGATCCGCTCGATGCTCGCCGCGTACGTGCTGAACAGCTCGCCTCCGGGCACCTGGGAAAGGTGCATCACCGGCGCCAGATAGGCGCCGACACCGTAGACGTGTCCGTTGACGAGCAGGTCGTCATCGGCTCGGTAGAGCGAGTTGTAGAGCGTTGTCGAGTGGAGCCGGAACTCGACTCCGGGGACGCCGAACAGCGGCGCGTAGTTGGCGAGCGCGTTGCGAATCTTGCCCGCCATCGCCGGGCCGATCCCCTCATCCTCGCCCCGCTGGGCCACGCCCACGCAGTCGGGGTCGCCCAGCATGAGCCGTACGGGCACGCCGGCCTGCGCCTTCTCCCGAACGAGGCGGAAGAACAGCGGGTCCTCCGAGAGCCAGAACCCGGCGTACACCACCAGGTCGAAGTGCCGCGTGGACTTCGCGTAGAGGGAGGTCCACAGCTCTTTCGGCACGACCGCGCGGTGCGGGTACAGCTTCACCAGCTCGGCCCGGCCGGCTTCCGCCGCCGCGCTGCTGGTCTGCTCGTCCGACCAGAGGTCCGACAGGTCTCGCTGCAACAGGTTGGCGAGCGCGTACTGGAAGCGCCGGTACGGCCGGCGCTCGTCCTTGGCCTCCACCCATCGCTCGACGGTTCGCGAGCTCACGCCGAGCCGCTCCGCGATCTGCTCAATCGTCAAATTGCTGGCGAGGATTGCCCCTCGCAGCCTCTCATTGGCCATCTCGCCCTCCCCTGGACGATGGTGCGGCGCTTGGACGATCCGGGACGACTTCGACCGTAGCGAAGTCGGACCGTAGCCGTCCAGATGCGCCGTGTTCCGGCAGGCCCGGATCGCCGAATCTATTGATGCGCGGCCGGGACTCTCCGGCCGAACCAAACGAAGGACTTGACGAAGCGTCGGCTCCTCGGCATCGTAAGAGACATGTTCAACATGTCTCGCATGGCGAGGCTGACGAACTGACAGCCCTTCTTTGGGCTGCTCTGAACTGCGCAAACGCGCCTGTCGGAGTGGAGCAACTGCCCCTCCAAAGGGGCGTCTGTGAGCTGAGGCGGAGGACGCTGCAATCTCCGCAAAGGCCAGGGGACAGGGGTTTCGGCCCCGACTGGCGAGGTGGCCCGGTGACCGCGAGCAACGGCCGGAGAGTGGGGGCGCGGCCCCCCTTGCAGTGCGTTTCCCTTGCCCGTTCGACCGAAGGAGGTGTCCCGATGAAACCGATCGACCGCAAGAGACATAGGTCGCCTCACCGCCGCACTGGTCGGTGAGGCGTCGACCAGCGATCACGGTTCCCGGCGTCCCGCCGCCTCGGCGGAGGTACGTCGGGTCCGCGCGGGCGCTCGTCGATCGTCCGACCCCAACACGGCTGCGGTCCCGGTGCGGGAACACCGGGACCGCTCAGGGCCGTCCGAGTGAAGGCACACGACCCATGAAGCTGATTGTCGCAGGCCAGGACGCCGCGACGCCGGACGAGTTCGCGGAACTCGCCCTCGGCGTCGGCGTTGACGCCGAGCTGTTCACCGGTAGCGAGGACGAGACCGCCGACGACAGGCGGGCCCGGCTCGACGCCGCGCGGGAGATCCTGCGGGACTTGGACGGGCCGACGGCCCGGTTCGCGTCCGCGCTGATGCGCACGGCCGAGCGCCGCCGGGTGCTGACCTGGAAGGCGGCTGCCTGATGATTCGCCGCCTGTACCTCACTGGCACCCGCGTTCCGCACCGGACCGCCCGCCCGTTGGCCACCCGACTTGCCGAGTACCGGCCGGACCCGGACGGCGCCCTGCCCGGGGCCGCCTGCACCGGCGCCGACCCCGACCTTTTCTACCCGGAGCCCGACCAGGACACCGAGATCACGGAGGACACGGCCGCGGCGGCCTGGTGGGCCGAGCGGCGCGCCAAGATGATCTGCGCCGGCTGCCCGGTCCGCACGATCTGCCTGGGGCTGGCCCTGGAGCGCCGGGAGCCGTTCGGCATCTTCGGCGGCCTGAACGAGCACGAGCGCGCCAGCCTGCTGCGCAAGGCGACCCGCTCCCGGACCCGGGTGAACACCGGGAGCGCCGCGTGAATGCTCACCGCTCCGGCGGGGGTGTTCACCGGGCGCTCACCGAGGTGCCCACCCCGGCCCAGATCCGCCGCACGTCGCTCGTGATCAGCACCGGCACGTGGGTGCTGACGGGGGCGGTGGTCGCGGTGAGCATGTCCACCGCCGCCCCGTTCATCGACGCCCATTCACCCGGCTACGGCACCGGCCCCGTCATGGCCGTGGCTGGCGACGGATGCTTCATCCTGAGCCTCCAAGCGGACAGCACCCTCTCCCGCTTCGGCGTGAAGCCCGGACGCTGGCCGGCCGTCTTCCGGTGGGTCACCGGTCTGGCCACGGTGTGGCTCAACATCGGGGCCGCCGCGCTGGCGAAAGACCTGGTCGGCGTCGTGATCCACCTCATCCCGCCGCTGTTGCTGCTGCTCGTCGCCGAAGCCGGACCGGCCTACCGCCGGGCCCTGGCCCGCCTCGCCCAGCGGCCCCAACCGCCGCTCCGCACCCGGCCGGCCGCCGTCCCGCAGGCCGCCCGGCAGGTGGTGAACGCCCCGCTGTTCACCCTCCCGCTCACCCCGTTCACCGCCGCTCCGCAACCGGCCGAACCTCTGCCGGTCAGCACCGGCACAGGAACCCCGGAAGCACTCCCGGCCGCTCCGGCGCCGCAGGTGAATGCCGAGCCCGTTCACCCGGCGCTCACCCCCATTCACCGCGCCCCGACCGACCCCGTCGAACCCCTCGCCGAGCCGGCCCCAGCCGACGCCGACGACGTGATCGACGGACCGGTGTACCCGGCCGAACCGGACCCGGTGAACACCCCGGAGCCCGAGGCATTCACCTCCGACGACGAGGTGAACACCCACGCCGAGGACGACGACCCGGCCGACTCGACCGCGGCCCGTCTCGACCAGGCCGAGGCCGCCCGCGTGATCGAGCAGTGCTGGCGCGAGGGCGTCTCGCAGAACGAGGCTGCCCGCCGCTCCACCCGCGCCCCCTCCTACGTCAACCGCCTCTACAAGCGCTTCAACGAGCAGTACGGCGCCGACGACGCGCCCGCCGCCGCCTGAGACCTCCCGGGAGCCCGACATGAACACCGACCACATTCCGGCCCCGCCGCCGGAGTTCGAGCAGACCCGCGTCGTGGACGTCTTCCCGCTCCACGGCTTCACCTGCGCCCACACCAGCAACGACGACGGCACCGCCCACTGGTGGCACCTGTTCACCACTGCCGGCCGCTCGCTCGGCGCCACCAACCGCCCCGAGCTGCTCGGCTCCCTCATCCAGCAGACCCGCTGACCATGAACGGAGCCGACATGACCAGCGTCCGCGCGGCCCGCTTCGCCGCCGCCTACGCCCTGCTACGGTCGGCGGCGGACGTCGCGGACCACTGGGTTCAGAGCGACCACCAGGCCACCACCAAGGGTCAGAGCGGGGCGGCCGGCCGCCGGGCCTGCGCCGCCCACGTCGCCTCGTACACCGCCGTCCAGGCCGGTGTGCTGCTCGGCGGCGCCCGGCTGCTGGGCCTGCGGCTGCGGCCCGCCCCAGTCGCCGCCGCGCTCGCCCTCTCCGCGACCACGCACTACGTCGCCGACCGGCGCGAGCCCCTGCGGCGCCTCGCGGACGCCACCGGCAAGGGGCGGTTCGTGCGCCTCGCCGACCACGGCATGAACGGCGCCTACGCCCTTGACCAGGCGTGGCACCACGCCTTCGAGACGGCCGCCGCCCTCATCGCTTCCATCTGACCGCCCCGGAGGTCCGCCATGGCCCGCATCCGCACCACCAAGTTGCAGATACCCGCACAGCGCGGCCGGCGGGGAGCGCCCGCCGCGCACGTGGTCAACCTCGGCCCGGGCACTGCCCCGGTCGTGCTCGTCGTCCCCCAACGGCCCTCCCTCGCCGGGCGGTTGGCGCTCGCGACCGGCCGCGCGCTGTGGCGCAGGCGGGTCGCCTGGGCGCCCACCTGGTTCGGGATCGGCGTCTTCGCGGCGGCCGGCGTGCTGTCCGTCGCCGGGACGCCCATCGCGCTCGTCTTCGCCGTCCCGGCGGTGCTGCTGCCGGGCGGGTGGACGCTGATCGTCCACCGGCACCCGCGCTCCGCCGTTCGCCGCAAGGCCCGCGCCCGCACCCGGGCCGTCGCCGCCTGGTCGGCCGGCCTCGCCTGGTCGGCGCTCGCGGTCTGGTTCGGCCCGACGAACGGCCTGCTCGCCGTGCTGTGGCTGGCCAGCACCGCGACCGCACAGACGCTCTGGTGGCGGACCCGCCGCACGCTCGCCACCACCCCGCTCAACGCCACGCAGTCCTGAACTCCCATAGGAGGCAGCACAGATGAGCACCCCTCCCGGCAACCCGAGCAGCCCGTTCCCGCCCCCGCGCCGCTCCGGCAACAACGGCGGCGCGGGCGGCGGCAAGACCCCGCCCCCGCCGCCGGGCGGCGGCAACTCCCGTACCCGCGTCGGCCCGAGCTACCACTTCAACTACACCCGCAACACGACCGGCGGCGGCGGTGGCGGGGCCGCGTACGGCGGCCGGGGCCCCGGCGGTCCGGGCCCGGCGGCGGGCGGGATCGGCTCCCCGGCTGGCGGCGGCCGGGGCGCGGGCGGCGGGGCCGCCTACTCCCCGCTCGGCGACCCGGAGTTCTTCACCAACGCCGACGTGCGCAACTACTGCGAGCAGGGCCGCTCCGCCATGTCCCGGGTCTCGTTCGATCTGGCCATGGCCTACGAGCTGCTGAGCGCCGTGCTCAAGGAGGTCCCCGACGCGGACGGCCGCCCGTTCGGCTCCCTGACCCGCGCCCGGCGGGTGGCCAAGCACCTTAAGAAGGCCGCCGACGACGCGAAGGACTGCGCCGCCGAGATCGCCCGCACCTACGCCGCGTTCCAGCGCGAGTACGACCCCGAGATCTCCCGCGTGGCCCAGCCCCGCCGACAGCCCCGCCGCAAGTTCGAGTTCGGCGGCTGATCCCGCTCTGATCCCCGGCCGGGGCAGGGCGCGCACCGCCCCCGCCCCACCGGCCGGGTGAGCTGTGCCGCGCGCTGCCCCGGGCAGGGTCCTCTCCCAGCTTCCCCACTTCCCACGCTGCCCAGGGAGGCCGCCCGTGCGCCGCCACCAGCCCCAGACCCTCGCCCACTTCGACACCGGCCAGCAGGCCGGGTACTTGCAACTCGACCCCAACCAGCACGCCGGCGGCGTCGGCGAGTACCTGCTCCACCGCATGAAGCCCTACCTGCCGCCGTGGATCGTCGCCGCGGGCACCGGCATCCTGTCGCTGCCCGCGAACGTCATGTGGGGCGAGTCCGCGGCTGCTGCGGTCGGGCTCACCCTCGCCTCGCTCGGCCTGACCACGGCCACCTGGTGGGCGGGCAAGCCCACCAGCCAGCAGCGCCGCCTGCACTCCGCCATCACCGTCGCCGCCGGAACGTCCTGGTTCACCGCCGCGGCCCTCGCCGGGCCCGCCGCGGGCCCCCTGCCCAGCCTCTACCTGATAGGGGGATCGGCCCTCGCGGCGACGTGGAACATTCGCCAGCTGCTGCGGGTCAACCCCGAGGGCGCCGGCGAGGGCGCGGACAAGGGGCTGCTGGAGAAGGTCGGGCTGGCCAAGACCATGGTCACCTCGGCCACGGTGCAGCCGAACAAGGCGACGTTCGGTCTCCAGCTCCCCGGCGGTGAGCTGACGCCCGACGACGTGTCCAAGGCCCTGCCCAAGCTCGCCAGTGCGCTGCGGGTCGCCAAGAACGCCGTGCGGATGACCCCGGACGCCGACGACTCGTCCAAGGCCGTGCTCACCGTGGTGCCCAACGACCTGCTCAAGGCCGGCGCCCCCTACCCCGGCCCGTCCTACCCGGGCGGCTCCATCGCCGACCCGATCCACGTCGGGATCTACGAGGACGGCGCCGACATGGCGATGTTCTTCCCCGGCGACCCCGACGCCGGCCGCAACGCCATGCACCTGCTGATCATGGGGATGACCGGCTCCGGCAAGTCCGAGGGCGGCCTCACCGCGCTGACCGAGGTCATCACCCGTCGCGACGTGATCGTGTGGGCGTCCGACCCCGCCAAGGCGGAGCAGACCCTCGGCCCGCTGCTGCCGGCCATCGACTGGGCCGCGCTCACCATGGACGACACCAAGGCCCAGATCACGGCGCTCAAGGCCGTGATCCCGGCCCGCACCTCCTGGCTGGCCAAGTACGGCTACAAGCAGTGGGAACCCGCCTGCGCCGAGGTCCAGGCGGACGGCTCCCCGGGCATGCCCTACCTGATCTACTGGGCCGAGGAAGCCGCCAAGACCATCCGCGAGACCGACGACGACGTCTTCACCGGCCCCGCCCAGGAAGCCCGCTCCGCCGGTATCGGCATCGTCATCTCGCTCCAGCGCGCCTCCGGAACGCAGATCAGCACCG
Organism: Kitasatospora sp. NPDC001547; assembly: GCF_042894165.1. NCBI lineage: Bacteria > Bacillati > Actinomycetota > Actinomycetes > Kitasatosporales > Streptomycetaceae > Kitasatospora > Kitasatospora sp. NPDC001547. The sequence continues at coordinate 287,862 of NZ_JBIAVL010000002.1, read as the reverse complement.
ACACCCGCGCCTCCCTCGGCTCCAGCTGGGTGTTCGGCCTGCGCGACGACCGCGACGCCATGTTCGCCCTGCCCGACGAGGCCATGGACGCCGGCGCCTCCCCGCAGGCATGGAAGGACAAGAAGCCCGGTTACTCCTACCTGACCGCCAACGGCATCCCGGAGACGTTCTGGGCCACCCCGGGCCGCTCCTACCTCACCCCGGTCGACGCCATCACCCGCGCCGTCGCCGAGTTCGCCGCCGTCCGCGCCCAGTGCGACCCGGTCACCGCCAAGGCCGCGGCCCTCGCGGTCGGCCCGGCCTTCACCCAGCGCACCCGCCACCCGCTCCCCGCCCTGCCCGCCGCCGCGGGCGAGGACGACGACGGCATCTACGAGCAGAACGCCCCGGTGGACTACGACTACGACCTCAACCCCGACGAGGACGGCGAGGACGAAGACGAGTGGATCGACCCGGACGCCGAACTCCCGCCCGTCGAACGGGTGGTGGAGATCGCCCCGTTCGAGGTCCCGCCGCGCACCAAGCTCGGCCAGAACGAGGCCCGGCAGGCGATGGCCGAGATCCTGGCCGAGTTCGAGGCCGCCGGCCGCACCGAGATCGGCCCGGTCGACTTCATGGAGCACTGCGACCGCTTCCACCGCTCCCGCCAGTGGGTCTCCGGACAGGTCTCCGAGATGGTCATCAAGGGCCGTCTGCGCGAGACCGACACGGCCGGCCGCTACGAGATCATCCCGCTCCAGCCGGCCGCCGCCTGAGCCCGGCTGTCAGGTGACAGGCGCCAGTCGGTGACTGTCACCCCGGGCCGATTTCCCCAGGTAACGCGTGCGCGCGAGGGGTGACAGTCGGCGACTGTCACCCCTCTGTCACCCCTTCTGGCACCTGATCTTGACCACCCTCGCACCCCCGTCGACCGCGCCCCGGGACCCGACCCGAAGCGCCCGGAAGGACCCCCTTCGTGATCGTCACCGTCTCCTCCGCCCTGCTGTTCGCGATCATCACCGTCGTCCTCGTCCGCTCCCAGCGCGTCAGCGCCGGAAGCGCCGTCCTCATCTGGCTGTCCGGCTTCACCATCGCCGGCACCGGCCTCGCCGGACCCGTCAACAGTGCCCTCGACTCCATCGCCCACTACGTCGCCACCCTCCACTGACCCACCACCAGCCCGCCGACAGGAGAAGCACCGTGGACCACACCACCGCCCCGCAGTCGTTCGCCGCCCCGGTGCTCTACACCCCGGACGGCACCCCCTACTACGCCACCGCGCCCGCCGCGGCGCCCCTCGCCCTCTACCACCCGTCCGCGCCGCTCCCGGCGCCCGTTCAGCACCCCGGGCCCGCCCTCGCCTACCTGCCAGCCCAGCACACCCCCGCCCTGCTGCCGACGCCGGTCCCGGCGCGCGACCCGTGGCCCGCCCGTCTGCTCGCCGGCGGCATCGGCGTCGGCGCCGGAGGGCTCGGCGTCGGCTTCCTGCTCCAGACCCTCGCCGCCGCCACCACCGGCCTTGGCCTGCTCGTCGCCGCCCTCGGCGTCCTCTACCTGCTCAAGAACGGCGGCGGGGGCGGCCGGGGCGGTCAGGGCGCCGTGAACGTGAGCGTCAACGTCACCAACCGCAACCGCTGAACCTTGAGAGGAACCCGCATGGCCCGCCTGCGCCTGCGCTACGTCACCTGGCCGCGCCCCGCGATCAAGCTGACCGATACCCCCAACCCGAAGTGCGCCGAGTGCGAGGGCGCCGGCGGCTGGACCGAGGACTACGGCGACTACGACACCGGCGAGTACGCCGGCACCGAGATCGTCCACTGCACCTGCTGGAACCCCGACCGCACCCGCCACCTGCTGCCCGTCCCGCGCGGGATCGCCCGCCGCTGGCTCGGCTGGACCGAACCCGTCTACTCCACCGAGCCGCCGTTCTAACGCCCTGGCCTGCCAGACCGGCCGTGCCGCCCGAACCGCCACCGCAGCCAGCGGCGGGGCCCGGGTAGCGCGGGGGACGGGCAGACCCGCTCCCGACACCACCGATGCCCTGGGAGGCACCCGTGTCCGTGGGAGAGACCCCGATCACCGTCGTCGGCAACCTCACCGACGACCCCGAACTCCGCTTCACCCCGCAGGGCGTGGCCATGGCCCGCTTCACCGTCGCCTCCACCCCCCGCACCTACGACAAGGCCACCGGCCAGTGGAAGGACGGCACCGCGCTGTTCCTGCGCGCCACCGCCTGGCGCGAGATCGCCACGAACATCGCCGAGTCCCTGACCAAGGGCATGCGCGTCGTCGTCCAGGGCCGTCTCGTGCAGCACAACTGGAAGACCGAGCAGGGCGAGAACCGCTCCATGCTCGGCCTCGACGTCGACGAGGTCGGCCCCAGCCTGCGCTTCGCCACCGCCAAGGTCACAAAGGCCCAGCGCACCGGCGCCCCGACCGCCCGCCCGGCCGACGAGTGGTCCACCGCCGCCCCGGCCGCGCCCGGCGGCGAGTGGGGCGGCGCCCCGGCCGGCGGCTCGACCGAGCCGCCGTTCTAGCCGGACCGCGCCCCGAACAGCACAAACGCCCCGCAGCAGCCGCCGAATCCTGGCAGAGAAGCCGGCTTGCTGCGGGGCTATCCGATCCCCTCTCAGAGACCAGAGGACCCCAGTATGTCCGGAAGCACCACCGACCCGCAGCCCCGCTGCGAGGCCGCCCACCTCGGCGACGAAAGCCCCTGCGAGGGCCCGCGCGACGCCGTGACCATCCTCGACCGCCACGGCGACACCGCCAAGGCCTGCGTCCACCACGGCACGCGCCTGTACGCCAGCCTCGTCAACCCGCGCGTCCACCCCGGCAGCGTCCCCGGCGCCGCCCTCCAGGTCTACTACCGCGCACAGACCACCTCGGCGTTCGCCTGGCTCGACCACCACCAGGCCGAGGACGGGGGCTACCGGTGAGCGCTCTCGCCCTTACTGTCGCGGCCCGCCCGGCCGCGGGCTGGCTGCCCGCCCGCCCCTGGAACGGCTACACGGTCCTGGACGCGTTCTGCTGCCAGGGCGGGGCCTCCATGGGCTACTACCTGGCCGGATTCGACGTCGTCGGCGTCGACATCGCCGACCAGCCCCGCTACCCGTTCCCCTTCGTCCAGGCCGACGCCGTCCGGTTCATCGCCGAGCACGGCCGCCTTTTCGACCTGGTGCACGCGTCCTGCCCGTGCCAGGGCTACAGCGCCACCCAGCGCATCCAGGGCAACACCCACCCGTTGCTCGTCGAGGCCACCCGCGAGGCACTGAGCGGCACGGGGCGGATGTGGGTGATGGAGAACGTTCCCGGCGCCCCGCTGCGGTGCGACGCCCTGCTGTGCGGGGCGACGTTCGGCCTGCGCACCTACCGCCACCGCTGGTTCGAAACCAGCCCGATGCTGCCGCTGAGCAGCCCTCACCACCCCGTGCACACCGCGCCAGTGGCCAAGATGGGCCGCCCGGTCGGCGAGGGCGAGTTCATGCATGTCGTCGGCAACTTCTCCAACGTCCCGCTCGCCCGCAGCGAGGCCGTGATGGGCATGCCCTGGGCCAGCCGCGACGGCCTGCGCGAGGCCATCCCTCCGGCCTACACCCAGTGGATCGGGCGCCAGGCAGCCCAGTGGCTTGCCTGGCACGCCCGACAGGCCGCCGCGTAAGGAGCGTCGTCGTCAGCTGCGGTGCTGGGCCCAGTGGGCCTCCAGCCAGGCGCGGCTACGCTGGAGCGGGATAGTGGGCGTCGCGCCGTGCAGCGGCGCGTAGGCCGGGTATGCGGCCAGTTCCGGCGTCAGGTCGAGGACCATGCTGCCGGGATCGACTGCGATGTGCCCGAGGTCGAAGAGCCGGTGTACGTCCCGGCGCAGGAGCAGGCCGCCGTTGTCGTGGTGCTCGCCGTTGGCCGCGTAGCTGTAGAGGTGCGCGGCCTCCAGGACGGTGGCCGGGGCGGGGCCGGTGAACGCGCACACCGCCCCGTGCCGCTCCAGCAGCCGGGCACGGAAGGCGCCCTGCCCGACCCGGGCACGCACGACCCGCTCCCGGTGACCACCTGCGATCGCCCGCCGGGCCTGCTCGGTGACGGTCACCGACGCGGTCACCCCCACCCCGGCCAGGGCCTCCCGGAGCCGCTCCCAACGCATGCTGCGGATGCTGTGCTGCGAGGGCTTGTCGCACAACGAGCGCAGCACAGCCCCGGGCAGGGCGCCGGCCATGTCGACCCACGCGGTGTCGTGCCGGGTGCGGTAGGTCGTGACCTGCTCGCGGCGCGACAGGGGCACGTCGAACGCGCCCTTGCACTTGTTGCACCGGTAGACCGGCCGTTCCTTCTTCCGCGGCTTGAAGTCGGCCTTCCCACAGCCAGGGAGCGGGCAGGTGTAGCGGTCCTTCTCCGCCCGCCCGACCTCGATGTCCTCGATCACCGACACGCCGAGCAGGGACTTCTTGTCCCACAGCGCGATCACGTCCCCGACCGCCGGGCGCTCGCTGTTGGGCACCGTGCTGTCCCAGCTGTAGTGGCGCGCCGGGTCGTCGTCGTACCCGTCGTTACCGCCGTGCGAGCGGTCGTCGCCCACCGCCATGACCAGCCACGCCGTCGCCACACCAGCCCCCATCCGCTGCATGTCCCCTCGGCCGCGCGCACACGCACGGTCCCCACAACCTAGACCACCCCTGTGACACCACCCTGCCCGCGCCCGCCTTCCGCCAGGGCGCCGACGGGTGGTTCCTGACCTGCGGAGGTCACATGTCCCGAAACCCCCTACGCCACCCGCGCGTTCTGGACGCCTGCTGCGGCGCCGGCGGCGCCTCGATGGGCTACCACCTGGCGGGCTTCGACGTCGTCGGCGTCGACATCGCTCCCCAGCCCAACTACCCCTTCGAGTTCGTCCAGGCCGACGCCCTGGAGTTCGTCGCCGAGCACGGCCACGAGTTCGACCTCATCCACGGCTCCTGGCCGTGCGAGCACTACGCCACCGTCACCAGGTGGCGCGGCACCCCCGCCGACCACCCCGACCTGGTCCCGGAGGGCCGCCGCATCATGGAGGCCACCGGCCGCCCCTGGGTGATCGAGAACGTCCCCGAAGCCCCAGTCCGGCGCGACTACCTGCTGTGTGGCACCCAGTTCGGCCTGCGCGTGCGCCGCCACCGCGCGTTCGAGACCTCCTGGGGCGCCACCGCCGACCTGGTCCCGCCCTGCTGGCACCGCCGGGGCCTGCTCGCCTTCGACCACAGCCAGGAACGCGCGTACGCCGACGCCATGGGCTGCACCTGGATGACCAACCAGGAAGCCCGCAAAGCCATCCCGCCCGCCTACACCCACCACATCGCCGGCCAGTACCTCGCCCAGCACGGCCACCAGGCGGCGGCATGACCACCCGCGTCCCACCGCTCGGCGACAGCCGGGGCCTGTGGCTGGTCGTCCTCGCCGCCGCCGCGGGCCGCTGCCAGTGCCGCGGCACCTGCGGCAAGAACCACGACAAGGACGGCGGGCGCTGCAAGACCGTCCACGGCGGCTACGGCCGCCGCCACGGCACCGGCCCCGTCCGCCTGCTCGCCGCCCCCGCCGAGCCGACCGACCTGCTCCTCCCCCCGCACAAGGCCGCCGCCCTGCCGAAGACCGCGCTCATCGCGTGGTGCCCGGAGTGCCACGACGCCACCCGCCGCGCCGCCGCCAAGGCCCAGCAGGCGAGCGCCCCGGCCGCCGAGCCGGACTCCCTGTTCTAGCCCGCACCTCTCGCCCGGGGCCGACCTCCCCGGCCCCGGGCCCGACCCGCCGAAGGGATTCGCCGTGACCGGCAACCCCCTGCTCAACGCTGCCCTCAACGCCGTCGAACGCGGCTGGCACGTCTTCCCCCTGCTGCCCCGCAGCAAGCGCCCCGCCCTGCACCCCGCCGCGACCTGTCCCCGTACCGGCCCCTGCACCACCGGCCACCAGGGCTGGGAGCAGCGCGCGACCCTCGACCCCGGCATCGTGCGCCGGACCTGGTTGCACGGGCCGTACGGGGTCGGCCTCGCCACCGGCCCGTCCAACCTGGTCGTCGTCGACCTCGACACCCCCAAGCCCGGCGCCGTCCCGCCCCAGGAATGGGCCAACGAGCAGGTGGCGGACGGGTTCGACGTGCTGTACGCACTGTGCGAGCGCAACGGCCAGCCCTTCCCCGACGACACCTACAGCGTCATCACCCCCTCGGGCGGCCTGCACCTCTACTTCACCGCCCCCGCCGGGACGGCTCTGCGCAACACCGCCGGTCAGCACGGGTCCGGGCTGGGCTGGCTCATCGACACCCGGGCCGGTGGCGGCTACGTCGTCGCCGCGGGCAGCACCGTCGACGGGCGCCGCTACGAGGTCGGACGTGACACTGCCCCGGCGCCCCTGCCCGGCTGGATCACCCGCCTCCTCACCCCGCCACCCAGGCCCGTCACCACGCCCTTCCGGCTCGACCGCCGCACCACGGGCAACCGGCCCGCGTACGTCGACGCCGCCCTGCGCAACGAGACGGCGAACGTCGCCGACGCCACCGAGGGCACCCGCAACTGGACCCTCACCCGGGCCGCCCGCGCGCTGGGCCGCTTCGTCGCCAACGGCAAGCTCAGCCGGGGTGAGGTCGAACAGGCTCTTAAGGGGGCGGCCGAGCGGGCCGGCCTCACTGCGCGCGAGGCCGACGCGACCATCACCAACGCCCTGAACTGGTCCATCGCCCACAACCCGGCCGGAGACGCCGCATGAGCCTCCCGAACTCCCCCCTTAAGAGCACCAAGACCCCCGACCGGCCGGGCCCCGAGGACGGCGCCGCCCTGCTCGACGCCGTCGAGGAGTTCCACCGCCGCTTCAACGTCTTCCCCAGCGAGGCCGCGTACACCGCTGTCGTGCTGTGGGACGCCCACACCCACCTGCTCGACTGCTTCGAGTCCACCCCGCGCATCGCCTTCCTGAGCCCCGAGCCCGGATCCGGCAAGACCCGGGCCCTGGAGATCATGGAGACGATCACCCCGCGCCCGGTGCTGACCACCGACGTCAGCCCGGCCGCGCTGTTCCGCACCGTCTCCGACGCCGACGCCCGCCCGACCGTGCTGTTCGACGAGATCGACACCGTCTTCGGCTCCAAGGCCGCCGGCAACGAGGACCTGCGCGGATTGATCAACTCCGGCCACCGCCGCTCCGGCGTCGTCCTGCGCTGCGTCGGCGACGGCGGCACCCAGACCGTGCAGCCCTTCCCCGTCTACGCCGCCCTCGCCACTGCCGGGCTCGGCGACCTGCCCGACACCATCATGAGCCGCTCCGTCGTCATCCGGATGCGCCGCCGGGCCCCCAATGAGCGCGTTGAGCCCTACCGTGAGCGCATCCACCGGGCGGAGGGGCACAAGCTGCGCGACCGCCTCGCCGAGTGGGCCAGCAGCGTCCGCGACCAGCTCCACGACGTGTGGCCGGAGCTGCCCGAAGGCATCAGCGACCGCCCCGCCGACGTGTGGGAGCCCCTGCTCGCCGTCGCCGACGCCGCCGGCGGCCACTGGCCCAAGCGCGCCCGCAAGGCCTGCGTCGAACTCGTCACCGCCTCCAAGGCCAACGACAAGGGCAGCGTCGGCATCCGCCTCCTCACCGACCTGCGCGACATCTTCGACGGCGCCGAGCGGATGCTCAGCGCCGAACTGCTGAGCAAGCTCGCCGAGCTGGACGACGCGCCGTGGGCCGACCTCGACGGCAAGCCCATCACCGCCCGCGCCCTCGCCAAGATGCTCGGCGACTACGTCACCGCCGACAACGACCCCATCAAGCCCCGCAACATCAAGACCGGCCCCAAGAGCAGCGCCAAGGGCTACTACGCCTCGGACCTGTCCGACGCGTGGCTGCGGTACTGCCCGCCCCGCCCGCCTCGTTCCCAGGAATCCGCTACCGCCGCTACTGCCGCTACCGCGCAGGTCAGGACCCTGTATCCGGTAGCGGATACGCCCGAGGTAGCGGATACCGATCCGCTACCCGACGCCCCGGCCGCCGCCGCACCGTAGGCCGCCCGCCGCTCCCATCCACCTCGGCGGGAGCGGCACCAATCCGCTACCGCTACCAAATCCGCTACCAAAAACATGCCCCTGACCAGGGAGGTAGCGGCAGTAGCGGCAGTAGCGGATCCCAGAGAAGGAAGGGCGGAGCCGACACCGGCTCCGCCCTTTCGCTGCCTCGAACTCCCGGGAGCCGCCTCATGACCACCGCCATCCCCGAAGCCCTGACCGTGCCCGAGGTCATGGCCGCACTCCGGATGAGCCGCAGCAAGGTCTACGACCTCATCCGCTCGAAGAAGCTCGGCACCATCACCGAAGGTCGGTCCCGCCGAATCCCGGTCGAGTGCCTTGCCTCCTACATCCGCTCCAAGATCGAGGAGAACGCCTAATGACCAAGCGAAACCCGAACGGCGCCGGCACCGTAACCAAGCGCAAGGACGGCCGGTACCAGGCCGCTGTCTACGTCCCCCAGCCGGACGGTACGTGGGCCCGCAAGTTCGTCTACGGCAAGACGTGGGACGAGTGCGACGGCAAGCGCAAGGAGTTGGTGGAGCGGGCCAAGCAGGGCATCGCCACCCCCACCAAGTCGGCGAAGCTGTCCGAGTGGTTGCCGTACTGGCTGGAGCACTTCATCAAGCCCCAGCGGAAGAAGACCACGCAGGCCAAGTACGAGACGCACGTGCGCCTCTACCTGGTCCCGCTGCTCGGCTCCAAGGGGCTGGAGTCGCTGAGCCCGCGCGACGTGCGGACGTTCCTCGCGAAGGTCACAAAGCAGTCCAGCGCCGCCACCGCAAAGGAGTCGCACCGGGTGCTCCGCTCGGCGCTGAGCGCCGCGTGCCGGGACGAGTTGATCGTGCGGAACGTCGCGATGCTGGTCCCGCCGCCCCGGGTGACGAGCCGTGAGATCAAGCCGTGGACGCTCGACCAGACGCTCACGTTCCTCTCCGCAGCCCGCACCGATCCGCTCTACGCCGCCTTCGTGCTGGCCATCGCGCTCGGCATGCGGCGCGGTGAGATCGTCGGGCTCCGCTGGTCGGAGGTCGACCTCGACCACCGGGTGCTGGTCGTGCGCGAGCAGGTGCAGCGCGTCCGGGGCGAGCTGTACGCGGACACCACCAAGAGCGGCAAGCGCCGGCCGGTGCCGCTCCCCCGGATCTGCGTGGCGGCCCTGCGCTGGCACCGGATGCGGCAGGACGAGGCCCGGCGCGCGGCCGGGGAGAAGTGGGAGGAGACCGGGTACATCTTCACCACCCGGACCGGCCGGCCGGTCGAGCCGACCAACCTCTACCGCTCGTTCGTCCGGGTGTCCAAGGCCGCCGAGGTCCCGGCGATCCGGCTGCACGACACCCGGCACGGGTGCGCGACGCTGCTCGTCGCGTGCGGGGTGCCGCCGCGGGTGGTGATGGAAATCCTCGGTCACAGCCAGATCGGGCTGACGATGAACGTCTACACCCACGTCACGCAGGACACCCAGCGGGAGGCCCTCGGCAACATGGACCGGCTGCTCAAGCGGCGCCACTGATGTCAGGCTGAGATGTCAAATGCCCCGGACCAAGATCGGTCCGGGGCATTTTGGCTGGTGGGCGCGGACGGTTTCGAACCGCCGACATCTGCTTTGTAAGAGCAGCGCTCTACCACTGAGCTACGCGCCCCCGGTCGTGGCCCGGTGGGCGCACGACGAGAGCCTAGGGTACCTGGTCCCGGGGGTGGTGTGGGACAGGTGGCGAGTGAGGGGGTGGGCCGGGTGGGCGGGGCGGGGGGTGGATGGGGCGGGAGGGGGTGACGGGCGGGTGGGGGGATCGGGGAGAATGGGGCCGGATCAGCGGGTCGGAGCAGGGAGCGCGCAGTGACGGTGGCCGGCGGGAGCGGGCGGGGGCGGCGTCGGGCGGGGAGTGCGTTGGCGGACGCGTTGGTGTTGCCGGTGGTGCTGGCCGGTGCGCTGGCGGCGGTGGGGCTGGCCTCGGCCGGGAGCAGCGGCTGGTGGGGGCGGCGCGGCGGCGGTGAGGGCGGACGGGCGCAGGCCCGGGAGGCCCGGGCGGCGGCCCAGGAGGCGTTCTACGAGCTGGAGGAGACCCAGCGCGAGGTGCAGCTCGCGGTGGAGACGGTCCGCGCGGCCGAGGAGGGCCAGACGGTACAGCGCGCGCTGGCCGACCTGGCGGCGATCTCCGGCCGGGTCGACCAGGTGACCGTGAACTACCTGGCCGCGCTCGACGCCCACAACCTGGACAGCGAGACCCTGGACGCGGGCGCGGCCGCGCAGGCCCGGCGCCAGCTGGAGGACGCGAAGGGCCAGCTCGGCTCGGCCCGCTCGGAGCTGAACGACTTCCTGCGGCGCCTGCAGCCGACCGTCGAGCACGCCGAGCAGCAGCTGATGCGGGTCACCCCGGCGGTCGAGCAGGCCAAGCGCGCGTTGCTGGCCGCCACCACCGCGCTGGACGAGGCGCGCGGCGCCGGCCTGCGGGCGGACGACCTGGCGGCCCGGCTGGCCGAACTGGCGCCCGAGCTCGGTCGGCTGAACGAGGGCCCGGCCCGGCACGGGGTCGCGGACACCCTGCGGCGCGCGGACGACGTGAAGCAGCGCGCCGAGGCGATCGCCGCCGACGCCGGACAGCTGCCGGAGCGGGCGCGGGAGATCGACCGGCGGCTGGCGAGCCTGCGGACCCGCATCCAGGCGCTGGAGACCAAGGCCGAGACGGTCGCGCCCGCCCTGAGCGAACTGCGCCGCCGGTTCAGCACCGCCTGCTGGCAGGACCTCCAGCGGGTGCCGGACCAGGTCGCGGAGACCGGGCGCGCCGCCGAGCGCAAGCTCGCCGAGGCCGCCCGGGCGCGGGACGAGCAGCGCTGGGCGGACGCCACCGGTGCGATCGGGACGGTCCGCGCGCTGCTGGAGACCGCCGACGGCTCGGTGGCCGCGGTGAACGACCGGCTGCGGCAGCTGAACGAGGTGCAGCACGACCCCCACAAGGAGATCGAGCGCGCCCGCTTCGCGATCCGGGACGCGCAGCGGCTGGCGATGGCCGGCCGCAGTGCGCCGGACCCTCGGCACGCCGCCCCGCTGGACGAGGCGGTGGCCCGGCTGGACCGGGCGGTGGCCGCGCTGGAGGAGGCCGGCCGGCACCCCGACTACTGGCACTTCCTGACCGAGCTCGCGGCGGTGCGGGACACCTCGGCACGGGTGATCGAACTGATCCGCGAGGACCTCGGCGGCCACCGGTAGGACGAGAAGGGGAATGGAGTAGAGGGAGAAGGGGGGAGGAGGAGAAGGGGGAAGCAGGAGGAGGGGGACCCGGCGGGCACCCGGCTGGGTACTCTGCCGGTATGCCTCGTTACGACTTCCGCTGCCGCTCCTGCGGCGCCACCTTCGAGCTCCGCCGTCCGATGGCCCAGGCCAACGACCCCGCCGTCTGCCCGCAGGGCCACGAGGACACCGTGAAGCTGCTGTCCACCGTCGCCGTCACGGGCGGCGCGGCCGCCGCCCAGCAGGCCCCCGCCGCCGGGGGCGGGGGCGGTTGCTGCGGCGGCGGCTGCTGCGGCTGAGCGGGGGCCGCCCCGGTCAGACCCCGACCGGCAGGGCCGCCGCCCCGGCCAGGAACCGCCGGACGATCTCCTCCCCCGCCGTCACCCCCACCTCCGTGAGGGCGGTGACGCCGGGGGCGGTCCAGCCGCTGTCGGCGAGCTCGCCGTGCCCGGGGCGCCAGCCGGCGTCGGCCGCGAGCAGCAGGTCGGCGTCGAGCAGCGAGTCCCCGGCCGCCAGCACCGTGTCGGCACCGCTGCGCCGGACGACCTCGGCCAGTGCGGCGCTCTTGGTGAGCGGCGCGGGCACCGCGTACACCTTGCGGCCCTGCAGGGAGACCGTCCAACCGCGCTCGGCGCACCAGCCGGTCAGTTCGGCCAGCCAGCCCTCGGGCAGCGCGGCGCGCTCGACCACCAGGTAGGCGAACAGCTCGTCGGCGACCTGCCGCTTGTGGGTCCACTCCGGGTCGGCGCACAGGGCGAGCCGCCGGGTCACCTCCTCCAGCGGGGCCGAGCCGGCGGCGATCCGCGCGGTGATCTCGGCCCGCCAGTCGCGGTCCGGCACGCCGTCCACCAGCAGCTGTCCGCCGTTGGCGCAGATCGCGTACGCGGGGACCCAGTCCGGCGTCGGGCCGGGCAGCTTGACCCGTCCGTACTGCTCGGGCGTCCGGGTGGTAGCCGGGACGAAGCAGGCCTGCCGGGCGAGTTCGGTGAGCAGCTCGGCGGCCCGTTCGGTCATGAAGGACAGCGGCCGCCCCTGGTACACCTCGACGCAGAGCAGCCGCGGCGCGAGCCGGTCGGGCGCGGCCAGGGCCATGGCCCGCTCGGAGTAGATCAGCGTCCGGTCGAGGTCGCTCGCCACCAGAACACCCATCAGGATTCCCTCCCCGTAGTCTCGGGCACGGCGTGCCCGTCCGTCCGTACCCGCCCGTCGGTCACAGCCCGCCCGTCGGTCACAGCCCGCCCGTCGGTGACGGCCCGCCCGTCGCCGCCGGTCGCCCCGCGGCTGTAGCGGGGGTGGATCAGGCCGACGCAGGTGTACGGCAGCCCGTCCACCTCCTCGACCTCGACGCCGCGCTGGGCGGCGAGCAGCCGGACGTGGTCGAGGTCGGCACCGGCGCCGCGCCGGGCGAGGATCCGCCAGGGGACCCGGCGCAGCAGCACCCGGGTGGTCTCGCCGACGCCGGGCTTGACCAGGTTGACGTTGTCGATGCCGTACTCGGCGCTGATCCGTTCGACGGCGGCCCAGCCCGCCCAGTCGGGCGTCCGGTGCGGGTCGGCGGCGAGCCGGTCGGCGCCCTCGACCGCCGCGGCCCGGACCTCGCCGAAGCGGGCGGCCACCGCGTCCAGGAAGGCCGCCGAGACGTCGCTCCCGGCGAGTTCGGCGTAGTGCTTGGCGCCGTGGAAGTCGTCCGGCCCGATCAGCCCGGCCCGCAGCACGGTGCGCGAAACCAGCCCGGAGACCGTGGAGTTGAGGCAGGCGGACGGGATCAGGAAGTCGTCCCGGGTGCCGTACGTCCGCACGCAGCGGCCCGGGTCGGCGAGCACCGCGAGGTCCGGGTCGAAGTCGGTGCCGGCCAAGGCGTCGGCGAGTTCTCGGGTGATCGCGCCCTTGCCGGTCCAGCCGTCCACGAACACCACGTCCCGCGTGCGGTGGTGGGCCGCCAGGTACCGCAGCGCGACCGGGTCTATGCCGCGGCCGCGCACGATCGAGACGGCGTAGTGCGGTACGGACAGGCCGTGCGCGAAGGCGAGCCAGCGGCGGATCAGGATGCCGACGGGCGTGCCGGCCCGGGCCAGCGAGGCGAGCACCAGGCCGGGGCCGCGCTCGCGCAGCAGGGTCTCGGCGACGGTGCCCACGGCGAGCGCGATCCGGCCGGCGGAGCCGCGCAGCGCCTCGTGGAACAGCGCCTGGTACCCGGGGCCGGGCTGGTACTCGACCGGCAGCGACTCGGCGTAGTGCGCGCCGCCGCTCTGGACGGCCTCCTCGCGCTCCTCGGTCGGGGCTTCGAGCGCGACCCCGGAGAGGTCCTTGAGCAGCCAGGCCACCTCCTCGGCCGGGTACGAGGAGAACGCCGGCCCGTACAACGGCACGGGGAGCACGACCGGCGCCGGCGCCGGCGCCAGCGCAGACGAAGACAAAGACGAAGACGAAGACGAGGACGACGGCGACGGCGACGGCACGGGCAGCGAGGCGGCCGCCCCGGGCACCGGCCGGTGCGAGGGCAGCACGGCGAGCACCACCCGGTCGGTCACCCGCCGCAGCTGTCCGAGCAGCGCGCGCTCGCCCTCGTGCAGCGCCGGGGTGTCGGCCACGTCGTCCACCACCAGCACCACGGCGTCGAACCGCCGCGCCGGGTCGCTGCCGGGGGCGACGTTGTACGCGTAGCGCTCGGGCGAGCCGCCGTCCTGCGGGTCGTCGTGGGCGGGGAAGGCGAGCCGGGTGCGGATGGCGTAGCCGGGGTCGTCCACCGCCAGGACGGGCGAGCGGGTGGTGGTGGAGAACCGGACGCGGTCGCCGCCGAGCCGCTCGCCGAGGGCGTCGGCCAGGCGCAGCGGCGCGTACATCAGCTCCTCGAAGCCGAGCACCAGCACCCGCCGCGCACCGGCGGGCAGGGCTTCGGCCAACTGCCCGGCCAGCCGGGGGAGTACGGCGTCCAGCCGGGCGCGGTCGCGCGCGGTGAAGCCGTGCCGGCCGCCGTCCGGGAGCCCGGCGGGCCAGTCCAGCCCGACCCTGACCAGCGGCGCGGCGGCGGCCGCCGAAGGCCCGACCTCCGGAGTGACGGCGCCCGCCTCCGCGATCAGCCGCTCGGCCCGGTCCAGCAGGTCCGCCGGCAGCTCGACGCCGCCGCTCGCGGTGGCCACCAGGTCCAGTCGGACGCCGAGTTCGGCGGCGGTCCGGTCGAGCCGCCGCCGGTCGGCCGCGGAGCGCAGGTCCACCAGGGCGACCACCACGTAGTGCCCGCGCGGGTGGCGGGCGTGCAGTTCGCGGATGGTGTTGAGCACCGTCTGCCCGGTCGAGAACTCGTCGTCCACCAGCACCAGCGGTCCGTTCCCGGCGAGGAGGCCGGGGTCGGCCGGGAGCAGCAGGTGCGAGGTGGCGTGCGAGTGCTCCTCCTCGAAGCCGCCGACCGGGGTGATGCCGGGCACCGGGCGGCGGGTGGAGTGCAGGTAGGGGGCGTCCAGGCCGTCGGCGACGCTGTGGCCGAGGCCGGTGGCGGTCTCCGCGTAGCCGAGCACGACGGCCCGGGCAGCCGCCTCCGCCCCGAGCAGCTCGCGGACCCGTCGGCCGAGTTCGAGCCCGGCGCCGTGGACCACCGAGGGCCGCTGCGGGACGTGCTTGCCGAGCACGTTGGAGACCAGCAGGTGGGCGCGCTTGCGGTTCTCCCGGAGGGCCAGGCCGACGAGTTCGGGGAGCCGCGCGGAGCCGGTCAGCGCGATCCCGGCCCGGTCGGCGACCCAGCGGCCGGTCCACGTCTGCGGTGTTGCTGTCACTGCTGGTCCTGCCTTCGATGGTGCGATGGTGCGTTCGTCATATCCGCGCTACGGAAACCGGGGGAAACGGCTCGGATTCGACCACGGGAACAATCAGCCGTCCGGAAGACGGTCGCACGGAAGCGGACCGTCCGAGCGCCGGCCACACGGGCGCCGACCGTCCAAGCGCCGGCAACACGGGAGCCGGCCACGCGGAAGCCGGCCACACGGGACTCGGCCGTCCGGGAGTCAGTCGCACAGACAGGCCGACAGCAGTTCCGCAAAGCTCACGTCCTCCCGGGCCACCCCGAACACCTCCGCCCGCAGGAGCACCCGCTCCGCCCAGGCCCGGTGCGGCCTGGCCTCGTTCATCTTGTTGGTGTACGCCGAGCGCAGCACCCCGCCGCCGTCCTGCTCCTGCCGGAGGATGTCCCGGGCGTCGCAGTACTCCTCGTGCGTGACCACGGAGAGGGCGTGCACGGCCGGAACGTGGCTGGGGTGGATGCAGGTCTTGCCGAGCAGGCCGTTGGCCCGGTCGAGTTCGACCTCCCGGATCAGCCCGTCCAGGTCGTGGTCGATGATCCGCCGGCGGACCTCCTCCCCGGAGGCCCGGAGGGCTCCGGCCCCGGCGGGCACCGAGGCCCCGGTGAACGGGGTCCGGCGCAGCTGCGGCTTGAACATCCGCTCCTGCACCGGGAAGTACTCCCAGACCGGCCCGGTGACGGTGTACCCGGTGCCGTCCGCCCGGCCGAGCACGTTGACCACGTCCCCGATCACCGCCGCGACCAGCGCCACGTCGTACGCGGTGAGGTCGGGCGAGCGCCGCAGCCCGTACGCGGAGCAGAGGTCGGTGACGCCGAGCCGGACGGCGAGCACCCGCTCGCGGTGGCCGGCGAGCAGTTCGGCGATGCCGAAGAGCTGGTCCCGCCTGGTCTCCAGGTGGGCGAGTTCGGGCGACTCCAGGACGGGCATGGCGAACAGCCGCCGCCCGGTCGCGGCCTCGGCGGCGGCCAGCGCGGCCAGGTACTCGCCGCCGTTCGCGGGGGTGAACTTCGGCAGCACGAAGCCGCTGAGCAGTTCGACGGCCGGTCCGAGGCGCTCGGCCAGGTCGAGGATCTGGGCGGCGGCACGGACCCTGATGAAGAGGAGGGGATGGCTCTGTGTACAGTCGGTGAAATCCTTGACCAGGTCATTCAACTGCTCGACCAGGTTCCGCTCGCCCGCGTCCACCTCGTGGTCGGCGATCGCGTCCTCCAGGCAGAGCACCATCGACACCACGCCCCGACCAGCCAGTTTACGGATGTCGGCGGCCAGCGCCGGCCTGGTGGCCGGGCTGTACAGGGTGCCGCCGAGGGCGGTGGCGAGCACCGACGGTTCGCTCCGCGCGGTGAACGGGCGCGGCTGTTCCAGGAAGAGCCGGCCGCGTACGTCCTCGGCGAGGTGGCCGAAATGGCGCAAGGTGCTCTCCTCCAGGAAGTGGACCGGCCCCCGGCCCGTTGCCGACGACACCCTGGTCAACCGGCCGACCGGGCGCCATGGTTCCCGGGCACGCCTCCGCCGGACGCCCCTCCGTCGAACCCCCGGGGACCTTTCGACCGCCCATGGTACGGACGGGATCCGGCCGGTCCCGGTTCCCCGGCACTGAACTCCCGGAACATCCCGGTCCACTTCGACGATCATGGTCGCGGCGGGTCCGGACCTCGGAAACGACGGCGGCAAACCTCGGAAAGCGCAAGTCTTGGCAAAGTCCGACCCGGCGCGGACCGGTCCGGTCACGTTGTCCGAAGGGGTGGCGAACAGGCAGGATGGTCGGCTATGACGCACGTGATGGCCAAGGGCGCCAACATCGCACTGCCGGCGGCGGCGGTCCGCGCCGTGCTGCGCTGGAGCGCCACGCCCGGTGCGCCGGACGTGGACGCTTCCGCGCTGCTGCTCGGTGCCACCGGCAAGGTCCGCTCGGACGCCGACTTCGTCTTCTACAACCAGCCCCGCCACCCCTCCGGACTGGTCCGCCACCTGCCCAAGCAGCAGACCTCCGGCGGCGCCGAGATCATCGACACGGTCGAGGTCGAGCTGGGCAAGCTGCCCGCCGACGTGGACCGCGTGGTGCTGGCCGGCTCCTCCGAGGGTGGGCCGTTCCGTTCGGTGCCGGGGCTGCGCCTGCTGCTCTTCGACGCCACGGCCGGCGAGGGCGCGCCCGCGCTCGCCGAGTTCCGGATCGAGGACGCCGAGAACGTCACCGCCCTGGTCGCCGGCGAGCTGTACCGCCGCTCCGGGGCCTGGAAGTTCCGCGCGATCGGCCAGGGCTACACCTCCGGGCTGATCGGACTCGCCACCGACTTCGGCATCACCGTGGACGACGCGGAGGCCGACCCGGCGGCGGCCCGGGCGACCGGCTCCACCGCCACCCCGTCCGCCGGCATGCTCGACCCGCGCAGCATGCCGCTGCCGGACCCTCGCCCGACCACCCCCGAGCCGGGCACCTTCACGCTGGCCCCGGCCGTCCCGCAGGCACCGCCCGCCCAGCCCCCGGCCGCCACCCCGGCACCAGTCCCGGCCACCGCTCCGGCGGCACCGGCCCCGGCCGCCGCCGCGAGCGCGTCGCCCGCGCCGACGACCCCGCCGCCGCCGCCCACGGCCCCGCCGACCATGCCCCCGCCGCCCACCGTTCCCCCGGGCCACCAGCCCGGCACCGGCTACGGCTACCCCCAGCAGCCGACCCCGGGGTACGGCTACCCCCAGCAGCAGCCCACCGGCGGCTACGGCTACCCGCAGCCGGGCACCGGCCAGCAGCCCTACCAGCAGCAGCCGGGCGGTTACGGCTACCCCCAGCCGAACCAGCCCGCCCCGCAGCAGCAGCGCCCCGCGGGCTACGGCTACCCGCAGCCCGGCACCGGCCAGCAGCCGCCCGTCCCACCGCAGCCCGTCCAGCCGCAGCCGCCGACGGCCCAGCCCCCGGCGGCCACCGGCGAGGAGTTCGCGCTGCCCCCGCAGGGCCCGCAGTTCCAGCCCCGCTGACGCCCCCGGCGGGGCCGCCCGGCGATCCCGGCCCCGCCGGCCCCGGAACCCGAAGCCGCACCCGCACCAGGCCCCGCCGCGGGACCACCGACCCCCGTCAGTCGCTCTTGTACCCGCGCTGCCACTGCATCCCGAACCCGTACAGCCGGTCGATGTCCGCCTGGAACCCGTTGACGTACCGCACCTCGCGGCGCACCGTCAGCTGGTTGTCCCCCGCGTTCTCGATCAGCACCACCGCGCAGGAGCGCGCCGCCCGGGCCCGCTCGTCCAGCTTGATCTCGATCCGCGGCCCGGTCTGCGGCACGATCGTGATCACCGCGTTCGACTGTTCGAAGGCCGGCGTGCCGTCGTAGATGTAGACGAAGATCAGCAGCCGCTTGAACTTGTCCTTCTTCTCCAGGTTGACGTACATCGTCTCGCCGGACGGCGCCCCGTACTGGTCGTCGCCGCTGAGCTTGACGTACGGCGCGTTCTGGAGGTCGCCGAACAGCCCGCCGAGCGGCTGCACCACGCCCGTGCTCCCGTCCGAGAGCTCGTACATGCAGGCCAGGTCGAGGTCGACGTTCGTCGGCTCGCTGCCCTGCGGCGAGTCCGGCTCCAGCGGCCGCAGGATCCGCGGACTGAAGAACCGTTTGACGGAGTCCCGGGCGCTCGGCCGGGCGCCGCCCCCGGCGGTCATCGTCCAGTGCAGGTTGACGTAGAGGTAGCCGGTGGTGGCCGCCGACCCGGTGATCGCGTGCTGCGGGGACGACTTGGTGAGTATGACCTTGTGCTGACCCCCGGGGTTGTCGAAGGTGTAGCTCCTGTCCCCGCGCAGGTACTCCCAGATCGAGACCATCCAGTCCTCTCCCCCTGCTCCCGCCAGGCGTTCTGACGGTCCGCCGACCAATGATCGGGCATCGGCCCGGCCGTCGGATACCCCGTCCGGACCCTCCGCTACCCAACCGGGCCGCACCGGCGGGTCGATTGGCCGGAGGAAGCCGCCCTCCCGTAACATGCCGCCACTTCGGACGCGATATCGTCTAGCCGCACAGGTGTCCCGTCCGCCCCTGCGCGGTCGCGGCGGGCACGCCGTGCGGCGACGAACGATCCGTCAGGCGGTGCCCGCGCGGCGGGTCCTGACCGCCTGTGTCGCGCTGTGATCCTGTCCCCTGCGGAAACCCGAGGCCCGACCCGCAATGAACCTGACCTCCATACAGCTGGTCTGGACCGTCGTCGGCGGCGCAGCCCTGCTGTTCGTCGCCGTCCTGATGGCGACACTGCGCTTCAAGAGCTCGAAGAAGGACGAGTCCGGCGACTCCTGGGAGCGCAGCGAGGAGCGCCGCCGGCGCAAGGAGATGATCTACGGCATCTCCTCGTACACGCTGCTGTTCTGCTGTGCCGGTGTCGCCGCCGCCCTCTCCTTCCACGGCCTGGTCGGCTTCGGCAAGGAGAACCTGGGCCTGTCCAACGGCTGGGAGTACCTCGTCCCGTTCGGTCTGGACGGCGCCGCGATGTTCTGCTCGGTGCTCGCCGTCCGCGAGGCCAGCCACGGTGACGCCGCGCTCGGCTCGCGCCTGCTGGTCTGGGTGTTCGCGATCGCCTCGGCGTGGTTCAACTGGGTGCACGCCCCGCGCGGCGTGTCGCACGACGGCGCCCCGCAGTTCTTCTCCGGCATGTCGATCTCGGCGGCGATCCTGTTCGACCGGGCGCTGAAGCAGACCCGCAAGGCCGCGCTGCGCGAGCAGGGCCTGGTGCCGCGTCCGCTGCCGCAGATCCGCATCGTCCGCTGGCTGCGGGCCCCGCGCGAGACCTACGCGGCCTGGTCGCTGATGCTGCTGGAGAACGTCCGCAGCCTGGACGAGGCGGTCGAGGAGGTGCGCGAGGAGCGTCAGGCGAAGCTGGACGCCAAGGCCCGCGCCCGTACCGCCGACCGCCGCGAGCGGGCCGAGCTGAAGGCCATCTCCCGCCAGGGCGGCATGCTCTCCCGGGGCCGCGGCGGCCGCCAGGTGCCCGCCCTCACGGCTGCCGGAGACGGCCCGAGCGCTACGGAGCCTGCCCTAGCCGCGGAGTCCGAAGCCACCGCCTCGGCCTCCTCGCCGTACTCGGCCTCCTCCTCGTCGTACCCGTCCTCGCACCGGTCCTCCGACCCGTTCGAGCCGGCCGCCCTGGACGCCGGGCGCCGCCCGCGCGCCGCCGTCGGCTCCTCGTACTCGTCGTACTCGTCCTCCCTGTCCTCCTCGTCCTCCTCGTCCTCCTCGGCCTCCGGAACCGGGTCGTCCCGCAGCGACTCGACCGTCGACCTGACGGCCGACGACGACACCCTCTCGATGCCGAAGCTGGACTCGCTGGAGCGCAAGCTGCGCGCGATCGAGCAGCAGCTCGGCTGACCCCGGCACCCCACGGGTACGACCGGGGACACGCGAACGGCCGCCTCCGGGGATCCCCGGAGGCGGCCGTTCCGTCTGCCCTGCGGACTACTTGCCGCTGCCGACCAGCTCCGGTTCCTCGTCCGCGCCCTCACGCCGGTTGCGCAGGATCGACGAGCCGAGCGCCAGCCCGATGAAGGCCACGCCGATCAGGCCGGTGACGATCTCCGGGATGTGGTACTTGATCCCGACCAGCAGGATCACCGCCAGCGCGCCGATCGCGTAGTGGGCGCCGTGCTCCAGGTAGACGTAGTCGTCCAGGGTGCCCTTGCGGACCAGGAAGACGGTCAGCGAGCGGATGTACATCGCGCCGATGCCGAGGCCCAGGGTGATCTGGAAGATGTCGCTGGAGATGGCGAACGCGCCGACCACGCCGTCGAAGGAGAACGAGGCGTCCAGGACCTCCAGGTAGAGGAAGAGGAAGAACGCGGCCTTGCCGCCGACCTGGACGATCGACTTGCCGGACTTCTCCGCCTCCTCCTCGCGCTCCTCCTCGGCCTCCAGGCCCGACTCGAAGATCGAGGAGAGGCCGTTGACGGCGAGGTAGGTGACCAGGCCGAGGACGCCGGCGAGCAGCACGGTCTCCGCGTGCTCCTCGGCGAAGAAGTTGGAGGCGAGCAGCAGGGCGACCAGGGCGACGACGCTGGAGAAGGCCTCCAGCTTGCCGACCTTCTCCAGCGGGCGCTCGATCCAGGCCAGCCAGTTGTAGTCCTTCTCCTCGAAGATGAAGTCGAGGAAGATCATCAGCAGGAAGACGCCGCCGAAGGCCGCGATGGCCGGGTTGGCCGCCTCCAGGTACTGGCCGTAGGTGAGGCCGTCGTGGGTCTTGTCGGAATGCAGCGCGAGGTCGATGACCGTCGTGGGGGTGAGCTTGGCGGTGAGGCCGACGACCAGCAGCGGGAAGACCAGGCGCATGCCGAAGACCGCGATGAGCACGCCGACGGTCAGGAAGATCTTCTGCCAGTACGGGTTCATCCGCTTCAACACCGTGGCGTTGACCACCGCGTTGTCGAACGACAGGGAGATCTCCAGGATGGAGAGGATCAGCACGATGCCGAAGCCTTGGGCTCCCCAGAGCAGTCCGGCCGCGACCAGGCCGATGGCGGTGATCGCGAACGACCAGCCGAATGTGCGGAGGAACACGGGAGTTGACTACCTTTCGGGTTCTGGCCGTGCCGGGGGCGGCCTCGTCCCCGAGACGCCCTGACCGGGCCTCGCCCGGTCAGGGCACCCCCGCACTGCCCTCTGTTCTCATGATCGGGTCGGGTGCGACAAGTCCGATTTCCGCCCTTACTGTACGTTCACGCCGAAGTCGAGCGCGATGCCGCGCAGGCCGGAGGCGTACCCCTGGCCCACCGCGCGGAACTTCCACTCACCCGCGTAGCGGTACAGCTCACCGAAGATCATCGCAGTCTCGCTGGACGCGTCCTCGGACAGGTCGTAGCGGGCGATCTCCTGGCCGTCGACCGAGTTGACGACCCGGATGTAGGCGTTGCGGACCTGCCCGAAGTTCTGGAGCCGCGCCTCGGCCTCGTAGATCGAGACCGCGAAGATCACCTTGTCGGCCTGCGCCGGGACGAGGTCCAGGTTGACCAGGACCACCTCGTCGTCACCCGTGTCGTCGCCGCCGGTGAGGTTGTCGCCCTGGTGCTCCACCGAGCCCTCGGGGCTCTTGAGGTTGTTGTAGAAGACGAAGTACTCGTCGCCGAGCACTCGCCCGCCGCCGCAGAGCAGGGCGCTCGCGTCGAGGTCGAACGGGGCGCCCGTGGTCGAACGGGCCGACCAGCCGAGGCCGATCTGGACCTGCGTCAGGTTCGGCGCGGCCTTGGTGAGCGAGACGTTGCCGCCCTTGGCGAGCGTGACCACCATGACGTTCTTCCTCCCTTGCTTCTCCCGGGGCGCCATCCAGGTGTATCCCCCGCGGCCCCGGCCGACCGGCTGCGGTCGGCTGAACTTCCTGAACTCACCCATCCTCGCAGCGCGACGGACCGCCGCCGCACCGGGGCGGACGGAGCCGGGGCGGGCCCCCGCCCCGGGGGGGGGGGGGGCCCCCCCGGGGCCCCCGCCCCCGCCCCCCCCCCGGGGCGCGCGCGCGGGGGGCGACGGTGGCGCCCCGGGCGGGGCGGAGGGCCCCCCCCCCCCGGCGG
>NZ_JBIAVL010000002.1:64436-265322 GCF_042894165.1 Kitasatospora sp. NPDC001547 | reverse complement strand
ACC
The DNA here is from genome assembly GCF_042894165.1 of Kitasatospora sp. NPDC001547. NCBI lineage: Bacteria > Bacillati > Actinomycetota > Actinomycetes > Kitasatosporales > Streptomycetaceae > Kitasatospora > Kitasatospora sp. NPDC001547. The sequence continues at coordinate 265,319 of NZ_JBIAVL010000002.1, read as the reverse complement.
AATCCGCGCTGCTGGTGGTACCCCGCCCGCCCGGGGGGGCGGGGGGGGGGGGCGCCCCCGCCCGGGGGGGGGCGGGGCCCGCCCCGGGGGAACGGCGCGAAGCCCGCGCCGCAGGGCGCCGGCGGCGGCTCAGACGTTGACGCCGAAGTCCTGCGCGATGCCGCGCAGACCGGAGGCGTAGCCCTGGCCGATGGCGCGGAACTTCCACTCGGCGCCGTTGCGGTACAGCTCGCCGAAGACCATCGCGGTCTCGGTGGAGGCGTCCTCGGAGAGGTCGTAGCGCGCCAGCTCCGTGTTGTCGGCCTGGTTCACCACGCGGATGAACGCGTTGCGCACCTGGCCGAAGTTCTGGCCGCGGGTCTCGGCGTCGTAGATCGACACCGGGAAGACGATCTTCTCCACGTCTGCCGGCACGCCGACCAGGCTGACCTTGATCGCCTCGTCGTCGCCCTCGCCCTCGCCGGTCAGGTTGTCGCCGGTGTGCTCGACCGAGCCGTCCGGGCTCTTCAGGTTGTTGAAGAACACGAAGTTGCCGTCCGAGGTGACCTTGCCCTGGGCGTTGCACAGCAGGGCGCTGGCGTCCAGGTCGAAGTCCGCGCCGGTGGTGGTCCGGACGTCCCAGCCCAGGCCGACGACCACGGCCGTGAGGCCCGGCGCCTCCTTGGTGAGCGAGACGTTGCCGCCCTTGCTGAGGCTGACTCCCACTAGTCCTCCAAGAATCGGGAGGCACGCCCAGTGGTGCCCCCGGTGGTGCGGTCCCGGGGCGTCGGGAGGCCCATCGGCTCCCGCACCCCACCCCGCCAACGGCCCGAGCGTAGTACGGGGTTCCCGTCCGCACCCCTGATCAGGCCGGACACGTCCCCACGGCACCCGGCCGGCGGGTGCGGCGGAGGCGTTCCGGACCGTCCTGGGCCCCGGCGGGGGCCTCAGAGCGCCGCGAGGACCTTCAGGTACTCCTGCTCGTCCCGGGCGTCCGGGAGGCCGTTGACGACGCTCCAGCGCACCGTGCCCGCGGTGTCGATCACGAAGGTGCCGCGCAGCGGGCAGCCCCGCTCCTCGTCCAGGACGCCGTACGCCCGGGCGACCTCGCCGTGCGGCCAGAAGTCGGCCAGCAGCGGGAACTCCAGTCCCTCCCGGTCGGCGAGGACCCGCTGGGAGAACTGCGAGTCGCAGGAGAGGCCGAGCACCTGCACGGTGTCGTTCTGCAGGCCCGCCAGCTCCCGCTGGATCGCGCCCAGCTCACCGGTGCAGACACCGGTGAAGGCGAACGGGTAGAAGACCAGGACGACGTTCTTCGCGCCGCGGAGGTCGGAGAGCCGGACGGACTCGCCGTGCTGGTTGTTGAGCTCGAAGTCCGGAGCCGGGGAGCCGACCTCGATGGCCATGAACGGGACCTTTCTGACGCGACCGCGCCGCGCGGCGGGCGCGGCAGGGCACATCCTCGCATTCGTTTACGGCGGTTCGGCCGAACGGATGAGGCGGGCGTCGGCGGCCCGGTCCGTTCGCCGTCCGCGAACGCCCCGGCGGGCCGTCCTGGGCACCGGCCCGCGTGGGGCCGGCCATGGCCCGCCAGCCGGCCGGGTGCCGGACATGCGGCGGGCCCCGCCGGAGGGATTCCTCCGACGGGGCCCGGCGCGGGGGCTTCAGAGCCCGCTCAGCGCTTGCCGCCCTTCGCCGTGGACTTGGTCGCAAGCCGGGTGGCCGCCCAGTCCTTGACGATGTTGATCGAGCTGGTCTGGGAGAGGCCCGCGGTCTTGGCCGCGTCGCTGATGTCGGAGGCCTCGATGTGGCCGTCGCGCCCGGTCTTGGGCGTCATCAGCCAGATCAGGCCGCCCTCGGCGAGGTACTCCAGCGCGTCGACGAGGGCGTCGGTGAGGTCCCCGTCGTCGTCGCGGTGCCACAGCAGAACGGCGTCGGCGACGTCGTCGTAGTCCTCGTCGACGAGATCCGTCCCGGTGAGCTCCTCGATTCCGTCGCGGAGCTCCTGGTCAGTGTCGTCGTCGTACCCCAGCTCCTGGATGATCTGGCCCTCTTCGAAGCCGAGACGGGTCGCCGGGTTGGACTTGTCCGCGGGGTCCGCGGTCGCGCTCACGGGAATAACCTCCAGTATTCGGCTCGGCGTCCATGCCGAGGCTGTGGCCGTAGTCCACACGGGCGCGGCGGTTCGCGCAAGTACCCGACCCCCGATCCCCTCCAAAGGTTGACGTGCCACACCGGGACACGCCGCGCGGCGTGGCGGGAATCACACCGATTTGCCCTTTTCCGCGTCGTCCGAGGATGCTTCGGGTGGTCCCGGCCCACAGGCCGTACGCGTGCCCGAGATGCGAACGGCATTCGGGGTCCGCGCGTGCGCGGGCGTAGAGTCTCCTGTTGGCCCTCACCCCGGCCGCCCGCCATCGGGCGGACGGGACACCAGGTCGGACCACCTCTTTTCGTAACACCCGGGGGTGTGCGGAGCGGACGAAGACGCCCGCGCCGCGCGCCGCCAGACCGGACCGCCCACCGGGCGGAACGGTTACCGATCGGTAGAGATGACGGATCTCCGAGCGCGGTAGCACGATGGAGGCGGCGCGACACACCTCAGTTTCGACCGACAGTGAAGGAACAGCGTGGCTTCCGGATCCGATCGCAACCCGATCATCATTGGCGGCCTTCCGAGTCAGGTCCCGGACTTCGATCCCGAGGAGACCGCGGAATGGCTGGAGTCGCTCGACGCGGCCATCGACGAGCGGGGGCGTGAGCGCGCCCGCTACCTGATGCTGCGGCTGATCGAGCGCGCCCGCGAGAAGCGTGTCGCCGTGCCCGAGATGCGCAGCACGGACTACGTCAACACCATCGCGACCAAGGACGAGCCGTTCTTCCCCGGCAACGAGGAGATCGAGCGCAAGATCCTCAACGCGACCCGGTGGAACGCGGCCGTCATGGTCTCCCGGGCGCAGCGCCCGGGCATCGGTGTCGGTGGCCACATCGCCACCTTCGCCTCCTCCGCGTCGCTGTACGACGTCGGCTTCAACTACTTCTTCCGCGGCAAGGACGCCGAGGGCGAGTCCGGCGACCAGGTCTTCTTCCAGGGCCACGCCTCCCCCGGCATCTACGCCCGCGCCTTCCTGCTGGACCGGCTCACCGAGCAGCAGCTCGACGCGTTCCGCCAGGAGAAGTCGAAGGCCCCGTACGGCCTCTCCAGCTACCCGCACCCGCGGCTGATGCCGGACTTCTGGGAGTTCCCGACCGTCTCGATGGGCCTCGGCCCGCTCGGCGCGATCTACCAGGCCCGGATGAACCGCTACCTGGAGCACCGCGGCATCAAGGACACCTCCGACTCGCAGGTCTACGCCTTCCTGGGCGACGGCGAGATGGACGAGCCCGAGTCGCTCGGCCAGCTGTCGCTGGCCGCCCGCGAGGGCCTGGACAACCTGACCTTCGTGGTCAACTGCAACCTGCAGCGCCTGGACGGCCCGGTCCGCGGCAACGGCAAGATCATCCAGGAGCTGGAGTCGCAGTTCCGCGGCGCCGGCTGGAACGTGATCAAGCTGGTCTGGGACCGCAGCTGGGACCCGCTGCTCGCGCAGGACCGCGACGGCATCCTGGTGAACAAGCTGAACACCACGGTGGACGGCCAGTTCCAGACCTACGCCACCGAGACCGGCGCGTACATCCGCGAGCACTTCTTCGGCGGCGACCTGCGCCTGCGCGCCATGGTCGAGAACATGACCGACCAGCAGATCCAGCACCTGGGTCGCGGCGGCCACGACCACAAGAAGATCTACGCGGCGTTCAAGGCGGCCCGCGAGCACAAGGGCCAGCCGACGGTCATCCTCGCCCAGACGGTCAAGGGCTGGACGCTGGGCCCCAACTTCGAGGGCCGCAACGCCACCCACCAGATGAAGAAGCTGACGGTCGAGGACCTGAAGCGCTTCCGCGACCGGCTGCACCTGCCGATCACCGACAAGCAGCTCGAGGACGGCCTCCCGCCGTACTACCACCCGGGCCGCGACTCGGAGGAGATCCAGTACATGCACGACCGCCGGGAGGAGCTCGGCGGCTACGTGCCGACCCGCAAGGTCCGCCCGCGGAAGCTGGAGCTGCCCGGCGACGACGCGTACAAGGCGGTCAAGAAGGGCTCCGGCAACCAGACCATCGCCACCACCATGGCGTTCGTCCGGCTGCTCAAGGACCTCATGCGGGACAAGGGCATCGGCAACCGCTTCGTGCCGATCGCGCCGGACGAGTACCGCACCTTCGGCATGGACTCGCTCTTCCCGTCGGCGAAGATCTACAACCCGCTCGGCCAGACCTACGAGTCGGTCGACCGGGAGCTGCTCCTCGCCTACAAGGAGTCGCCGACCGGCCAGATGCTGCACGACGGCATCTCCGAGGCGGGCTGTACCGCCTCGCTGATCGCCGCCGGCTCGTCCTACGCCACCCACGGCGAGCCGCTGATCCCGGTGTACGTCTTCTACTCGATGTTCGGGTTCCAGCGCACCGGCGACCAGTTCTGGCAGATGGCCGACCAGCTGGCCCGCGGCTTCGTGCTCGGCGCCACCGCCGGCCGCACCACGCTGACCGGTGAGGGCCTCCAGCACGCCGACGGCCACTCGCACCTGCTGGCCTCGACCAACCCCGGCGTGGTGGCCTACGACCCGGCGTACGGCTTCGAGATCGCGCACATCGTCCAGGACGGTCTGCGCCGGATGTACGGCTCCAGCGCCGAGCACCCGCACGGCGAGGACGTGTTCTACTACCTCACCGTCTACAACGAGCCGATCAAGATGCCGGCCGAGCCCGAGAACGTGGACGTCGAGGGCATCCTCAAGGGCCTGCACAAGTACGCGCCGGGCACCGCCGGCCAGATCCCGGCCCAGATCCTCGCCTCCGGCGTGGCCGTGCCGTGGGCCCTGGAGGCCCAGCGCATCCTCGCCGAGGAGTGGAACGTCAAGGCCGACGTCTGGTCCGCGACCTCCTGGAACGAGCTGCGCCGCGACGCGGTGGAGGCCGAGGAGTTCAACCTGCTGCACCCCGAGGAGCAGCAGCGCGTGCCGTACGTCACCCAGAAGCTCCAGGGCTCCGAGGGCCCGGTCGTCGCGGTGTCCGACTGGATGCGCGCGGTGCCGGACCAGATCGCCCGCTGGGTGCCGGGTCAGTACCAGTCGCTGGGCGCCGACGGCTTCGGCTTCGCCGACACCCGTGGCGCGGCCCGTCGCTTCTTCCACATCGACGCGCAGTCGGTCGTCCTGGCGGTGCTCACCGAGCTCGCCAAGCAGGGCCGGATCGACCGCTCGGCGCTGAAGGACGCGATCGACCGCTACCAGCTGCTGGACGTGGCCGCGGCCGACCCGGGCGCCGCCGGCGGCGACGCCTGATCACCCGCTGGAACTGAAGGGCCGGACTCCCACCGGGGGTCCGGCCCTTCGGCGTCCGCCGTGACTTGACCCTCTCACCGGTGTGAGGTCCTAGGGTCGGCGGCATGACGAGCGACACGAAGGCCGACGGCACGACGAACGACACGAAGGCCGGCGCCGTGCCGGGCGGGACGGGGCCCGGGCCCTCCGGGCGCCACCCCGAACCCGCCGACGGCGCGGGCGAGTTCAACCGCCGGGTGATCGCCGGGTTCCGGAGGGACGGGGGCGTGGTCGGCGGCGATCTCGCCGACGCCACGCTGCTCCTGCTCACCGTGGTCGGCGCCCGCAGCGGGGAGCCGCGCACCACCCCGCTGGTCTACCTGGCGGACGGCGAGCGGCTGGTGGTCTTCGCCTCCAACGGCGGCAGCGCGACGCACCCGGCCTGGTACCGCAACCTGGTCGCGACGCCGGAGGTCACCGTCGAGGTCGGCACCGAGCGCTACCCGGCGCTCGCGGCAGTCATCGACCCGGCCGAGCACGAGGCGCTCTGGGCCCGCCAGATCGCCGCCCAGCCCCAGTTCGCCGGCTTCCGCACGGAGGCCCGCACCGTCCCGCTGGTGGCGCTCACCCGCGTCTGACCGGCGGGGGCACCGCGCACGGGAACCACGACGGCCCCGGACTCCAGCGAGTCCGGGGCCGTGGCGTTGCGGGGCCGTCGCGTCGCGCCCCGCCGTGGCGGTGCGCGGGGCGCGGGGCGCGACGCGGGGGGCCGTCAGATGTGCACGGCCGGGCCCGCGTCGGTGGTGCCGCGGCGGGTGAGCAGGCCGAGCACGGCGGCGGCGAAGGCCACCACGGAGGCCACCGCGAAGGCGAGCGACATGCCGCTCACGAAGGACTCGTGGACGGCGCCGGCCATCGCGTCCACCACCTGCTGCGGGGTGCCGGCCGGGGCCGGCGGGGCTATGCCGAGCTGGGCGGCCTGCTTGAGGCCCTCGCCCGCCTCGCCCTCGACCGGCGGCAGGCCGGCCGCGGCCCAGTTGCCCGGCAGCACGTCGCCGACCTTGGCGGCCATCAGCGCGCCCAGCACGGCGGTGCCGAGGCTGCCGCCGACCTGCATCGCGGCCTGCTGGAGGCCGCCGGCCACGCCGGACAGCTCCATCGGGGCGTTGCCGACGATCACCTCGGTGGCACCCACCATGACCGGGCTGATGCCGAGGCCCATCAGGACGAACCAGAGCGACATCACGCCGTTGCCCGAGCCGGTGTCCAGGGTGGACATGCCGAACATCGCGGCGGTGGTGATCAGCATGCCGGCCACGATCGGGATCCGCGGGCCCAGCTTGCCGATCGCCAGGCCGGCCAGCGGCGAGCCGACGATCATCATGCCGGTCATCGGCAGCAGGTGGACGCCGGCCTCGACCGGCTTCATCCCGTGCACGTTCTGGAGGTAGAAGGTCACGAAGAAGATCGCGCCGAAGAACGCGAAGGCCATCAGCACCATCAGCAGCACGCCCGCCGACAGCGGCACCGAGCGGAACAGGCTGAGCGGGATCAGCGGCTCGCGGGCCTTGCCCTGCCAGAGCGCGAACAGCACCATCAGGACCACCGCGCCGCCCAGGAACAGCAGCGTCCTGCCGTCGCCCCAGCCCCACTCGGGCGCCTTGATGATGCCGAAGACCAGCGCGAACATGCCCACCGAGAGCAGCGCGATGCCGGGCAGGTCGAAGGACCTGGCGGCGTTCTCGGCCCGGACGTCCTTGAGGATCCACACGCCCAGCGCCAGCGCGATCAGGCCGACCGGGATGTTGATGAAGAACACCGACTCCCAGTTGACGTGCTCGACCAGCAGGCCGCCGACGATCGGGCCGGCCGCGGTGGAGGCGCCGATCACGCCGCCCCAGATGCCGATCGCCATGTTGAGCTTCTCGGCCGGGAAGGCCCCGCGCAGCAGGCCGAGCGCGGCCGGCTGGAGCAGCGCGCCGAACAGGCCCTGGAGGACCCGGAAGACGATCACGGTCTGGATGTTGCCGGCGAAGCCGATCGCGGCCGAGGTGGCGGCGAAGCCCACCGCGCCGACCAGGAAGGTGGTCTTGTGGCCGAAGCGGTCACCGATCTTGCCGGCGGTGATCAGGAAGACCGCCAGGGCCAGCAGGTAGCCGCTGGTGACCCACTGGATGTCGGCGGGCGCCGCGTGCAGCTTCTCCTGGATCACCGGGTTGGCGATGGCCACGATCGTGCCGTCCAGCGCGACCATCATGACGCCGACCGCGACGGTCAGCAGGGTCAGCCAGGGGTGCCCCTTGAGGCCGCCCCCCGACGGCGGGTTCGGCGGCGACGGTGCGTCCGCCTCGGAGTTCTTGACGACGGACTGGCTCATCTGGGCCCTCCGGGGGCGTGGCTGGGTGCGGGACGTGGTCGTGGCGCCCCGGCCCACCCGTCCCCACAGGTGCCCCGGCCCGACGGGCGCCACTCCGGGCAGATTATGTCAGCTACTGACATTCGGCAAACAGTGACTTCTGGCCACTACTGACATTTGTCAGAGCGCTAAGGTTGTGCTCCCACCCGCCACACCCAGCGCTCCGGAAGGCCCCCGCCATGGCCGCTCACACCCCCCGTACCACCGACGCCCCGGCGGGCCCCGGGCGCACGCCCGGGCTGCGCGAGCGCAAGAAGCAGCAGACCCGGTACGCCCTGATCCAGGCCGCCCACCTGCTCTTCCTCCGCCAGGGCTTCGCCCGCACCACCGTCGACGAGATCGCCTCCGCCGTCGACGTCTCCCAGCGCACCTTCTTCCGCTACTTCGCCAACAAGGACGAGGTCGCGCTCGCCGTGATGGCCGTGGCCGAGGACTACTTCATCGAGTGCCTGCGCCGCCGCCCGGCCGAGGAACCCCCGCTCCAGGCCCTGCGCGCCTCGATCGTCAAGGCCTGGCGCGACCTCGGCAGCGAGGAGACCGCCGGCCCCGGTTCGATCCACAGCGCCCTCGAACTCATGCGGATGATCGAGGAGACGCCCCCGCTGCTCGCCGCCCACCTGCGCCGGGTCACCGAACAGGAGCGGCTGGTGGTCCAGGTGCTCGCCGAACGCGAGGGACTGGACCCGGCCGAGGACCTCCGCCCGGCCGTGCTCGCCGCCGTCTTCGGCAGCCTGCTGCGCTCGGCCCACCTGTCCTGGAGCGCCGAGCACGAACCCGCCGGCCCCGAGGGCATGGTCGCCGTCATCGAGCGCTACTTCGACCAGCTCGGCCCGGCCCTGGCCGGCCACTGGCGCGACCCCTCCTGAGGCCCCCGCGGGGCCCGTCGGCGCACCCGTGTCATACCGGGGTATCACCCGACACCCCGGTACCACCCGGAAGTTCGGGCTCCAGTGCGATGCCCGGCGGGCCCCGCCCTCCTAGGCTGGCCCGCGATGAAGAACCTCACCGCCGCCGACCTCCGCCCGTACGGCCGCCGCCTGCTGCGCGCCTTCCGACACCACCTCACCACCCCGAGCGGCGGCCACACCCCGCTGCTCGGGGAGTCGCCCCGGCCCTGGCTGCGCCGGCTGCCGTACGCCGTCGCCCTCGCCCTGCTGTCCTCGCTGATCCCCACCGGGATCGCCGTCCTGGTCGAGACCTTCGGCCTGGTGCTGCCGGTGGCCGGCGCGCTCACCGTCGCCCAGACCGTCCCGCTGCTGCTCGCCATCACCCGGCCGCTGGCCGCCTGGTGGATCAGCGCGGCCACCCTGGTCACCACCGCCGCCATCACCGCTCGCTACGACATGGCCGGTGGCACCTGGCCGTGGAACGCGCCGATGATCCTCGCGTACATCTTCCTGCTGTTCGCCCTGGCGCTGCGGGAGAGCCGGGCCACCCTGGTCTCCGTCTGGCTGGCCACCGTCGCGCTCACCGCGCTCACCACCACGCTGGGCCTGCCCCGCTCCGGCGACGGCACCACCATGCTGCTGATCGCGCTCAGCGGCGCCGCGCTGCTGCTCGGCTGGGCCGTCCGGGACCGCGCCGAGGCGCGCCGGCTGCTCACCGAGCAGGAGCACATCAGCGAGGTCGAGCGCGAACGGCGTACCCTGCTGGAGGAACGCGCCCGGATCGCACGGGAGTTGCACGACGTGGTGGCGCACCACATGTCGGTCATCGCGGTGCAGGCGGCCAGCGCGCCGTACCGGATCACCGGGGTGCCGGACGACGCCGCCGAGGAGTTCAGCGCGATAGCCGGCACCGCCCGCGAGTCGCTGGCCGAGATGCGCCGACTGCTCGGCGTGCTGCGCAGCGAGGAGTCCGGCGGGGAGAAGGCCCCCCAGCCCGGGGTCGGCCAACTCGCCCAGCTGGTCGAGACGGTGGGCCGGGCCGGGGTGCCGGCCGAACTCACGGTGGAGCCGGGCACGGCGGACCTGGTGCCGCAGGCCGTCGGCCTGTCCGCCTACCGGATCGTGCAGGAGGCGCTGGCCAACGTGGTGCGGCACGCCCCCGGCGCGCGGACCTGGGTGTCGCTGACCACGGACGGCCCGGCGCTGCTGGTGACGGTGGTCAACGCGCCGCCCCCGGAGCGCACCGAGTCGCTGGAGGCCTCGGTCGAGGGCACCGGACAGGGGCTGGTCGGAATGCGGGAACGCGTCCGGCTGGTCGATGGCAGGCTGGACACCGGCCCGCTGCCGGACGGCGGCTTCAAGGTGGCCGCCGTCCTGCCCCTCGACCCTCCAGACACCCCCCGGGAGACCACCGCATGACCATCCGCGTGATCATCGTCGACGACCAGGCCATGGTGCGCGCGGGCTTCGCGGCCCTGCTCAACGCCCAGAGCGACATCGACGTGGTGGGGGACGCGGCGGACGGCGCCCAGGCCCTGGAGGTCAACGGACGCACCCACCCGGACCTGGTGCTGATGGACGTCCGGATGCCCGTCATGGACGGCCTGGAGGCGGCCCGGCGGCTGCTCGACCCGGCCGTGCCCGGCGCCCACCGGCCCAAGGTGCTGATGCTGACCACCTTCGACGTGGACGACTACGTGTACGAGGCGCTGCGCGCCGGGGCCAGCGGCTTCCTGCTCAAGGACGCCCCGCCGGCCGACCTGATCGCCGCGGTCCGGGTGGTCGCGGCCGGCGAGGCGCTGCTCGCCCCCTCGGTGACCCGCCGGCTGATCGAGGACTTCGCCCGCACCCGCCCGGTCAGGCGCCGCGACCCCAAGGTGCGGCTCAACGGCCTGACGCCGCGCGAGACCGAGGTGCTGGAGCTGATCGCCCGCGGCCTGTCCAACCAGGAGATAGCCGCCGAACTGGTGCTCGCCGAGCAGACCGTCAAGACCCACATCGGGCGCATCCTCGCCAAGCTCGGCCTGCGCGACCGTGCCCAGGCGGTGGTCCTGGCCTACGAGTCCGGGCTGGTGGCCCCCGGCCAGTAGGGGGGTTGCCCCCACCCCGGCGACCCCCCTCGCGACCGGGGGAAATCCTCCTGATACCCCGGTAGCACACGGGAGTTGGCCCCGCGGAGTGACGTCCGCGGGGCCGTCGCATTCCTACCTTCCTCCTCGTCGGAAGCCGAACCGAGTCGGCGGCCGAACGGACGAGGGGGAGCAGGGACATGCGCAAGTTTCGGGTCAGGCGGGCGATCGCCGCCACCGCGGTGGCGCTGGGGGTCGCGCTCGGCGCGGGCGGCTGGGCCGCCGACACCCAGACCCCCGTCACCGGCCCGCCGCCCGGCAGCGCCGCCTGGGCGGCGGACACCTCGCTCGGCCTGCGGCTGCCCGACCCGGCCACCGCCGCGCCGGCCCGAGTGGCCGCGTTCTTCGCCGGGTTGGGCCCGGGCCGGCAGGACGCCCTGGCCGTCCGCCACCCGCTGGTGGTCGGCAACCTGGACGGCGCCCCGATCGCCCTGCGCTACCGGGCCAACGCCCTGGCCCTGACCGCCGAGCGCACCCGCGAACTCGCCCGGGCCGCCGACCCCGCCCTCACCCCGCAGGACCACGAGGCCGCCCGCACCCGTGCCGAGCGCTACCGCGCCCTGCTGGACGGCGGCCGGCAGGTCCTCGCCTTCGACCCGCGCGGCCGCGGCCAGGTCGCCGAGGTGTACGGCGACCTCGCCGCCGCCCGCCGCACCGCCGTGGTCGTCCCCGGCTCGGACATCGACCTGCTCCGCTTCGACCGCACCGCCAACCCGTACGGCACCCCCGCCGGGATGGCCCGCGCGCTCCTGGACGCCACCGACCGGCAGACCGCCGTGATCGCCTGGGCCGGGTACACCACCCCGCTCGGCGTCGGCCCGGACGCCGCCACCGAGGACCTGGCCCGGGCCGGTGCCCCCCGCCTCACCCGGCTGCTCGACGGACTCGCCGTCACCACCCGCCCGCAGGCCCCGCCCACCCTGTTCTGCCACAGCTACGGCTCGGTGGTCTGCGGCCTGGCCCGCCCCACCCCCGCGCAGGCCTCCGGCGTGGTGGTGCTCGGCTCGCCCGGCATGGGCGTCGGCTCGGCCGCCGACCTCGACCCGGGCGTCCCGCTCTGGGCCACCGCCCGCAACGGCTCCGACTGGATCGGCGACGTGCCCAACGTCCGGCTGTTCGGCCTCGGCCACGGCGCCGACCCGACCGCCGCCGGCTTCGGCGCCCGCCCGCTGCCCGCCACCGGATCCCACGGCCACAACGGCTACTTCGCCCCCGGCACCGCCTCCCTCGCCGCCTACGCCGCCGTCGCGCTCGGCCGCGCCTGACCGCCCGCACCGGAAGGAGCACCACCATGGCCAGCACCCTCACCACCCGGTCCCGCCCCACCCGGGCCCGCACCACGGAGCCCCGCACCCCCCGGCCGCTCACCGCCCTGCGCCGCGCCGCCGCCGCGGTCGACGCCAAGACCCCGGCCGACCGCGACCGCGCCCTGGACGGGCTGCGCGCCCTCGCCCTGCTCGCCGTTCCGGTCGGCCACTGGATGCTCGGCGGCTTCACCCGCACCCCCGACGGCGTCCTGCACAACGCCAGCCCGCTCTCCACCCTCGGCTTCTTCGCCCCGCTCAGCTGGGTGCTGCAGATGCTCGGGGTGTTCTTCCTGGTCGGCGGTCACTCCTCGGTCCGCTCGCTGGAGCGGGCCCGGGCCAGGGGCGTCACCTACGGCGGCTGGCTGCGGGCCCGTACGGTCCGGCTGCTGCGCCCGGTGCTCGGCGTGACGGCCGTCTGGGCGGCGCTGGTCCCGCTGCTGCCCGCGCTCGGCGTCCCCGCGGACACCCTGCGCACCGGCGCCACCCTGGTGGTGCAGCCGCTCTGGTACATCGGCGTCTACCTGGGGCTGACCGCGCTCACCCCGCTCTGCGTGGCCGCCGGGCGCCGGCTGGGCGGCTGGTCGGCGGGCCTGCTGGTGGCCTCGGTCGCCGCCGTCGACCTGCTGCGCTACGGGCCGTGGGCCGGGGCGGTGCCGTCCTGGGTCGCGCTGCTGAACATCCTGCCGGGCTGGCTGTTCGGGTACCAGCTGGGCGTGCTCTGGGCGCAGGGCCGGCTCGGCCGCCCGGCGGCCCGGGTGCTGCTGCTCGGCGGCGGCGCGCTGTTCGCCACGCTGCTGCTGGTCTTCCACTACCCGGCCAGCATGGTCGGCGTGCCCGGGGCCGCCCGGATTAACTCGCACCCGCCGTCCCTGCTGGTGCTCGCCCTGGCCGCGTTCCAGTGCGGCGCCGCGGTGCTGCTGCGGGAGCGGCTGGGCCGGCTGCTGACCCGCCGTCCGCTGCTCTGGCTGCCGGTCGTGGTGGTCAACCTGTCGGCGATGACGATCTTCTGCTGGCACCAGAGCGCGATGCTCGCGGTCGCCGTGCCCGGCGCAGCGGCCCTGGGCGCCGTCCCGGGGCTGACCACCGCGCCGGACTCGCTCGGCTGGGTGGCCGCCCGGCTGGCGCTGCTGCCGCTGTTCGGCGCCGTGCTGGTGGCGATCGGCTGGTTCACCCGCCGGTTCGACGGCCCGTGGACGGCCTTCTCCCGGGGCGGCAAGGCGCTGGCCGGGGCCGGGGCGGCGCTGTTCGCGGCGTACGCGCTGGGCGTGGTGTGACGATCCGCCGGGCGTGACCGCTCCGAGGGGGCGTGGGCCGATCGGTCCGCGCCCCCTCGGCCGTCGCCACCCGTCCCCGGTGCGTCCCGCAGCGCGCCGGGGGCGCGGTGTCGGTGCCCTGCTCTACCCTGCCGCCATGGTGACGTTCGACGAGTTCCGTGCGATGGCGCTGGCCCTGCCGGAGGCCGCCCAGGAGCCGACCTGGGACATCGAGACGCTGCGGGTCCGCGGCCGGATCTTCGCGATGGGCGCGCCCGACGGGGACCGCGTCACCGTCAAGGCCTCCCCCGAGGACCAGGCCGAACTGCTCGCCTCCGAACCCGAGGTGTTCTCCTCCGCCCCGTACGTCGGACGGCACGGCTGGGTGAGCGTCCGGCTGGACCGGGTGGACCGGGACGAGCTGGGCGACCTGGTCACCGAGGCCTGGCGGCGGACGGCGCCGAAGCGCCTGGTCCGCGAATTCGACGCCTGAGTGCGACCCGCCGGTCCGGTCGCACCGGGGTGGGTGCGGACCACCGCCCGAACCACTGGGAGACGTCGCAAGGACACCCCCGGTTCATGTGATCCATCCCACAGTTTAGGCGTTCCCGCCACCCCTTCGGGCCCCCTAGGCTTGCGCAGGGAAGTCAACAGGTTTATCGCACCCTCCGGGCACCGCCCGCGAAACGGTGACGGGCCCAAGGGAGTTGGTGCGGTGCGCAACCGTCGGCGCTGGAAGCGGGTACTGGTCGGGGCGTTCGCCGGTTGCGCGGTGCTCGCCGACGCCGGAGCCTCCGCCGCCGCGGCCGCGGTCTCCTCCGAACAGCTGGCGATCTCCACGCCTCCGGCCGGCAGCACCGCCTGGGTCGAGGACCACTCCTTCGGCCGCTCCCTGCCCGACCCGGCCACCACCACCCCGGCCGCCGCCGCGGCGTTCTTCGCCTCGCTCGCGCCCACCGAACTGGACCGGCTGATCCAGGCGTACCCGCTGGTCGTCGGCAACTACGACGGCGCCCCGCTGGACCTGCGCTACCGCGCCAACAAGCTCGCCCTGGCCGCCGAGCGCGACCGGGCCCGGGCCCGCGCCGCCGACCACCGACTGGACGCCGACACCCGCGCCCTGGCCGTCTCCCGCGCCAACGACGTCGAGCACCTGCTCGCCCCCGACCGGCAGGTCCTGGCCTTCGACCCGCGCGGCCGCGGCCTGGTCACCGAGGTGTGGGGCGACCTCGCCGACGCCGAGCGGATCTCGGTGCTCGTCCCCGGCTCGGACGCCGACCTCGGCCACCACGACCAGGCGGTCGAGCCGCTGCGCTCCCCGGCCGGCATGGCCCGTGCCCTCCACGCCGAGGAGCGCCGCCAGGCCCCCGGCACCCGGACCGCCGTGATCTCCTGGACCGGCTACGTCACCCCCTCCGGCCTCGGCCCGGACGCCGCCACCTCCCGGCTCGCCGACGTCGCCGCCCCCCGGCTGGAGCGGCTGCTCGCCGGGCTGAAGGAGACCACCCGCCCCGACGCGCCGCCGTCGCTGCTCTGCCACTCCTACGGCTCGGTGGTCTGCGGCACCGCCGCCCCGGACATCCCGCGCGCGGCCGCCTCGCCGTCCGACACCTCCGGCATCACCGACCTGGTGGTCTTCGGCAGCCCCGGCATGGGCGTGCAGAGCACCACCGAGCTGGGCGCCGGCGTGCACGTCTGGGCCACCCGCAACCCCAGCGACTGGATCGGCAACGTGCCGTTCCTGGAGGTCGGCGGGCTCGGCCACGGCGCCGACCCGACGGCGGGCGGCTTCGGCTCCGAGCAGATCTCCTCGGCCCGCGCGGCCGGCCACAACGGCTACTTCGCCGCGGGCACCGACAGCCTGCGCAACTTCGCGGCGATCTCCCTCGGCCACTACCAGGACGTGGTCCGGGCCGCTCCCGACTCCTGAGCCGGGCCGATCCGACCCGACCGGACTGGACTGGACGGACCGGGCTAGCCCGACTGGTCCTGGTACAGCCGCAGCGCGTCCGCCGCCGCCCGGACCAGCTCGCGCCGGGCGGCCGGCGGGGCCAGCACCTCGACGTCCGCGCCGAAGGCCAGCAGCGACCGGACGGCCGCCGGCGCCGGGAAGACCATCGTCACCTCGGCCCACTCCTCGACCGGCCCGGCACCCGGTTCCGGCGGCGGCGCGGTGACCCGGCCGCCGTGGATGCGCAGGAACATGTCCAGCCGTCCGCGCCGGACCCGCACCCGCACCGGCACGTCCACCGGCAGCCGCTCCACCTGCTCGCGCAGCACCGCCCAGACGTCGCCGAGCCCGACCCCGGCCCGGCGGCGCACCGACTCCTCGGTGGTCTCGGCGGCCAGCACCCGGTCGGCCCGGAACAGCCGCGGCTCACCGTGCAGGTCGGCCACCAGGTACCAGACCGCGGCCTTGCTCACCAGCCCGTACGGGTCGACGGTGTACTCCACCGGCGCGGGCGTGCCGCTGTGCCGGTAGCGCAGCCGCAGCCGCCGGTCGGCGAAGACGGCGTACTGCAGCTCGCCCAGGTCCGGCCCGGCGGCGGAGCCGGCCGCGCCGGGCGTCTGCATCCAGCGGGCCGGGTCGACCAGGATCCGTTCGCTGGTCCGCTCCGCGGCCGGCCGGTGCGGGGCCGGCAGCGCCGCCATCACCTTGCGCAGCGCCGAGCCGAGCGCGCCGTCCAGCCCGAGGTCGCTGTGCGCCCCCTGGGCGGAGAGCACGAACAGCGCCCTGGCCTCGTCCGCGGTCAGCCCGGTGACGTCGGTCCGGTAGCCGGGCAGCAGACCGATGCCGCCGTGCCGCCCGCGCTCGGTGAACACCGGCACCCCGGCGGCGGAGAGCGACTCGACGTCGCGGTAGATGGTGCGGACGGACACCTCCAGCCGCTCGGCGAGTTCGGTGGCGGGCACCCGGCCGCGGGTCTGGAGCAGCAGGAGGATCGAGAGCAGGCGGTCTGCCTTCATGTCCCAATAATCCCAGTAATCCTGACGGTAGTTGTCAGGTTTCGCTGGGAGATTGCGTTCCGAGCCCGAAAAACCACCCGACACCAGGGAGTTGAGCGCCATGACCGCCGTCCAGGATGCCCGACCGCAGTACCAGGCCGCCCTCGACCAGCTGGAGAAGCTGTTCGCCACCGTCACCCCGGCCGACCTCGACCGGCCCACCCCCTGCACCGAGTTCACCCTGCGTCAGCTGCTGAACCACGTGGTCGGCGGCATGCACCGGTTCGCGTACATGGGCGAGGGCGGGCGCGCCGGGGACGTCGTGGCCGCCGTCGAGGACCCCTCGGACGAGGGCTGGCCGGCCGCGCTGGGCCGGGCCCGCGCCCGGGTGACGGCCGCCTGGGCGGACGACGCCAAGCTCGGCCGCCCGACCGTCGCCCCCTGGGGCGAGGTGCCCGGCGCGATCGCGGTGGGCGGCTACCTGATGGAACTGGTGACCCACTCCTGGGACATCGCCACCGCGCTCGGCGGCGGCTTCGCGCTGGACGACGACCTGTCGCGGACCGCGCTGGGCATCGCGCAGTCCGTGCTGCCGGACGGGCAGCGGCCGCCGGGCGGCCCGTTCGGCGACGTCCGGCCGGTCGCCGAGGACGCCGACGTGCACGCCCGGCTGGCCGCCTGGATGGGCCGGTCGGTCTGACCCCGCCGGACGGCCCCGGGGGGGAGCCACCGCCCCCGGGCCGCCGGTGCCCGCTACTCGCGCGCCGCCGAGGTGGAGCTCATGTCCGCGTAGCGGCTCCCCGCCACCCGGCCGGCCACCGGCTCCAGCAGCGCCAGCTCCTCGGCGGTCAGCCGCAGCGTCGCCGCCGCGGTGTTCTCGGCGAGCCGGCCGCGCTTGCGGGTGCCCGGGATCGGCACGACGGCCAGCCCGTGCACCTCGGCCCGCTGGTGCACCCAGGCCAGCGCGACCTGGGCGAGCGTCACGCCGTGGGCCGCCGCGATCCGCCGCAGCGGGTCGAGCAGCTCGCCGTTGGCGGCCGCGTTGTCACCGGTGAAGCGCGGGTGGTTGCGGCGGTAGTCGTCCGCCGAGAGCTCCTTGGCGTCCTGGAAGGCGCCGGTCAGGAAGCCCCGCCCGAGCGGCGAGTACGGCACGAAGGCGACGCCCAGCTCCGCCGCGGCCGGCACCGCCGTGCGCTCGACGTCGCGGGCGAACACCGACCACTCGGACTGGAGCGCGGCGATCGGGTGGATCGCGTGCGCCTCGCGCAGCTCGGCACCCGTCACCTCGGACAGGCCGAGGTGACGCACCTTGCCGGCCTCCACCAGCTCGGCCATGGCGCCGACCGAGTCGGCCAGCGGCACGGCCGGGTCGCGGCGGTGCATGTAGTACAGGTCGATCACGTCCACGCCCAGGCGGCGCAGCGAGGCGTCCACCGCGGTGCGGATGTACGCCGGGTCGTTGCTGATGCCGCGGACGGAGTTGTCCTCCGCCGAGCGCACGATGGCGAACTTGGTGGCGAGCACCACCTTGTCCCGGTTGGCCCGGACGAAGGGGCCGATCAGCTCCTCGTTGTGGCCGGAGCCGTACATGTCGGCGGTGTCGAAGAGGGTGACGCCGGTCTCCAGCGCGGCGTCCAGGGTGGCGAGCGCCTCGTCGGCGTCGGTGGGGCCGTAGAACTCGCTCATGCCCATGCAGCCGAGGCCCTGGACGCCCACCAGCGGGCCCCCGGTGCCGAGTTCGACGGTGGGAAGGACGGTCTGAGTCATGCGCTCTGCGCTTCCTCTCCATGGATGTTCCGGTGTTGGACCGGGGCGCCGGTGAGGTCGGCGACCTTCCCGGCGTAGAGGTCGATCTTGTGGTCGAGGACGGCGAGGGTGGCCTGGAGGTCCACGATCCGCTGCCGGACCTCCTCGCGCTGGGCCTCCAGGAGCTGCTGCCGCTCCGGGTAGGTCCGCTCGCCCTGGCGGGCCATGTCCACGTACCTGAGCATGTCCGCCACCGACATGCCGGTCAGCCGCAGCCGGCCCAGGAAGGCCAGCCGGTGCAGGTCGGCGTCGCAGTAGCGGCGCTGGCCGCCCGCCGCCCGGTCGACCGGGTCCAGCAGGCCGATCCGCTCGTACCAGCGCAGGGTGTGGGCGGTCAGCCCGCTCGCCGCGGCGACCTCGCTGATGGTGTGCCTCGGCGTCCGGTCCGGGTCGCCGGTCGGGCGGCTGAACACCTCGGTGCAGCTGCGCCGGTCGATCTCGATGCGTGCGGGTGCGGCCATCGCTCGTCTTCCCCCTGTCCTGTGCGACGTGGACGACGCTACCGAGTTGGAGTGCACTCCAAGCAAGCCCGACATCCGGGTGGCTTCGCCACCACGTTCTCCGGCGGATTTCCCGGCGACTACAGTCGGACCCCATGGAGAGCTTGCGGATGATCGAGAACTGGCCGGTGCCCCACGCCGCGGCGGCCGTGGTCCGGGGGACGGACGGCGCGGTACTGGCCGCGCACGGGCCGCAGCAGCACCTGTTCCCGCTCGCCTCGGTGACCAAGCTGCTCACCTCGTACGCGGCGCTGGTCGCCGTCGAGGAGGGCGTGTTCGAGCTGGACGACCCGGCCGGGCCGCCCGGGTCGACCGTCCGCCACCTGCTCGCCCACACCTCCGGCCTGGGCTTCGACGAGGACCGGGTGTTCGCCGAGCCCGGCAACCGCCGGCTCTACTCCAACGCGGGCTTCGACACGCTGGCCCGGGCGCTGTCCGCGGCCGCCGGGATCGAGTTCTCCCGCTACGTCGCCGAGGCGGTGTTCCAGCCGCTGGGCATGTCGGACACGCTGATCCACACCGCGCACAAGTCCCCGGCCGGCGCCGGCGGCCTGTCCACCGTCGCCGACCTCACCCGGTTCGCCGCCGAGCTGCAGGCGCCGAAGCTGCTGGACCCGTCCACCCTCCGGCAGGCCACCCGCGAGGTCGCCTTCCCCGGCACCAGCGGGGTGCTGCCCGGCTACGGCCACCGGCGCCCGAACGACTGGGGGCTCGGCTTCGAGATCCGCGACGGCAAGAGCCCGCACTGGACCGGCACCGCCAACTCCCCCGGGACCTTCGGGCACTTCGGCCAGTCCGGCACCTTCCTGTGGGTCGACCCGCGGGCGGGCGCGGCCTGCGTCGCGCTCACCGACCGGGACTTCGGGCCGTGGGCGGTCGAGGCCTGGCCGGCCCTCTCGGACGCGGTGCTCGACGAACTGGCCCGCTGACGGGCCCCTCGTCGGCCTCGCGCCCGCGGGACGACGCGGGGAGTCCGACGACAGGGCTCAGCCGTACGAGACCGGCGAGTGCATCTCCCAGAGCAGGAGTTCGGCGCCGGTGCCACCCGCCGCCGGGTCGGCGAAGGCGTCGCCGGTGATCCGCACGCTGTCGCCCGGGACCATCGAGCGGCCCGCGCCCTTGGGTCCCGGCACGGTGCGGTAGCCGAGCGAGCCGGCCGTCAGGTGCGCGTACCGCCAGGGCGCCTCGGGCAGCCGGGGCAGCGGCTGCCACGGCCCGGCGGTGGCCAGCCAGAGCGCGGCGTCGCCGCGGCGCAGCCGCAGGGCCTCCGTCCCGGCGTCGCGCTCCAGCCCGGAGGCGAGCAGCGTCAACCCGCCGTCCGCCGGTTCCACCTTGCGCAGGCCGTACGCGGGGGGCGCGTCGAACTCGTCCGGCTGGAGCCACATCTGGACGAAGCGGACCGGCCCGGTGGCGCCGCCGACGTTGCGCTCGGTGTGGGTGACCCCGGATCCGGCGCTGAGGTGCTGGACCATCCCCGGGCGGACCACCCCGCTGTGGCCGTGCGAGTCCCGGTGGGCCAGCGCGCCCTCCAGCACCCAGGTGAGGATCTCGGTGTCCCGGTGCTTGTGCTCCTCGAACCCGGCGCCGGGGGCGAGGAGTTCCTCGTTGCACGCGAGCAGCGCTCCGAAGTGGGTGTTCTTCGGGTCGTAGTGGCCGGAGAAGGAGAAGGCGTGCCTGGACTCGACGCCCTCGGCCGGGGCGGAACGGTAGCGCTCGGCGGTGCGGCGCAGGTCGGCGCGGGGGCGGTCGGCGGCTTCGGTCACGCCCCCCACCGTAGTGGCTGGGGCGCGGGGTGTGACCCTTGCCACCGCGCCGCTCCGCCGGGGGGTGTGCACGAGCAGTCACTCACGTGAGGCAGTCTTGTCCTTGTGCCAGCCGCTTCCGCGAACTCCAAGAGCGAACCCAGCCCCAGCCCCGCAGCCGAACCGGCCGGGAAGAGCCCGGCCGCCCGGCCGGTCCGTGACCGCCCGGGCCGTGCGGCACCCCGTCTGACCGCGCAGGAGCGCAGAACCGCCGCCGAGCGCGCCGAGCGCCGGGCGGCGACGCTCAAGCGGCTGGAGAAGTCCTCCGGGAAGCTGGCCACCGCCGCGATCTCGCGGATGGACGACCAGCTCGGCTGGTACCGGCGGATGCCGCCGGAGCACCGGTCCTGGATCGGTCTGGTCGCCCAGGCCGGCATCGCCGCCTTCACCGAGTGGTACCGCCACCCCGAGTCCGCGAAGGCGATCTCCACCGACGTCTTCGGCACCGCCCCGCGCGAGCTGACCAGGGCGATCACCCTGCGCCAGACCGTCGAGCTGATCCGCACCACGATCGAGGTGATGGAGGAGGCCATCGAGGAGGTGGCCGCCCCCGGCGACGAGGCGGACATGCGCGAGTCGGTGCTGGTCTACGCCCGGGAGATCGCCTTCGCCACCGCCCAGGTGTACGCCCAGGCGGCCGAGGCGCGCGGCGCCTGGGACGCCCGGCTGGAGGCGCTGGTGGTCAACTCGCTGCTGTCCGGCGACGCCGACGAGGGCGTGCTCTCCCGCGCCGCGGCACTCGGCTGGGGCCAGCCCAGCCAGATCCGGGTGGTGGTGGGCAGCGCGCCGGACGGCGACAGCGAGCTGGTGGTGGAGGCGATCCGCCGGGCCGCCCGGTACGCCAAGCTGAACGTGCTGACCGGGGTGCTGGGCAAGCGCCTGGTGGTCGTGGTCGGCGGCGACAAGGAGCCGGTGCAGGCGGCCCGGGCGCTGATCGGCCAGTTCGCGCCGGGCCCCGTGGTGGTCGGCCCGACTGTTCCCGACCTGCTCTCCGCGACCCGCTCGGCCCACGCCGCCGCAGCCGGCCTGCGCGCCTGCGCGGCCTGGCCGGACGCCCCCCGCCCGGTGCTGGCCGACGACCTGCTGCCCGAGCGGGCGCTCGCCGGCGACCAGGCCGCGCGCCGTCAGCTGGTGGAGGAGATCTACACACCGCTGGACGAGGCCGGCTCCGCGCTGCTGGAGACGCTGAGTGTCTACCTGGAGCAGGCCTCCTCGCTGGAGGGCGCGGCTCGGATGCTCTTCGTCCACCCCAACACGGTGCGCTACCGGCTGCGACGTGTGACTGACGTCACGGGGTACGCGCCCTCCGACGTACGTTCGGCGTTCACTCTGCGGATCGCGCTGGCCCTCGGCCGACTGGGCGGCGTGGGGGAGCCCGGCTGAGCCGGAGTGTAGGGACCATACAATCCCGGATGGTTTTCTTCGTTACCGTCGCCTACCCGCCCCTGGGCGCCTGGCGAGAGAGGGTTGAACCGTGCTCGTAATCGTCGCCCCTGGACAGGGTGCCCAGTCCCCCGGTTTCCTCAGCCCCTGGCTGGAGCTCGACGGCGTCGCCGACCGCCTGCGCGGCTGGTCGGACGTCGCCGGGCTCGACCTGGTGCACGCCGGTACCGAGGCGTCCGCCGAGGAGATCAAGGACACCGCCGTCGCCCAGCCGCTGCTGGTCGCCGCCGGTCTGGTGACCGCCCGGGCGCTGTTCCCGGACGAGGACGCCGCCCGCAAGCTGGTCGGCGCCGTGGCCGGCCACAGCGTCGGTGAGATCACCGCCGCCGCCGGCGCCGGGGTGCTCACCGCCCACGACGCGCTGACCTTCGTGCGCGAGCGCGGCCGGGCCATGGCCGAGGCCGCCGCCGTCACCGAGACCGGCATGCTCGCCGTGCTCGGCGGCGAGCCGGAGGAGGTCGCGGCGAAGCTCGCCGAGCACGGCCTGACCCCGGCCAACAACAACGGCGGCGGCCAGATCGTCGCCGCCGGCACGCTGGCCCAGCTGGAGGCGCTGAAGGCGGACCCGCCGGCCCGCGCCAAGCTGATCGCCCTCAAGGTGGCCGGTGCCTTCCACACCGAGCACATGGCCCCGGGCGTCAAGCGGCTGGCCGAGCTGGCCCCGACGCTGACGGCGGCCGACCCGCAGGTCCGCTACGTCTCCAACAAGGACGGCGCGGTCGTGGACTCCGGTGCCGAGGTGCTCGCGCGCCTGGTGTCGCAGGTCTCCAACCCGGTCCGCTGGGACCTCTGCATGGAGACCATCGGGCAGCTGGGCGCGACGGCCGTGATCGAGCTGTCCCCCGCCGGCACCCTCACCGGGCTGCTCAAGCGCAACCTCAAGGGTGTGGCCACGCTCGCCCTCAAGACCCCCGCCGATCTGGACAAGGCCCGCGAGCTCGTTGCGGAGCACGGCGGTCAGGAGCAGGAGACCCAGGCATGACCAAGCCCCAGATCCGCCCGGTGAGCGGCGCGCAGTACTCGCGCATCCTCGGCGTCGGCGGCTACCGCCCGGTCCGGGTGATCCCCAACTCCGAGGTCCTGGAGTGGATCGACTCCTCGGACGAGTGGATCCGCACCCGCAGCGGGATCGCCGAGCGCCGCTGGGCCGGCCCGGAGGAGTCCGTCGCCGAGATGTCGGTCCAGGCCGCCGGCAAGGCCATCGCCCAGGCCGGGATCTCCCCCGACCAGATCGGCGGCGTGATCGTCTCGACCGTCTCGCACCTCAAGCAGACCCCCGCGATCGCCACCGAGATCTCCGAGCGGCTCGGCTGCGGCACCGCCCCGGCCTTCGACATCTCGGCCGCCTGCGCCGGCTTCGGCTACGGCCTGGGCCTGGCCGACGGCATGATCCGCGGCGGCAACGCCGAGTACGTGCTGGTCATCGGCGTCGAGCGGCTCAGCGACCTGACCGACACCTCGGACCGCTCCACCGCCTTCATCTTCGGCGACGGCGCCGGCGCCGCGATCGTCGGCCCGTCCGACACCCCCGGCATCGGCAAGCTGATCTGGGGCTCGGACGGCTCGCAGGCCGACCTCATCACCCAGACCCAGGCCTGGGACACCGCCTTCGCCAAGTCCGACGCGATCAACGGCGCGGGCGAGGAGGCCAAGTGGCCGGCCCTGCGGATGGACGGCCAGCCGGTCTTCCGCTGGGCCGTGTGGGAGATGGCCAAGGTGGCCCAGCAGGCGCTGGACGCCGCCGGGATCACCGCCGACCAGCTCGGTGCGTTCATCCCCCACCAGGCCAACATGCGGATCACGGATGCCATGATCAAGGCGCTCAAGCTGCCGGAGTCGGTGCCCGTCGCCCGCGACATCGCCGAGACCGGCAACACCTCCGCGGCCTCCATCCCGCTGGCGATGGAACGCATGCTGGAGAGCGGTGAGGCCCACAGCGGGGACCTGGCCCTGATCATCGGGTTCGGGGCGGGTCTCGTGTACGCCGCGGCAGTCGTTACTCTCCCCTAGGCGCATTCGCCCGATTCACAAGCCTGTGTCCGGCCGCCGGCCGGACGCGTTCAACACCGAAGAGGAGCAGCCAGTATGGCTACCAAGGACGAGGTCCTGGAAGGTCTCGCCGAGATCGTCAACGAGATCGCCGGTATCCCGACCGAGGACGTCCAGCTCGACAAGTCCTTCACCGATGACCTGGACGTCGACTCGCTGTCCATGGTCGAGGTCGTCGTGGCCGCCGAGGAGCGCTTCGACGTCAAGATCCCGGACGACGAGGTCAAGAACCTGAAGACCGTGGGCGACGCGGTGGAGTACATCCTCAACGCCTGAGCGATCGACTCGTTCGACCCGGTCGGCCCGTCCGGCGTCCCGTACGCCGGCCCGGACCGACCCGTCGGCCGGGCTCGTCGAGCCTGGCCGACCACTCCGGCCGGGACGCCCTCACCGGGGCGCCCGGCCGGGCCCATCCTCGGCACGCCGCCGACCCCCTGCCACACGTGAGAGAAGAAGAAACCAGTGACCGCTGAAAACCGCACCGTGGTCGTCACGGGTATCGGCGCCTTCACGCCGCTGGGCGCCGACGCCGCCAGCACCTGGGAGAACCTGGTTGCCGGTGAGTCCGGCGTGGCGGCCCTGACCGAGGAGTGGGCCGAGGACCTGCCGGTGAAGATCGCGGCGAGGGCCGCCGTCGAGCCGGGCGAGATCCTGCCCCGCCCGCTGGCCCGCAAGCTGGACCGTTCGGCCCAGTTCGCGCTGATCGCCGCCCGCGAGGCCTGGGCCGACGCCGGCTACGAGACCCCCGCCACCGACGAGTCCTCCAAGCTCGCCCCCGAGCGCCTGGGCGCCGTCATCGCCTCCGGCATCGGCGGCGTGACCACCCTGCTCGACCAGTACGACGTGCTGAAGGCGAAGGGCGCCCGCAAGGTCTCCCCGCACACCGTCCCGATGCTGATGCCCAACTCCCCGGCGGCCAACGTCGGCCTGGAGGTCGGCGCCCGCGCGGGCGTGCACACCCCCGTCTCCGCCTGTGCCTCCGGCGCCGAGGCGATCGGCTACGCGATCGAGATGATCCGCACCGGCCGCGCCGACGTCGTGGTGGCCGGCGGCACCGAGGCGGCGATCCACCCGCTGCCGATCGCCGCGTTCGCCAACATGATGGCGATGTCCAAGAACAACGACGAGCCCCGGCGGGCCTCCCGCCCGTACGACAAGGCCCGCGACGGCTTCGTCCTGGGCGAGGGCGCCGGCGTGGTCGTGCTGGAGTCGATCGAGCACGCCGAGGCGCGCGGCGCCCGGATCTACTGCGAGGCCGTGGGCCAGGGCCTGTCCTCGGACGCCCACCACATCGCCCAGCCCGAGCCGACCGGCGCCGGCGTGGCCCGCGCGCTGGCCGACCTGTTCGAGCGCAACGAGCTGGACAAGGCCGAGATCGTGCACGTCAACGCGCACGCCACCTCGACCCCGCAGGGCGACACCGCCGAGCTGAAGGCGCTGCGCAAGGAGCTGGGCGACGACCTCGACCACATCGCCGTCTCGGCCACCAAGTCGATGACCGGTCACCTGCTGGGCGGCGCCGGTGGCATCGAGACCGTCGCCACCGTGCTGGCCCTGCACCACCGGCTCGCCCCGCCGACCATCAACGTGGACGAGCTGGACGACGACGTGGACGCCGACATCGTCCGCGACGAGGCCCGCAAGCTGCCCGAAGGCCGGATCGCCGCGCTGAACAACTCGTTCGGCTTCGGCGGCCACAACGTGGTGCTGGCCTTCCGCACCCGCTGACGCCCATGTCGAAGGGGCCGGCGCTCGCCGTGAGCGCCGGCCCCTTCGTCGTACCCGCTTGGTCTCAGACCACCTGGTGCAGCCAGCGCACCGGTGCGCCCTCGCCCGCGTAGCGGAACGGCTCCAGCTCGTCGTCCCAGGGCTTGCCGAGCAGCCGGGCGACCTCGGCCTCCAGGTCGGCGCCCTCGCTGCGGGCGCGCACCAGGACGGCGCGCAGCCGGTCCTCGGGGATCAGGATGTCGCCGTGGATGCCCGTGACGGCGTGGAAGATGCCGAGCGAGGGCGTGCTGCTGTACCGCTCCCCCTCCGCCGTGGCGCAGGGCTCGCTGGTCACCTCGTACCGCATCAGCTGCCAGCCGCGCAGCGCGGAGGCCAGCTTCGAAGCCGTACCGGGCTCCCCCTGCCAGGAGAGCTCGGCACGCCAGTGCCCGGGTGCGGCCGGCTGGCGGATCCAGTCCAGGCTCACCCGCACATTGAGCACCCCGGCGACGGCCCACTCGACGTGCGGGCACAGCGCGCGGGGCGCGGAGTGGACGTACAGAACTCCACGTGTCGTCACCGGGACCTCCAGGCTGTGGACGAGGGTCGCCTTCCCCAGCTGCCTCGTGCCTGCAGTTGATCCGCAGTTACCCACGTTAGCCGACATTAAGCTACTAAAATCGAGCAAAACGGACAGGCTTTCGCTCAATGCTAGTCGAATCCTCAACGAGGTCTACCCCTCGGCCGGATCTCTCCCCCGAACGGCCCCATCGTCGGCGGGACCACCGTACCGCGCGACGCCGCACGGTGGATGACGCACTTTCGGATCCGACCGGAATGCGGTAGTGCGGCCGGGGCGCCCGCGCCCGACCGCGAACCGTCCACAGCGGACCGCCCCGCCGCCCGGTCGGGGCGGCGGGGCGGTCAGCGCTCCTGACGGATCGTCAGCCGTCCAGGCGGACGACCATCTTGCCGGTGTTGACACCGCGCAGCAGGTCGAGGAAGGCCTCGGCGGCGTTCTCGAAACCGTCCACCACCGTCTCCTCGGTGCGCAGTTCACCGGACGCCAGCCAGCCGGCCACCTCCGCGACGAACTGCGGCTGGAGCCCGGCGTGGTCGCGCACCAGCATGCCCTCCAGCCGCAGCCGCTTGCCGATGGCCAGCGCGAGGTTGCGCGGGGCGGCGGGGGCGGTGGTCTCGTTGTACTGGGCGATCGCGCCGCAGAGCACCGCACGGCCGTGCACGTTCAGCGCGCCGATCGCGGCCTCCAGGTGGTCGCCGCCGACGTTGTCGAAGTAGAGGTCGATGCCCTCCGGGGCGGCCTCGGCGAGCTGCTGGGCGACCGGGGCGTCCTTGTAGTTGAAGGCCGCGTCGAAGCCGTACTCGTCCACCAGCTTGGCCACCTTCTCCGCCGAGCCGGCCGAACCGACCACCAGCGAGGCACCCTTGAGCTTGGCGATCTGGCCGACCAGCGAGCCGACCGCGCCGGCCGCGCCGGAGACGAAGACCCGGTCGCCCTCTTTGAGGCCGCCGACGGCGAGCAGGCCGGCGTAGGCGGTCAGGCCCGGCATGCCGAGCACGCCGAGGTAGGCGGAGAGCGGGGCGGCGGCCGGGTCGACCTTGACCGCGTGCGCGGCGTCCAGGGTGGCGTACTCGCGCCAGCCGAGGCCGTGCAGCACCGCGTCGCCCGGGGCGAAGCCCTCGGCCCCGGAGGCGACGACGTAACCGACCGCGCCGCCGTCCATGGCCTGGCCCAGCTGGAACGGCGGGACGTACGACTTCACGTCGTTCATCCGGCCCCTCATGTACGGGTCCACCGAGAGGTAGGCGTTGCGGACCAGGATCTCGCCCGGACCCGGGGTCCGGACCGGGGCCTCGACCAGGGCGAAGTCGGCCGGCACCGGCCAGCCCTGGGGGCGGGCGGCGAGGTGCCATTCACGGGCGGTCGCGGGGGCGGCGGTCTGCTCTGCCATCGGGGGCTCCTTGCGGTTCGGGGCGGGATTCGCCGCGCGGCCGGGCTCCGGGCCCGGAATCCCAGCGCGGTTCAGGTGCATGAAAGGTTGAGCAACTGAAGTAACGATGGGCATGAAAGGTTCACCTTGTCAACTTTTCAGGTAGACTCTGGACCATGGAGACTCAGCCGATCGAGGACGCCACGCCGCAGCCCGACGAGATCACCCGCGAGGTCGTCGACCTGATGGCCAACCTGGTCGCGCTGTTCCACCGCGAGTACGAGGACGCCGCCGCCGCCCGCTCGCTCACCGGCGCCCAGGCCAAGGTGCTCGCCCTGCTGCGGCGCGGGCCGATGCCGATGCGACAGATCGCCCAGACCCTCAGCTGCGAGCCGTCCAACATCACCGGCATCGTCGACCGGCTGGAATCCCGCGGCTTCGTCACCCGCGAGGCCGACCGGCACGACCGCCGGGTCAAGCTGGTCGCCGCCACCGACACCGGCTCGGCCGCCTCCGAGGAGCTGCGCGAGTCGCTGAACTTCGCCCGCGAGCCGCTGGCCGCGCTCGGCCCGGACGAGCGGACGGCCCTGCGCGACCTGCTCCGGCGGATGCTGGCGGGCGCCTCCGGCCCCGGGGCGTGACCAGCATCACAGGCTCCGGGGGCTGTCCGCGGGCCCCTCGGGGGTAACCGAACCGCCTCCCGGAACGTCTAACGTTCGAACATCGAACGCGAGAGACCTGAGGACGGGGGGCACGGAGGATGAGCAGCAGTACGCGCCGGCGCCGCTACCTGCGGACCGCCATCGGCCTGGCCGCCGTACTGGTGCTGTCGGTCGTGGGTGCCGGGGCGTGGTTCTACCACCGGCTGGACAACAACATCACCACCTTCGACCCGGGCGGCGTCGCCACCGAGCGCCCGCCGGCCCCCGTCCCGGCCACCCCGGGCGCCTCCGTCCCGGTCAACGTGCTGCTGCTCGGTTCGGACACCCGCGAGGCGGGCAACGACTCGCTGGGCGGCGGCGACGAGGGCGTGGGCCACTCGGACACCGCGATCCTGGTGCACGTCTACGCCGACCACAAGCACGCCGTCGGCGTCTCGATCCCCCGCGACACCCTGGTCACCATCCCGTCCTGCAAGCTGCCGAACGGCACCTGGACGACGCCGAAGACCGACCAGATGTTCAACTCCGCCTTCACCGTGGGCCTGGCCCCCAACGGCAACCCGGCCTGCACCCAGAACACCGTCGAGAAGCTCACCGGGCTGCGGATCGACCACACCGTCGTGGTCGACTTCAAGGGCGCGGCCGCGATGTCCGACGCGGTGGGCGGCGTGGAGGCCTGTGTGCCCAACGACGTCGACCAGTACGGCATACACCTCAAGAAGGGCCTCCAGAAGCTCTCCGGCCAGTCCGCGGTGGACTACCTGCGGATCCGCCACGGCCTCGGCGACAACTCGGACATAGGCCGGATGAAGCGCCAGCAGGCCTTCCTCTCCTCGATGATCAAGAAGGTGCAGGGCCAGGGCTTCTCGCTGCCCACCCTGCTGCCGCTGGCCGACGCGGCCACCAAGTCGCTCACCGTGGACGAGGGGCTGGGCACCGCGATGAAGCTGGTGGACTTCGCCCGCTCGATCGAGGACATCAAGCTCTCCGACGTCACCTTCGTCACCGCCCCCTGGCGCTTCGCCGGCGACCGGGTGCGGCTCGTCCAGCCGGACGCCGACACCCTCTGGAAGCTGCTGCGCGAGGACCGCACCCTGGACGGGCAGAGCACCTCCGGGACGGGCCAGGTGACATCCTCCCCCACCGCCGGCCCGGGTGCCGCGACCGCCCCGGGCACCCCGTCCACCCCGCTCACGCCGGAGCAGGCCGCGGTGCCGGTCACCGTGGTGAACGGGGTCGGCACGCCCGGCCTGGCCGGCTCCGGCGCCGAGACGCTCAAGGCGCGCGGCTTCCACAACGTCACGCTCGGCCCCAACTCCCCCGGGCAGCAGGCCACCCGGGTCGCCTACGACCCCGCGCTGAAGGCCGCCGCCGACCAGGTCGCGGCGCTCTTCCCCGGCGCCAAGGCGGTCGAGGAGCCCGGCTCGGAGGCGATCACCGTGACCCTCGGCGCCGACTACCGCGCGGCGGGCACCCGGATCGACTCGGCGGCCGCCCCGAGCCCGGAGCCCGGAGCCCCGGCCGGTGCCGCGGCGGGCGCCACCCCGGGCAGCACCCCCGGCACCCCCGGCGCCCTCCCGAGCGGCGTCCCCACCGGCATAGCGGAGAACACCCGCAACGCCGACACCGACCCGTGCGCCAACCTGACCTTCGGCTGATCCGGCCTTGGGCCGATCCGACCGTCGGCCGGTCGGCTCCGGGTCCGGCCGGCCTCTACTCGGGGTCCGGCAGGCCGGTGACCACGGCGGTCAGCCGGGTGCCGCGCGGGAAGGCGCCCGCCGCCGCCAGGTCGGCCAGCGCGGCGAGCAGCTTGGCGACGTAGCGGCGCTCCAGCGGGACGCCGTGGCGGCGCTCGAACCGCTCGGCGAAGCCGGCCAGCTCGGCCGGGACCCTGCCGTAGCCGCCGCCGTGGTGCCCGTGGTCGATCCGCCAGTTGTCGAAGCCGCGTCCGTAGGCCGCCCGGTGCAGCCGGGCGACCTCCGCCTCCAGGTAGCCCTCGCCGCCGCGCAGCACGGCGACGCCGAGCGCCCGGGCGCCCGCCGGCAGGCCGGCCGCGATGCCGGCCAGGGTGCCGCCGGTGCCGACCGGGCAGCAGACCACGTCCCGCTCGCCGAGACCGGGCAGTTCGGCCGGGATCGCGGCCGCGCCGACGGCGGCCAGGGCGTTGGAGCCGCCCTCCGGGAGCACCAGGCAGGGGCCCCAGCGGCGGAGCAGGGCGTCCGCGCCGTGCTCCCCGCCGGCCCGGCCGGTGGCCTCCCGGTACTCGGCCCGGGTCAGGAACTCCAGCCGCATCCCGGCCGCCTCGGCGGCCCGCAGCGACCAGTTGCGCGGCCGGTCGGCCAGCTCCTCGCCGCGGACCAGCCCGACGCTCTCCAGTCCGAGCGCCCCGGCGGCGGCCGCGACGGCCCGCAGGTGGGTCGAGTAGGCGCCGCCGAAGGTCAGCAGCCGGGTGTGGCCGCGCTCCACGGCGGCGGCCAGGTTGGGCGCCAGCTTGCGCCACTTGTTGCCGGGGACGGTCGGGTGCAGCAGGTCGTCCCGCTTCAGCCGCAGCTCCACCCCGGCGCGGGCGAAGGCCTCGTCGGCGCAGTCCACCAGCGGGGTCGGCAGCAGCGCGGGTTCGAGCATCCGGCCAGCTTACGCGGGCCGCGAACGGCGGGCCCGGCCGCCGGAAGCGGCGGCCGGGCAGGTGGGACGGGCCGGTCGGCCGGGTGCCCGGGAGGGGCCGGTCAGCCCGCCCCTCCGTCCGCGCTCTGCGCGTTGACGGCCCGGCGCAGGGCGCGCGGGACGGGGCCGGCGGCGGGTGCCAGCTTGTCGATCCGGCCGCGGAACTCCCGGCGCTGGCGCCATGTCAGGGCCGAGCCCAGCCGGGCGGCGTCGACCAGCGCGACCAGGGCCGCGTCCGCCGGGTCGACCCGGCTGAACGGGCCGGTCAGCGCCGCCGCGACACCCGCCACCAGCGCCTTGCGCACCCGGGGCTCCCGCAAGGTGACCCGCACGACCGGGAAGAGCCCGAGCACCCGGTGCTGCTCGACCCGGATCCGGCCGGCGGCCTCGAGCCCGTCGCGGACCACCCGGGCCGAGGCCGCCCGGCGCCCGATCCAGGTCTTCCAACTGCGTCGCCTCTCCTGACGGATCTGCTCCAGCAGCGCGGCCGAGAGCGGGTCGAGGCCGTCCGCCGCGCCGTCCACGCCGACCGGGTGCCGGCCGTCGTCGCGGATCAGCCCGCGGCGGAGGAGTTCGGTGAGCGCTGCCGCCCGCACGGCCAGGTCCAGGTGGAGGGCGGCGGTGACGCGCCCCCGCTCGGGGTCGTAGGCCAGCAGGTACAGCTTCTCGGGAAGGGTGGCGGGCAGGTCCATGTCGGTCTCCGCAAGGTCTCGTGGGCCCGGCCGCCGGGTCAGCTCGGCTCGGAGCCACCGGGTTCGGGGCCGTCCTCGGCCGGGTTCTCCCCGGCCGGGCCGTCCTCGGCCGGGCTCTGCTTGGGTGGGCGTCCTCGCCGGGGAAGCCGGGCCGCGCCACCGGGCATCCGGCCCGCGTCGGTGAGGGCCCGGCGGAGCAGGAACTCGATCTGCGCGTTGGTGCTGCGCAGGTCGTCCGCGGCCCATCGGGCGAGCGCGTCGTGAACTGAAGGGTCCAGTCGCAGCAGGAGCTTCTTCCGTTCCGTCGCCAAGGCCTCGCCTTACTGGTAGAGGGAGCCCGTGTTCACGACGGGCTGGGTGCCGCGTTCGCCGCAGAGCACCACCAGGAGGTTGCTCACCATGGCGGCCTTGCGCTCCTCGTCCAGCTCCACGACATCGCGTTCGGCGAGCCGTTCCAGCGCCTCCTCGACCATGCCGACGGCGCCCTCGACGATCAGCCTGCGCGCCGCGACCACGGCCCCGGCCTGCTGGCGCTGGAGCATCACCTGGGCGACCTCCGGAGCGTACGCGAGCCTGGTGATCCGGGACTCGACGACCCGCACTCCGGCCGAGGCGACCCGGGCGGCGATCTCCGCGGAGAGCATCCGGGCGACCTCGTCCGCGCCGTCGCGCAGCGACAACTGGCCCTCGTGGTGGGCGTCGTACGGGTAGCTGGTGGCGATGTGCCGCACGGCCGTCTCGGTCTGGATGGCGACGAAGTCGGCGTAGTCGTCCACCTCGAACATCGCCATCGCGGTGTCCTCGACCTGCCAGACCACCACGGCGGCGATCTCGATCGGGTTGCCGTCCGCGTCGTTGACCTTGGTGGTCTCGGTCTCGTGGTTGCGGATCCGCAGCGATATGTGCCGGCGGTTGGTGAACGGGTTCAGCCAGGTCAGGCCCTCGGAGCGGACGGTGCCCCGGTAGTTCCCGAGCAGCTGCACCACCCGGGCCTGGCCGGGCGAGACCACGGTCAGCCCGAACGTCAGCAGCAGCGAGCCGAGCACCAGCAGCGGTCCGACGACCACCAGGGCGATGCCCAGACCGCTCGTCCTCCCGGCCAGTTGGGCCGCGCCGACGACGGTCGAGCCGATCCCGGCGAGCAGGCCGAGCAGCGAGCCGCCGAGCACCGGCAGACCGGCCGCCCCGGTGATGACCCGTTCGGTGATCTTGGGGACCGGGAGGTCCAGCACAGGGCCGTCCTCGACGGCGAAAGGCTGTGTGGTCATGGGAGCGACTCCTTCGACGAGCATCCGCATCCGATGGCAAAGTGATATCACTTTTTCGCCGCAGAACGCCAGGGATGGGCACGGGGACGCGTGGACGGACGGCCGCCGAGGGGCGGTGGAAGGCGGTCGGGATCCGCCGGGGCCGATGCCCACGGGCGGGTGAATTCCGGCGCGCCACCCGGGAAAGGCAGTGGCCGCGGCCTAGACTCTGCGACGTCGCAGGAGGTGGGAGAGGTGGCGGGGCTCCGGCCCGACGGCCCGCCCGCGGAGGGTCGTGCGACGCTCGTCGCACGCCGAGAAGGTGGGGCGGGTGGGACTCGAACCCACGACCAAGGGATTATGAGTCCCCTGCTCTAACCGGCTGAGCTACCGCCCCGGTTCGCCGCACGCGCCGGTCGTCGGCACGGCAGCAGCAGCCGGCCCCAGCGAGGCCGTCCCGGGCAGCATAGCCGGTCGATCACCCGTGGTGCGCGCCGGGGGCGCACCTGGGTGCGCGACGGTGCGCACCCCCCGGCGGCGCAACCCGGGTGGCGGCGGGGCACCCGTTCGGGGCAGCCTGGGCGGATGACGACACGTGGGACGGGGGCGGCGGCCGCGGCGTTGGCCCTGGTGCTGGCCGCGGCGGGCTGCACCACCGCGGCGGGACCGGTCGGCGGCGCCCCGACCGTCAGCTCGGCACCGCCCACGGCCGCCGCCCCGGTCGACGGCCACGGCTGGAACCGGCAGCGGCTCAAGGCCGCGGCCGGCCGGCACACCGGGGTCACCCGCACCGCCAAGCCCACCGTGCTCAACGGCCTGGTCGGCGCGGTGTTCACGCGCACCGCCGACGGCGACCACTTCTGCACCGCCAGCGTGGTCGACAGCGCCGGGCTCAACCTCGTCGTCACCGCCGCCCACTGCGTCTGGGACCCGGGGCTCGGCCGGCGCGCCGACCTGGTCTTCGTCCCCGGCTACCGGGACGGCGAGACCCCCAGCGGCGTCTGGCCGCTGCTGGCCGTCACCGTGGACGACGGCTGGAACGACCACGCCGACCCGGACCTGGACGTCGCCTTCGCGATCGTCCAGGCGCAGAACGGCCGGCAGGTCCAACAGGTGCTCGGCGCCAACCGACTGGGCGTCAACCGGGGCTACCGCCTCCCGGTGAAGGTCACCGGCTACCCGAGCAGCAGCGGCGTCCCGATCACCTGCTCCAACACCACCGCCCGGCAGAGCCCCACCCAGCTGCGGATCGACTGCCCCGACTACACCGGCGGCACCAGCGGCAGCCCCTGGGTCACCGACTTCGACCCGGCCACCAGGACCGGCACCGTGGTCGGCGTGATCGGCGGCTACCAGGAGGGCGGCGAGAGCCCGGACACCTCGTACAGCAGCTACTTCGGCGACCGCGTCCAGGCGCTGTACGACCGCGCCACCGGCTGACCGGACGGCGGGCGGGCACCCGGTGGTGGCGCCGCCGGGCACGGCCTGGTAGATCTTCCTCACGAACGGCGGAACGCACGGCCCCGGTGCCCGCCCCGAGGAACGAGACGGAGCCCCGATGGACTCCCGCCCGGCACGGCCCGCGCGCACGGCGCGGACGGTCGCGCTGGCCGCCCTGCTGCTGGCCGTCGGCACCGGGTGCGGCGGGCAGGACGGGGCGCCCACGGCCGAGGTCGCGCAGCGGAGCCCCGCCCGGGACCGGATCGGCACCCTCTCCGTCCACACCGCGCAGGGCCCGCGGGCCTGCACCGCGAGCGTGGTGCGCAGCCCCCGGCGCAACCTGCTGGTCACCGCGGCGCACTGCGTGCAGTCCCGGCGGATCGGCCTGCTGGACGGCCTGGTGTTCACCCCCGGCTACCGCAACGGGTCGACCCCGTACGGGACTTGGCCGGTGCAGGCGATCACCGTCGACCCGCGCTGGGCGGCCGGCGACGACCCGGAGTACGACGTGGCGTTCGTCACCGTGGGCAGCGTCGACGGCCGGCAGGTCGAGGACGCGGTCGGCGGCAACCCGATCGGCACCGGCCAGGGCTTCGGGCTGTCCGTCTCGGTCACCGGCTACCCGAACGAGAGCGACGAGCCGATCACCTGCGCGGCCCGGACCCGCTCGCAGAGCGCCACCCAGGAGCGCTTCGACTGCGGCGGCTACACCGACGGCACCAGCGGCAGCCCGTGGATCGCCGGGGACGGCGCGGTGGTCGGCGTGATCGGCGGCTACCAGGAGGGCGGGAGCACCCCCGGCACCTCGTACAGCATCACCTTCGACCAGCGGGTCGCCGACCTCTACCGGAGGGCGACCGCCTGACCCGGCAGCCGGCCGGGCGCCGGGCGGGGCAGCGGGCGGGGCAGCGGGGCGGGCCGCCGGGCGGTGTCGCGCACGTCACGCCCCGGAGCCGGGCGACGACAACACGAAGGCCCCCCGGTCGACCGAGGGGCCTTCGCTCTGAGCAGTCACCGGGCGGACCCGGCGCAGCTCCCGCAATTGGACTCGAACCAATAACCTGCCGGTTAACAGCCGGCTGCTCTGCCAATTGAGCTATGCGGGATCGCGGTACTGAACTTCCGCACCACGGACGGGAGTCGAGCCCCGAAGGACCTTCTCCCGAGCTCCCCCAATTGGACTCGAACCAATAACCTGCCGATTAACAGTCGGCTGCTCTGCCAATTGAGCTATGGGGGATCGGCTTCCGCTCCGGCCCCCGGTTTCCCGGGCTCCTCGGCGCTCGCTGCGGGACATACATTAGCGCACTCGGGGGGGTGGTCCGCCAATCGCTTTCCCCGGTTGCCGCCGGGCCGCCGCCCGGCGTGCCCCGCGCGCGCCCGGCGACGGGGCCGGGGATGCTGGGGCACGGACGGTTCGCCGTCCCGACGGACGGGTAGGGCAATGCGGCAGAAGCCGCCAGGAGAGGGTGGATCCGACCATGTGGAAGCTGTCGTTGGCCGCGGGTTTCGCGGCCGGCTACGTCCTGGGCTCGCGGGCCGGGCACCGGCGCTACGAACAGATCGCCAAGGTCACCCGGCAGATCGCCCGGAACCCCGCGGTCCAGGGCGCGACCGAGCGGGCCCGGCAGCAGGCCGGGGCGGTGGCCGGGAAGGCCGCCGGCGCGGTCGCCGACCGGGTCGGCGACCGGCTGCCGAGCGCCGTCACGGACCGGGTGCCGTACTTCAACCGCTCCCGGACGGAGGACGACGGCTGGGGCACCTTCCGCCCCTGACGGGAGGGTGACACCAGGGCCGAGCGGGCCCGGCCCGGTGTCGCGAACCGGCAACGGCTCACCCGGCCCGGACGCGTCCCGGGCCGGGCTGAGGCATGATCTCGGCATGGCCATCGTCGCGGGGATAGACAGCTCGACCAACCGCACGCGGATCGTCGCGTGCGACGCCGACACCGGCGCCGTCCTGCGCTCCGGCAAGGCGCCGCACCCCGTCCCCGAGGACCAGGACCTGCGCCCGGGCGAGGCCGATCCGCAGGTCTGGCTGCACTCGCTCGGCGACGCCGCGACCGGCGGCCTGCTGGAGGGCGTCCGGGCGATCGGGGTCAGCGCCCAGCAGCACGGGATGATCGGCCTGGACGCGGGCGGGGTGCAGGTCCGCCCGGCGATCCTGTGGAACGACCCGCGCTCCAGCGGCGCCGCCGCCAAGCTGCTGGACGCCCTCGGCGGCCGGGCCGCCTGGACCGCCGCGATCGGCGCCGTGCCCGCCCCCACGTACACCATCGCCAAGCTGCGCTGGCTGGCCGAGTTCGAGCCGGCCAACGCCCGCCGGGTCGCCGAGGTGCTGCTGCCGCACGACTGGCTGGTCTGGCAGCTGCTCGGCCACCCCAAGCGCCGCACCACCGACCGCGGCGACGCCTCCGGCACCGGCTACTGGTCGCCGATCACCGGCGAGTACCGGCAGGACCTGGTCGAGCTGGCACTCGGCCACGAGCTCAGGCTGCCCGACGTCCTGCCCCCGGCCGAGCCCGCCGGGCACACCCCCGAGGGCCTGCTGATCTCGGCCGGCACCGGGGACAACATGGCCGCCGCGCTGGGCCTGGGCCTCGGCCCGGGCGACGCGGTGGTCTCCCTCGGCAGCGCCGGGACGATCTTCGCGGTGCACGAGGAGGCCGTGGTGGACGCCTCCGGCCTGGTCTCCTCCTTCGCCGACGCCAGCGGCCGGCACCTGCCGATGGTCGCCACCCTCAACGCCGCCCAGGTGCTGCGCTCCACCGCCGACCTGCTCGGCCGGGACCTGGACGGCCTGAGCGACCTCGCCCTGCACTCCTCCCCCGGCTCCTACGGCCTGGTGCTGCTGCCCTACCTGGACGGCGAGCGCACCCCCGCGCTGCCGCACGCGGCCGGCACCCTGACGGGCCTGCGGGCCGAGGCGATGACCCCTCAGCACCTGGCCCGGGCCGCCGTCGAGGGCATGCTGTGCAACATCGCCGACGCCCTCGACGTACTGCGTGCCCGGGGCGTGGCGGTGAAGCGGGTGTTCCTGCTCGGCACGGCCGGGCGGCTGCCCGCCGTCCGGCACATCGCCCCGATGCTGTTCGGCGTCCCGGTCGTGGTGCCGCCGCCGGGCGCGCACGCCGCCCGCGGGGCCGCCCGGCAGGCCGCCTGGGCGCTGGCGGGCACCCCGGAGCCCCCGGAGTGGGAGCTGCCGGACGCCGAGACCGTCGAGCCGGACGGGGAACAGGACCTGGCGATCGGCTCGGCGGTGCGTCAGCAGTACCGGGCCGCCCGCGACCAGATCCACCCGGAGGCGGCGGCCTGACCCCCGGTCCGGGGCGACGGACGCCCCGTCGAGAGCGACGGGACCGCGCGGATGCGTCGCCCCGCACCCGGTGGCAGCGTGGGTCGGGACACGGCCACCGACGCGAAGGGCGGCAGGACGCCATGGCGCTGCACAAGGGGGCCGGCGGCGACCGCCGGCTGAGCACCGGCCCGTACCCGACCGTCGCCGACCCGCTGGGCGCGATGGAGCTGGCCCCGCCACTGCACCGGCTCGGCGACCGCCCGGTCGCGGCCGACACCGCGTACCAGCTGATCCACGACGAGCTGATGCTGGACGGCAACGCGAAGCTCAACCTGGCGACCTTCGTCACCACCTCGATGGAGGCGCAGGCCACCCGGCTGATGACCGAGTGCCTCGACAAGAACATGATCGACAAGGACGAGTACCCGCAGACCGCCGAACTGGAGCGGCGCTGCGTGGCGATCCTCGCCGACCTCTGGCACGCCCCCGACCCGGACCGCGCGGTCGGCTGCTCCACCACCGGCTCCAGCGAGGCCTGCATGCTGGCCGGCATGGCGCTCAAGCGCCGCTGGACGCGCCGCAACGCCGACCGCTACGCCGCCGGGGCCCGGCCCAACCTGGTGATGGGCGTCAACGTACAGGTCTGCTGGGAGAAGTTCTGCAACTTCTGGGAGGTCGAGGCGCGTACCGCGCCGATGGAGGGCACCCGCTTCCACCTGGACGCCGAGCGGGCGGTCGCGCTGTGCGACGAGAACACCATCGGTGTGGTCGGCGTGCTCGGCTCCACCTTCGACGGCTCCTACGAGCCGGTCGCGGAGATCTGCGCGGCGCTGGACGCCTTCCAGGAGCGCACCGGCACCGACGTCCCGGTGCACGTGGACGGCGCCTCCGGCGGCATGGTGGCGCCCTTCCTCGACCCCGGACTGGTCTGGGACTTCCGGCTGCCCCGGGTGGCCTCGATCAACACCTCCGGCCACAAGTACGGCCTGGTGTACCCGGGCGTGGGCTGGGCGCTCTGGCGCGACCAGGAGGCGCTGCCGGAGGAACTGGTCTTCCGGGTCGACTACCTGGGCGGCGAGATGCCGACCTTCGCGCTCAACTTCTCCCGGCCCGGCGCCGAGGTGGTGGCCCAGTACTTCGTCTTCCTGCGGCTCGGCCGGAAGGGCTTCCGGGCCGTCCAGGGCGCCTGCCGCGAGGTCGCCACCCACCTGGCCGGACGGATCGGGGCACTGGACGGCTTCCGGCTGCTGACGAGGGGCGACCAGGTCCCGGTGTTCGCCTTCACCACCGAGGGGGACCTCCCGTTCGACGTGTTCGACGTGTCCCGGCGGCTGCGCGAGCGCGGCTGGCAGGTGCCCGCGTACACCTTCCCGGCGAACCGGGAGGACCTGTCGGTGCTCCGGGTGGTCTGCCGCAACGGCTTCTCCCGGGACCTCGCCGACCTGCTGCTGGGCGACCTCGAGCGGCTGCTGCCGGAGCTGCGGCGCCAGCCCGTCCCGCTCAGGCGGCTCGGGGTGCCGGCCCGCCCGGGCTTCCACCACTGACCGTCCGCCCGGGGAAACCTCACGACCGGGAGGGCGCAGTGAAGCGCCCTCCCGGCCGGAGCGTCCCGGACGGTCCGGGGCAGCCTCCCCCCGCGAGGCTGCCCCGGACCGGTGGGGGGCCGGGAGCGGGTGCGGTCCGACGACGGGTGATCGATCGGCGTCCGAACGGTTCCACCGTCGGGTGGACCGCACCGGCCAGAGAACTCTGCACGATGACCACGGGATTGTTCGAGCGCCTCCGGGGGTTGTGAGACACTTCCGTCCGTCTCAGCGCCATGACCTGGGGTTTGGGACGCCAGGCCGATCGGGTTGGAGACGCCGAGCGGCCCGGGCCGGGGCCCTGCCGCTCATCCGTCCCCCTCCCGTTTCCCTCAATTGGAGCGCCCCATTGGGTTCCGCCTGGAAGCAGCTGCCCGAGGAGCTGTCCGAACCCGCCAGACGCCTGGCGGAGGAGCTCCGGGCCGTCAAGGACACCGCCGGGCTCTCGCTGTCCGACCTGGCCACCCGGACGCACTACAGCCGGGCCTCCTGGGAGCGCTGGCTGAACGGCAAACGGATCGTCACCGAGCAGGCGCTGGAGGCACTGGTCGGGGCGGTCGAGTGCGACGGGGCCGCGCTGCGGGCGCTGTGGCGGCAGGCGACGGCCGCCGCCCCCGGTGAGGCGGTGAAGCGGCCGACCGCCGCCGGCGAGCCCGCGGGCCCGGCCGAGCCCGCTGCCGGGGAGCCCGCGAGCCCCGCGGAGCCCGCTGCCGGGGAGGAGAGCGCCTCCGGCGAGGAGCCGCCCGTTCCGGAGCCCGCCGTCACCGACGCGCCGGTGACCGGGCAGGAGCCCGGGCCCGCCGCCGTCCGCTGGTCGCGGCGCCCGGTGGCACTGGCCTCCGGGGCGGCCGTGCTGGCGCTGCTGCTGGTGCTGGTGGGCCTGCGGATCAGCCGGCACGACGGGCAGGCCGCGGCGGCCGACCAGGCCGCCGCCACGGCCGGCGTCTCCCCCAGCGCCAAACCCGGCCCCACCTCCCCGGCCTGCCGGGCCGTCGGCTGCGCCCACAAGGACCCGAAGACCACCGGCTGCGGCAAGGACGCCCGGACCCTGCAGACCCAGGTGATCGGCAAGGTGGTCGTCTACCTCCGGTACAGCCGGACCTGCCAGGCCGCCTGGGCGGCCATCACCGAGGGCGAGCCCAAGGACTACGCGACGATCAGCGACAACACGGGCGACAGCGAGACGGCGCTCATCCACTGGGGCTACGACAACTACTCGCCGATGCTGAACGCGGCGGACCCGACCGTCGCCTTCCAGGTCTGCGGCTACCAGCCGGCCGGCCACGACTGCACCGCGGTGGTCTCCGACCTGGCCATGGTGGTGGCCTCCACCCCGATCCCGATCGGGCCCGCCTCGCCCCCGCCGGGCACCGGCGCGGGGGCGCCCACCACCCCGGTCCCGGCCACCCCGGCCGAACCGCCGGCTCCGGCCGATCCCGCTCCGGCCGACCCGGCGGCTCCGGCGGCTCCGGTCGACCCCGCGGCGCCGACGGGCTCCGCGGGTCCGTCCCCGTCCCCGTCGCCGTCCGCGTCCACGTCCTAGCACCGGTGACCGGTCACCGGTCACCGGTCAGTCGAGGTAGCCGCGCAGCTGCTCGGCGTAGGCGTGGTCGCGGAGCTTGACCAGGGTCTTCGACTCGATCTGGCGGATCCGCTCCCGCGTCACGCCGAACACCGCGCCGATCTCCTCCAGGGTGCGCGGACGGCCGTCGTCCAGCCCATAGCGGAGCTGGACCACCTGGCGCTCCCGCTCCCCCAGCGTGGCCAGGACGGCCTCCAGGTGCTGGCGCAGCAGCAGGAAGGTCGCGGACTCGGCCGGCGAGGCGGCGTCGGCGTCCTCGATCAGGTCCCCCAGCGCGACGTCCTCCTCCTCGCCGACCGGGGTGTGCAGCGAGATCGGCTCCTGGGCCAGCCGGAGCAGTTCGCGCACCCGCTCCTCGGTCAGCTCCAGGGCGACGGCGATCTCGGCCGCCGTCGGCTCCTGGCCGCGTTCCTGGAGCAGGGAGCGCTTCGCCCGGACCACCCGGTTGATCAGCTCGACCACGTGCACCGGCACCCGGATCGTCCGGGCCTGGTCGGCCAGCGCCCGGCTCATCGCCTGCCGGATCCACCAGGTCGCGTACGTGGAGAACTTGAAGCCGCGGGTGTGGTCGAACTTCTCCACCGCCCGGATCAGGCCCAGGTTGCCCTCCTGGACCAGGTCCAGCAGGGTCAGCCCGCGGCCGACGTAGCGCTTGGCCACCGAGACCACCAGCCGCAGGTTCGCCTCGATCAGCCGGCGCTTGGCGATCCGGCCCCGCACCACCAGGGCGTCCAGCTCGCCGGCCAGCGGGTCGGGCGGCGGCGGGTCGGTGTTCAGCCGCTCCTCGGCGAAGACGCCCGCCTCCACCCGCCGGGCCAGCTCGACCTCCTCCTCGGCGGTGAGCAGCCGGATCCGGCCGATCTCCCGCAGGTACTGGCGCAGCAGGTCGGCGGTCGGCCCGGTGTCGTCCACGGGGCCGCGGCGCTCCTCCGGGTCCTCGGCCCCGAGCTGGACGCCGGGGTCCGGGTCCGGGTCCGGGTCGAGGCTGTCCGGGTGGCCCTCCGGCAGGCCCTGGGCGGGCACCCTGGCACCGTCCGGGAGCACCGCCCCGGCCCGGTCGTGGTGGGTCTCCTGCTCCCCGGGGCCCTGCTCCCGGCCGTCGGCCGGTTCGGCGGGGCTCGCTCCCGTACTGGTGGTGGTCGCTGAGACGAGGCCTTGGTCCACGGGCATCCCCTCGGGGCGGGCGCGACTCTGGCGGACCCGCGCTGTACGGAGGTGGGCGGCCTCCAGTGTGCGGTACGCCACACTCCGTGGCCGAGACTCGTGCGCCGATTTTCTGTGTGCAGGTCCTGCGACGGTGCCGCGGCGGAGGCTACAGCGCCGCCGCGCCCCGGCTGCGCAGCTGCTGCCCGTACTGCTGGAGCTGCCACAGCTCGGTCTGCACCGCGTGCAGCTGCTCGGCCTCGGCCCGGGGGCCGAGCCGCTGGAGGTAGCCGCGGACCTCGGTGATCCGCCGGTCCACCGCCAGCAGGCGCAGCTTGACCAGGAACTCCCCCGCGTAGACCGCGTCCGCCTTGCGGCGCGAGCGCACCGGCTCGACGGTCAGCTCGGTGACCAGCGAGCGCACCTGGTCGTCCGGGGCCGCCTCGCGCACCGCGCTGGTGAAGTCGGGCAGGGTCGCCCCGTACGCGGCGCCGCCGGCCTTGGCGACGGCCTGCCGCACCGCGGTGTACGGCGGCGTCGGGAACTCGTCGTCGCCGTAGTGGTCGAAGGCCGGGCTGACCAGGTCCGGGTGCTGGAGCGCCAGCTTGAGCAGCTCCCGCTCGACGAACTGGGCCGGGTCGCGCGGGTTGAGCCGGAAGGCGGGCCGCGCGGGGCGCTGCGGCTGGGCCGGCTCGGGGCGGCGCTGGGCGGCCGCACCGCGCGGGTTCTGCTGGCGCTCGCGGTCCCAGCGGGCCAGCTGGGAGATCCGGCGGACGACGAACTGCTCGTCCAGGATGCCGAGCATGCCGGCCAGCCGGACGGCGTACTCGTGCTGGATCGAGCGGTCCTTGATCTTGGCGACGATCGGGGCCGCCTCCTCCAGCGCCGCCGAACGCCCCTCCGGGGTGTCCACCCGGTGCCGGGCCACCACCGAGTTCAGCGCGAACTCGAACAGCGGGACCGGGTTGTCGATCAGGTGCTTGACCGCCTCGTCGCCCTGGGCCAGGCGCAGCTCGCACGGGTCCATGCCGCCCGGGCTGACCGCGATGGAGGTCTTGGCGGCGAACTTCTGGTCGTCCTCGAAGGCGCGCAGGGCGGCCTTCTGGCCGGCCGCGTCGCCGTCGAAGGTGAAGACGGTCTCGCCCCGGTACTGCGAGGTGTCCATCAGCAGCCGGCGGATGATCTTGATGTGGTCCTCGGCGAAGGCGGTGCCGCAGGTGGCCACCGCCGAGGTGACCCCGGCCAGGTGGCAGGCCATC
Organism: Kitasatospora sp. NPDC001547; assembly: GCF_042894165.1. NCBI lineage: Bacteria > Bacillati > Actinomycetota > Actinomycetes > Kitasatosporales > Streptomycetaceae > Kitasatospora > Kitasatospora sp. NPDC001547. The sequence goes on along the minus strand of NZ_JBIAVL010000002.1, from coordinate 222,214 downwards.
ACGTCGGTGTAGCCCTCGACCACCACCGCGCGGCCCGACTTGGCGATCTCCTTCTTCGCCAGGTCGATGCCGTACAGCACGTGGGACTTCTTGTAGATCGGCGTCTCGGGGGTGTTGAGGTACTTCGGGCCGTTGTCGTCCTCGCGCAGGCGGCGGGCGCCGAAGCCGACCACCTCGCCGGCGATGTCCCGGATCGGCCAGACCAGCCGGCCCCGGAAGCGGTCGATCAGGCCGCCGCGCTGGCCCTGCGAGGCGAGGCCGCCCAGCAGGATCTCCTTGTCGGTGAAGCCCTTGCCGCGCAGGTAGCGGACCAGGTGCTCCCACCCGGCGGGGGCGTAGCCGACGCCGAAGGTCCTGGCGGCCTCCTCGTCGAAGCCGCGCTCGGCCAGGAAGCGGCGGCCGATCTCCGCCTCCGGCGAGGCCAGCTGCTCCTGGTACCAGGCGGCAGCCACCTTGTGCGCCTCGACCAGCCGGGTGCGCTCGCCCTGCTGGTGGCGGGGGCTGTAGCCGCCCTCCTCGTAGCGCAGGGTGATGCCGGCCTGGGCGGCCATCCGCTCGACGGCCTCGGCGAAGGTGAAGTGCTCGATCTTCATCAGGAAGGCGATGGTGTCGCCGTTCTCCTGGCAGCCGAAGCAGTGGAAGACGCCCTTGGCGGGGTTCACGTAGAAGGAGGCGGACTTCTCGTCGTGGAAGGGGCAGACGCCCTTGTACTCGCCGCCGCCACCGTTGGTCAGCTGTACGTAGTCGCCGACCACCGCGTCGATCGGCAGTGCGCTGCGCACCGCCTGTACGTCTTCGTCCCTGATCCGCCCGGCCACCCCGGAAGTCTACTGGGGCGGCCGGGCTTCCCGGCTGCGCCGGGGGCACGGCCCGCGGGGGCGGTCACGCCCAGGCGGCGCCGACGAGTCGGGCGTGCAGGGCGAGGGCCGAGGCGTCCGTGAGGGTGGCGATCTGGTCGACGACCGTGCGGAGCGCGGCGCGGTCGTCCTCGGCCTCGCGGTACATGGCGGCGAACACCGGGTCCAGCCCCTCGGGGGCGCGCTGGGTGAGGACGTACGCCAGCTCGGCGATCACGATCCGCTGGCGGGCCCGCAGCTGGGCCTGCTCGTCGCGCTGCATCACGTAGCGGACGGCGACCGCCTTGAGCACCGTGCACTCCAGCCGGACGTGCCTCGGCACCACCAGCTCGGCGGCGTAGCGGGTGAGCCGGCCGGGGCCGTAGCGGGCGCGGGTGGCCTGCTCGGCGGCCAGGCAGAAGCGGCCGATCAGCTGGCTGGTGAGGTCCTTGAGCCCGGCCCGGGCGCGGGCGGTGCCGTCGTAGGAGCGGGGCCACCACTCCTGGGCGAGCAGCCGGTCCAGGGCGGCGGCGAGCTCCTCCGGCCCGGCGTCCGGGGCGTAGCGCTCGGCGACCTCGAAGAGCTCGGCGCGCTCGCCGGGGGCGCGCAGGGCGGCCGGGTCGATGTGGCCCGCCTGGAGGCCGTCCTCGACGTCGTGGGTGGAGTAGGCCACGTCGTCGGACCAGTCCATCACGGTGGCCTCGAAGCACTTGCGCCCGGCCGGGGAGCCGGCCCGCAGCCAGCGGAAGACCGACAGGTCGTCGGCGTAGACGCCGTACTTGGGCGAGGCCGGGTCGGTGGGGTGGGCGCCCTTGCTCCACGGGTACTTGGTGGCGGCGTCCAGGGCGGCCCGGCTCAGGTTGAGGCCGACGCTGCGGCCGGGCCAGGGGGCGAGCCGGGCGGCGGGCTGCTCGTCCTGGGGCGCGAAGCGCTTGGGTTCGAGCCGGGTGAGGATGCGCAGCGACTGGGCGTTGCCCTCGAAGCCGCCGCAGGCATCGGCGGCCTGGTCGAGCGCCTCCTCGCCGGTGTGGCCGAACGGCGGGTGGCCGATGTCGTGGGCCAGGCAGGCGGTCTCCACGAGGTCCGGGTCGCAGCCCAGGGCCGCGCCCAACTCCCGCCCCACCTGGGCGCATTCGAGGGAGTGGGTGAGCCGGGTGCGGGGGAAGTCACTGCGCATCGGGGCGACCACCTGGGTGGTGCCGGCCAGCCGGCGCAGCGCGGCCGAGTGCAGCACCCGGGCGCGGTCGCGCTGGAAGGCCGTGCGGCCCGGGCGTTTGTCTGGTTCGGGGACCCAGCGGGCCTCGGCGGCGTGGTCGTACGGGAGCGGGGCGGCGAGGCGGTGCGTGGTGTCGTCCATATGCCCCTCACGGTACGCCGCGCCCCCGACACGCGGGGGGTGCCGCGCGCGAAGGAGCGCGGGCCGGGGCGTGAACGGCGCGCGGCGCGCGGGTGCCCGCCCCGGTGAGTCGGCCCCACCCGGACGGCGCAGCCCCGCGCGCCCCGTACGCCCCCCGGCCGGGAGTCCTCAGCCCTTGATCGCCTTCAGGACCACGCCGGACACCGCCTCCTGGCCCTTGGCGTTGGGGTGGATCGGCGCCAGCCCCTGGGCCGGGAACGGCGGCTCCACCCAGCGCTTGTCCTCCCCCGCGCACATGTCGTGCCCGGCCGAGGGCCCGGAGAGGTCCACGAACACCGCGCCGGCGGCCTCCGCCCGCTTCCTGAGCATGCCGTTGAGCTGTTGCTCCTTCTCCACCAGGAAGCCCAGGTCGGCGGCGGCCACGGCGTTGCCGAGCACCGGCAGGCAGCTCGCCGGGTCGGCCGGGAGCAGCCCGGGGTAGCCGATCACGTACACCCTGGCCTTCGGGGAGCGCTTCCTGACGTCCTGGAGCACCTGGCCGAGCCGGTCGCCGGCCGTGTCCACCTTGCGCTGGACCTCGTCGGTGCCGTTGCCGACGGCGTAGCGGTCACGGCAGGGCGAGTCGCTGATCCGGTGCTCGCTGTCGGTGATCACGCCCTTGACGATGTCCACCAGGTTCTCCTTGGCGCACTCCGTCACGACCTCCATGAAGCCCGCGTCGTTGCCGCCGATCCCCAGGGTGACCAGCCGGGTGTCCGCGGTCAGCGCGTCCAGCTGGGCCGGGTTGGTGCCGTCGGCGACCTTCTGCGGGCTGCTCAGGTCCCCGGTGCGGGCGCCGCTGCAGCTGACGTCCTTGAACTGCCCGGCGGCGAGCGAGAGCCCCTTCGCCACCAGGGACGGGTAGTTGGCCCCGGAGCGGTGGCAGCCGCCCGGCTCGCCGATCTGCGGCTGGATCCTCATCCCGGCGGTGTACGAGTCGCCGAGCGCGACGTACGGGCCGGTGGGCGCCGGGGCAGCGGCCGGCGACGAGGCCGCTCCGGCCTGGACGCGGGCGGGCGTCACGCCCGCGGCGGCGCTCCCCCCGCTGTCCGAGCCGGCGTTGTCGGTGCAGCCGGCCAGCAGCACTGCGGCCAGTCCGACGGTCAGGGCGATGGTCGGGCGTGCGGTCCTCGGCATGGTCTCCCCCCGGGGATACGGGTCACGGTCGGCTCCTCACGGCGGCCCGTCCCCCGAGCGCACCAGGGGGCCAACGAACGGCCGTGGCCGATGACTCCCAGCCCGGCGAAATGGCCGTCCGGCGTACCCGAACCGGCCGGAATCCGACCCCGGCCCGACCGGCCCCGGCCGACCGCGGCCTCCGCCGCCCGCTTTCCGCCCGCCCCGCGCCGGCTACTCCGCGCCGCGCTCGTGCTCGGCCAGGAACTGCTCGAAGCGCCGCCCGAGTTCGTCCGCCGAGGGCAGGTCGACCGGTTCGGCCAGCAGGCTCTCCCGGCCCTCCGCCCCCGCCACGGCGTCGTACTGGCCCTCCATGCCGCGGATCGCCGAGCGCAACTCGCCGTCCCCCTGGGCCAGCTGCTCCTCGATGTCCGCGTAGACCTCGGAGACCTGCTCGCGCAGCCGGGTGCCGGGCAGCACCAGCCCGGTGGCGGACTGCGCCGCCTCCAGGATCTGCACGGCCGCCGCCGGGTAGGCGGAGCGGGCCACGTAGTGCGGGACGTGCACGGCGAAGCCCAGGACGTCGTGCCCGGCCTCGGCCAGGCGGTACTCCACCAGCGCCTGGGCGCTGCCCGGGACCTGCGCCTGCTCGAACCACTGCGGGTAGCCCGGGGCGAGGTCCAGCCGGTTGCCGTGCGGCGTCAGGCCGACCGGGCGGGTGTGCGGCACGCCCATCGGGATGCCGTGGAAGTCGATCGAGAGCCGGACCTCGAAGCGCTCCACCAGCTCGCGGACGGCACGCGCGAAGCGCTCCCACTCGACGTCCGGCTCGGGGCCGGTGAGCAGCAGGAACGGCGCGCCGGCGGCGTCGTGGACGAGCTGGAGCAGGATCTCCGGCGGGTCGTAGGACGTCCAGCGGTCGTGGTCGAAGACCATCGCCGGGCGGCGAGCCCGGTAGTCCACCAGGCGGTCGTGGTCGAAGCGGGCCACCACCTGCGGCGAGCCCGTCTCCAGCAGGTGGGCCACCACCTGGCCGCCGGCCTCCCCGGCGTCCATGAAGCCCTCGAAGTGCTGGAGCAGCACGAGGCCGGCACCGGTGTCGCGCAGCTGCTCGTTGGCCGCGGCGACGGCGGCCACGCCCCGCTGATCCAGCTCGTACAACGCCTGGAAGTCACGCACCGCGCACCCAACCCCGTTCTCTGCTCGTTCCGGTCGACCGGCTTCTCGTCCTCTCCAGCGTGCCGGGCGCCGCCGGAATTCCCGCTCCGGTGCCCGTCCTGCGGACACCCCGTCCGGGGACCGCCGCACCGGCCGCTCCGCGGGCGGCTCCCGGCCCGGCCGGCGGCTCCCCGCGGGACGCGCCCGACGGCCTCGGCCGACCGCTCCGGACCATGATCGCACCCGACGGAAGAGCCCCTGGTCACAGCCCTGTAAGGGGGCCGTCCGCAGGACCCGGGAGCGGCCCGCGCGCCCATTCGCGCGCCGCGAAGTGACGCACCGCCTTCTGGCGGGTATCGTCCTCTCGCTGCCTCGCATCGTCGCGTCGTCGTCACGTCGTCCGTAACGCCGTCGACCACGTCCCGGTCCGGTGCTCGGCCAGCCACCCACGACGCATCTTGCCTTCACCTGGCCGCCTGCTTCCCTTCGCGCTCTCGTTCCCTCTTCGGCCATTTCGCGGACGCACACTGTCCCCTCGCACGTCCCGCCGGACCGGTCCGAGGATCCGTGTCCGTTCCGGCACCCCGCGCCGCCCGTTCCGGGCCGCCGCCCCCGCCCCGTCCGACCGGCTCTCCGGCGTGCGCGGGTACCCGGCGGACGGACCCGGGCCCAGGCGTACCCAGACCAGCGCACCCCGTGCCGCACCCCGGCGTGGGAGGCTCCCTCCGACCGATGAAGGACCGAAGGTTCCGTGCCCGTACCTGTCATCCTCACCGGCCGCACCGTGCGGCTGGAGCCCCTCGCCGCGCACCATGCCGAGGCCATCGCCGAGGCCGGCGCCGAGGACCGTACGACCTACGCCTTCACCCCCGTCCCGCACGGCCTGGAGGCCGCCCGCGACTACGTCGCCCGGGCGCTCGCCGACCAGGCCGCGGGCCGTTCGCTGCCGTTCGCGACGGTGAACGCCGCCGACGGCCGGGTGGTCGGCTCCACCCGGTTCCTGGAACTCGACTACTGGCAGGGCCCGCTGGTGTGGCCGCCCGCGCCCGGGGTCCCGTTCGGCGATCCGGCCACGGCCGTCCCGGACGCGGCCGAGATCGGCAACACCTGGCTCTCGCCGCGCGCCCAGGGCACCGGCATCAACACCGAGGCCAAGCTGCTGATGCTCCGCCACGCCTTCGAGACCTGGGGCGTGCAGCGGATCTCGCTGCGCGCGGACGCCCGCAACCTGCGCTCGCGCGCCGCCATCGAGCGGCTCGGAGCGACCTCCGAGGGCGTCCGCCGGGCGCACTCGCGCGGGCTGGACGGGGTGGTGCGCTCCACCGCCTTCTACTCGATCCTCGACGACGAGTGGCCGGCCGTCCGGGACATCATCGAGCTGCGGATCGCCGCCGCGACCTCGCCGAGCGCCCCGGATCCGGCGATCAACCAGGAGTGCCTTAGACCGGGCGGCAGCGGCGCCGGGCAGCTGATGATCACGGTCTGAAGCCGGTCCCCGGCGGGTCGTAGCCGACGATCGCCAGTGACAGGACGAGCGGCAGGGCGTCGGGGTCGTCCCACGCCCGGTGGTACGCCGGGTCCGCCTCGACCAGCGCCGACACCGGCCGCCAGCCGCCGCCCGGCACCGGGGCGACCCGGACCCGGTAGACCTCCCGGCCGCCCACCCCGCGGTACAGGTGCAGCGTGCCCTCGGAGGTGACGGAGACCCAGCGCTCCTCCACCGCCCGGGGCCGCAGGCCGCGCCTGATCCGCTCCCAGTCGTGGTCGGACCAGATCCGGTCCGGCACCGGGCACGGGCGGGGCAGGCTCATCGGCAGCAGGTGCGGTTCGCCGGCCGCGCGGACGCCGCCCGGCTCAGGGAACGCCCAGGCGGGCAGCGGCTCGCAGGCGGCCAGCCAGGCCCGCGGGATGCCGCCGGTGCCGGTGTGCGCGGCGACCACCCCGCCGGTGATCGCGGCGACGGTGTCCACGTCGCCGCCGGCCGCGATCGCGTCCCACACGGCGGCGCGGTAGTCGGCCAGGTTCCGGGCGGCGCACCACAGCGCGTACGGGACGGTGTCGGCCGCGGACGTCCGGCTGCCGTTGCCGAGCACCCCCGCGACGAACCGGACGTCCGACCGGCCGAGCAGTGCCCGGGCCTCCTCGAGGCCGTCCTTGACCGGCCCGTTCGGGGTGAGGTCGGCCACCGACTCCAGGAAGCGCTCCGGCGTCGGCGGCCGGCTGCGGGTCCGCGCGGCGTACGCGGCCGCCACCGCGACCGCGATCGCGCCGTCCACGGCCTACGGGTGGGTGTGGGTGATCAGGGCGGTGTCGGCGGCGGGGCGCACCACCGCCTTCGGGTCCTCGGCGTGCGCGGCGCCGAGCGGGGCGACCCGCATCGCGGCGCCGTTGCCGTACGAGCCCTGGCCGTCGAAGAGTTCGGCGGCCAGCCGGCTCGCGTCGCCGCCCTCCCGGACCAGCCGCAGCAGCCGGTTGGCGGCCGGGCCGTAGCCGCGGTCGAAGTCGTGGCGGCGGGCGAAGGCGTGGGTGAGGTCGAAGGTGTCGATCGCGCCGCGCTCGGTGTGGGCGGCGTACACCGAGCAGGCCATCTCGGTGTCGTCGGTCCAGGGCCAGGGGCTGAGCGGTTCGGTGCGGGCGGCGAGGTGGGCCCGGGCGGTCTCCGGGACGAAGAACTGGGCCCCGAGGGCGTCGCCGACGGAGAGGCCGAGGAGCGCGTCCAGCGCGGGACCGGCGTGGGTGAATGGAATGGTCATATGGCCCCCAGCTCAACGGCTCCCCCGCCGATCCGTCAACACCCGCGACCGCCACCCCCACCGACGGGGGACGTTTCGCATACCTCCGATCCCGGCGGGCAGGCCCCGGGGCATGACCCGCGCGAATCACCTCGACCCGGTCGCCCTGCTCGGCGCCGACCAGCAGCACATCGCCACCCGGGCGCAGCTGCGCCGGCTCGGGGTGCCCTCCGGCACCATCGCCCACCGGCTGCGCCCGGGCGGCCCCTGGCAGCAGGTGCTGCCCCGGGTGATCTGCCTCCAGAGCGGCCGGCTGACGATCCACCAGAAGATGCGGGCCGCCCTGGCGTACGCGACGCCGAAGGGTTGCGACGCGCGGGCCGGGGAGGTGCTGCTGACCGGCTTCGCGGTGCTGGCCGAGGCCGGGCTGCCGAGCGCCGGGCACCCGTCCGACCTGAGCTCGGTCGATGTCCTGATCCCCGCTCAACGGCGGGTCGGCGACCGGGAGTTCGTCCGGATCCACCGGGCCTCGGGGGCGATGCCGGGCGGCTTCGAGCGGGACGACGGGCTGTGGAGCACCACCGTCGCCCGGGCGCTGGCGGACCTCGCGCCGAAGGAGACGGGGCAGCGCCGGTTCCGGGCGCTGTGCGCGGAGGCCGTGCAGCGGCGGCACTGCGAACTCGGCGAACTGCTCGACCAGTTGCTGTCCCGCCCGGGTGCGCTCGGGCTGCCCCAGGTGGCCGGGGTGGTGGAGGACCTGACGGTCGGGGTGCGGTCGGTGGTGGAGGGCGAGGCCCGTGAGCTGCTGGCGCACGCGGGGCTGCCGGAGCCGCTGTGGAACCCGGTGCTCTTCCTGGACGGCCGCTTCCTCGCCGTCCCGGACGCCTACTGGCCGCACGCCTGCGTCGCCCTGGAGATCGACTCCCGCGCCTGGCACCTGCGCCCGGCCGAGCACGAACGGGGCATGGTCCGCGCCAACCGCCTGACCGCCGCCGGCCTGCCGGTGGTCCGCACCACCCCGGCCCAGCTGCGCCGCGACCCGGCCCCGGTGCTCCACGAGCTGACCGCCCTGGTCACCACCGGTCCGCACGAGCCGCACCCCCGGATCACCTGGCGGCGGGCGCGGTGAGGGGCCGTCGCACGCCCGGGCCGGGGCGGCCTGCCGCGGCCCGCTCAGCAGCGGGAGTCGATCTCCTGGAAGGTGGCGTAGTGGTCGGCGGACCAGTACTGCTCGCCGGAGCCGCCGGTCACCACCCGGCGGGTGCCGCGGTCGTTGGAGCCCGGGGTGACCACGGTGTACTCGTGGTAGTAGCCGCCGGCCTTCCTGGGGAGGCGGTTCTCCCGGTTCTCGAAGACGACGCCGTCGCGGCTGTACGGGTAGGGCCCGCCCTTGGCGATCAGCGTGAGGGTGTCCACGGCCTGGCTGGGCAGCTTGGTGCGGCAGACGTCGGCCATGGCCGGGTCGGTCGGGACCCAGCCGGCGGCCGGGGCGGAGGTGGCGGCGCCCCCGGCGGGCGGGCTCGGCTTGGGGGCCGAGGGCTTGGCCGCCGCGGACCCGGCCGTCGACGGTCCGGCGGTGGCGGCCGCGGTGGGGCTCGCGCCGGCCCCGGGGTGGCCGCTGCCCCGGTCCGTGAGGAGGTACCCGATCCCGGCCAGGACCGCCAGGAGCAGCACGGCCACGACGACGAGCGGGTTCTTGCGGTTGGTCATGCGGTCCAGCTTGGCAGGCGGCCGGTCCGCGCCGGGCGAGCCACCCGCGTGGCCGCCGCCACACCCGGGCCGGACGCGCTCCGCGCCCCGTCCGCGGGCAGACGTACGGCCGGGCGGGAACGGACGCCGTTGTCCGTTCCCGCCCGGCCGTGTCACGTACGCCGGTTCTCCTGCGCCGAGCTCCGGTGTACGCCCTCCCGACGGGAGGGGGAGCGGTCAGTCGTACCCGCGCGTGCGGAGGGGATGCCTACCCTCCTCAGCGCGAGTCGCTGCCCGCCGACTCGATGGCGGCGCGGCCTGCCTCCAGGCGCGCCACCGGGATCCGGAAGGGGGAGCAGGAGACGTAGTCCAGCCCCACCTCGTGGAAGAAGTGGACCGAGTCCGGGTCGCCGCCGTGCTCGCCGCAGACGCCGAGCTTGAGGTCGGGGCGGGTGGCCCGGCCGGCCTCGACGGCGTGCCTGACCAGCGAGCCGACGCCGTCGCGGTCGATGGTCTCGAACGGGGAGACCCCGAAGATGCCCTTCTCCAGGTAGGCGGTGAAGAACGAGGCCTCCACGTCGTCCCGGGAGAAGCCCCAGACCGTCTGGGTCAGGTCGTTGGTGCCGAAGGAGAAGAACTCGGCGGCCTCGGCGATCTGCCCGGCGGTCACCGCGGCGCGCGGCAGCTCGATCATGGTGCCGAGCTTGATGTCCAGTGTCACGCCGGTGGACTTGGCGACCTCGGCGAGCACCCGCTCGCACTCGTCGCGGACCAGCTCCAGCTCCTGGACGGTGCCGACCAGCGGGATCATCACCTCGGGGCGCGGGTCCCCGCCGGCCAGCTTGCGCTCGGCGGCGGCCTCGGCGATGGCCCGGACCTGCATGCCGAACAGGCCGGGGATGACCAGGCCGAGGCGGACGCCGCGCAGGCCGAGCATCGGGTTCTGCTCGTGCAGCTTGTGCACCGCCTGGAGCAGCCGCAGGTCGTTCTCGTTCGGGTCCTTGCGGGCCTCGGCGAGGGCGACGCGCACCGACAGCTCGGTGATGTCCGGCAGGAACTCGTGCAGCGGCGGGTCGAGCAGACGGACGGTGACCGGCAGGCCGTCCATCGCCTGGAACAGCTCCAGGAAGTCGCCCTTCTGCATCGGCAGCAGGGTGGAGAGGGCGAGCTCGCGGTCCTTGTCGTTGTCCGCCAGGATCAGGTGCTCGACCTCCTTGCGGCGCTCCTCGCCGAGGAACATGTGCTCGGTGCGGCACAGGCCGATGCCCTGGGCGCCGTAGCGGCGGGCGCGCGAGCCGTCCTCGGCGTTGTCGGCGTTGGCCCGCACGGCCAGCCGACGGCGGCCGTCGGCGTGCGACATCAGCCGGTGCACGGCCTGGACCAGCCCGCCCTGGACGTCGGCGCCGGCGTGCAGGGTGCCCTCGAAGTACTCGACCACGGGGGACGGCAGGACGGGCACCTCGCCGAGGTAGACCTTGCCGGTGGCGCCGTCGATCGAGACGACGTCGCCCTCGTGGATCACCTGGCCGTCGGCGGTGGTGAACTTGCGGGCCTTGGTGTCGACCTCCAGCTCCTCGGCGCCGCAGACACAGGTCTTGCCCATGCCGCGGGCGACCACGGCCGCGTGCGAGGTCTTGCCGCCGCGCGAGGTCAGGATGCCCTCGGCGGCGATCATGCCGTCCAGGTCGTCCGGGTTGGTCTCGCGGCGGACCAGGATGACCTTCTCGCCGGAGCGGGACCACTTGACGGCGGTGTACGAGTCGAAGACGACCTTGCCGATCGCGGCGCCCGGCGAGGCGGCCAGGCCCCAGGCGATCTGCTGCGACTCGGCGTTCGGGGCGAAGCGGGGGAACATCAGCTGCGAGAGCTGGCCGCCGGTGACCCGCATCAGGGCCTCGTCCAGGTCGATCAGGCCCTGGTCGACCAGCTGGACGGCGATCCGGAAGGCGGCCGCGGCGGTGCGCTTGCCGACGCGGGTCTGCAGCATCCAGAGCTTGCCGCGCTCGATGGTGAACTCGATGTCGCAGAGGTCGCGGTAGTGGTTCTCGAGCGTCTGCATGATCGCCATCAGCTCGTCGTACGACTTCTTGTCGAGCTTCTCCAGCTCGGACAGCTGCAGGGTGTTGCGGATGCCGGCGACGACGTCCTCGCCCTGGGCGTTGGACAGGTAGTCGCCGTAGACGCCCTGGGCGCCGGTGGAGGGGTCGCGGGTGAAGGCGACACCGGTGCCGGAGTCCTCGCCGAGGTTGCCGAAGACCATGGTGCAGACGTTGACCGCGGTGCCCAGGTCGTTCGGGATGCGCTCCTGGCGGCGGTACAGCCGGGCGCGGTCGCCGTTCCAGGAGTGGAAGACGGCGTGGATCGCCAGGTCCATCTGCTCGCGCGGGTCCTGCGGGAAGGCCCGGCCGGTCTCGCGCTCGACGATGCCCTTGAAGACCTCGACCAGGTCCCGGAGGTCGGCGGCGTCCAGGTCCAGGTCGTTGACGGTGCCCTTGGCGTGCTTGGCCTCGTCCAGGGCCTCCTCGAACAGCTCGCCGTCGACGCCCAGCACGGTCTTGCCGAACATCTGGACCAGGCGGCGGTAGGAGTCCCAGGCGAAGCGCTCGTTGCCGGACTGGGCGACCAGGCCGGCCACCGAGGCGTCGGAGAGGCCGATGTTGAGGACGGTGTCCATCATGCCGGGCATGGAGAACTTCGCACCGGAGCGCACCGAGACCAGGAGCGGGTTGTCGGCCTGCCCGAGCTTCTTGCCCATCTCCTGCTCGAGGGCGTCCAGGTGGGCGCTGATCTCCTCGTGGAGGGAGGTGGGCTCGCTACCGGTCTCCAGGAAGACCTTGCAGGCCTCGGTGGTGATGGTGAACCCCGGAGGGACGGGGAGGCCCAGGTTGGTCATCTCGGCCAGGTTCGCGCCCTTGCCGCCAAGAAGATCCTTGAGGTCCTTGTTTCCTTCGGTGAAGGAGTAAACAAACTTCTGCTGGGACGGCACGGGTCGGTCTCCTCGTACGCGGTTGCCCTGACGCCGGAGAACATACCCATTTCGAAGGCGCTTCTCTGCCCTGAATAGGCCACCCGAGGCCGGTACCAAGCGGTAACCCGCTAGATCGAAAGCGCATAAAGGCGTTCACCTCTGTTGGTGAAATCGTCCGCCTGACGCTAGGCAGTGTTCAAGTCTTGAAGACAAGCAAACCCGAAGATCACACGATCCGGACGCAGGGTAACGACCGCGCGTCGGTGGCGTTGCCCCGGCTTGATTTCCTGCACCCGGATCGCCCGATCACCGGCCGACCGGCTTCGGGAAGCGATTCACAGTCGACCTGTCCATTTCGTCCACTGACCGGCCGTCAGTCCTCAGCCTATGTGGCAAGCGTCACCAGCGCATCTCACGGGTCGGGCGTAGAGCGCCTCCGCCGATCGTCGCACTGCGTCCAGAAAGATGCCCGCTCCGTGACGTCCGGACGACGAAAAGGAGCCCTCTTGTCCAGGATGGACAAGAGGGCTGGGACCTAGTGGCAATCACCCCGGAACGGGTGTTTTCGCCGGTCCGTACAGATCATCCGCCAGAGGTGTCCGATTCGGCGTCCGCGCCCGGGCGGGCGCAGTCATACGGATCGTCCAACCAGCCCTCAGGCAGGACCACCCGGTTGTTGCCGCTGGTGCGCCCGCGCGGGCCGTCCGCACCGGTCGGCCAGCCCTGGGACTGCTCCACCTGGGAGAGGGTTTCGGCCAGTTCGGCCAGCGAGGAGGAGTTGGCGAGCCGCACCCGCAGCTCGGAACCGACCGAGAAGCCCTTGGTGTACCAGGCGACGTGCTTGCGGAAGTCGACCACGCCGCGGGCCTCGTCGCCCAGCCACTCGCCGAGCAGCTGCGCGTGCCGCACCATCGCCTCGGCCACGTAGCCGAAGTCGGGGCGGGCGTAGTCCACCTCGCCCTCGAAGATCGCGACCAGGTCCCGGAACAGCCACGGCCGGCCCAGGCAGCCGCGGCCCACCACCACGCCGTCGCAGCCGGTCTCGCGCATCATCCGCACCGCGTCGTCGGCCGACCAGATGTCCCCGTTGCCCAGCACCGGGATGTGCGCCGGGACGGACTCGCGCAGCCGGGCGATCGCCGACCAATCGGCCGTCCCGCCGTAGTGCTGGGCGGCGGTGCGCCCGTGCAGGGCGATCGCGGCCACGCCCTCCTCGGCGCCGATCCGGCCGGCGTCCAGGTAGGTCAGGTGGTCGTCGTCGATGCCCTTGCGCATCTTCATGGTCACCGGCAGGTCGCCCGCGTTGGCGACGGCCTCGCGCAGGATCTCGCGCAGCAGGTTGCGCTTGTACGGCAGCGCCGAGCCGCCGCCCTTGCGGGTGACCTTGGGGACGGGGCAGCCGAAGTTGAGGTCGATGTGGTCGGCCAGGCCCTCCTCGGAGATCATCCGGGCGGCCTTGCCGACGGTCACCGGGTCCACCCCGTACAGCTGGATCGAGCGGGGCTTCTCGCTCGGGTCGAACTTGATCAGCTGCATGGTCTTGGCGTTGCGCTCGACCAGCGCCCGGGTGGTGATCATCTCCGAGACGTACAGGCCCCGGCCGCCGCTCTGCTCGCGGCACAGGGTGCGGAACGGCGCGTTGGTGATGCCGGCCATCGGAGCCAGCACGACGGGCGGCCACACCTGGATCGGGCCGATGTCCAGCGGCGCGAACTCGGCGTCGGACGCGGTGGGTGCGGGCGTGGCTGTCATGCGCGGCTGACCTCGGGTGGTGGGGATGGGACTCTCCATTGTCCCCTACCCGGGTGAGCGGCCTCCGCCCGCTCCGGGGCGCCCCCGTCACGGCGACGGCGACGGCGCCTCGGGGAGGGACGACGGCGACGACGGGAGCGCCGGCTGCGGCGACACCGACGGCTCCGGCGACATCGACGGTTCCGCCGGTTCCGCCGCCGCCGCGGTCTTCGACGGGTTGATCGAGATCGAACCGGAGGTGACCGCGGCGTGCACCCGGTTCGGGCTGGCGGAGTCCGCCAGCACCGGGTCGATCCGGCCGTGGCCGCTGCCCACCTCGCTGGAGAAGGCGTACCGGCTGTCCTTCGGCACGGTCATCTCCACCGAGCCGGAGGTGGCCGTGGCGTCCACCGCGCGCGGGACCCCGGCGAAGCCCAGCGTCACCGAGCCCGAGCCCACCCGCGCCGTCACCCGCCGGGAGCCGAGGTCGGTGCCCTGCACCAGCCCGGAGGTGGCCTGCACGGTCACGTCCCCCGAAGTGTCGGACAGCAGCAGCCGGCCGGAGGTCAGCTCCATCCGCACGGCCCCGCTCAGGCCCTCCACCTGGACGGAGCCGGAGCCCACCGAACCGGACACCTCGGTCGCGGCCGGCACCTCCAGCTCGATCTCGGCCCCGCAGCCGGCGCCCGTGAAGGGCAGGATCAGGCGGCAGCGCATGGAGACGTCGAGCACCCCGTCGACGACGACGGCGGACACCACCGGCTTGCGCACCAGCCAGTCCAGGCTCTGGCGGACCACCACGTGGCCGTCCCGGCCGGCCCGCACCCGAACCGAGGCGCTGCCGGTCTCCAGGTGGACCCGGTGGATCGCCACGTCGTACGGCCGGCTGGTGCTGGTGCGCTGCTGCACCGCCATCGACCAGGTCTGCAGTCCGGCGCCGATCATGACCAGGACGATCACGACCGTCCCGGTGACCCGCCAGCCCTTCGTCCCCTTCACGGCTACCCGACCTCCAGGAAGCGCAGCACCGCCATCACCCGGCGGTGGCTGTCCTCGGCCTGCGGCAGGTGCAGCTTGGTGAAGATCGAGTTGATGTGCTTGGCCACCGCGCTGTCGCTGACCACCAGCGAGCCGGCGATCGCGGCGTTGGAACGGCCCTCCGCCATCAGGGCGAGCACGTCGCGCTCGCGCGGGGTCAGCTTCTCCAGCGGGTCCCGGTGGCGGCGCACCAGCAGCTGGGCGACCACCTCCGGGTCCAGCGCGGTGCCGCCCTCGGCGACCCGCTGGAGCGCGTCCACGAAGTCGTCGACGTTGGCCACCCGCTGCTTGAGCAGGTAGCCGACGCCGCTGGTGTTGGTCGCCAGCAGGTCCGCGGCGTAGCGCTCCTCCACGAACTGGGAGAGCAGCAGGACGGCGGTGTCCGGCCACTGCCGGCGGATCACCATCGCCGCCTTCACCCCCTCGTCGTGGAAGCCCGGCGGCATCCGGACGTCGGCGACCACCACCTTCGGACGGTGCTCCTCGACGGCGGCCAGCAGTTCGGTGGCGTCCCCGACGGCGGCCACCACCTCGAAGCCCACCGCCTCCAGGACCTTGACCAGACCGACCCTCAGCAGGACCGAGTCCTCGGCGATCACAGCGCGCACGGCAACTCCACGGTGATGGTGGTGGGGCCCCCGAGGGGGCTGAGAACGGACAGCGTGCCGTCGACCGAGGCGGCGCGCTTGCGCAGGCCGGTGAGCCCGGTGCCGCGGGACGGGTCCGCGCCGCCCACGCCGTCGTCGCTGATGACCAGGCGCAGCCGGCCGCCGGCCGTCCGCACGGAGAGGTCGACCCGGTTGGCCCTGGCGTGCCTGGCCACGTTGGTGAGCGCCTCGGAGACGGTGAAGTAGGCGACCGCCTCGACGGTCGGGGCGATCTGCTCGGAGAGGTCGACGTCCAGGCGCACCGGCAGCGGGGCCCGGGCCGCGATGCCGGACAGCGCCGCGTCCAGGCCGCGGTCCTCCAGGACGGCGGGGTGCAGCCCGCGGACCAGGTCGCGCAGCTCGTCGATGGCCGCCTGGGCCTCCTCGTGCGCGTCGACGATCACCTGCATCACCTCGGGCGGCACGTCCTTGAGGGTGCGCCGGGCCAGGCCCAGGTTCATCGCGAGGGAGGTGAGCCGCTGCTGGGCGCCGTCGTGCAGGTCGCGCTCGATCCGGCGGCGTTCGGCGTCCACCGCGTCGACCAGCCCGGCCCGGCTCTCGGCGATCTCCTCGACCCGCCGTTCCAGCGCCTCCGCCCGGTCCGGGCCGAGCAGCCGGCGGGCCGCCCACGCCTCCAGCCGGGCCAGCTGCGTCCCCGGCAGCGGAAGGACAGCCAGCAGCAGCACCCCGCCGACGGTGAGCAGGACGTCCTCCCCGGCCAGGCCGGAGCGCAGCGCGGTGCCGGCGGGCAGCAGCCAGATCCAGCCGTACACGGTGGCCAGCACAAGGGCGGTCGCCCAGGCGTACAGCACCCCCAGCGCGGCCACCGCCAGCAGCGGGCCGACCACCAGGTGGTGGAGGACCTGACGCCAGGTCAGTCCGAGCAGGAGGCGCCGGAGTCCGGTCGGCGGCCGCAGCGGCGGCACCTCCACCCCGCGCAGGGCCCGCAGCCGACCGCGCTGGACGCCGGTCAGCGCGCGGGTGCAGAGCAGGACGGCGGCGAGCACGGGGAAGAGCGTTCTCGAGTCGGTGACGGCCAGCCAGACCGGCGCCGCCATGGGTATTCCGGCGGCTGTGAAGCGGACGTCCCGCCAGACCTCGGGCGACCACGGTGGGCGCCGAAGGCTCCTGACGAGCGCTCGGCGCAGCGTGGTGGAGGGCATGCCCGACAGCGTAGGGCCCGGTGATCACGGGCCGCCATGAAGGGGGGTTCCGGGTGGGGGTGTAGCTAGGTACACCCCCGATTCGGTGTGGGGCACCACCGACAGGACGGGGGTCCCGGCGGAAGGCTTGAGGGCATGACGAGCACTGCATCGCACTCCGCCACTCCGCCGCACGGGCGGCCCGGTCCGGGGAGTGCTTCCGGGACGCCGGCGCCGACGAGGGCGCTGCCCGGGGGGCGGCTGTCCGACGGGGGGCTGCTGTCCCCCGGGGCGCCGCTGTCCGACGGGGGGCTGCTGTCCCGTGGGGCGCCGCTGTCCGACGGGGGGCTGCTGTCCCGTGGGGCGCTGCCGGACGGGGCGTCGACTGAGAGGGAGCTGCCTGAGGGGGCGTTGCCGACGGGGGGCGGGCCCTGGTCGGTCCGCGGCGTCGGGCCCGGTCGCGGCCGGGCCGCGCTGGAGCTGTACCAGTACGGGGAGTTGACCGACGTCCTGGTCGCCGCCCGGCTCACCCCGCACCTGCTGCGCGGGGCCCGGTACTGCCCGTCCACCGGGCGGAACCGGCACGTGCTCGCCTGGGGCCGGCTCGCGGCCGACGGCGCCGCGCCC
The DNA here is from genome assembly GCF_042894165.1 of Kitasatospora sp. NPDC001547. Classification (NCBI taxonomy): domain Bacteria; kingdom Bacillati; phylum Actinomycetota; class Actinomycetes; order Kitasatosporales; family Streptomycetaceae; genus Kitasatospora; species Kitasatospora sp. NPDC001547. The sequence goes on along the minus strand of NZ_JBIAVL010000002.1, from coordinate 205,134 downwards.
GCGGTGGTGTTCAGCGGGCGGCGGCCGTTCCGCCGGGTGCGGTCGACGGCCGAAGTGGCCACAGTGGCCGGGCGGTTCTGGGTCGCCTGGGCCGAGGGGCCCTTCGACGCGGTACGGGTCGAACACCCGGCGGGCGGGACGGCCGAGCGGCTGCCGCTGGAGCGGGTGCGGGACCGGCACCGAAACCGGGACCGGGGTGCGGCGTGACCACCGCCGTCCTCGCCGCCCGCTCCGACCGCTCCGCGGCCTCGTACGTCCTGCCCGCGCGCTTCGCCCAGGTCCCGGTCATGGCCGCGGTCGCGCTGCTGCCCTGGCTGGCGGTCCTCGCCGTCTGCCACGAGACCCCGTGGGTCGTGCTGGACCTCACCGAGTTCGCCGCCCTGATCTCGCTGGACGCGCTGCTGCGCCGGCGCAGCCCCGCCGCGCTGTGGGCGGGCGCGGCGGTGGCCCTGCTGCTCACCGGGGACGCGCTGGCCGACATCGCCTGCGCCGGTCCGGACCACGCCGTGCTCGCCGCCCTGGTGATGGCCGGCTGCATCGAACTGCCGCTCGCCGTGGTGTGCCTCTGGCTCGGGCGGGACGCGGCGGCGCGGGCCTGGGGCCGGTCGGGCCCGGGTCGGTTGGGCTCGGGCCTGGCGAGTTAGAACCGGGTGGCCGGTACCGGGTTGGCCGCTACCGGACGGCTGCTACCGGATGGGCAGCGCGTCCATCAGCGCGCGGGTCTCGTCGTCCAACGGGGTGTACGTGATCATCCGGGTCCCCCGCTGCGGGCCCAGCCAGAAGTTGGTGTACTCGCAGCGCAACAGCCCGACGCCCGGCACCTGGAAGCGCTTGATGCCGTTGCCCGGCCGCATCACGTCGTGCCGCTGCCAGAGCTCGGCGAAGTCCGGTGAGGCCTTGAGCACCCGGGCCAGCAGCGCCTTCCAGGCCGGCTCCGAACTGTGCTCGGCCATCGCCGAGCGGAACCGGGCCACCATGCCCAGGCGTTCGGTGCGGTAGTCGACCAGCACCTCGCGGAACTGCGAGGGCGTGAACGCCATCCACATCAGGTTCCGGTCCTCGGGCGCCAGGGCACCGAGGTCGCCGACGATCGCGGTGTACTGGGCGTTGTGCGCCAGCACGTCGTAGCGGGAGTTGACCACCACGGCCGGGTAGGGCGCCAGTTGCTCCAGCAGCAGCCGCACGCTCGGGGTCACCGAGGGGCACTCCCTCACCGGCGCCGGGTCGTCCGCGCCGGCCAGGGTGAACAGGTGGGCGCGCTCGCTCGGGTCCAGCAGCAGCGCCCGGGCCACCGAGTCCAGCACCTGGGTGGACACCTGGATGTCCCGCCCCTGCTCCAGCCACGTGTACCAGGTCACCCCGACCGCGGCGAGCTGCGCGACCTCCTCCCGGCGCAGCCCCGGCGTCCGGCGGCGGCCGGTCATCGGCAGGCCCACCTGCTCGGGCGCCAGCCGCTCGCGGCGGCTGCGCAGGAACGCGGCCAGCTCGTGGCGGCGGGCTTCGCCGGGGGTGGTCCGGTGCTGCGCGGCGGCGGTGGCGACCGGACGGGCTTGCGCGGCGGCTCGCGCGGCGGCGGCCGGACGGGCTTGCGCGGAGGGTGTGGCGAGGCTCATGCTCCCCAGCATGCGGCAGCGGCCAGCCTGTTGCCAGGTACTTCTTATACCTGGATAACCACACTCTGGTACCAGGGTACGGCGCGGCGGATCGTAGGACCCGTGACCCAACCACTCGCCGTCGCCCCCGCATCGGGCCGCACCGCCACCACCCCGGGCGCCGCGGCCACCGCCACCGGACCCGCCGGATCAGCCGGATCGGCCACCGGCCCCGCCGCCGCCCTCGGCACCGCCGGGCTGGTCACCGTCCTGCTCGGGGCCTTCCTGCCGATGCTCGACTTCTTCATCGTCAACGTCGCCCTGCCCACCATCGACCACGACCTGGCCGCCGGGCCCGCCGTCCTCGAACTGGTCGCCGCCGGCTACGGCATCGCCTTCGCCGTGCTGCTCGTCCTCGGCGGGCGCCTCGGCGACAGCTACGGCCGCCGCCGGCTCTTCGTCGTCGGCGCCGTCGCCTTCGCCCTCACTTCGCTGGCCTGCGGCCTGGCCCCCGACGCGTGGTCGCTGGTCGCCGCCCGGGCCGCCCAGGGCGCCTCGGCCGCGCTGCTGATCCCGCAGGTGCTCGGCACCATCACCGCCGCCACCGAGGGCGCCCGGCGCGGCCGCGCGCTCAGCGTCTACGGCGCGGTCGGCGGGATCTCCGTGGTGATCGGGCAGGTGCTCGGCGGGATGCTGGTCGCCGCCGACCTGTTCGGCACCGGCTGGCGCTCGGTGTTCCTGCTGAACGTGCCGTTCGCGCTGCTCGCCGTGGTGCTCGCGGTCCGCTACGTCCCGGAGAGCCGGGCCGCGACGGCCGCCCGGGTCGACGTGCCCGGCACCGTCCTGCTCACCGGCACGCTGCTGTCCCTGCTCATCCCGCTGATGGAGGGCCGGGCGGCCGGCTGGCCGCTCTGGTCCTGGGTGCTGCTGGCGCTGTTCCCCGTCCTCGCCGTCGCCTTCGGCGCCGTGGAGCGCCGCGCCGAGCGGCGCGGGGACACCCCGCTGGTGCCGCCGTCCCTGCTGCGCATCCCGGAGATGCGGCGCGGCCTCGGCATCGCGCTCCCCTACTTCGCGGGCTTCGGCGGCTTCATGTTCGTCATCGCGGTGGCCCTCCAGCAGGGCCTGCGGCTCGGCCCGGTGGCGGCCGGCTGGGCGCTCGTCCCGATGGCGGTCGGCTACTTCTCCGCCTCGCTCGCCGGCCCGCGGCTGATCGGCCGCTGGGGCAGCCGGGTGCTCAGCGCGGGTGCCCTCGTCCAGGCCACCGGCCTCGCCGTCCTCGCCGTGACCGTACTGGCCGACTGGGCGCACTTCTCCCCGCTGCGGATGGCGCCGGGCGTCGCCCTCGCCGGCATCGGGCAGGGCCTGATCGGCACCCCGCTGTTCCGGGTCGTCCTCGCCAAGGTGCCCGCCGCCCGGGCCGGCGTCGGCAGCGGCGTCCTCGCCACCGGTCAGCAGTCCAGCCTCGCCCTCGGCGTCGCCACCCTCGGCACCCTCTACCTCTCCCTCTCCCCCGTCCTCGGCATGGACCGGGCCCTCGCCCTCTGCCTGGGCATCCAGCTCCTCGGCTCCTTCACGATCCTCTACCTGACCACCCGCCTTCCCCGCTCCATCGGCTGACGCCGGGCCTCGGGATCCTGGCCCCCAGGCCTCGGCCCCGGCAATGGCGCTCTGCGATGGCGACGCGTGGCCTCCCGACCGGTACGACTCGTACGACCGGTCGGGAGGCCGTCGGCGTCCCCGGCACCACGGGTTCCGTACCCCAACCGGTCGAGCCAGTGGCCCAGCAGGATGCGGAGGGTTTCGCCGGCCTCCTCCTCGACCAGGCCGGCCCGACCACCCTGCCCTGGCCCGCCCTCACCCTCCTCACCGCCGCCCTGGCCACCACCCTCACCGGGCGGCGCGACGGCTTCCCGGCGCTGGGCGGCACTCGTTCGCGTGAAATCGACGCACATTCCTCGCGACAGCCGTACGGGGCGCCGTACCGTGAGCCACATGCCGGTCAACGTCACCATCAGCCAACTCCAGCAGCAGACCGATGAGTTGATCGACCGTGTCGCGGCCGGCGAGCGCATCGGGATCACCCGCGACGGTCGGGTGGTCGCCGTCCTCGCGCCGCCCGGCCCCGAGCAGCGGGGACTGGACGGTCTCGTCCGCGACGTCGGCAAAGCCCCCGAGAACGCCGCCACCGCACGCGGTCCGGCCGACGGGACAGCCCTCGGGCCCGGCGCCCGGCCCGGATCGGGGCACCCCGCCCGTTGATCCGGATCGGCGCTCCGTCGGGTCCGACGGGCACGGTGCCCGGCCCGTTCGGGGTGCCCGGCGGATCCCGGCTGGACGAGTAGTTCCGAAGTCGGCTGGGTCTGAAGAGCTGGACGCCCTCCTGACGGCACTCCACGTGCAGATCGACGATCACCTGCCCCGAACGCGAGGGTTGGGGCGCCCGCCACGGCTGACGGACTCCGAGCTGGTCCGCCTGGCCGTGGCCCAGGCCCTGCCCGGCTTCCACTCCGAGGCCCGCTGGATCCGCTTCGCCCGCGCCCGTCTGCGTGAAATGTTCCCGAACCTGCCCGGCCGGCCCGGATACGACAAGCGCCTGCGGGCCGCCCGGCCGCTGCTCCAGCAGGCCGTCCGCGACCTGGCCCGGGCGACCGACCTGTGGGGTGACCCGGTGTGGATCACCGACTCCACGCCGGTGGAGTGCGGCCGATCCCGCGACACCGTCCGCCGCTCGGCACTGGCCGGCTGGGCCGGCTACGGCTACAGCCGTTCGCAGTCGCGCCGGTTCTGGGGACTGAAGCGGCACCTGGTCTGCACCCCGGCCGGGCCGCCCGTCACCTGGGCCCTGGCCAATCCGAAGGTCGACGAGCGCGAGGTCCTGGCCGCGCTCGTCGAGACCGAGCCCAATCTCGTGCGTGAGCGGCCCGGGCCTGCTGATCGTCGCCGGCAAGGGCTACGTCTCCGCCGAATTCGACCGCGTCCTCGACCAGTACGGCATCCAGCTCCTGCGGCCGTCCTCCCACAACCTCGCCGCTCGCCCGGGCGAGGGGCTGCTGAAGTCGGTCCGCCAGCTGATCGAGTCCGTCAACGACACCCTCGAAGGCCGGCTCGGCCTCGAACAGCACGGCGGTCGCACCATCGAAGGCGTCGGCGCCCGGGTCGGCCAGCGGCTGCCGGCGATGACCTGCGCGATCCGGCACAACCGCACCACCGGCCAACCCGTCACCCGATCGCTGATCGCCTACGACCACGGACCGACATCGGAACCACTCGTCCCACTTCCCGTACCCAGGGCGGCGATGAAGCGGTCCAGTCGCGAGGTGACCTGCCGGAGGACGTCGATCGAGCCCAGGGGGTCGTCGGGCAGTTCGAGGCCGTGGTCGGCGGCGGGCAGTTCGAGGACCTGGTGGCCGGTCGCGTCGGCGGTCGGGCGGTCCCACAGCTTGTCGGCGGTTCCGCCGACGAGGAGGGTCGGCGCCCCGGAGCGGTGCAGGGCGCGGGACACCTGGTCGACGGTCAGGAGGGGGGTGAGCCAGGCCGCCGGGAGGTTCCGGTCGGCCGCGACGGACGCGGCGAGGGAGCCGAGGGACTTGCCGACGAGCAGCCGGCAGACGCCGCGCTCGGCGTCGACGGCTCCGGCGACCTGCCGCTCGACCCACGCGATCCGGTCCTCCGTCGCCAACTCGGCGAAGCCGTCCGGCACGTGCCACCACAGCTCCTGGACCGTCCAGCCGTGCCGGAGGAGGACGGACCGGGCGAAGTGCAGCAGCGGCCGGGCGGGCGAGTAGCCGACGCCGGGGACGATCAGCGCGACCCGGTCGTGGTCGCCGTCGAAGCGGGTGGGGACGGTCGGCGCGTTGGGGACGGACATGGCCGCAGAGTACCCGCGGGCCTCCGGTGAGACGTTGTCAACCCTGACCATGGTCATGGTCGTTGCCTGACTTTCGGGTCGGGTGGAAAGGGCTCCTCGACCTCTACCGTCCGGACCATGACGTACACGGACAGGAAATCCAGGGATTCCGGGGCCGCCGGACGGAGGGCACCGAGGGTGGGTCGGGCAGCCGTCCGGGGCAGGCCCGTCCTCGCCGCGGCCCTGCTCTGCGCGGGGGCCGGGGTGGTGGCCTGGCTGGCGCCGGAGCGGGGCGGCGGCGCGGGGCCGGTGCGGGTGTCGGCCGGGTGGTCGGCCGACGGCTACCGGCGGGTGGCGGAGGCCGTCGCCGACGCCCCGCACGCGGTGGCCTCGCTGTCGGAGCCGGCCACCGAGGCCGGGCTGCTGGTGCTGGGGCTCCTGCTGGCGTTCTGCTGGTGGACGGCCCGGGCCCGGCGGGCCGTCGGGGTGGTCGCGGGGGTGGCGCTGGTCGGGCTCGGAACGGTGCTGGCGTACGGGGCCAGCGAGGTGCTGAAGGTGGTCCTCGACGAGGAGCGTCCCTGCCGGGCCCTGGTCGGGCTGCCGGGCACGGCGGTCGCCGAGTGTCCGACGCCGGGCGACTGGTCGTTCCCCAGCAACCACGCCACCCTGGCGGTCGCGCTGGCGACGGGGCTGGTGCTGCTGCGCCCGCGCTGGGCGCTGCTGGTCATACCCGTCGGCGGCGCCACGGCGGCGCTGCGGGTGGCGGCCGGGGTGCACTACCCGCACGACGTGCTCGCCGGTGCCGCGCTCGGCGGCACGGTCACGGTGGCGGTGGTCCTCGCCCTGCGGCCGGTGGCCACCACCGCGGTGACGGCACTGACCGGGGTGCCCGTCCTCGGGCGGCTGCTGTCGGCGCCGCCGGCACCGCCGATACCGCCGGCCCCGGGCTCGGGAACGGCCCCGGGCTCGGGCACGGGCTCGGGCACGGGCATGGGCTCGGGCACGGGCACGGGCTCGGGCACGGGCACGGGCTCGGGCACGCGCACCGGCCCCGCCCCGGCGGTCTCAGTCCCGTGGGCCGCCCGCGCAGGTCGCGCCGAGGGTCAGCCCGGCCTCGTGCGCGAGCACGGCGGCGGCCGCCCGGTTGGCCACACCCAGCCGCGCCAGGATGGAGCTCACATGGGCCTTCACGGTGCCCTCCACCAACCCCAGCCGACGGGCGATCTGACCGTTGGACAGCCCGGCGGCGATCAGCGTCAGGACGTCCCGTTCCCGGGTGGTCAGGGCGGCCACCTGTTCCCGGGCGCCGGCGCGCCGGTCGGCGGGTCCGCCGGCCCCGGTGGCGGCCAGGTGGGCGACCACCCGGGCGGCCACCTTGGGTGAGAGGTAGGCCGCTCCGCCCGCCACCGCGTGCACCCCGGCGAGCAGTTCCTCGGGCTCGCCGGACTTGATCAGGAAGCCGTTCGCGCCGCCGCTGAGCGCGCGCAGGATGTAGTCGTCCTCCCCGAAGGTGGTCAGCATGAGAACTCCGGTGGCCAGGCCGTTCCGGCGGATCTCCGCGGCGGCCGTGATGCCGTCCGTGCCGGGCATCCGGATGTCCAGCACGGCGACGTCCGGCCGGTGGCGGCGGACGAGTTCGACGGCCTCCCGGCCGTCCCCGGCCTCGGCGACGATCTCGATGCCCGGGTCGGTGGCGAGCACCGCGCGCAGTCCGGCGCGGATCATGGGCTCGTCGTCGGCGAGCAGCACCCGGATCGGTGCGGTGGTCATCGTCGGCTCCTGTCGTTCGGTCGGTACGGAGGTGATGGGGAGAGGGAGGTGCGGCGGGAGGTCAGGAGGCGAGCATGTCGCGGGAGACCAGCCGGGAGTCCTGGAAGCAGAGCCGGTAGGCGTCGCCGGACCGGTCCACGAACAGTTGGGCGGTGATGGCGTAGTACGCGCACGAAACCCCTTCCCCCGACGGCGGCGCGGGCGTCGACGGCCCGCTCGGCGGGTGGTACGGCAGCCGGTGGCCCGGCAGCACCCGCTCGACCGAGGCCTGGTCCTGCCCCACCCGGAGGGAGGCGTAGACCTCCGGGTCGAGCACCGACAGGCTGACGACGTAGAGCGTCCATACTCGCAGCACCACGATCAGCAGCACGGCCGTCGCCAGCGGGACGAGCACCACGGCGGCCAGCGTCCGGCCCACCCTGCGGCGGGCCTGTCGCAGCTCGCGCACCGGCGACGGCGGGGCGGCGGGCGGCGGCGCGACGGGCCCGGCGGTACGGCGGGGCAGGTCGGCCACGACCTCGAACCCGCCGTCCGGGCGGGGCCCGTGGACGAAGGTGCCGCCCGCGAGCCGGACCCGCTCGGCCAGCCCGACCAGTCCGCGACCGCCGGTGGGCGGCACGGCAGGAGCCGGGCCGGGCCGTCCGCCGCGCGCCGCGGTGGAGGTGCCGACGAACGGCCCGGTGAACGCTCCGGAGATCGTCCCGGTGGGCGTTGCGCTGCGCGGGGTTGACACGGACTCCGGCGAAACGGGCTCCGACCATGCGGGTGCCGGCGAAACGGATGCCAGCGGAACGGGCCTCGGCGGAACGGGTGCCGGCAACGACGCCGCCGGGACGGTGGACGCAGGGACGGTGGCCGCGGGGACGGCGGGTACGGGCGCGGGGCCGTTGGCCACCCGGACACGGGCGCCCTCGGCCGAGTACGCCAGCTCCACGGTGACGGCCGCTCCCGGTGCGTGCTTGGCGGCGTTGGTCAGCGCCTCCTGCACCACCCGGTACGCGGCGTGCTCGGTGGCGCGCGGGAGCCCGTCCGGCTCGCCGGTGACGTCCGAGCGGACGTCCAGGCCGGCGGCGGCCGCCTCGGCGACCAGGTGCGGGATGTCCGAGTCGGCCGGCCCCCGGGTTGCCGAGGTGCCGCCGCCCTCGTCCTCGTCGCGCAGGATGCCGATCACCTCGCCGAGCCGGTCGACGGCGGCGGCCGCGCCCGCCCGGATCTCCTGCACAGCCTCCCGGTGGGGCGGCGCCAGGTCGGGGGCGAGCTTGAGGGCCCCGGCACGCAGGGCGATCAGGCTGAGGTCGTGCCCGAGGGCGTCGTGCATGTCCTGGGCGATCCGGGCCCGTTCGCGCAGCCGGGCCTGCTCGGCGATCAGCTGCTGCTCGCGCTCCAGCCGTTCGGCCCGCTCCCACCCGGCACGCACGAGCTCCTGCGACTGCCGCCAGAACCGGCCCAGCAGCCACGGGCCCATCCCGGTGCTCACGGCGAGCGCGATGAACAGCAGGCCCCGAACGATCCAGGAGGGCACCGCTCCGACCACCAGCACACCGGCCGTGACCAGGACGGCGAACACCACCGCCGCCGGCCGTACCCGCTCCGTCCGCAACCCGGCCAGGAAGGAGAACCCGATCGCCGGAAGCGCCCACCAGAGGCTCGTGACACCGAGCCCGATACACACCGACGCCACCACGGGCAGCGCCGCCCCTCTCATCCTCATGCCCACGACCCTACGAGGGCCGCCGTCGCAGCGGATCTGTCGAAAGTCATGTCCGGAGCCGTCACCCGACTCACCTCCCGGGCCGGTTCCCGTCCCGACTCCGGCTCCGGCTCCGACCGGCGGCTCGTAGAACAGTAGCCATGGACATACTGGGGCTGACCCACGCCCAGTACGTGGTGCTGGCCTCGTTGTCCGGCATGTCGCGCTCCGGGCTGCGGCCCAGCCAGCGCCGGCTCGCCGACCGCACCGGGCTCGAAGCCCTCTACGTCTCCAAGCTCGCCCGCGCCCTGGAGGCGGGCGAGCTGGTGGCCCGCACCCGGGATCCGGACGACCCGCGCGCCATGCAGCTGTCACTCACCGAGCAGGGCGGCGACGTCACCCGCCGCGCGATCACGGTGGTCCAGGGCCTCCTGGACCAGTTGCTGGCGCCGCTCGGCGGCCGGCACAGCCCCCGCGCCCGGGAGTTCACCCGCGAACTGGCCGCCCTGCTCGACGCACCTCTTGATCCGCACGCCGAGAACGACGAGGAGCCGACATGACCACCGCCGCCACCGGCGACACCACCGCCCCGGCCACCGCACCCGCACCCGCACCCGCACCGGCACCCGCACCCGCACCCGCACCCCTCAACGGCCGGGTCGTCGCCCTGGCCCACTACGCGGCGCGCGCCGTCCTGGAGGGCGTACTGGAGCGCCACGGCGTCACCTTCCACCAGAGCGTGACGCTCCGGGCCGTCGTGGTCGCGGACGGCGCCATCGCCCGGGACGCGCTCGTCCGCGAGGCCACCGGCTCACTCAAGGCCGAGGAGTCGGTCGTCCACGGCGTGCTCGACGGCCTGACGGCCGCCGGGCTGCTGGAGCAGGACCCGGCGAAGCCGTCCCGGCTGCGCCTCACCGCACCCGGCCGCGAACTGTACGCGCGCACCACCGCCGAGTCCGCCGAGATCACCGCCCGCCTGTACGCCGGCATCCCGGCCGAGGACCTCGCCGCCGCGGGCCGCGTCCTGGCGCTGGTCACGGAACGCGCGAACGCCGAACTGGCCGGCGTCTGAGTCCCGCACGACCGGATTGGACGCACCCGAACCGGGGGAAGGCTGGCGTCATGGGTCTCGTCCTGGTGTTCCTGCTCGTCCTCGTCGCCACCGTCGTCGGCGCCACGGCCTTCCTGCTGCTCCGGGAACGCGCCCGGCGGCACGCGTTCGACACCTCCGAGGGAACGCTGATCGAACAGCAGCGGACGGCCCAGGCCGCACGCATGCGGGCGACGTACTCGAGCCTGTCCGTCCACCACGGCAACGGCGTGGTCGGCGACGAGGGGAACCGCCACCGTTCCTGACCTGACCTGACTCGCCCTCACCCGACTCGCCCTCACCTGGCCCGGCCTCGCCGCAGCAGCCCCGCCCCGGCCCCGCCCGGCAACCCGCTCAGCGGCAGAGGGCGGCGTCCACGACGGCTTCGAGGTGCCGGGTGACGGCGTAGTCGGTCGGGACGGTGGTGACCGCGATGTTCACGGCGCGCCCGTCGTCGGTGGCGCCGCCCCGGGTCTCGTAGCCCGGGATGTCGCCGCCGTGGCCCCAGTAGACCCCGCCGCAGGAGAGCGGCCGACTGAAGACGCCCAGTCCGGAACCGGCGCCGCTGCCCCCGATCGGGACGGTGGTGCGCATCTGGGCGAGCTGGGCCGCGGGCAACAGGCGGTCCGGGACCAGCAGTGCGGTGAAGAAGCGGTCGAGGTCGGCATTGGTGGAGATCATCTGCCCGGCCGCCCAGCCCGCCGACGGGTCCATCTCCGTGAAGTCGGTCAGCGGCCCGTCGGCGGAGTCCCGGCGGTAGCCCCTGGGGTGGGCTTCGCGGATGGTCCGGTCGCCCGCGGCCGGGAAGTAGGTGTGCCGCAGCCCGATGCGCCGGACGATCCGCCGGTCGATCTCCTCGGCGAGCGGCCGGCCGGTCACCCGCTGGACGATCAGTCCGGCCAGCACGTAGTTGGTGCTGCTGTAGCCGAACCTCTCCCCGGGGGCGAAGGCGGGCTTCTGCCGGAGGGCGAGGTCCAGCAGCTCCCGGGGCTCGAAGTACCGGTTCCGGAGGGAGGCTTCGTCCAGCAGCCCCTCGTAGTCGGCCAGGCCGCTGGTGTGCTGGAGGAGCTGCCGGACGGTGACGCCGCTCCCGTCGACGCCCTCGCCGCGGGCCAGGCCGGGGAGGTAGGTCCCGACGGAGGCGTCGAGGTCGACCTTCCCCTCCCCCACCAGCTGGAGCACGACGACGGCGGTGAAGGTCTTGGTGTTGCTGCCGATCCGCACCTGGCCGTCGGCGGGGACCTCGGCGCCGGTGGCCAGGTCCCCCACGCCGGCGGTGTAACCGCGGGTCCGGCCCCGCCCGTCCCGGACGGTCGCGAGCGCGGCGGGCACCCCGTCCGTCCGCACCAGCGCGTTCAGCCCCTGCTGGACGACGTCCGGCGGGGCCGCGGCCGAGGCGGCGGGCGGTGTCTGCATCCCGACGACCGCGGCGGTCGAGAGCGAGAGGGCGAGTGCCATGTGGCGGATGCGCGAACGACGCACGGGTCAACTCCACGGGAATCGTGGGGAGTAGCGAGGAACCCCCCGGTCACGACCGCCAGTCTGGTCGCGCGGCGCTCGCCCGGCCTCCCCCGATCGAGGGAGCGCCGGGCGCCCGGCGTCAGGGCCGGCCGGGCCCGCGGAGCGGCAGCGTCCGGCTGTAGACGACGCTCGTGGTGGTGCTGCCGAAGCCGGCCAGCTCGTCCACCAGGGTTTCCAGGTGCTCCATGGAGGTCGCCGCCAACTTCAGGGTGTAGCAGTCGTCGCCGGTGGTACGCAGGCACTCCAGCAGCTCCCGCCGCTCGGCGAGCAGCCGACGCAACGGCTCGTGGCGGTTGCCCGGGTACTTCAGCCGGACGACGGCGAGCACCGGGTAGCCGACCTTCGCCAGGTCCACCGTCGCGTGGTAGCCGGTGATGACGCCCAGGGACTCCAGGTTGCGGACCCGTTCCGTGGTCGCCGACGGGCTGAGGGACACCCGCCGCCCCAACTCGCTGAGGGAGAGTCGGGCCTCCCGCTGCAGCTGATCGATGATCGCCCAGTCGGTGTCGTCAAGATTCACGGCCATGACGGGAATCTACCGGGAAAACCACGACGACCGGCCCGTCATGCCAGGAGGATTCCGTTCCGTCCGCCATGATCACGGGGATAGCCTCGACCCATGCGACTCGGCGTCAACGTACCGAACTTCGGCCCCGGGACGGACCCCGGCGTGCTGCGCGAGTGGGCCCGGACGGTGGAGGGCCTCGGCTTCGACCTCCTCATGGTGTCGGACCACGTGGCGGTCACCCCGGACGTGGCCGCGCGGTACCCGGAGCCGTTCTACGAGCCCTTCACCACGCTGTCCTGGTTCGCCGGGGCGACCACCGGCCTGCGGCTGGGCACCACCGTGCTCGTCCTGCCCTACCGGAACCCGCTGCTGGTGGCCCGGATGGCGAGCACCCTCGCCCGGCTCAGCGGCGGCCGGTTCGTCCTCGGCGTGGGGGCCGGCTGGGCGCGCCAGGAGTTCGACGCCCTCGGTGTGCCGTTCGGCGCGCGCGGCAGACTGACCGACGAGTACCTGGGCACCCTGCGGGACGCCTGGGCGGGCGAACCCGACCGCCGGGCGGTGCCGGTCTGGGTCGGCGGCCACAGCGGCGCGGCGCTCCGCCGGGCGGTCCGGTTCGGCGACACCTGGCACCCGCTGCGGCTCCCCCTCGCCCGGATGCGGTCGGTCCTGGCCGAACACCCGATGCCGGGCTTCGCGCCCCGCATCGCCCTGCGGCCGACCACCGCACCGGTCGACGACCCGGAGCGGCCGGCCGGCGTCGGCACCGTCGACCAGATCCTGGACGACCTCCGCCGGCTGCGCGACCTCGGCGCCGAGACCGTCGTGTTCGACCCGTACCACGGGGATCCGGAGGAGACCCGCCGGCCGCAACAGGCCTGGCAGGCGCTCACCACCGTGGCCACCCGCTGGAGGACCGCGTGATCACCGAAGCCGACGAGACCCTGCTGCGCCGCGCCATCGCCATCGCCGCCCGCGCGGTGGCCCTGGGCGACGCCCCGTACGGCTCCCTGCTGGCCGGCCCGGACGGCGAGGTCCTCGCCGAGGCCCACAACACCGTACGGCGCGACGACGACATCACGGCCCACCCCGAACTGAAGCTCGCCCGCTGGGCCGCCCGCGAACTCGCCCCGGACGCCGCCGCACGCACCACGCTGTACACCAGCTGCCAGCCCTGCGGCATGTGCGAAGGGGGCATCCTCCGCTCGGGCATCGGCCGCGTCGTGTACGCGCTCTCCACGGAGCAGCTCGTGGGGCTCAACCCCGGCTCGGGCGCGTGGCCGGCGGTGACGACGGACGGCCCGGCGCTGCCCGAGGAGGCCCGGGCCCCGATCCGGTCCTACTACCGGCCCGCCTGAGCCGCCCTCCCGGCTCCGTGGCCGGGATGTCAGAGGCATGGGGGACGCTCGGTGGCCACTACCATCGAGAACGGGAGCCCACGCATGCCGATCCGCGTCGCCGGCCGCCGCCGCACGACGGCCTCACTGACCGCCGCGCACCCCGGCGCGGAGATCATCGACGTGACCTCCAAGGCGCCGGACCCCTGGGTGCGGCTGAGCCCGTTCTACCCGCACGGCGGCATCCCGGTCCCCTACGGCGACGGCGTGACCAGCCAGTCGGTGGAGGGGATCTGGCAGGCCCTCAAGGTCTTCCGGGACGCCGACGTCGACCCCGCGAAGCTGCGCGTCACCACGATGAAGGGCCTCAAGCGGACGGTACGGCGGTTCGGCCCCGTCCTGGGCCACCGGACCGGCCCGCACGGCGACCGGCTGCTGCCCTACGAGACGGCCCGCCGCCGCGTCTACCTGCCGGCCTACCGCTGGGTCCTCGAACACCGCGCCGCCGACCTGGTCGACCGGCTCCGGGAGAAGGAGGAGGTCGTGCTCCTGGACTACACCACCAACGGCGACGTCGCCGACACCTCCAGCCCGCTCTCCCACGCCGCGCTCGTCCGGCTGTACGTGGAGGGCCGCTGGCCCGGCGAAGAGCGGGAATGAACCCGCCGGCCGCGGGGCCCGTCCGGGAGCACCGCCGGTGCGACCACGCCGGACGCGGGCGCCCGTCCGGACGCGGGCCCTCGTCCGCGCGCGATCACCCGCCCGTGCGCGGGAGTTCGTCGAGGTGCTCGCGGGCCCAGGCGCAGGCCACGTCCATCGGGCCGAGCAGCGATCGTCCGAGTTCGGTGAGGGCGTACTCGACCCGCGGCGGGTTCTCGTCGTACGAGGTCCGGGTGAGCCAGCCGTCGCGTTCCATCGCGCGCAGCGTCTCGGTCAGCACCTTCGGGGCGACGCCCCTGAGCGGCGCCTTCAGCTCGGTGAACCGGCGGGGGCCGTCCTCCAGGCAGCGGAGGATCATGCCGGCCCACTTGTCGCCGACCCGGATGGGCATCCGGTGGCTGCAGTGCGGGTCGAACGGGTCGGTGTCCACGCGGGCGGTCATGGCTCCACGATAGGGCCGGTTCCGTTGAAGTAACCGGGCACCTCCCGCTTACCGTCCTCGTGCATCAGGCCCGAACGGGCCGTCGAGGGAGGAACCATGAGCAGGATCGTGATCTTCGGCGCGGGTGGACGCGTGGGGCGCGCGGCCGTGGCCGAAGCGGTGCGGCGGGGGCACACCGTGACGGCGGTGGTGCGGGACCCCGGGAAGTACCGGGAGCTCGGCACGCCGGACGCGGTGACGGTGGTGCGCGGCGACGCGACGGACGCCGAGTCGGTGGCGGCGGTCGCGGCCGGGCACGACGCGGCCGTGAACGCCTCGGCGCGGCTGGACCTGCCCGCCGAGGAGTACTTCACCGCGGCCGCGCGGGCGCTGGTCGAGGGGCTCGGACGGGCGGGAGTGGGACGGCTCCTGGTGCTGGGCATCGCGACCACGCTGGAGGTGTCGCCGGGCGTGCGGGTGATGGACGACCCGCTGTTCCCGGCGGAGTACCGGCTGTTCTCCCAGGGCCACGTCGCGGAGTTCGAGCTGCTGCGGTCCGCCGCGACGGACCTCGACTGGCTGATGGTGGTGCCCCCGATGGACCTGAACGCGGAGGCCGAGGCCACCGGGCGCTACCGCGGTGCGGTCGGCGCGGTGGTGGGGCAGGGCCGGATCTCGCACGCGGACCTGGCGGTGGCGCTGCTGGACGAGATCGAGACGCCGCAGCACCACCGGGTGCAGTGGGCGGTGTCGCACTGAGGCCCGCGGCCGGGCTCGGCACCGCTGTCGGCGGCGGCCGCTAGGGTCCTGCGGACCGTCACCCACGACCGCCGCACCGCCTCGGAGGACACCGTGTCCGCGCTCCACGACTTCGCCACCTGGGAGCCGCTGCTGACGCTCCTTCGCGCCGAGCACGCCGACCGCCCCGCGGCCGGCACCGGCCACCTCGCGGGGACCGTCAGTTCGACGGGGTGGAGTCTGCCCCTGGACCACCGGTCGGTGCAGCCCCGTCGCCGTCAGGCCGTCGCCCGGGCCGGGGCGCCGGTGCAGCGCGCACTCGCGGAGGCGGGCCTGCGCGAGGCGATGTTCGCGGCGGACGTCTCGCCGGACGGGCGGACGGTCCTGCACGTGTTCGGCGACAGCCCCGCCGTGGAGTCCGGGTCCGAGCTCCCGAGCCCGGGCACGCTCGTCCTGGTCGAGGGCGCCGTCGCCGAACCGTGGCGCCGCCTGCCGTCACCGGCTCCCGGAGCGGTGCCGGCGCCGTCCGCGGACCCGGCCCTGCTGGAGCGGACGCTCCGCGAGCGGCTGCCCGACGCCGTCGGCGCGACCGAGGAGGAGATCGCCGCCGCCGAGGAGCGGCTCGGCGTCGCGCTGCCCGAGGAACTCAAGGCGCTCTACCGCGTGACCAGGGTGAGCCCGGCGGGGCCGGGCGGATCGGGGGACTGGGAGGCCGACTTCGCGGAGATCCAGGCCGCCGGGTCCGCCGTCGGCTGCGAACTCAGCTCCCTGGACGGGCTGTTCGTCGCCGACGCGGCCACCCGGCCGTGCCCGTGGCAGTACGCGGCGACGAAGGCGGCCGCCACCCCGCCCGACGCCGCCGTGCAGGCCCTGGTCGGCTCGCCCGGCTGGATCGCCTTCGGCGGCAACGGCGGTGACACCTTCGCCGTCGACCTGACGCCGGGCCCGCGCGGCCACCTCGGTCAGGTCATCCTGATCGACCACGAGCAGAGCATCGGCGCCGAACTGTACGGCGAATCCCTGACGGAGCTGGTCCTGAGCCGCTTCTCGAACGAGGCCCCGGCCGACCACCACGAGCGGCGGCCACCGGTCGCGGCCCGGGTGGGCGACCACCACGAGCTGGACGACCTCGCGTCCGCCGCACACCCCGACCTGGAGGTCGTGAGGATCTTCCGCCGGAGCGGCGCGCCCCTCGGCCTCGCCCCCGTCGCCGGGCTGCCGCGGGTCCGTACCCTCACCGCCCATCCCGGCACTCTCGCCGACCCGTTGGAGGTCACCGGCCTGCCCGGGCTGGAGTACCTGGGCCTCGGTCCCTACGAGTGGCGCGTCCTCCTCGACGCCGGGGCGGTCCCGAGCGGACTGTCCGCGGCCGGCGTCGAGGTGCGGGGCGACGAGCACCCGCTGGCGGTCGTGGCCGTGGCCAACGACCTCCTCGCCCTCCGGGACCGCCCGCCGATCCCCCACACCACCGTCGAGGGACACCTCGGCCCCGCACCTCGACCCCGCGCCCCGCACGCCTGACCCCGCACGCCCCACCCCAGACACCACATCCCGCACGCACCCGCACCCGCACCCGCGGTGAAACGGTTCGCGACCCCGGACCCTTTATGTCAGACTGACGATATGAGCGAGATGCACGTGGGGGACCTGGCCGCCGTCCGCAGCCGCGAGGAGTTGGCCGCGGCGATGGCCGACGGGGTGCGCCCGAAGTGGGTGATGTTCTGGGGGCACACCGAGCGCAAGGGCGGCGGGACGCGACAGGAGTGCCTGAGCCAGTGGTGGCCCGGCGAGTTCACCGTCGACGGCGTGGCGTACGCCTCCGCCGAGCACTGGATGATGGCCGGCAAGGCCCGGATGTTCGGTGACGAGGAGATCGCGCGGCAGGTGCTGGCGGCCCGGACGCCCGCCGAGGCGAAGAAGCTGGGCCGACTGGTCAAGGGATTCGACGACGAGACGTGGACGGCCGGCCGGTTCGAGCTGGTGGTGGCGGGCAACGTCGCGAAGTTCGGGCAGGACGAGGCGCTGCGCGACTACCTGCTGGGCACGGGTGACCGGGTGCTGGTCGAGGCCAGCCCGCTGGACCGGATCTGGGGCATCGGGCTCGCCGCCGACGACATCCGGGCCCAACAGCCGACCGAGTGGCGCGGGTTGAACCTGCTCGGCTTCGCGCTGATGGAGGCACGGGCGCGGCTGGGCGGCGCGTGAGCGTCATCGCTCCGCTGCTGGACGGAACGGTGGTGGCCTCGGCCGCCGCCGCCCTGTTCCTGGCACCGAGGGTGCTGCGGCGCACGGCTCCTCCCCGGCCGCCCGGCCGCGCGTCGGGTCCGGAGCCGGTGCTGGCGGTCGTCGTCGCGCTGATCTACCTCAACCAGGTGCTCGTCGCGGTCTACGTGAACCGGGTGCACCACGGGGACGTGTCCTTCATCGCCAGCCATCTGCCGCCCGGCTGGTTCGACGTGCCACGCCTGGACGCCCTCGCCGCCCGCTTCCCGGCCCCGGAGCTGCTGGCCCCGTCGGTGCTCCGGGTGCCGGCCCTCCTCGAACTTCCGCTGGTGCTGCTGGCGTTCGTCGCCGTCGTCCGGCGGCTGGACCGCGCGCTGTACGTCCGGTTGGCCCGCTCCCCGCTGATCCCGCTCGCCGCCGCCTCCTACACGGTGGCGTTCTGCGCCGTGGAGTGGGACCTGCGGAACCCGTACACCGTGGACGACCTCGTCCTGCGCGTGGTCGCGGCCTGCCTCACCCCTCCCCTGATCGCCCGGCTGGCCCGGCACGAGCCCGTGCCCGAGGGTGAGGGAGGGGCCGACCCCGCCCGCAGCCTGTTCCGCTTCGCGCTCGACCTGTGGGCGTACGGCCAGCTGATGCTGGTGCTGTACGACACCGCGCTGCTCTACAACCTCGCCCGGCTCGGCGGCCACCTCCCCTCCGCCGCGGTCGCGTTGGCGGTGCTGGTCGCGACCCGGGCCGTCCCGGCCCGGCCCGCCGACCCGAGTCGGCCGACCGGCCCGCACAGCGCCGCCCTCGCCGGGACGATCGGCCGGGCACTCGCGCTGTTCCTCGTCCCCGCCCTGTCGATCCGCTACGCGGAGTCCTTCGGCACGCCCGAACTCGCTGCCCTGGCGGGGCTGCTGGTGATCGGGGCGGCGGCCCGCCGGGACGCGACCCGCCTGCTGCTGCCCGCCCTCGCGGGCGCGGTGGTCGGATACGTCGTCGCGACGCTCGCCCCCGGCCCGTACTACGAGGCGACCCTGCTGCGGAGCGCGACCGGCGCACTTCTCGCAACGACCGCCGTCTGTGCGCTCCTTGACACCACTCCGACACGACTGGTCGTGCGCTCTTAACTCCTCAGCCACATACTGACGTCAGGATGTCACGCAGTCAGGGTCTGGATGGACGGGGTGGGGCGATCATGCGCATGCGGCCGACGGCAGAATCCGCAGGCCAGCAGCCGGGGGGCGAGCAACAGGCCGACGAACTGCGAGCGGAACTGGACGAGTTACTCCGTGCGAGCCGCTACGCGAGCCAACGTGAACGACGTCTGAACGAGGCGGTCCGGGCCACCCCCGGCCGCCAGCGGCCGGACGGGGACCTGCTGCGGCAGCTCGCCCAGGCCCGCACCCTCCGCGAGGGCCTGGGTGCCCGCTGCCTCCGACTCAGCGACCAACTGGAGGCGTTGGAGAGCCGGATCAGACACCAGCAGCAGCCACCGCCACCCGGACACGAGCAAGAGCAAGAGCAACAGCAAGAGCAGCAACAGCGACGACAACAGCAACAGCGGGCTTCGCGGCAGCAGTACCAGCAGCAGCCGGCGCAGCAGCAGGCCCCGCCACCGCCCGCCCGCCCCGACCTCGGCGCCCTCACCGAGCGGATCAACGCCCTCCACCGGTCCGGCTCCCTCACCGAGGCCACCGAGGTGATCGACGCGGCCGCCGCCCGCCTCGCCACCGCCGACGCCGCGCTGCTGGTGGGCATGCTGGCCCGGTACGGCCCGACCGGCGCCTCGCTCCACCTCGCCCGCGGCATCGCCCGGGCCGCCCCCGACCACTGCGTCGCCGTGCTCGCCGAGCTGCGCGAACTGGGCCTGGCCGAGGAGGCGGCCGAGGTGTTCCACGCCTTCTGGGGCTACCCGGCCGCCTCCGTCCCCGGTCTGCTCTCCGCGCTGGACCGGGCCGGACTGGCCGCCGACAGCGCGACACTGCTCTGGGAGTGGGGGTCGGCGCCGGTGCCCGAGCTGACCTCGCTGGCCGCCTGCCTCCAGCAGCACGGCCGGGCCGAGGACGTCCGGACCCTCCTGCGCCAGGCCGCCGGCCGCTCCACCGCCGACCTCGCCGACCTCGCGGCCGGCCTGCCGACCGTCCTCGCCACCCTCCTGCTGAACGAACTGGCCGTGCTGCGCCCGCCGGCCGAGGTGGTCCGGCTGGCCTCCGCCCTGAACGGCGCCGGCCACGCCGAGCTGTACGCGCAGTTGCTGGCCGCGATGCTCGCCGACGAGACCCGCCACCGCACCACCCTCGCCGCCCTGCGCACCGCCGGCCTGCCGACCCGCCCGCCGGCGGCCCCGCGCTCCCGCTGGGGATGGCGGTAGCCGGCAGCCGGCACCCGACCTGCCCGGAACACCGTCCGGAACGGCAAGGAGCCCTCGTCCGCCCCGACAGGGCGGACGAGGGCTCCGAGCGGGAACCTGCTAGCAGCCGATCAGCCGCGCGCCCAGGTACGCCTTGACCTGGTCCAGCGACACGCGCTCCTGCGACATGGTGTCGCGGTCGCGGACGGTCACCGCGTTGTCCTCAAGGGTGTCGAAGTCAACCGTGACGCAGAACGGCGTGCCGATCTCGTCCTGGCGGCGGTAGCGCTTGCCGATGGCGCCGGCGTCGTCGAACTCGACGTTCCACGCGGTGCGCAGGTCGGCGGCCAGGCCGCGGGCCTTCGGGGACAGCTCGGCGTTGCGCGACAGCGGCAGGACGGCGACCTTGACCGGGGCCAGGCGCGGGTCGAGCCGCATGCCGACGCGCTTCTCCATGACGCCCTTGGCGTTCGGCGCCTCGTCCTCGAAGTAGGCGTCGATCAGGAAGGCCAGCATGGCGCGGTTGAGGCCCGCCGCCGGCTCGATGACGTACGGGAAGTACCGCTCGCCGGACTCCTGGTCGAAGTACTTCAGGTCCTGGCCGGAGGCCTCGCTGTGCACCCGCAGGTCGTAGTCGGTGCGGTTGGCGACGCCCTCCAGCTCGGAGAACTCGCTGCCGCCGAAGTTGAAGCGGTACTCGATGTCCACGGTGCGCTTGGCGTAGTGGGAGAGCTTCTCCTTCGGGTGCTCGAAGAAGCGCATGTTCTCGGTGCGCAGGCCGAGGCCGACGTACCAGTCCCAGCGCTGCTGGAGCCAGTACTCGTGCCACTGCTCGTCCTCGCCCGGCTTGACGAAGAACTCCATCTCCATCTGCTCGAACTCGCGGGTACGGAAGATGAAGTTGCCGGGGGTGATCTCGTTGCGGAAGCTCTTGCCGGTCTGGGCGATGCCGAACGGCGGCTTCTTGCGCGAAGTGGTCTGGACTGCCTTGAAGTTGGTGAAGATGCCCTGGGCGGTCTCCGGGCGCAGGAACGCCAGGCCGCTCGCCTCCTCGGTGACACCGAGGTGGGTCTTCAGCATGCCCGAGAAGTCCTTGGGCTCGGTGAACTGGCCCTTGGTGCCGCAGTCGGGGCAGTTGACGTCCTTGAGGCCGTTCGGCGGCGGGAAGCCGTGCTTGGCCTCGTACTTCTCCTCCAGGTGGTCGGCCCGGTGGCGCTTGTGGCAGGAGAGGCACTCGGTCAGCGGGTCGTTGAAGGTGGCGACGTGGCCGGAGGCCTCCCAGACCTCGCGGGCGAGGATCACCGACGAGTCGAGTCCGACGACGTCCTCACGGGCCTGGACCATCGCGCGCCACCACTGGCGCTTGATGTTCTCCTTGAGCTCGACACCCAGCGGCCCGTAGTCCCAGGCGGCACGCGTGCCGCCGTAGATCTCGCTGCAGGGGTAGACGAAGCCACGGCGCTTGCTCAGGCTGACGATCGTGTCGATCTTGTCGGCGGCCACAGTGCTCTCTTCAGTACGTACGGCACGGTCAGGGCACGGCTGGTTGCGCGTACCCGAATACCTCAGGTTACCGGCCATACGGGTACGTGATTCAAATCGGTACGGTCCGGCCGCCCCCACCCTCCGTCACCTGCTGTTCACCCTTTCGAGTGATTTGACAATCATTTCCATGTGAGATGAGAATGATTGTCATGATGATCGGACTGCCTCGACTCGGACTCTCCCGCCGCGCCCGCCGCTCCCTGGCCTTCGGCACGACCGCTCTCGCCGCCTCCCTCGCCCTCACCGCCTGCGGAGGCAGCAGCAGCGCCGACAGCGGCAACGGTCGGCTGAAGGTCGTCGCGTCCTTCTATCCGATGGAGTTCCTGGCCCAGCAGATCGGCAAGGAGCACGTCGCGGTCACCGACCTCACCGCGGCCGGGGTCGAGCCGCACGACCTGGAACTCACCGCCAAGCAGGTGGGCACGGTCCAGAAGGCCGACGCGATCATCTACCTCAAGGGCCTCCAGCCCACCGTGGACCAGGCCGTCGCGCAGTCGTCCAGCAAGCACAAGGTCGACGCCACCGCAGCCAGCCCGCTGGTCGACCACCACCTCGACGAGGGCACCGAGGGCGAGGGCGAGGGCCACGGCGACGAGGGCCACAAGCACGAGGAGCCGGCCGGCGACCCGCACGTCTGGCTCGACCCGACCCGCTACGCGGCCATCGCCAAGAGCGTCGGCGACGAGTTCGCCAAGGCCGACCCGGCCCACGCCGAGGACTACCGGAAGAACACCGACGAGCTGGTCACCAGGCTCACCGCGCTCGACCAGGAGTTCCGGGCCGGGCTGAAGGACGCCGGGACCAGGACCTTCGTCACCAGCCACGCCGCCTTCGGCTACCTCGCCGACCACTACGGCCTGACCCAGGTCGCCATCAACGGCGTCGACCCGGAGTCCGAGCCCACCCCGGCCCGCCTCGCCGCGGTGCAGAAGGCCGCCAAGGACAACGGCGTCACCACGGTCTTCTTCGAGACCCTGGTCAGCCCCAAGCTCGCCGACACCGTCGCCAAGGACCTCGGCCTCAAGACCGCCGTCCTGGACCCGCTGGAGGGCGTCAAGGACCCGTCCAAGGACGACTACCTGACGGTCATGAAGCAGAACCTGGCCAACCTCCGGGCCGCCCTCGGCGCCCCGGCCACCCCCGCTCCGGCGGGCACCGCCCCGGCCGCCCCCGCCCCGACGGGCACCGCCCCTGCCGCGACCGCCGGGGCCGACGCCACCACCCCTGCCGCCACCAGCTGACGGGACCGAGCACCATGACCGACCCGATACCCCCGGCCGTCCGCCTCCGTGACGCCGTCGCCTCGCGCGGCGGCCGACCGGTGCTGCGCGGCGTCGACCTCACCGTCCGGCCCGGCGAGGTCGTCGCCCTGCTGGGCGCCAACGGCTCCGGCAAGTCGACCACCGTCAAGGCCGTGATCGGCTCCGTCCCGCTGGAACAGGGCACCCTGGAGCTGTTCGGCACCCCGTACGGCTCCTTCCGCGCCTGGCACCGGATCGGTTACGTCCCGCAGCGCACCACCGCCGCCTCCGGCGTCCCCGCCACCGTCCGCGAGGTGGTCTCCACCGGACGGCTGCCGCAGCACCGGCTGCTGCCCTTCCGCCGCCGGGACCGCGAGGCGGTGGACCGCGCACTGGCCGCCGTCGGCATGCTGGAGCGGGCCTCGGACGGCGTCGCCGACCTGTCCGGCGGCCAGCAGCAGCGGGTGCTGATCGCCCGCGCCCTGGTCGGCTCCCCCGACCTGCTGATCATGGACGAGCCGATGGCCGGCGTGGACGCCGCCAGCCAGCAGGTCCTCGCCGACACCCTGCGCGCCGAGGTCGGCCGGGGCGCCTCCGTCCTCCTCGTGCTGCACGAACTCGGGCCGCTGGAGCCGCTGATCGACCGCGCGGTGGTGCTGCGGGACGGCTGCGTCGCCCACGACGGCCCGCCCGTGCCGAACACCGGCCTGCACGCCCTGCCCGGCCACGACCACGTCCACCCGCACGCCGACCTGACCCCGCCGAGGCTGCTCGCATGACCGAGATGTTCTCCTACGACTTCATGCAGCGCGCCCTGCTCGCCGCCGTCCTGGTCGGGATCACCGCGCCCGCCGTCGGCATCTACCTGGTGCAGCGCCGCCAGGCGCTGATGGGCGACGGCATGGGCCACGTCGCGATGACCGGCGTCGGCCTCGGCTTCGTCTTCCAGACCAGCCCGGTCTGGATGGCCGTGCTGGTCTGCGTGCTCGGCGCCGTCACCATGGAGCTGGTCCGCTCGCGCGGCAACCAGCGCGGCGACATCGCCCTCGCGATGCTCTTCTACGGCGGCATGGCCTGCGGCAAGCTGCTGGTCTCGCTCTCCGCCCAGGCCGGGGCCGGCTCGCTGGAGAGCTACCTGTGGGGCTCGATCCTCACCGTCGCCCCCGCCGACCTGGCCGCCATCGCGGTGCTCGGCGCGGTGGTCGTCGCGGTCACCGTCGGCCTGCGCCGCCAGCTCTTCGCGATCTGCCAGGACGAGGACTTCGCCCGGGTCACCGGCGTGCCGGTGCGCACCCTCAACCTGCTGCTCGCGGTGATGGCCGCGGTCACCGTCACGGTCGCCATGCGGGTGGTCGGGCTGCTGCTGGTCAGCGCGCTGATGGTGGTCCCGGTGGTCGCCGCCCAGCAGCTCACCCGGTCCTTCGCCGCCACCCAGGCCGCCTCGATCGCGCTCGGCGTGGTGGTCTCGCTGGCCGGCGTCACCGGCTCCTACCACCTCGACGTGCCCTCCGGCCCGGCCATCGTGCTGCTCGCCATCGCGGTCTTCGCGGTGTTCAGCCTGCTCGCCGCGCCGCTCGCCCGTCGGCGCCACCGCGGCCCGGGCGAGCACGGGCCGCAGGTGTGCGACGTCGAACTGCCCGGACAGGCCGCCTCCGGGCCGTCCGGCCCGACCACCCCTGAGCGACGTGCGGGGCTGGCACAATGATGTGCGAGACGCCCACGACCCCAGGAGGACCCACGGTGACCACCGCAGGCCCGTCGCCGCGCGCCCGCTCGACCCGGCAGCGTGCCGCCGTCTCGGCGGCCCTGGACGAGATCGCGGACTTCCGCAGCGCCCAGGAGCTCCACGACCTGCTCAAGCACCGCGGGGACTCCGTCGGTCTGACCACGGTCTACCGCACGCTCCAGTCGCTCGCGGACGCCGGCGAGGTGGACGTGCTGCGCACGGCCGACGGCGAGGCGGTCTACCGCCGGTGCAGCAGCGGGCACCACCACCACCTGGTCTGCCGGCACTGCGGCGCGACCGTCGAGGTGGAGGGCCCCGCGGTGGAGCGCTGGGCCAACTCGGTCGCCGCCGAGCACGGTTTCAGCGACATCGCGCACACCCTGGAGATCTTCGGGACCTGCGCGGAGTGCGCCAAGAAGGTCTGAGTCCGGCTCGGACGACGGAAAGGACCCACCGGGAACAGCCCGGTGGGTCCTTTCCGTCGTCCGGTACGGCCTCAGCGCTGGGACGGCACCGGCGCGCCGACCTCGTTCGGGATCGCCCCGCCGAAGCGCCGGTCGCGCATCGCGTACTGCTCGCAGGCGCGCCACAGGTCACGGCGGTCGAAGTCCGGCCAGAGCACGTCCTGGAACACGAACTCGGCGTAAGCGGACTGCCAGAGCAGGAAGTTGGAGGTGCGCTGCTCGCCGCTGGGGCGCAGGAACAGGTCCACGTCCGGCATGTCCGGGTGGTACATGTACCGGGCCAGGGTCTTCTCGTTGACCTTCTTCGGGTCGAGCTTCCCGGCCGCCACGTCCCGGGCGATCGCCTGCGCCGCGTCGGCGAGTTCGGCCCGCCCGCCGTAGTTGACGCACATGTAGAGGGTGACGGCGTCGTTGCCCTTGGTCTGCTCCTCGGCGACCTGGAGCTCCTGGACGACGCTCTTCCACAGCTTGGGCATCCGGCCGGCCCAGCGGATCCGCACGCCCATCGCGTCCATCTCGTCGCGGCGGCGGGCGATGACGTCCCGGTTGAAGTTCATCAGGAACTTCACCTCGTCGGGCGAGCGCTTCCAGTTCTCGGTGGAGAACGCGTACAGCGAGATGTTCTTGACCCCGAGCTCGATGGCGCCCTTGAGGACGTCCAGCACCACGGACTCGCCGACCTTGTGGCCCTCGGTGCGGGGCAGCCCGCGCTCCTTGGCCCAACGGCCGTTGCCGTCCATCACGATGGCGACGTGGCCGGGGACCAGCTCGCCGGGGAGCTTCGGGGGCCGTGCGCCGCTGGGGTGCGGGGTCGGGGGGACGTACGTCCTCTGCTTGCCGCCGCCGAAGAGCCGTCGCGCTGCCATGTGCTCACTTCTCCACGTATCTCATCGAGCGGATTCCCCGCTCCAGGTGCCACTGCAGATAGGCCGCGACCAGGCCGCTGCCCTCCCGCCAGTACCGCGGCTCACAGGCGTCGGCCGTCTGCCAGTCCCCTGACAACAGCGCCCCGAGCAGTACCAGTGTCTCAGGGGAGGGTACGGCACATCCGGGCACTCGGCAGTCCCCGCACAGCACCCCGCCCGCGGGGAGGGAGAAGAAACGGTTCGGCCCCTCCAGGCCGCACTTGGCGCAGTCGGTGAAGCTCGCGCCGTACCCGTTCACCGCGAGCGAGCGCAGCAGGAAGGCGTCCAGCACCAGGTGCGACTCGTGCAGCCCGGCCGCCAGCACGCGCAGCCCGCCGACCAGCAGCAGGTACTGCTGGACGGCCGGCTCGCCCTCGTTCTCGGCGAACCGCTCGGCGGTCTCCAGCATCGCGGTGCCGGCCGTGTAGCGGCCGTAGTCGGTGACGATCGAACCGCCGTACGGCGCGATGGTCTCCACCTGGGTGCAGAGCGGCAACCCGCGGCCGACCAGCTCACTCCCCCGGCTGAAGAACTGCACGTCCACGTGCGAGAACGGCTCCAGGCGGGCACCGAGCTTGGACTTGGTCTTCCGCACCCCCCGCGCGACCGCCCGCACCTTGCCGTGCTGGCGGGTCAGCAGGGTGATGATCCGATCGGCCTCGCCGAGCTTCTGCGCCCGCAGCACGACGCCGTCGTCCCGGAAAAGACTCATGGGGACCATTGTCCCCCACCCGCGCCCGGCGCCGGACAGCCGTGTTGCCCGCACCGGCGGCCGTGGGGGAGGCCCACAACGGTGCGGGTCACGGCGGGCCCGAGGTGGGGCGCAGGCCCGTTTTGTGGGGGATTCGAGATGGTCTACGGGGAGTCGGTCCACGGTGCTCGTGGACGGCCTACGGGTTCGCGGTCGGCCTTCGGGACGGAACGCCGCTACTTGTACGGCGCCCTGGTCGCCGCCTCCAGCAGCGCCCCGACCCGGGACTGCGGCAGGTCCAGGCAGCGCCCGACCGCGGCCAGCGCCTCGCGCTCCTGCGGCAGGTAGCGCCCGTCCGCCAGCGCGATGGCCGCGCCCTGCAGCAGCAGCCGCTCGCGGCCCTGCCGGGCCAGGTGCGGGGTGAGCGGTTCGAGCACCGCGTGCAGTTCGACGGCCAGGCCGCCGGACATCCCGTGGGCCTCGTGGAGTTCGCCGCCGAGCCCGGAGAGCGCGGCGAGCGAGGCCAGCACCTGGGCCTCGCCGCAGTCCTCGAACCCGGCCTCGCGCACCGCCGCGCAGGCCGCGTCGCGGGCCGCCCGGTGGGCGGTGCCGCCGGCCGCGAGCAGGGCCAGCGCGACGGTGTACTGGGCGTCCCGCAGCATCGCGCCGAGGCGCACGCAGGTGGGCTGCTCCAGGCTCTCCACGCCGTACCTGCCGTGGCAGCTGGTGCACTGCACACTGCCGATCACCGGGCCGAGCGGGGCCACCGGGGCCCCCAGCAACCGCAGCCACCGCCGGCCGTGCTGCCGGCGGTAGTTGCGGTCCCCGCCACAGCCCGGGCAGAAGAAGTCACCGAGAACGTCAGTCCGCCACCGCGGGCGAACACCCCACAACCTGGTCACGGCGCCACTCCCCAGACATGGCAGGCGGCCTGCTCGACGATGGGCAGGTCACGCGACCGGACACCGAGGCCGTCCCACCGACCCGGCTTTCCGGTGGATCGATGTTGCCACGGTTACCGGCACGTGTCAGTACCTCGAACGGCTTCCGATTCGAAAAAATGTGGCGCAGGCCACAACGGCAGGTGGACACGGCGAAGGGCCGCCCCGCGGGACGGCCCTTCGCACACCACCCGTTCGAATTAGCCCCGCTGCGAGCGGTTGACGGCGCTGATCATGGCCTTCAGCGAGGCCAGCACGGTGTTGCCGTCGATGCCCACGCCCCACAGCACCTTGCCGTCCACCGCGCACTCCACGTACGCGGCGGCCTGGGCGTCGCCGCCCTCGCTCAGCGCGTGCTCGGCGTAGTCCAGGACGCGCACGTCCACGCCGATCCGGGCCAGCGCGTCGGCGAAGGCCGAGACCGGGCCGTTGCCGGCACCGGTCAGCGTCACCGGCGCGCCGTCCACCAGGGCCTCGGCGGTCAGCGCGTCCCGGCCGTCCTCGGTGGTCAGGGTGCGCGAGCCGCTCAGCGAGATCCGGCCCCACGGGTTGTCGGTGGTCGGCAGGTACTCGTCCTCGAAGACCCGCCAGATCTCGGCCGGGCTGACCTCGCCGCCCTCGGCGTCGGTCTTGGCCTGGATGATCCGGGAGAACTCGATCTGCATCCGGCGCGGCAGGTCCAGCTTGTGGTCGTTCTTCAGCACGTACGCCACGCCGCCCTTGCCGGACTGGCTGTTGACCCGGATGACCGCCTCGTAGGTGCGGCCGACGTCCTTCGGGTCGATCGGCAGGTACGGCACGCCCCAGGCGTGCTCCTCCACCGGCACGCCCGCGGCCGCGGCGTCCGCCTCCAGGGCGTCGAAGCCCTTCTTGATGGCGTCCTGGTGCGAGCCGGAGAAGGAGGTGTACACCAGGTCGCCGGCGTACGGGTGGCGCGGGTGCACCTCCATCTGGTTGCAGTACTCGGCGGTGCGGCGCACCTCGTCGATGTCGGAGAAGTCGATCTGCGGGTCGATGCCCTGCGAGAACAGGTTCATCCCCAGCGTCACCAGGTCGACGTTGCCGGTCCGCTCGCCCTGCCCGAACAGGCAGCCCTCGATGCGGTCGGCACCCGCCAGGTAGGCCAGCTCGGCGGAGGCGACGGCGGTGCCGCGGTCGTTGTGCGGGTGCACCGACAGGCAGACGAACTCCCGGCGGGACAGGTGGCGCGACATCCACTCGAACTGGTCGGCCTGGACGTTCGGGGTGGCCCGCTCGACGGTGGCGGGCAGGTTCAGGATGATCTCGCGGCCCTCGCCCGGCTGCCAGACGTCCATGACCGCCTCGCAGACCTCCAGCGCGAAGTCCAGCTCGGTGTCGACGAAGATCTCCGGCGAGTACTGGTAGCCGAAGACGGTGTCGTCGCCCAGCAGCTTCTCCGCGTACTCCATCACCAGCCGGGTGCCCTCGGTGGCGATCGCCCTGGTGGCCGCCCGGTCGTTGCGGAACACCACCCGGCGGAACAGCGGCGCGGTCGCGTTGTACAGGTGGACGGTCGCCCGCGGGGCGCCGACCAGCGACTCCACGGTCTTCTCGATCAGTTCCTCGCGGGCCTGGGTCAGCACCGAGATGGTGACGTCCTCGGGGATCGCCCCCTCCTCGATCAGCGACCGTACGAAGGCGTGGTCGGTGGCCCCGGAGGACGGGAAGCCGACCTCGATCTCCTTGTAGCCCATCTTCACCAGCAGGTCGAACATCATGCGCTTGCGGGCCGGCGACATCGGGTCGATCAGCGCCTGGTTGCCGTCCCGCAGGTCGGTGGACAGCCAGCGCGGCGCCTTGGTGATCACCTGGTCCGGCCAGGTGCGGTCCGGCAGGTCGACGGTGCCGAACGGCTGGTAGCGCCCGTACCGCATGCCGGAGGAGTGCTGGCGCACCGAGGCGGCGGTGATCGGGGTGGGGCGGTCCACGAAGGGACGGCCGGCGGGGGCGGACACGGCGGAGTTCTGCTCGGTCATGGAGGTGACTCGGCTTCCTGTGATGCGTGGAGCGGGCGGGTCGGGGGTGGTCAACACCTGGTTGACACCGACTGGCCGGCCTCTGCTGCCGCTCGCGATACACCGTCGGATCGCCGATCGCGCGCACAGCACGTTCCCCGCGGCGAGGGTGCCGGCCCCAGTGGACTACAGGCCCTCGACGCGGCAGCTAAGAAGAAGCAGCCCGTTGCGCATGATGGCCCCAGCGTAACCCAGCGCCGCGCGCCCCCGAAGTGATCCGGGCTACCGTTCCACTCCTTGAGACACCGATCGGTCCCGACAAAGCTGGTGACAACCGGTCACCATGGCCTCACCCTGGGCGACATGACTGCAGCAGCACCGATCTGCACGATCGTCCCGCCGTACGTCCTGGACCGCCTCGCCGAGGCCGGTCACGAACCCGCCGCCCACTCCCTGGCCCTCGACGCCGCGCACCGCACGGCCCGACTCTCCCCCGCCCCGCCGGCGGCCGCCGTCCCGCCGGTCGCCGCCGCCCCGGGCCTGGACCGGGTGGTCTACGACGCCGGCCACGGCCAGCGGCTGCCCGGCCGCAGCGTACGCGGCGAGGGCGCGCCCGCGTCCTCCGACCGCTCCGTCAACCAGGCCTACGACGGCCTCGGCGCGACCTTCGCGCTCTACGCGGACGTCTTCGGCCGCCACTCGATCGACGACCGGAACCTGCGGCTGGACGCCAGCGTCCACTACGGCCGCAACTACGACAACGCCTTCTGGAACGGCCACCAGATGGTGTTCGGCGACGGCGACAACGTGGTGTTCGGCGACTTCACCGCCTGCGTCGACGTCATCGGCCACGAACTCACCCACGGCGTCACCCAGTTCACCGCCGGGCTGGACTACCAGGACCAGCCCGGCGCGCTCAACGAGTCGGTCTCCGACGTCTTCGGCTCGCTGGTCAAGCAGTACGCGCTGCACCAGGGCGCCGCCGACGCCGACTGGCTGATCGGCGCCGGGCTGCTCGCCCCGGGCGTCCAGGGCGTGGCGCTGCGCTCGATGAAGGCGCCCGGCACCGCCTACGACGACCCGCAGCTCGGCAAGGACCCGCAGCCCGCGCACATGCGGGACTACGTGAACACCACCCGGGACAACGGCGGGGTGCACATCAACTCCGGCATCCCCAACCACGCGTTCTACCTGCTGGCCACCGCGCTCGGCGGCTCGTCCTGGGAGCGCGCGGGGCGGATCTGGTACGACGCCCTGACCGGGGGCGCGCTGCCCGCCGACGCCGACTTCACCGACTTCGCCCGGGCCACCGTGGCCGCCGCCGGGGCCCGCTACCCCGACGACCGGTCGGTCGCGGACACCGTCACGGCGTCCTGGGCCCAGGTCGGGATCAGCCCGACCTGACCTCCGGCGCCGGTCCGGGGCGGCGGGGGGCGCGCCTGAAGGGTGGTTGAGACCGGGTTGAGGCGGGCTTAAGGTCACGGTCCGGGAAAAGCCCGGCAAACCCCCTCCCTGCGTAGCACCATGGACACCATGCGTATCCAGGTGACCCGGACCGGCGGCTTCGCGGGGATCGTCCGCCAGGCGGAGATCGACACCGCCGACCGCACGGACGCCCCGCACGTGCACGCACTCGCCCGCGAGGCCGTCGCGGGCGGGCTGCGCGCGCCCTCGTACGGGGTGCCGGACGGCTTCCACTACGAGATCACCGTCGACGGCCGGTCGGTGTACTGCGCCGACCCGAAGCTCACCGACTCGCAGCGGGAACTGGTCTCCCTGGTGCTGCGCGAGGGCGCCTAGCACCCGGCGCGACGGCGCGTCGCACCCCGGCGCGAGGGGGCTCAGCACCAGGGAGCCCCGGCGGTCAGAGCCAGCCGTCGAGCGCGGCCAGGAAGCCGGCCGGGTCGTCCCGGTGGACGGTGTGGCCCGTGCCGGGGACGGTGCGCACCTCGAAGCCCCGGGCGCGCAGTGCCTCGGCGCTCGCCGCGTCCACCAGCAGGCTGCGGTCGGCCAGCACCACCAGCGAGGGCACCGCCGGCCGGGCCGGCAGGTCCGAGCCGCGTTCGGCCATGGCCTGCGCCGAGTCCGGGTCCCAGGCGGCCACGGCGGCGAGTTCGGCGTCCACGTCGGCCGGTTCCCACTTGGGGCTGAGCGCGACGACCTGCTCCCGGGTGAGGTGCCTCAGCTCCGCCATCACCCGCGGGTCCATGCCGGACTGGGCGAACCGCCAGGCCGGGTCGACGTACACCGCGCGGGCCGGCTTGAGCCGCTCGACCGCGTCGGCCAGCGCGATGCCGCCCAGCGAGTGGCCGATGGCCAGCTCCGGTCCGGCCGGCACGGTCTCCAGCAGGTCCTCGGCGTACGCCTCCAGCGGGTAGCGCTCCAGCGGGCTCGCGCCGGTGCCGCGCGGGCTGGCCCCGTGCCCGCGCAGGTCGACGGCGACCACCCGGTAGCCCCGCTCGGCCAGCGCCGGGCCGACCAGCCGCCAGGTCCGGTGGTCGGACATGATGCCGTGCACCAGCACGGCCAGCCGGTCCCCGCTGCCCCACTCCCGGGTGTGCAACTTCATCGCGGTGTTCCCCTTCTGACGTCGCGTACGGCCGGGCCACGGCGAAGGCCCGCCCGGACGCACAACGTCCGGACGGGCCCCAGGCCTCCCGGCGGCGCGGACTCCCGCGCCCCGGGCTCGGATTCCGGGCTCAGAAGCCCAGCTTGCGCAGCTGCTTGGGGTCGCGCTGCCAGTCCTTGGCGACCTTGACGTGCAGGTCCAGGTAGACCGGCGTGCCGAGCAGCGCCTCGATGTGCTTGCGGGCGGTGGTGCCGACGTGCTTGAGCCGCGAGCCCTTGGCGCCGATCACGATCGCCTTCTGGCTCTGCCGCTCGATGTAGACGTTGGCGTGGATGTCCAGCAGCGGGCGGTCCGCCGGACGGCCCTCGCGCGGCAGCATCTCCTCGACCACCACGGCCAGCGAGTGCGGGAGTTCGTCGCGCACGCCCTCCAGCGCGGCCTCGCGGATCAGCTCGGCGACCATGATCTGCTCGGGCTCGTCGGTGAGGTCGCCCTCCGGGTAGAGCTGGTCGCCCTCCGGCAGCAGCTTGGTGAGCAGGTCGGCGACCAGCTCCACCTGCTTGTCGCCCACCGCGGAGACCGGGATGATCTCGGCCCACTCGAAGCCCAGCTCGACGCCGAGCTGCTGGATGGCGATGAGCTGTTCGGCCAGGCGCTTGGAGTCGACCAGGTCGGTCTTGGTGACGATGGCGACCTTCGGGGTCTTCTTGATCCCGGCGATCTCCTTGGCGATGAACTTGTCGCCGGGGCCGATCTTCTGGTCGGCGGGCAGGCAGAAGCCGATCACGTCGACCTCGGCCCAGGTGGTGCGGACCAGGTCGTTGAGGCGCTCGCCGAGCAGGGTGCGCGGCTTGTGCAGACCGGGGGTGTCGACCAGCACGAGCTGGGCGTCCGGGCGGTGCACGATGCCGCGCACGGTGTGCCGGGTGGTCTGCGGGCGGTCGGAGGTGATCGCGACCTTCGTCCCCACCAGGGCGTTGGTCAGGGTCGACTTGCCCGCGTTGGGCCGGCCGACGAAGCACGCGAACCCGGAGCGGTACGAGGAGGAAGGGGCATTCATGGGCTCCATTCTCCCTGATCACCGGAGCCCCGCTGTCCGGGCCCACCCCCCGGGGCGCCCGGAGGCGCGCTCAGCCCTTCTTCCCGCCCTTCCCGCCGGTGCCGTCGGTGGGGATCAGCGAGACCACCACCAGCACCAGCAGGAAGCCGAGCGAGCCGAACAGCCAGACCTCCGACCCGGTCTCCTGCCACTTGCCCAGCCCCATCACGAACAGCAGCAGCCCGGCGAAGAACGCCACCGCCCCCATGCCCCCAGCCCCCTCAGCGAGTCCCACTCCCCCGGTGAGACTATCCGCCGCCGGACCTGGCCGGGACCGTGCCGGGCGGTACCGCCGCCGAGGGCCCGCCCCGGGCCCCGGCCGGCCCTCGGCAGCCACGACGCCGGCCCCTCGCCGGCCCCGCACCGGGCCCCGGCACCAGCCCCGTACGGGCCCTCGCCGGGGACGGTCTCAGCGCGCCTCGGCGGACACCCGCAGCGTCCCGTCCGGCCCGGCCAGCAGCACCGGCGTCCCGGCCCCGCCCAGGTCCCGCACGGCCGCGAGGTCCGCCTCGGCCGGCTGCTGCGCCTCGCTCACCACGGCCGCCGCCTCCAGCGACCGGGCGCCGCTGGCCACCGCCATCGCCACCGCCGTCTGCAGGGCGCTCAGCCGCAGCGACTCCAGCGCGACCGTCCCGGCCACGTAGGTGCGTCCGGTCTCGTCACGCACCGCGGCCCCCTCGGCGACGCCGTTGCGGGCGCGGGCCGAGCGGGCCAGGGTGATGATCTTCTTGTCTTCGGGGTCGAGCTCGACGATGTCACTCATGCCGCCGAGCATAGGCACCCGGCGCCGGTCAGTGGCCGACCGGGTGGGTCCGCCCCGGGTTCGGCCTGAGGACCTTCACGAAGGTCTTCGGCCCGGTCGGCAGCGGCTCCTCCTGCTCGACGCGCTCGCGCCAGAACGGGTTGTCGTGCGGCAGGTGGCTGCTCACCCGGCCGTACATCCCGAAGGTCGTCAGGACGATCCCGAAGACGAACGCGAACAGCACGTTCGACATCCGGAAGTTGAGGATGTTCGCGTCCGGCCGCCCGAGCACCGTCAGCCCGTAGAAGCCGGACAGGACGAACAGCACGCCCGCCGCCATGTTGAGGTTGGACGCGAAGTTCCCGCCGATCACCGCCCCCAGCACCAGGATCGCGCCCACCACGATGGACAGGATGCTCAGCGCCCCGTTGGTCGACAGCCCGGCGATCCGGTCACCGTGGGTGGCCAGGAAGCCGGGGTGGTCGGCCAGCCCCAGGCATCCGAACACGATCAGGAAGATCCCCCCCAGCCCCGCTCCGATCCGCCACACCAGGGCGAGTCGGCGGTCGACGGGCTTCAGCGAGTCTTGCAGCTTCATGGCGGCCTCCAGAGCCCGGCCGTGGTCCGGCCGTGCCTAGCTGTAGGGATGGAGCTTCTCCATGTGCGGCGTCTCGTGCATGTAGAGCGAGCCGCACTGCTGGCAGCAGCGCAGCCCGGTGCCCCACTCCTGCTCGGGCCGCGTCTCGGCGTCGTGGGACACCGTCCGGCCGCAGAGCGCCGTCGACAGGTCCTCGTCCCGCACCACGTGCCAGGACTTGACTCCGCCGGCCGCCCCCTGCGGGCCGTACTCCGCGCGAAGTTTGTGCGTCATGCCCTCCATGGTCGCTCGGCGACCGCCCACCCGCTACTCGCCCGCCGGGACCCCGGCCCCGTCGGTGCCCCGGACGGGGGCGGCGACCATGGAGCCGATCCGGTTGCGGCGGCCGGCCGAGGACTCGGCGGTCAGCAGGATGCCGGTCAGGCCGCCGTCGACCGGCTCGGGCAGCGGGATCTCGCAGGACGAGCCGGGGATCGGCACCCGGCCCAGGTGCTTGGCCAGCAGGCCGCCGACGGTCTCGACGTCCTCGTCCTCCAGCTCGATGCCGAACAGCTCGCCCAGGTCCTCCACCAGCAGCCGGGCGGTGATCCGGTACGAGCCGTCGCCGAGGTCCTCCACCGGGGCGATCTCCCGGTCGTACTCGTCGGTGATCTCGCCGACGATCTCCTCCAGGATGTCCTCGATGGTGACCAGGCCGGCCGTGCCGCCGTACTCGTCGATCACGATCGCCACGTGCGAACGGCGCTGCTGCATCTCGCGCAGCAGGTCGCCGGCCGGCTTGGAGTCCGGGACGAAGACGGCCGGGCGCATCACCGCGCCGACCTCCTCGGACTCCGCCTCCCGGTTGATGTGGGTGCGCCGCACCAGGTCCTTGAGGTAGACGATGCCGACCACGTCGTCCTCGCTGTCGCCGACCACCGGGATCCGCGAGAAGCCCGAGCGCAGGGCCAGGGTGAGCGCCTGCCGGACGGTCTTGTGCCGCTCGATCATCACCAGGTCGGTGCGCGGCACCATCACCTCGCGCACGATGGTGTCGCCCAGCTCGAAGACCGAGTGCACCATCCGGCGCTCCTCGTCCTCGATCAGGTCGTCCTTCTCGGCGAGGTCCACCAGGGACCGCAGCTCCGCCTCGGAGGCGAACGGGCCCTCCCGGTAGCCCTTGCCCGGGGTCAGCGCGTTGCCGAGCAGGATCAGCAGCCGCGGGATCGGGCCCAGCACCGCCGCCAGCGGCAGCAGCACGAAGGAGGCCGCGGTCGCGGTGGTGAGCGGGTGCTGGCGCCCGATCGTGCGCGGCGAGACCCCCACCGCGACGAAGGACACCAGCACCATCACGCCGAACGCCAGCAGCACGGCCTGCCAGGTCGGGCTGACGTTGCGCACGCAGACCACGGTGACCAGGACGGCCGCCGCCATCTCGCTGGCCACCCGGATCAGGGTGGCCAGGTTGAGGTAGCGGATCGGGTCGGAGGCGACGGTCAGCAGCCGCGCGGAGCCGCGCCGGCCGCTGCGCACCGCCTCCTCCGCCCGGAACCGGGAGACCCGGGAGATGCCCGCCTCGGCGCACGCGGCCAGCCAGCCGAGCACGACGAGCAGCACGGCACCGAGGATGAAGCTCGTACTCTCACCACTCACAGGGGTTCGGGCTCCGCGCTCAGTGGGTGGTGGGGGCCGGGGAGATGCCGCCGAGGCCGCGGCCCGCCCGCCAGTCGTCCAGGATGCGCTTCTGGAGGGCGAACATCTCCTCCTCCTCCTCGGGCTCCTCGTGGTCGTAGCCGAGGACGTGCAGCACGCCGTGCACGGTGAGCAGTTGCAGCTCCTCGTCCATCGAGTGCTTGGAGGGGGCCGCCTTGCCCTGCTGCTCGGCGACCTCGGGGCAGAGCACGATGTCGCCGAGCAGGCCCTGCGGCAGCTCCTCGCCCTCCTTGCCGGGACGCAGCTCGTCCATCGGGAAGGACATCACGTCCGTGGGCCCGGGGAGGTCCATCCACTGGATGTGCAGCTCCTCCATCGCCGCACCGTCCACCAGGATCACGGACAGTTCGGACTGCGGGTGGATCCGCATCTTGTCCAGGGCGAAGCGGGCGACGTCGAGGATGGCTTCCTCGTCGGCGTCCCAACCGGACTCGTTGGCGATGTCGATCGACATGACGGGCTGTGTGCTCAGCTTTCGGTGCGATGGGACTGTCGGGGTGCGCGGGGCGCGGTGGCCTTGCCGGTGCGCCGCTGGGCGGGCTTGCGGGCCGCCGGTGCGGCGTCCTCGGCCTCCTGGCGGGCGTCCCAGCGCTCGTAGGCGTCCACGATCCGGCCGACCAGCTTGTGGCGGACCACGTCGGTGCTGGTGAGGACGGAGAAGTGGATGTCGGGCACGTCGGCCAGGATCTCCTGGACGACCTTGAGGCCGCTGCGGGTGCCGCCCGGGAGGTCGATCTGGCTGGTGTCGCCGGTGACCACCACCCGGGAGTTGAACCCGAGGCGGGTGAGGAACATCTTCATCTGCTCGGGCGAGGTGTTCTGGGCCTCGTCGAGGATGATGAAGGCGTCGTTGAGGGTGCGGCCGCGCATGTACGCGAGCGGGGCGACCTCGATGGTGCCGGCCGCCATCAGTCGCGGGATGGAGTCCGGGTCCATCATGTCGTGCAGCGCGTCGTACAGCGGGCGCAGGTACGGGTCGATCTTCTCGTAGAGGGTGCCGGGCAGGAAGCCCAGCCGCTCCCCCGCCTCGACCGCCGGACGGGTCAGGATGATCCGGTTGACCTCCTTGGCCTGGAGGGCCTGGACGGCCTTGGCCATCGCCAGGTAGGTCTTGCCGGTGCCGGCCGGGCCGAGGCCGAAGACGATCGTGTGTTTGTCGATCGCCTCGACGTAGCGCTGCTGGTTGAGGGTCTTCGGGCGGATCGTGCGGCCCCGGTTGGACAGGATGTTCGCGGTGAACACCTGGGAGGGCGCCGGGCTGTCCGGGTCCTGCTCCTGGCTGCGGAGCATGGCGATGGAGCGCTCCACGGAGTCCTCCGTCAGGGGCTGGCCGGTGCGCAGCACCAGCATCATCTCGTTCAGGAGCCGCTGGACGAGGGCGACCTCGGCCCGGGCCCCGGTGGCGGTCACCTCGTTGCCGCGCACGTGGATGTCGGCGGCGGGGAAGCCCCGCTCGATCACGCGCAGCAGCGAGTCCGCGGTGCCGAGCAGGGTGACCATCGGGTGCTTCTCGGGGATGACGATCCGGGTGCTGACGCGGCCGTCGTCGGCCGGTTCGGGGCGCGGCTGTCCGTTGGTACGGGTCTGCGATGTGTCACTCATAGGTCGGCGCTGGGGCCTGCCTCATCCCATCCGTGGTGTCGGGTGCCGCTCGGTGTCTCCGGGGCACCAGGGTACGCCGCGACCGTGATCGCCGTGGCGGGCGGCGGGGCCGCACCCGACGATGCTGCGGCAGTTCGCGGGCCGACGCGAACCCTTTTTCGGGCTGTTCACGACCTTCACAGCGCTCGCGGCGCGCCCGGTCTTCCCGACCCCGGCGCCGGGGGCGCTCGCGGCGGCCGCGGCGGTGGCGGCCGTCATGACGGGCGGCGGGCCGGGACGGGCACCCGGTCGAGGTCGGCGGCCAGCACCAGCTCCCCGTCGAAGTGCTTGCGGGCGTCGGCCAGGTGCTGGCCGAGGTCCGGGTAGCGCTGGGAGAAGTGGGTCAGCACCAGGGTGCGCACCCCAGCCTCGGCGGCGACCTTGGCCGCCTGCCCGGCGGTGAGGTGGCCGTGCTCCTCGGCGAGCCGGGCGTCGGCGTCGGTGAAGGTCGCCTCGACGACCAGCAGGTCGGCGCCCTCGGCGAGCCCGTGCACGCCCTCGCACAGCCGGGTGTCCATCACGAAGGCGAACTTCTGGCCCGGCCGCGGCTCGCTGACCTCGCCCAGGGTGACGGTGCGGCCGTCCACCTCGATCGCGCCCTCGTGCTGGAGGCGGCCCACCGCCGGGCCGCGCACGCCGGACGCGGCGAGCCGCTCCGGCACCAGCCGGCGGCCGTCCGGCTCGGACAGCCGGTAGCCGAAGGACTCCACCGGGTGGTCCAGCCGGACGGCGTCCAGCGCGAAGCGGGCGCCGGGCGCGGGCAGCGGCCCGGCCTCGTCGATCGGCCGGGGCCGCAGCACGGCCGTCTCGTGGTAGGCGGTGGAGTGCCGCAGCCGCTCGAAGTAGACCTCACCGGAGGCCGGGAAGTAGACGTCGACCGGGTGCGGGACCCGGTCCAGGTTGATCCGCTGGATCACCCCGGCGAGGCCCAGGCAGTGGTCCCCGTGGAAGTGGGTGACCGCGATCCTGGTGATCTGGGTGGCGGTGACCCCGGCGTGCAGCATCTGGCGCTGGGTGCCCTCGCCGGGGTCGAACAGCAGGCCCTCGCCGTCCCAGCGCAGCAGGTAGCCGTTGTGGTTGCGGTGCCGGGTGGGCACCTGGCTGGCGGTGCCGAGGACGACGAGTTCGCGCTGGGACACCTGCGGTCAGACCATGCGCTCGGTCATCGGCTTGCCGCCGAGCACGTGGACGTGCGCGTGGAAGACGGTCTGCCCGGCGCCCGCACCCGTGTTGAAGATCAGCCGGTAGTCCTCGATGCCCTCGTCCCTGGCCACCGCGCCCGCCTCGGCGAGCAGTTCGCCGGCGGTCTCCGGCTCGGCGGCGGCCAGCGCGGCCGCGTTCGGGTAGTGGACGTGCGGGATCACCAGCACGTGCACGGGCGCCTTGGGGGCGATGTCGCGGAAGGCGAGGATGCGCTCGGTCTTGCGCACCACGGTCGCCGGGATCTCGCCCGCCACGATCTTGCAGAACAGGCAGTCGGGCTGCGGCTCGCCGGCCATGGCTCTCTCCTCGGGATCGGTACGTCGGGTGGTGGGGCGGTACGGGCGCAGCCTAGCCGAGCCGGGCGACGGCCTGCTGGTACTCCTGGAGGTGCTTCCAGCGCACCGCGCGCATGCCGACGACGTCGCCGTCGTCGGTGTCGAAGTCCTCGGCGAGGAAGGCGACCGCGAGGATGACGAAGCCGAGCAGCCAGCGCCTGGTGAGCCGCCAGGTGTTCGGCCGCATCACGCCCTTGCGGCGCACCAGCCGCATCGCCATGATCCCCTTGCCCACGCTGAAGCCGGTCAGCCGGGCGAGCACCACCTGGTTGAGGAAGGACGTGCCGAGGCCGACCACCAGCAGCGCCACGAAGTAGGGCACCACCGGCCCGCCGCTCTGCACCGCGTGGCCGGCCATGTGCCGGGTCTTCGGGCGGCTGGCGGCGTTGGCGGCGACGAAGCCGAGGCCGACCGCGAACAGCCAGTCCAGCACGATCGCCAGGAACC
Organism: Kitasatospora sp. NPDC001547; assembly: GCF_042894165.1. Taxonomy (NCBI): domain Bacteria; kingdom Bacillati; phylum Actinomycetota; class Actinomycetes; order Kitasatosporales; family Streptomycetaceae; genus Kitasatospora; species Kitasatospora sp. NPDC001547. The sequence continues at coordinate 165,587 of NZ_JBIAVL010000002.1, read as the reverse complement.
GCCGGCCGCCGCCCGCCTCCTTGGGGCACGGCGGCAGTGCCGCCCGCCGCGGCTGCTCGGGCCGCGGGTGGGGGTTCGGGTACGGCTGGGCGTACCCCCGCGGCGGCTGGGCCTGCGGCGACGGGTAGCCGCCCTGCGGCGGGTACGGCTGCGGTGGGTACGGCTGGGCCGGCGGGTAGCCCTGCGGCCGCGCCGGCGGATGGGGCTGCGGCTGCTGTGCGTAAGGATTCTGGCCGTACTGCGGCGGCGGGTAGCCCTGCGCCATGTGGTTCCCCCGTGAGCTGTGGATCAAGAGCAGCCCCGCATCCTACCCACGCCCCGGGCTCCGGAGCAGGAGGTCGGACGGGCCGACTTCCCGCTCCGGAGCGCCGCCCGGCCGGCCGGTCAGAGCCAGGGCAGTGGCGGCGCCGTGCGGGCCGGGGTCTCGGCCAGCCCCGCCAGGGCGATCCGGACGCCCTCGGCCAGCTGCGGGTCCTCGCCGGCCGCCCAGTGGTGCGGGGCGAACGGCACCTCGACGTCCGGGTCGACCCCGTGGTTCTCCAGGCCCCAGCCGTAGTTCTCCAGCCAGAGCGCGTACTTGGGCTGGGTGACCAGGGTGCCGTCGACCAGCCGGTAGCGGCTGTCGATGCCGATCACCCCGCCCCAGGTGCGGGTGCCGACCACCGGGCCGATCCCGAGCGCCTGGACGGCGGCGTTGACCACGTCGCCGTCCGAGCCGGTGAACTCGTCGGCGAGCGCGACCACCGGCCCGCGCGGGGCGTCCGCCGGATAGGGCACCGGGTGGTCGGTGTCCCGGATGACGTCCCAGCCGATGATCCGGCGGGCCAGCTTCTCGATCACCAGCTGCGAGGTGTGGCCGCCGCGGTTCCCCCGGACGTCGACGACCAGGCCCTCCCTGGCCATCTCGGTGCTCAGGTCGCGGTGCAGCTGCGCCCAGCCGGCCGTCTGCATGTCGGGCAGGTGGAGGTAGCCCAGCCGCCCGCCGGACAGTTCGCGCACCGCGGCCCGCCGCCCGGCCACCCAGTCGTGGTAGCGCAGCGCCTCCTCGTCGGCGAGCGGGACGACCACCGGGTGGCGCCGGTCGGTGCCGTCCTTCCCGGCCACGGTCAGCTCGACCGGCTGCCCGGCGGTGCCGGCCAGCAGCGGGGCCGGCCCGGTGACCGGGTCCACCGGGCGGCCGTTGACGGCGAGCAGCGCGTCGCCCGGGCGGATAGCGGCGCCGGGCGCGGCCAGCGGCGAGCGGGCCCTGGGGTCGGAGGACTCCCCGGGCAGGATCCGCCCGATCCGCCACCGCTCGCCGTCCCGGACCAGGTCGGCGCCGAGCAGGCCCTGGCGCCGGGCCGGCTCGGTGTACCGGCCGTACGGCATCACGTAGGCGTGCGAGGTGCCGAGTTCGCCGTGCACCTCCCAGAGCAGGTCGACCAGTTCGTCGTGCGAGCCGACCCGCTCGACCAGCGGCCGGTAGCGCTCCAGCACCCCGTCCCAGTCGACGCCGGAGAGGTCGGGGCGCCAGAAGTTGTCCCGCATCAGCCGGCCGTTCTCGGCGTACATCTGCCGCCACTCGGCGGCCGGGTCGACGGTCACCCGCAGCCGGGCGAGGTCGACGGCGGTCTCCTCGTCGTCGCCGCCCTTGTGGTCGGCCGGGACGACCCGCAGCTCGCCCTCGTCCAGCACGGCCACCCGGGTGCCGTCCGCGCTGACCGCGAAGTCGTCCAGGCCGTGCACCAGCTGCTCGACCCGGCGCTTCCTCAGGTCGAAGCGCTCCAGCACCGGGCGGGGCCGGTCGTCGTCCAGGGACGCGGCCCCGTCGCCGAGTTCGCCGGTCAGCGGGGCCCTGGTCCAGAGCACGCCGTCCTTGGCCGCGGCCAGTTCCTCGAAGCGGCCGCCCTCGACCGGGAAGGGGACGATCCGGTCGGCGATGCCGTCCAGGTCCACCCTGGTCACCGGCGCGGCGCCGGCCGCCGCCTCCTCTCCGTCGGCCTTCCCGGCCTTCGGCTCGTCCTCCTCCCCGCCGAGCGGGCGCCCGGCCCGCTGCGGCCCGAACGGGGACGGCGTGTCGGCGGCCAGCGTGACCAGGTAGGGGCGGCAGCCGTTCGGGAAGGACAGGTCGAAGACGTGCGCGTCGTACACCGGGTCGAAGTTGCGCACCGACAGGAAGGCCAGGTAGCGGCCGTCCGCGGTGAAGGAGGGCGAGGTGTCCACGAAGCGCGGCTGGGTGACCTCGCCGACCGTCCGGGTGGCCAGGTTGGCCAGCACGATCTGGCGCAGCGAGTGCGGGCCCATCCCGCGCACCGGGCGCGACCAGGCCAGCCAGGCCGAGTCCGGGCTGAAGGCCGGCCCGCCGGGCTCGCCGTCGGCGCTGCGGTCCAGCTCGTGCACGGCGCCGTCGGCCAGCGTGACCAGCAGCAGCCGGCCGTCGTGCACGCCGAGCGCGGCCTGCTTGCCGTCCGGGGAGACCACCAGCGAGTTGACCCGGCCCAGCTGCCCCGCGGCGAGCCGGCGACGCTCCTCGCCGTGCAGGTCGGGGGCGAACTCCAGGGCGTCCTCGCCCTCGGCGTCGGTCACCCACAGCACGCCCTGGGCGCCGTCCTCGCCCGGCACCACCCGGACCAGGCGCCCGCGTACGCCCGGGGTCTCGTCCAGCACCCGGGCCGGGCCCTCGCGGTGGGTCAGCCAGTGCACGCTGCCGCGCACCACCACGGCGCTGCCCCGGCCGGTGCGGTCGGGGGCGACGGACTCCAGCCAGTGCGCGGCGGGCACCGGGCGGGGGCGGCGCCCGGCCCGGGGGCCGGCCAGCCGGACGTCCAGCCGGCGCGGCTCGGCGCCCTCCAGGTCGTCCAGCAGCCACAGGTCGCCGGCCCGGTGGAAGACCACCCGGGTGCCGTCGGTGGTGGCGTTCCGGGCGTAGAAGCCGTCGGGGTCGGTGGTGTGGCGGCGCAGGTCGGTGCCGTCCGGGCGGCTGGACCACAGCTCGCCGACGCCCTCGTGATCGGAGAGGAAGGCGATGCGCTCCCCGACCCAGAGCGGCGAGTCCAGCTGCCCGTCCAGCTCCGCGTGGACGCGGACGAACTCGTCCCGGCCGAGCCACAGCTTGCCGGCCCGCCCGCCCCGGTACCGCTTCCACCAGGCCGGGTCACGGCCGTTGACGCTGGCCAGCAGCACCCTCCCCCGGCCTTCGGCCGGGGGCGCCCCCATGTCGCCCGGCTCGAAGGCGATGCCGCCGACCGGCCCGTACGGCAGCCGCCGCGGCTCGCCGCCGTCCAGCGGCACGGCGTGCGCCCAGGTGCGGCGGAAGCCGGACTCGCCGGCGGCGGTGACCGCGATCGGGCGGCCGTCGGCGGCCCAGCCGAGCACCCGGGTCTGGTGGCTGCCCCAGTGGGTGAGCCGGCGCGACGGACCGCCGTCCACCGGCACCACGTGCACCTCGGGGGCGCCGTCCCGGGTGGAGGTGAAGGCGAGGTGCCGCCCGTCCGGGGAGAACCTCGGGTGGTGGACCGGCAGGTGGTCCGCCGTCAGCCGCCAGGCCCGGCCACCGTCCAGCGGGGCGAGCCAGAGGTCGTCCTCGGCGACGAAGGCGACCAGGTCGCCGTGCAGGTGGGGATGGCGCAGGTAGGCGCCGGCCGGGGTGCTCAGGGAGTCCGTCACCCGGCCAGCCTAGGCAGCCGCGCGTACGGTCCGCGCCGTTTTCGGCAGACTCCCGGCGCCGCCCGCGGACGGCCGTGACGCGCTCGCGCCGGGCGCCGTCCCGGGCGCCCCGGGCGCCCTGCGGGCGCGGTCAGGACCAGCGGCCGCTGCGCCCGAGCAGCAGTGCGCCGGCGGCCACCCCGGCGGTGGAGGTGCGCAGCACCGAGGGGCCCAGCCGGTACGGCTCGGCGCCCGCCTCGGCGAAGGCGGCCAGCTCCTCCGGGGAGACCCCGCCCTCGGGGCCGACCACCAGGACGATGTCCCCGGTCTCCGGCAGCCCGGCGTGCGCCAGCGGCTCGGCGCCCTCCTCGTGCAGCACGGCGGCGAACGCGGCCTGCGCCAGGACGGGGGTCAGCTGCCGGGTGGTCATGACGTCCCGGACCACGGGGAAGCGCAGCCGGCGGGACTGCTTGCCCGCCTCCCGGGCGGTGGCCCGCCACTTGGCGAGGGCCTTGCCGCCGCGCTCGCCCTTCCACTGGGTGATGCAGCGCGAGGCGGACCACGGGATCACCACGTCCACGCCGACCTCGGTCATGGTCTCCACGGCCAGCTCGCCGCGGTCGCCCTTGGGCAGCGCCTGGACGACGACGATCCGCGGCGCGGGCTCCGGCTCCCGGCGCACGGCGGCGACCGCCACGTCGATCTCGTCCTTGCCGAGCACCTCGGCGACCGTGCCGTCCACGCCGAGCCCCAGCCCGTCGGCCAGGGTCACCGCCTCGCCCGGCTGCAGCCGCTTCACCGCGGCCGCGTGGCGCCCCTCCGGGCCGTCCAGGCGCACCACGGCCCCGGGCACGGCGGCGGCGATCCGCTCGGTCTCGACGAAGAAGACGGGCGCGGTCATGGCGGGGACCTTTCCAGGAGGGGCCTGCGGCCGGAGAGGGGGAAACACCGGAGGGGTGCCGGGGGCTTCACCCCCCCGGCACCCCTCCGCGGACGGCTACCGGCCGTTGAAGGCGTCCTTCAGCCGGGAGAACAGGCCCTGCTGGCCCGGCGCGAACTGGCCGGACGGCCGCTCCTCGCCGCGCAGCACCGCGAGGCGGCGCAGCAGCTCCTCCTGCTCGGCGTCGAGCTTGCTGGGCGTCTTCACCTCGACGTGCACTATCAGGTCGCCCCGGCCGCCGCCCCGCAGGTGCGTGATGCCCCGGCCGTGCAGCGGGATCGACTGGCCGGACTGGGTGCCGGGCCGGATGTCGACCTCCTCCAGGCCGTCCAGGGTCTGCAGCGGCACCTGGGTGCCGAGCGCGGCCGCCGTCATCGGGATGGTGACGGTGCAGTGCAGGTCGTCCCCGCGCCGCTGGAAGATGTTGTGGGTGGTCTCGGCGATCTCCACGTACAGGTCGCCGGCCGGGCCGCCGCCGGGGCCGACCTCGCCCTCGCCGGCCAGCTGGATCCGGGTGCCGTTGTCGACACCGGCCGGGATCTTGACGGTCAGGGTGCGGCGGGCGCGGACCCGGCCGTCGCCGGCGCACTCCGGGCACGGGGTCGGCACGACGGTGCCGAAGCCCTGGCACTGCGGGCAGGGGCGGGAGGTCATGACCTGGCCCAGGAAGGACCGGGTGACCTGGGAGACCTCGCCCTTGCCGCGGCACATGTCACAGGTCTGCGCCGAGGTGCCGGGGGCCGCGCCCTCGCCACTGCAGGTGGTGCAGGTGACGGCGGTGTCGACCTGGAGCTCCTTGGTGGTGCCGAAGGCGGCCTCCTCCAGGGTGATCTCCAGCCGGATCATGGCGTCCTGGCCGCGGCGGGTGCGCGAGCGCGGGCCGCGCTGGCCGGCCGCGGCGCCGAAGAAGGCGTCCATGATGTCGGAGAAGCCGAAGCCGGCCGCACCGGCCCCGAAGCCGCCCGCTCCGCCGCCGCCCGGGGACAGCGGGTCCCCGCCGAGGTCGTAGACCTGGCGCTTCTGCGGATCGGAGAGCACCTCGTAGGCGGCGTTGATCTCCTTGAACCGCTCCTGCGTCTTCGGGTCCGGGTTGACGTCCGGGTGCAGTTCGCGTGCCAGGCGCCGGAACGCCTTCTTGATCTCGTCCTGCCCCGCATCCCGTCGGACGCCGAGTACCGCGTAGTAGTCCGTGGCCACCAAATGCTCCGCTTGTTCCGCCTGTAGTAGTGCTGCGACTGGTCGCCGCCGCCGGATTTCCGGCGACGGCCGCTTGCTAGGACTCGGCCAGGATCTGGCCCACGTACCGCGCCACCGCTCGCACCGCCCCCATTGTGCCCGGATAGTCCATCCGGGTCGGACCGATCACACCCAGTTTCGCCACGCTCTCGTCGCCCGAACCGTAGCCGACCGAGACGATCGACGTGGAAGTCAGCCCCTCGTAGGCGTTCTCCCGCCCGATCCGGACCGTCATCGCGGCGTCCGCGGTCTCACCCAGGAGGCGGAGCAGGACGACCTGCTCCTCCAGGGCCTCCAGCACCGGCTGGATGGAGAGCGGGAAGTCGTGCCCGAAGCGGGTCAGGTTGGCCGTGCCGGCCAGCATGATCCGCTCCTCGTTCTGCTCGGCGAGCGTCTCGAACAGGGTCGCCAGGACCGTGCTGACGGTCGGCCGGTCGGCCTGCTCGAACTGCGCGGGCAGCTCCTCCAGCAGCCCGGGGACCTCCGGGAGGCGCTTGCCGGCGGCTCTCGCGTTGATCCGGGCCCGGAGGTCCGCCAGCACCGTCTCGCCGACCGGGCCCGGGCAGTCGACCATCCGCTGCTCGACCCGGCCGGTGTTGGTGATCAGGACCAGCATCACCTTCGCCGGGGCGAGCGCCACCAGCTCGATGTGCCGGACGGTGGAGCGCGTCAACGACGGGTACTGCACCACCGCGACCTGCCGGGTCAGCTGGGCGAGCAGCCGCACCGTGCGGGCGACCACGTCGTCCAGGTCGACCGCGCCGTCCAGGAAGTGCCGGATGGCCCGGCGCTCGGGGGCGCTCATCGGCTTGATCTCGGCGAGCTTGTCGACGAAGAGGCGGTACCCCTTGTCGGTCGGGATCCGGCCGGCGCTGGTGTGCGGCTGGTGGATGTAACCCTCCTCCTCCAGCGCCGCCATGTCGTTGCGGACGGTCGCCGGCGAGACCCCGAGGTTGTGCCGTTCCACCAGGGCCTTGGAGCCGACCGGCTCCTCGGTGCCCACGTAGTCCTGCACGATCGCGCGGAGCACGGCGAGCTTGCGTTCGTCCAGCTGGCGGACCTCACCGGCCATGGGGCACGCACCTCCGTCTTCGCACGTTGTCCGACTGTGTCCCTCGTTGCTGCGGGCCGCTCCGGAAGGCCCTCGGCCTTGGCACTCTGAACACGCGAGTGCCAAAACCGTACCTGCCAGTGTACGGCCCGGGTCCTACGGCAGGAACGGCCCGACCGGGGTGATCCTCCCCGCAGTTCCGCCCACGGCCCGCGGGGCCCCCGCGGTTCGGTCGTTCCGGCGCCGGGGTGGTGCCGGGAGGCCGTCCGGGTGGCAGCATCGAAGGCGACGGCGAACGGAGGAGCAAGCGATGTCGAGCTCGGGCCAGCACACCCGTTTCGCGCCCGACCGCGGCCTGACCGGCCGCATGGTCGCCACGATGTTCGTGATCGGGCTGCTGTACGTCGGTTTCACGGGCCTGCTGATCGCGCTGATGCGCGGCGCCTGGCCACTGATCGTGCTGATCTCCGGCGGGCTGTTCGTGGCCCAGTTCTGGTTCAGCGACCGGATCACCGAGCGGGCGATGGGCGCCCACCGGGTGTCCCCCGAGGAGTTCCCCCAGCTGCACGGCACCGTCGACCGGCTCTGCGCCCTGGCCGACATGCCCAAGCCCCGGGTGGCGGTCGCCGACAACGACATGCCGAACGCCTTCGCCACCGGCCGCAACCCGGGCAACGCGGTGGTCTGCGTGACCACCGGGCTGCTGCGCCGGCTGGAGCCGGAGGAGCTGGAGGGCGTCCTCGCGCACGAGCTGTCGCACGTCGCCCACCGGGACGTGGCGGTGATGACGATCGCCGGCTTCCTGGGCGTCCTCGCCGGGGCGATGACCCGGATCGCCGTGTACGGCGGGTTCATGGGCGGCGGGCGCAACAACAACGACCAGAACGCGGCCGTCCTGGCGCTGGTCGTCCCGCTGGTGTCGATGGTCGTCTACGCGGTCAGCTTCCTGCTCACCCGGCTGCTGTCCCGCTACCGCGAGCTGGCCGCGGACCGGGCCGCCGCCCAGCTCACCGGCCGGCCCAGCGCGCTGGCCTCCGCGCTCACCAAGGTGACCGGGCAGATCGCGGCCATCCCCGGCAAGGACCTGCGCCAGGCGCAGCCGTACAACGCCTTCTACTTCGCCCCCGCGCTGAGCGCCCGGGAGACCGCCTCGCAGCTGCTGTCCACCCACCCGAGCCTGGAGAAGCGGCTGGCGCAGCTGGCGAGGATCTCCGAGCAGCTCGGCCGCTGACCCCCGAACCCGAGAGGACCGCCGTGGGAATCCTGGACGCCCTGTTCGGCCGCACCAAGCCCGTCAAACCCGACCTCGACCAGCTGTTCGGCGTGCCGTCCGCCGCGCTCACCCTGGAGGCCGGAGCCGGGTTCACCCCCACCGGGCTCGGCTCGGTCTGCTTCGCGGCCGTCGAGGGCGCGGCCTTCGTCCAGGTCGAGCAGCAGGTCCGGGCGCTGCTGGACGCCGACACCGGGCGCGGCGGCGTCCCGGTGGAGGCCTCCAAGGACGCCTACGGCTACTCCTGGCTGCTCGCCCGGCACCGGCCCGAGGAGCTGCCGGAGCTGGTGAACGACCTGCACGCGGTCAACAGCGAGCTGGAGGCGAACGGCTTCGGGCCGCAGCTGCTCTGCTCGCTGGTCGCCTTCCGGAACCCGCAGGGGCAGTCGCTGGCCCTGGTCTACCTGTACAAGCGCGGCACCTTCTACCCCTTCGCGCCGGTGCCCGGCGGCGGGGAGAAGCGCAACAGCCCGCTGGAACTGCAGGTCAACGCGATGCTGGGGAACGACCTGCGGCTGGAGAAGGACCTCGGCCGCTGGTTCCCGGTCTGGGGCGCGCCGGGACTCTGACGGGCCGTCCGCCCTCCCTATGATCACCCGTATGCGCAGCCGCCAGTACGGACCCGACCTGACCCCGCCGTGGAAGAAGCAGCAGGCCGCCCCGGAGGTGCCCGCCGAGCGGGACCTGGTGGTCGAGGAGGCGGCGACCGGCTTCTGCGGGGCGGTGGTGCGCTGCGAGAAGACCGCCGAGGGGTTCACCGTCACCCTGGAGGACCGGTTCGGCAAGCACCGGGTGTTCCCGCTGGTGCCGCGCGGCTTCCTGCTGGAGGGCAGGGCCGTCACCCTGGTGCGCCCGGCCGGCCCGGCGGCGCCCCGCACCCCGGGCCGTACCGCCTCGGGCTCGATCGCCGTCCCCGGCGCCCGCGCCCGGGTCGCCCGCGAGTCGCGGATCTACGTCGAGGGGCGGCACGACGCCGAGCTGGTCGAGCGGGTCTGGGGCGACGACCTGCGGATCGAGGGCGTGGTCGTCGAGTACCTGCGCGGCATCGACGACCTGCCCGCGATCGTCGCCGACTTCGCCCCCGGCCCGGGCCGGCGCCTGGGCGTCCTGGTCGACCACCTGCTCCCGGGGACGAAGGAGCACCGCATCGCCGCCCAGGTCACCGGCGAGTCCGTGCTGGTCGTCGGCCACCCCTTCATCGACATCTGGCAGGCCGTGAAGCCCGCCAGCGTGGGCATCCCCGCCTGGCCCGCCGTCCCGCGCGGCGAGGACTGGAAGGAGGGCACCTGCCGCCGCCTCGGCTGGCCGGTGGACACCCCGGCGGCCTGGAAGCACATCCTGTCGAAGGTGGACAGCTACCGGGACCTGGAGCCCGAACTGCTGGGCCGGGTGGAGGAGTTGATCGACTTCACGGCCCTGCCGGGCCAGGAGTAGGTCTGGAACTCCGAGGTGTCGAGCGTGACGCCCAACAGGCCTGAAGTAGTCACGCAGACACGACAGGTCCTCGATCAGTCCACCAGGTCACGGACGACGGCGTCGGCCAGCAGCCGGCCCTGGAGGGTGAGGGCGGCGCGGCCGTCGGCGTACGGACCCGCGGCGAGGAGGCCGTCGGCGAGGTGCCGGTCCGCGGCCTTGCGGCCGGTGTCCGTCAGCAGGTCCAGGGGGATGCCGTCCACCAGCCGCAGCTCCAGCAGGATGCGCTCGACGCGGCGGTCCTCGTCGGCCAGCACCTCGCGGGCCAGGGCCGGGGTGCGGCCCTCGGCGAGGGCCCGGGCGTAGGCGGCGGGGTGCTTGGCGTTCCACCAGCGGACGCCGCCGACGTGGCTGTGGGCGCCGGGGCCGGCCCCCCACCAGTCGGCGCCGGTCCAGTAGAGCTCGTTGTGGCGGCAGCGGCCCTCGGGGGTGGTGGCCCAGTTGGAGACCTCGTACCAGGAGTAGCCGGCGGCGCTGAGCGCCTCCTCGGCGATCAGGTAGCGGTCGGCGTGGACGTCGTCGTCGATCATCGGCAGTTCGCCGCGCTTGACCCGGGCGGCCAGCCGGGTGCCCTCCTCGACGATCAGCGAGTACGCGGAGACGTGGTCGGGCCCGGCGCCGATGGCGGCGTCCAGGGAGGCCCGCCAGTCGTCGTCGGACTCGCCCGGGGTGCCGTAGATGAGGTCGAGGTTGACGTGGTCGAAGCCGGCCGCGCGGGCCTCGGCGACGCAGGCCTCGGGGCGGCCCGGGGTGTGGTGGCGGTCGAGCAGCCGCAGGACGTGCGGGCGGGCGCTCTGCATGCCGAAGGAGAGCCGGTTGTAGCCGCCCTCGCGCAGTTCGGCCAGGTAGGCCGGGTCCACCGACTCCGGGTTGGCCTCGGTGGTGACCTCGGCGCCCTCGGCGAGCCCGAACTCCTCGCGGATCGCGGCGAGCATCTTCACCAGGTCGCGGGCGGGCAGCAGGGTCGGGGTGCCACCGCCGAGGAACACGGTCCGCACCGGGAGGTCCGTGTCCCCCAGCACCTTGCGGGCGAGGCGGATCTCGGCGACCACGTTGTCCGCGTACGTCTCCTGCGAGGCGACCGCCCCGGAGGAGCGCAGCTCGGTGGCGGTGTAGGTGTTGAAGTCGCAGTAGCCGCAGCGGCTGGCGCAGTACGGCACGTGCAGGTAGAAGCCGAAGGGTCGCGGGCCCAGCCCGGCGAGGGCGTGCGCGGGCAGGGAACCGTCGGACGGCACCGGATCGCCGTCGGGAAGTGCGGAGGGCATGGACCCATTGTCCCGTACGGCCCGGCCTGACCGGCGGGCCGTACGGGAGCGGGGCGGATCAGGCCTCGTTGGCGCCCGCGTACATCGCGGTCACCGCGTCCGCGTAGGTCCGCTCGACCACCGGGCGCTTGATCTTCAGGCTCGGGGTGAGCTCGCCGTGCTCGATGTCGAGGTCGCGCGGCAGCAGGTGGAACTTCTTGATCGTCTGCCAGCGCTGGAGGTCGCCGTTGACCCGCTTGACGAAGCCCTCGATCAGCTCGTGCACGGCCGGCTCGGCGGCCAGCTCGGCGTAGCTCCGCCCGGCCAGGCCGTGCTCGGCGGCCCACGGCATCAGGACCGCCTCGTCCAGGCCGATCAGCGCGGTGCAGTAGTTGCGGCCGTTGCCGATCACCAGGATGTTGCTGACGAACGGGCAGACCGCCTTGAACTTGCCCTCGACCTCGCTGGGCGCCACGTACTTGCCGCCGGAGGTCTTGAACAGGTCCTTCTTGCGGTCGGTGATCCGCAGGAAGCCGTCCGGGGTGAGCTCGCCGATGTCCTCGGTGTGGAACCAGCCGTCCGGCTCCAGCACCTCGGCGGTCTTCTCCGGCAGGTTGTGGTAGCCGCGCATGACGCCCGGGCCGCGCAGCAGGATCTCGCCGTCCTCGGCGATCCGCACCTCGGTGCCGGGCAGCGGGCGGCCCACGGTGCCGATCCGCACGTCCTCCGCGCGGTTGACGCAGGAGCCGGCGCTGGTCTCGCTCAGGCCGTAGCCCTCCAGGATCGGCACCCCGGCGCCGAGGAAGAAGTAGCCGATCTCCGGGGCCAGCGCGGCGCTGCCGGAGACGGCGCCGCGCATCCGGCCGCCGAAGGCCGCCCGGATCTTCGCGTACACCAGCCTGTCGGCCAGCGCGTGTTGCAGCCGCAGGCCCAGCGGGGCGGTCCCGGCCCCGGTGGCGACCCGGTTCTCCTGGACCACCCGGGCGTGTTCGCGGGCAACCTTGGCCGCCCACAGGAAGATCTTGTACTTGGCGCCGCCCTCGGCCCGGGCCTTGCCCGCGATGCCGTTGTAGACCTTCTCGAAGATGCGCGGCGCCGAGGCCATGATGGTCGGCCGGATCGCCGGCAGGTTGTGGATGATCCGGTCCACCCGGCCGTCCAGCGCCATCACGTGCCCGGTGGCGATCTGCCCGGAGATCAGCGTCTTGCCGAACACGTGCGACAGCGGCAGCCACATGAACTGGACGTCGTCGGGGCCCAGCAGCCCGCTGGCCTCCTGCGCCCGGCCCTCGTACGCCCAGCAGTCGTGCACCAGGCGCACGCCCTTGGGACGGCCGGTGGTGCCGGAGGTGTAGATGAGGGTGGCCAGCTGCTCCCTGCCGAGCCCGTCGACGGTCTTCTCCACCGCGTCGGGGTGCTCCGCCAGGTACCGGGTGCCGCGCTCCTCCAGCTCGGCGAGGGTGATCACCTCCAGGCCCGCGGTCCCGGGGGCCTCGGCGGGCGCGTCGAAGAGGATCACGGTGCGCAGCTCGGGCAGTTGGTCGATCTGCTCGACGGCCTTGGCCAGCTGGGCCGCGTTCTCGGCGAACATCGCCCGGGAGCCCGAGTCGGACAGGATGAACGCGGTCTCGGACGCGTTGGTGCTCGGGTAGACGGTAGTGATCGCGGCGCCCGCGCACATGGCGCCGAGGTCGGTGAGGACCCACTCCAGCCGGGTCGAGGAGGCCAGGGCCACCCGGTCCTCGGGCCGGATGCCGAGCGCCATCAGGCCGGCGGCCACCGCCTTGACCCGGGTCGCGGTCTGCGCCCAGGTGAGCGAGCGCCACTGCTCGGCGCCGGGCGCGCCGTCGGCGGCCTGCTCGTCCACCGGCGAGGGGTAGCGGTAGGCCTCGGCGTTCGGGGTCAGGGCGACCCGCTCCAGGAACAGGTGGGCGACGGAGGCGGGGCGCCCGGCGACGAGGTCGGGCCTGCCGGAGTCGATCAGGGACTGCGCGGAACTCAACGAGGACCTCCGGGGGCGGGTGGCCGTCTGAGGGATTGTCGCGGCGTCCGTGGGGGCGGTCGCCGGGCCCCCGGTTCACCTGAGCGGTACCGGTCAGTAACAAAGGGGCAATCAGCAGCCTAGGGGGAAACCGGTCAATCCGTAAGAGGGCAGCGGCCGACGGCACACCGCCGCGGCACCCGTGCCGCACCCGGCCATTCGGCAAAAGCCCGGCAAACCTCCGGCTCCCGCACGCCGAATCGCCTGCGCGACGCTTGGGAACATCGAGAATTGGGGTGCGAACCCGACCGGCGACCGACAAGAGTGTGCTAGTGCTGATCAGACTGCTGAGGGCGTACCTGCGCCCGTACTCCCGACCGATCACCCTGCTGGTGCTGCTCCAGCTGGTGTCCACCCTCGCGGCGCTCTACCTGCCGACGCTCAACGCCGACATCATCGACGACGGGGTGGTCAAGGGCGACACCGGCTACATCCTGCGCGTCGGCGGGGTGATGATCGCGGTCACCGTCCTGCAGGCCCTGTGCTCGATCGGCGCCGTCTTCATCGGCGCCCGCACCGCCATGGCCTTCGGCCGCGACCTCCGCGCCGCCGTCTTCGACCGGGTGCAGGGCTTCTCCGCCCGGGAGGTCGGCCAGTTCGGCGCCCCCTCGCTGATCACCCGCACCACCAACGACGTCCAGCAGGTCCAGATGCTCGCCCTGATGAGCTTCACGCTCATGGTCGCCGCGCCGATCATGTGCGTCGGCGGCATCATCATGGCGCTCAACCAGGACGTCCCGCTGTCCGGCCTGCTGCTCGCCGTCATCCCGGCGCTCGGCGTCGTCGTGGTCCTGCTGGTCCGCGCACTGCGCCCCAGGTTCCGCAGCATGCAGGAGCGGATCGACACCGTGAACCGGGTCCTGCGCGAGCAGATCACCGGCATCCGGGTCATCCGCGCCTTCGTCAAGGACGACCAGGAGCAGGCCCGCTTCGCCGGCGCCAACGAGGACCTCACCCAGGTCGCCCGCCAGGTCGGCCGGCTGATGTCCATCATGTTCCCCGCCGTCATGCTGGTGGTGAACGTCTCCAGCGTCGCCGTGCTCTGGTTCGGCGCCCACCGCATCGACGACGGCGCCATGGAGATCGGCGCGCTCACCGCGTTCCTCTCCTACCTGATGCAGATCCTGATGAGCGTCATGATGGCCACCTTCATGTTCATGATGGTGCCGCGCGCCGAGGTCTGCGCCGAACGCGTCCAGGAGGTCCTCGGCACCCACAGCAGCGTCGTCCCGCCCGCCGCCCCCGTCACCGAGGTGCTGCGCCGCGGCAACCTGGAGCTGCGCGACGTCGACTTCCGCTACCCCGGCGCCGAGGCCCCGGTGCTGCGCGGCATCGAGCTCACCGCCCGCCCCGGCGAGACCACCGCCATCATCGGCTCCACCGGCAGCGGCAAGTCCACCCTGCTCGGCCTCGTCCCCCGGCTCTTCGACGCCACCTCCGGACAGGTCCTGCTCGACGGCGTGGACGTCCGCGAACTCGACCCCGCCGTGCTCGCCGAGAACGTCGGCATCGTCCCGCAGAAGCCCTACCTCTTCTCCGGCACCGTCGCCAGCAACCTCCGCTACGGCCGGCCCGACGCCACCGACGAGGAGCTCTGGCACGCCCTGGAGATCGCCCAGGCCAAGGAGTTCGTCGAGAAGCTGCCCGAGGGCCTGGACGCCCCCATCGCCCAGGGCGGCGGCAACGTCTCCGGCGGCCAGCGCCAACGCCTGGCCATCGCCCGGACCCTGGTGCGCCGGCCCTCCGTCTACCTCTTCGACGACTCCTTCTCCGCGCTCGACTACGCCACCGACGCCAAGCTCCGCAAGGCCCTCGCCCGCGAGACCTCCGACGCCACCGTCCTGATCGTCGCCCAGCGCGTGTCCACCATCCGCGACGCCGACCGGATCATCGTCCTCGACGAGGGCGCCGTCGTCGGCACCGGAACCCACCACGAGCTGATGGACGACAACCCGACGTACCGGGAGATCGTGCTCTCCCAGCTCACCGAGCAGGAGGCGGCGTGAACGACCGAAGCGAGCGAATCATCAAGAGGTGCGCACGGGCGAAGGCCCCTGCCGAGCGCAGCGAGGTGGGCGCGTGACCAGCCCCGGCAAGAAGCCCGACCTGAACAAGGGCCAGGCCCCGAGAGGCGCCGCCCCCGAGGACGCCCGGAAGAAGGACGCCGCGAATGACGCCGACCTGCCCAGTGACTCGCAGGCCGCCGCCGCCCGCCGCGGACCGGCCGGCCCCGGCCGCTTCATGGGCGGCCAGGGCACCGAGAAGTCCATGGACTTCAAGGGCTCCGGCAAGCGCGTCCTCGGCCTGCTGCGCCCCGAACGCAACACCCTGATCGGCGTCCTGATCCTCGGCGTGCTCGGCATCGGCTGCGCCGTCATCGGCCCCAAGATCCTCGGCGACGCCACCGACCTGATCTTCGCCGGCGTCGTCGGCGCCCGCTTCCAGTCCGGCGCCTCCAAGGACCAGGTCGTCGACGGGCTGCGCGCCCACGGCGAGGGCGGCGTCGCCGACCTGCTCTCCTCCGTCGACTTCGTCCCCGGCCAGGGCATGGACTTCGGCGCCATCGGCACCGTCCTGCTCTGGGTGCTCGGCGTCTACGTCGCCTCCGCCGTCCTCGGCGTCTTCCAGGGCCGGCTGGCCACCCACGCCATCCAGGCCGCCAGCTACCGGCTGCGCCAGGACGTCGAGGCCAAGCTCTCCCGGCTGCCGCTCAGCTACTTCGACAAGCAGCCGCGCGGCGAGGTGCTCAGCCGGGTCACCAACGACATCGACAACATCGGCCAGTCCATGCAGCAGACCCTCGGACAGGTCGTCAACTCGCTGCTCACCGTGGTCGGCGTGCTCGCGATGATGTTCTGGATCTCCCCGCTGCTCGCCCTGATCGCGCTGATCTCGGTGCCCGTCTCGGTGGTCGTCGCCACCAAGGTCGGCAAGCGGGCCCAGCCGCAGTTCGTCCAGCAGTGGAAGTCCACCGGCCAGCTCAACGCCCACATCGAGGAGATGTACACCGGCCACACCCTGGTCAAGGTGTTCGGGCGGCAGCACGAGTCCGCGGAGACCTTCCGCGAGCACAACGAGGCGCTCTACCAGGCCAGTTACAAGGCCCAGTTCATCTCCGGCATCATCCAGCCCGCGATGATGCTGATCGGCAACCTCCAGTACGTGCTGGTCGCCGTCGTCGGCGGCCTGCGGGTGGCGAGCGGCGCGCTGTCCATCGGTGACGTCCAGGCGTTCATCCAGTACTCCCGGCAGTTCAGCCAGCCGCTCACCCAGGTCGCCAGCATGGCCAACCTGGTGCAGTCCGGCGTCGCCTCCGCCGAGCGCGTCTTCGAGCTGCTGGACGCCCCCGAGCAGAGCCCCGAACCGGCCATGCCCGAACGGCCCGACGTGGTCCGCGGCCGGGTCGCCTTCCAGGACGTGACCTTCCGCTACGACCCCGAGAAGCCGCTCATCGAGGACCTCTCGCTCAAGGTCGAACCCGGCCAGACCGTCGCCATCGTCGGCCCCACCGGCGCCGGCAAGACCACCCTGGTCAACCTGCTGATGCGGTTCTACGAGGTCAGCTCCGGGCGGATCACCCTCGACGGCGTCGACATCGCCGCGATGTCCCGCGAGGAACTGCGCTCCGGCATCGGCATGGTGCTCCAGGACACCTGGCTGTTCGGCGGCACCATCGCCGACAACATCGCCTACGGCGCCGAGTCGGCCACCCGCGAGCAGGTCGTCGAGGCCGCCAGGGCCGCCCACGTCGACCGCTTCGTGCGCACCCTGCCGGACGGCTACGACACCGTCATCGACGACGAGGGCACCGGCGTCAGCACCGGCGAGAAGCAGCTGATCACCATCGCCCGGGCGTTCCTCGCCCAGCCGTCCATCCTGGTCCTGGACGAGGCGACCAGCTCCGTCGACACCCGCACCGAGGTGCTGATCCAGCGGGCCATGGCCCGGCTGCGCACCGGCCGCACCAGCTTCGTGATCGCCCACCGACTCTCCACCATCCGGGACGCCGACGTGATCCTGGTGATGGAGAACGGCTCGATCGTCGAGCAGGGCTCGCACGACCGGCTGATCGCCGCCGACGGCGCCTACGCGCGGCTCTACCAGGCGCAGTTCGCCGAGGCCGCGGTCGAGGTCGACTGACGCCCGGCCGACCGGCGGGCCGGGGCGGGGACTTCCCGCCCCGGCCCTTCGCGTTCCGGGCCTTCGCGTTCCGGCCCTTCCCGCCCCTGCCCTGCGCGTTCCGCACGCCGCGCGCTACCTTGGGCCCGTGATCGACGACCAGGCCCCCGACCACCCGGACACCCCGGAGACCTCGTCCGCCCTGTCGGCCCCGGACGCCCCGTCCGCCCCGGAGGCCCCGGAGGCGTCGGAGGCCCCGGACGCCCCGGACGCCTCGGACGCCTTCGAGGCCAACCGCCGCTACCTGGGCTCGGTCGCCTACCGGCTGCTCGGCTCGTTCACCGACGCCGAGGACGTCCTCCAGGACGCCTGGCTGCGCTGGCAGGGCGCCGACCGCACCGCCGTCGCCGACCCGCGCGCCTTCCTCACCACCGTCGTCACCCGGCTCTGCTACGACCAGCTGGGCTCCGCCCGCGCCCGCCGCGAGGCCTACTACGGCGAGTGGCTGCCCGAACCGGTCGTCAGCTACGCCGACGTCCCCGACTCCCCCGCCGAACTGGCCGAACGCGGCGAGTCCGTCTCGCTCGCCCTGCTCGCCGTGCTGGAGCAGCTCACCCCCGCCGAGCGGGCCGCCTTCGTGCTGCACGACGTCTTCGCGGTCGGCTTCGACGAGATCGGCGCCTCCCTGGAGCGCAGCCCCGACGCCGCCCGCCAGCTCGCCTCCCGGGCCCGCCGCCGGGTCCGCGACGGCGGGCGGGCCCAGGAGGGCGCCCGGCGCACCGGCGGGGCGGGCCCGGCCGAGCACCGCCAGGCCGTCGAGGCCTTCGCCGCCGCCAGCACCCGCGGCGACATCCTCGCCCTGATGGAGGTCCTCGACCCCGACGTGGTCTGGCACTCCGACGGCGGCGGCATCGTCCGCGCCGGCGTCCGCCCGATCCGCGGCGCCGACCGGGTGTCCCGACTGGTGGCCGGCCTGGTCGCCAAGTGGTTCACCCCCGACGCGGCCATCGGCCGCGCCGTGGTCAACGGCGAACCCGGACTGGTCTGGTACGAACGGACCACCGGCCGGGTCGGCGGCGTCCTCGCCTTCACCGTGGCCGACGGCCGGATCGCCGAGGCCTACGTCGTGGTCAACCCCGAGAAGCTCGCCCGCATCCCCGCCGTGGAGCTGTGACCCGGCTCACGGTCACACCCCGGGCCGCCGCGTCGTCCCCTTCCCGAACAGCGCTCCACCGGAGCGCCCTCGCGAGGAGGCGGACGAGATGAGCAGCACCACCACCGGCCGGCGGATCGTCGTACTGGGCGCCGGGTACGCCGGCCTGACCGCGGCCAACGGCGCCGGACGGCGCCACGCCGTCACCCTGGTCGCCCCCGAGGACCGGATCCTGCACCGCATCCGCCAGCACGAGACCGCCGCCGGCCGCGGCCGCGACTGGCCCACCATCGGCGAACTCACCCGCGGCCGCCGGATCACCCACCGCCGGGCCCGGGCCGTCGGCATCGACCCGGACGCCCGCGAGGTCCGGCTCGACGACGGCACCACCCTCGCCTACGACACCCTGGTCCACGCCCTCGGCAGCCGCACCGCCTGGCACGGCGTCCCCGGCGCCGAACAGCTCGCCTACTCGGCGGAGCGCGCGGCCGAACTGCGCCGCCGGATCGACGGGGCCGACCGGCCCGGCACCATCGCCGTGGTCGGCGGCGGCGCCACCGGCATCGAACTGGCCACCGAACTCGCCGAGGCCCACCCCGACTGGCGGGTCCGGATCGTCGCCTCCGGCCCGGTCGGCGGCGTCTACTCCGCCAAGGGCCGGGCCCACGTCCGGCGCGTCCTCGCCCGGCTCGGCGTGGCCGTCCACGAGGGCACCACCGTCACCGAGGTCACCGCGGACGGGCTGCGCACCACCGCCGGGCCGGTCGGCGCCGACCTCGTCGTCTGGGCCGCCTCGCTGGAGCCGCACCCGCTGGCCGCCGAGGCCGGGCTCGCCGTGGACGAGCGCGGCCGGGCCCTGGTGGACGACCGCCTGCGGTCGGTCTCCCACCCGGACGTCCACGTCATCGGCGACGCCGCCGCGGTCACCGTCCCCGGCGTCGGCACCCTGCGGATGGGCTGCGCCACCGCCCTGCCGCAGGGCCGGTACCTCGGCCGGCTGCTGGCCGGGCGCACCGGGAAGCCCTTCTCGTTCCGGTACGCGGTGCAGTGCGTGAGCCTCGGCCGGCGGGACGGGCTGCTCCAGGTGGTCCGCCCGGACGACTCGATGCGGCCCACCGTGTTCACCGGCACCGCGGGGCGCCTGGCCAAGGCGGCGATCGTCTTCGCGGTCCGCGGCAGCCTGAAGTAGACCCCGGGACGCCCCGCGGACGCCGGAAGGGCCCGGGCGGGTGCCCGGGCCCTTCCGCCGTGCGTCACCGCCGTGCCGTGGCTACTTCTTGTCCTTCGGCGTCTCGGCGTCGGTGGACAGCGCGGCGATGAAGGCCTCCTGCGGGACCTCCACGCTGCCGACCATCTTCATCCGCTTCTTGCCTTCCTTCTGCTTCTCCAGCAGCTTCCGCTTGCGGGAGATGTCACCGCCGTAGCACTTGGCGAGGACGTCCTTGCGGATCGCGCGGACCGTCTCACGGGCGATCACCCGGGAGCCGATCGCGGCCTGGATCGGCACCTCGAACTGCTGGCGGGGGATGAGCTTCTGGAGCTTGCCCGCCATCATCACGCCGTAGCCGTAGGCCTTGTCCTTGTGGACGATCGCGGAGAAGGCGTCGACCGCGTCGCCGTGCAGCAGGATGTCGACCTTCACCAGCTGGGCGGACTGCTCGCCGATGGGCTCGTAGTCCAGCGAGGCGTAGCCGCGGGTCTTGGACTTCAGCTGGTCGAAGAAGTCGAAGACGATCTCCGCGAGCGGCAGGGTGTAGCGCAGCTCGACCCGGTCCTCGGACAGGTAGTCCATGCCCTGCAGGCTGCCGCGGCGGGACTGGCAGAGCTCCATGATCGCGCCGACGAACTCGTTCGGCGCCAGGATGGTGCCGCGCACGACCGGCTCGAAGACGTCGGAGATCTTGCCGGACGGGAACTCGCTCGGGTTGGTGACGGTGTGCTCGGTGCCGTCCTCCATCACCACCCGGTAGACCACGTTCGGGGCGGTGGAGATCAGGTCGAGGTTGAACTCGCGCTCCAGACGCTCCCGGATGATCTCCAGGTGCAGCAGGCCGAGGAAGCCGCAGCGGTAGCCGAAGCCGAGCGCGACCGAGGTCTCCGGCTCGTACACCAGGGCGGCGTCGTTGAGCCGCAGCTTGTCCAGGGCGTCGCGCAGCAGCGGGTAGTCCGAGCCGTCCAGCGGGTAGAGGCCGGAGAACACCATCGGGCGCGGGTCCTTGTAGCCGCCGAGCGGCTCGGTGGCGCCCTTGTGCATCGAGGTGATCGTGTCACCGACCTTGGACTGCCGGACGTCCTTCACACCGGTGATGATGTAGCCCACCTCGCCGACGCCCAGGCCGTCGGCGACCTTCGGCTCGGGCGAGATGACGCCGATCTCCAGCAGCTCGTGGGTGGCGCCGGTGGACATCATCGAGATCCGCTCGCGCTTGGTGAGCTGCCCGTCCACCACACGGACGTAGGTGACCACGCCGCGGTAGGAGTCGTACACCGAGTCGAAGATCATCGCGCGGGCCGGGGCGTCCTTGACGCCGACCGGGGCCGGGATGGTGTTGACGATGTGGTCCAGCAGGTCCTCGACGCCCAGGCCGGTCTTGGCGCTGACCTGGAGCACGTCGGACGGGTCGCAGCCGATGATGTGGGCGATCTCGGCCGCGTACTTCTCCGGCTGGGCGGCCGGGAGGTCGATCTTGTTGAGGACCGGGATGATCGTGAGGTCGTTCTCCAGCGCCAGGTACAGGTTGGCGAGGGTCTGCGCCTCGATGCCCTGGGCCGCGTCGACCACCAGGATGGTGCCCTCGCACGCGGCGAGGGAGCGGGACACCTCGTACGTGAAGTCCACGTGGCCGGGGGTGTCGATCATGTTGAGGATGTGCGTCGTCCCGGCGTCCGGCCCGGTCTTCGGCGCCCACGGGAGGCGGACCGCCTGCGACTTGATGGTGATGCCGCGCTCACGCTCGATGTCCATGCGGTCGAGGTACTGGGCACGCATCTGCCGGGGGTCGACGACGCCGGTGATCTGCAGCATTCGGTCTGCGAGCGTCGACTTGCCGTGGTCGATGTGGGCGATGATGCAGAAGTTGCGGATCAGCGCCGGGTCGGTACGGCTGGGCTCTGGCACATTGCTGGGGGTCGCGGGCACCTTGGTCCGATTCTCCGTTGGTCCGGGGCCGGGGGTGTCCGGGTCATCGCTGACCGGTTTTCCCGGGGACCGGACGGTCTCGTCCGATCGAAATAGTTCCTCCCATCCTCCCACGAGCGCGGGGTGGACCGCCGGTCGGCACCGGGAGCGGCCGTCGCCCACGGCCGGTTTGGGCCACGGAGCGGGCCCCTGGTAGCGTGGTCAGCTGCACCTGGCCTCGGCATGCCCTCTCAGCTGGTCCGAAGGCCGCCGGGTGCGACCCCGTTCAAACCTTTCAGACAGACTGAGGCTCCTTCGTGGCGAACATCAAGTCCCAGATCAAGCGCAACAAGACCAACGAGAAGGCGCGCCTGCGCAACAAGGCCGTCAAGTCCTCGCTGAAGACCGCTCTGCGCAAGGCCCGTGAGGCCGCTGCCGCCGGCGAGACCGAGAAGGCCACCGAGCTGGCCCGCGCCGCCTCCAAGGCGCTGGACAAGGCCGTGAGCAAGGGCGTCATCCACGCCAACCAGGCCGCCAACAAGAAGTCGGCCATCACCAAGCGCGTCAACACCGCCGTCCAGGCCTGACGCCCCGGGGGCTTCCGCCCCCACCGCTTCGGGACGACCCGGCCCTCTACCCGGACCCCCGAGGCGCGCGAGACTCGCACCGCACGCGGCCTGCGTTCGCCACGCGGGTGCGGTGCAACGAAGCAGTACGGCAGGCGTCGCAGTCGGCCTCCTCCCCGGAGACCGCTGCGGCGCCTGTCGCGTTCCGCGGTCCGGCCGCTAGGGTCGGTGCCCGAGGACCGGCCCCGGGGCCGGTCAGGTCCGATCGGGGCGCGGGGAGCGCCCCGACGCCAGGCCCAGGGGGGAACCTCGATGTCGACGCCACCGCCGCCACCGCCGTCACCGGCACCGAACGGGCCGGGGTACGGCTACCCGCAGCAGCCGGGCGGGGGTGCGCAGCCCGTACCGGGCGTTCCCGGCCCCGGGAGTGCCTCCGGACCCGGAGGCGCGGCCGGCTTCGGCCCGCCGCCCGGACTGCCCACCTCGCCCGGGCTGCCCACGGCGCCCGGTCTGCCCACGGTGCCGCGGCCCGCTCCGCGCGGGAACCTGCGGCGCAACGCCGTCTGGGCGTTCGTCGGCGCGGTGATCGTCTCGGTCGGCTGGACCGCCGCCGTGCTGGCCGTCCCCGGGCTGGTCAGCAGCGAGTCCTCGCCGCGCGGACTGCGCGGCTACCACCTCTCCGACGACTTCTGCACCACCGCGAAGCCCACCAGGATCCTCCAGACGTACGCCGTCTCGGACACCTCCGCGCCGACCCACCACACCGACCGGCACCCGGCGCTGGACAGCATGAACTGCTCGATGTCGCTCAAGCGCACCGGCGGCGGCGACAGCGAGTACGCCAACCTCTACCTGCGCGCCGACCTCCACAAGGCGGTCAACCCGGCGCCCGAGCTGGAGGCCAACAAGGAGCTCTACCGGGCGCGCGGCTACCAGGCCAGCACCGTCCCGGGGCTCGGCGAGGAGGCGTACTTCCTGTACCAGGACGACGGCTCGGACCAGTACCACAGCGTCTACGCCGAGCTGGACGTCCGCGACGGCGGGATGACGTACTACATCACCTTCTCGGCCAGCTACACCGAGGGCAAGAGCAAGCCGCCGTCCCAGGAGGAGCTGCGCAGCGCCCTCGAGTCCGACGCGCGGGACGCCGTCCGGGCCATGAAGAAGTAGGCCCGGGCCACACCGTCGGTCGGCCCGGTCGGCCGGCCGTCAGTACGAGGGCCGGGAGCCGGCCCGGGCGGCGCGGGCGACGGCGACCACCGCGCGCTCCAGGGCGAAGGCCGGGTCGTCCGAGCCGCCCTTGACGGCGGCGTCGGCCTGGGCGATCGCGGTCAGCGCGGCGGCCACCCCGTCGCCCGTCCAGCCGCGCATCTGCTGGCGGACCCGGTCGACCTTCCACGGCGGCATGCCCAGCTCACGGGCCAGGTCGCCCGGGCGCATGTTCCGCCCGGCGCTCGCCAGCCGGCCGATGCTGCGCACGCCGGAGGCCAGCGCGTAGGTGATGCCGGTCGGCGGCTGGCCGACGGCCAGCGCCCAGCGCAGCCGCTCCAGCGCCTCCGCGGCCCGGCCGGTGACGGCCAGGTCGGCCACCTCGAAGCCGGTCGCCTCGGCCCGGCCGCTGTAGTAGCGGGCCACCACCGTCTCGTCGATCGCGCCCTCGACGTCCGAGGTCAGCTGGTGGCAGGCGGCCGCCAGCTCGCGCAGGTCGCTGCCGAGCGCGTCCAGCAGCGCCTGGCAGGCCTCCGGGGTCGCGGAGCGGCCCAGGGTGCGGAACTCGCCCTTGACGAAGGCCAGCCGCTCGCTCGCCTTGGCCAGCTTGGCGCAGGCCACCTCGCGCCCGCCGGCCTTGCGCCCGGCGTCCAGCAGGCCCTTGCCCTTGGCGCCGCCGGCGTGCACCAGCACCATGACCACTTCCTCGGCCGGCTCCTCGATGTACGCCTTGACCTCCTTCACCGAGTCGGCGGAGAGGTCCTGCGCGGCCCGGACCACGATCACCTTGCGCTCGGCGAACAGCGAGGGCGTGGTCAGCTCGGCCAGGCTGCCGGGCTGCAGGCCGCCGGGGGGGATGTCCCGTACGTCGGTGTCCGGGTCCGCGGCCTTCGCCGCCGCCACCACCTGGGCGACCGCGCGGTCCAGCAGCAGCTCCTCCTGGCCGACCGCGAGGGTCAGCGGGGCGAGCAGGTCGTCGGGTGCACTCTTCCTGGCCATCGCGTACCAGCATCCCACGGGCCGCGGACACTCCCGCCCGACGGAGCGGGCCGCCCGACCTGGACAATGGCCGGGTGACCGAGAACCACACCGCCGACCTCCCGACCGCCGACCAGCCGGCCGTCTCCGACCCGTACGCCCGGCAGCTGCTCGTCCTGCCCGACCGCGACACCGCCGAGGAGGCCTCCGAGGAGCTCGCCGCCACCCAGCCCGACCTCGGCGAGCTCGAAGTCGTCCGCGACGCGCTCGCGGGCGAGGACGACGCCGAGGACGCCCAGTGGCTGGTCGTGGCCGAGGCCCCGGAGAGCGGCTGGACCCCTGCCCTGCTGCACGTCCTCGACACCCTCGCGGCCGGCTACGAGGGCTGGCGCGAGGAGGCCTGAGGGCGGGGCCCCTGGGGAGCCCCGGCGGCTCCCCAGGGCTCCGGTCCGCTCCGGTCCGCTCCGGTCAGAAGTGCGGCGAGCCGGGGTTGCCCCCGAGCCGCAGGTCGCCGACCCCGTCGAGGATCCCCTCCGCCGAGGCGACGTGGCGGCCCGCGGTGATGACGTCGCGCAGGCAGCGGTCCAGCGGGGTGCGCTCGGTGTAGACCGCGGCCGATCCCACCACGTCGTACAGGAGTTGGACCGCCTCCCGGCAGGCCCGGTGCGCGAACCGGCGGGCCAGCGCGGCGGTGCCGCGCTCCGGTGCCAGACCCGCCGCCTGGGCGGCCCAGGCCCGCTCCAGCGTGGCGTACACGTAGGCGTCGGCCGCGCCGATCAGCGACTCGGCGTGCGCGAGGTCGGCCGGGGCGCCCGCGAAGGGCAGCGCGCTGCGCCGGGCGGACAGCAGCTCCCGGGCGCAGTCCAGCGCGGCCCGGCCGATGCCCAGCGGCACGCCCGCCATCTTCAGGGCGAGGTTGTCGGCGCGCAGGTGGAGCGGCTGCGGCCGGGTGCCGGACGGCGCCAGGGCGAAGGTGTGCCGCTCCGGGACGAACAGGTCGGCCACCTCGAAGTCGTGCGAGCCGGTGCCGCGCAGCCCGGTGGTGTGCCAGGTGTCGAGCACCCGGGCGTGCGCGGCGTCGAGGACGGCGATCCGCGGGGTGCCCTCCGGGGTCTGGAACCCGGCCATCACCCGGTCGGCGTGGGTGATCCCGCTGGCGTGGGTCCAGCGGCCGGTCAGCAGGTAGCCCCCGCCGTGCCGGACCGCCCGCCCGGCCGGCGGCAGCACCGTCGCGGTGATCAGGTCCGGGTCCGGGAACAGCTCGGCGAAGACGTCCTCGGGCAGCGAGACCACGGCCAGCGAGGCGTTCAGCGCGACGGAGGCGCACCAGGCGACCGAGGCGTCCCCCGCGGCCAGCAGGTCGATCGCCCGGGTGGTCTCCGGCACGGTCATCTCGACCCCGCCCAGCCGCGGCGGCAGGGCGGCCCGCAGCAGCCCGGTGGCCTTCAGGCCGTCGAGGACGTCAGCGGGGATCCGGCCCAGCCGCTCGGTCTCGGGCGCGGTGGCGGGCAGTCGGGCGGCGTAGCTCCGTACGCGTTCCAGGACCGATGCGGCGGTCCGGGCCGACCCGGTCCGGGGCGTCTCGGTCCGGGGCGTCTCGGTCCGGGGCGTTCCGGCCCGGGGCGGCAGTTCGAGGGTGGTCATCCGGTCCTCCGGGTTCGACGAGGGCGTCGGGCGATGGGTTCGGGTCGTTGCGCTGGTCCGGGTCACAGGTCGTTCAGCGCCTTGTCGAGCTCGGCCGCCAGGGTGTGGAGGTAGGGGGCGCGCATGACGCTGTAGTGGTCGCCGGGCACGTCGACGCTCTCCGCCCGCTCGCCGAGCAGGTCCAGCCACTGCCGGGTGGCGGCGGTGGTGGCCCCGTCCATCGCCCGCAGCAGCCGGACCCGGCCCCGGTACGGGACGGGGTCGTGCTCGGCCAGCGCCCGGCTGAGGCGCAGGAACCGGCCCGCGAGCCGCTCCAGGGTGGCGGCGTCGATCTCCTCCGGCAGCACCCCGGCCCGCCGGGCGCGGGTCAGCAGCTCCTCGACCGGGGAGCGGCCGCCGGTGGGCTCGAACTCGGCCGGACCGGGGTTCCAGTCGCGGCCGGCCAGCCCGGCCAGGTCGCGGGCGAACCGGGCCAGCAGCGCCGGCTCGGCGGCGGGCTCGGTACGGCCGGGCGGTTCGAGCAGGTCCACGGCGGCGACCAGCTCGACCACCGCGCCCCGCCCGGTGAGCAGCCGGGCGGTCTCCAGGGCGATCACGCCGCCCATCGACCAGCCGCCGAGCCGGTACGGGCCGTCCGGGAACCGGGCGGTGATCGCGTCGGCGTAGTGCGCGGCGAGCTCGGCCACGGTGAGCGGCGCGGGTTCCGCGGCGGGGTCGCGCCGGGGGTCCTGCTCGGAGTCCTGCCGGAGGTCCTGCCCGGGGTACTGGAGGGCGTGGACCGGCTGGTCCTCGTCCAGCAGCGCGCCGAGCCCGGCGTAGCAGAGCACGTCACCGCCGACCGGGTGGACCAGGAACAGCGGCGGCCTGGTCCCGGTGCCCCGGACGGTGACCAGGGCCGACCGGCCCTCGTCGCCGGTCCGGCCGTCCTCGCCCGCCCGGTCGCGCAGTTCCTCGGCCAGCGCCTCGACGGTCGGCCGGGCGAGCAGCGCGGCCACCGGCAGCGAGCGGCCGGTGCGCTGCCGGATCCGGGCCATCATCCGCACCGCGAGCATCGAGTCGCCGCCGAGGTCGAAGAAGTTCGCGCTGACGTCGAAGCCGTTCGCGGGGACTCCGGAGTCGTCCGCGGTGACGCCGGAGTCAGGGGAGTCCGGGCGGCCGCCGTCGGGGTCGGCCGGGCCGCCGAAGGGGTCGGCGGCGCCGTCGGCCGTCCCGCCGCGGGCGCCGAAGAACTCGGCCCAGATCCCGGCGAGCAGCCGCTCGGCGGCGTCGCGCGGGGCGACCGGCCCGCCGGAGCGCGGGGCCGCCTGCCCGGGCGAGGGCAGCCGGCGGCGGTCCACCTTGCCGTTGTCGGTCAGCGGCAGCTCGGCCAGCGGGACGATCCGGGCGGGCACCATGTAGCCGGGCAGCTCCCGGCCGAGCGCCGCGCGCAGCTCCTCCTCGGAGGCGTCCGCCACCGCGTACCCGACGAGCCGCCGCGGTCCCCCGCGCTCGCCCTCGGCCACCACGGCCGCCGCCCGGACCCCCGGGTGGCGCAGCAGCGCCGCCTCGACCTCGCCGAGCTCGATCCGGTGGCCCTGGATCTTCACCTGGAAGTCGGCGCGCCCCAGGAACTCGATGTCGCCGTCCGGCAGGTAGCGGCCGAGGTCGCCGGTGCGGTAGAGCCGCTCCCCCGTCGCCGGGTGGCGCAGGAAGGCCGCCCGGGTCTTCGCCTCGTCACCGAGGTAGCCGCGGGCCAGGCCGGTGCCGGCGATGTACAGGTCGCCGGGGACCCAGGTCGGGCGCGGCCGCAGCGCCTCGTCCAGCACATGGAAGCGCTGGTTCCGCATCGGTCGGCCGTACGGGATGCTCGTGCGGTCCGGGTCCACCTGGGTGACGGGGTGCAGGATCGACCAGATGGAGGCCTCGGTCGCGCCGCCCAGGCTGTGGATCCGCGCCTGCGGCAGGATCCCGGCGATCGCGCCCGGGAGGGTGACCGGGATCCAGTCGCCGCTCATCATCACCACCCGCAGCGAGGACGGGCCGCCGCCGAGCGCCCGCAGGTGCTCGACGAACATCTCCATCAGCGCGGGGACGCTGTTCCAGACCGTCACCCGGTGCCGGTGCACCAGCTCCAGCCAGGCGGCCGGCTCGCGCTGCGCCGAGGCGTCGGGCAGGACCACCGCGCCGCCGGCCGCGAGCAGGCCGAACACGTCGTAGACCGAGAGGTCGAAGTTGAGCGCGGACAGCGCCAGCACCCGGTCGTCCTCGGTCACGCCGAAGCGGTCGTTGACGTCCTGGATCGTGTTGACCGCGCCGGTGTGCTCGATCATCACGCCCTTCGGCACCCCCGTGGAGCCCGAGGTGAAGATCACGTACGCGAGGTCCTCGGGCCGGGCCGGGGAGGGCGGCAGCGGACCCTCCGCGCCGGTGTCCTCCGGCTCGGTGTCGACGTGCAGCGCGCGGATGCCGTCCGGCAGGTCGAGCCCGGCCGCCACGGCCGAGCGGGTCAGCACCAGGCCGATCCCGGCGCTCTCCACGATCATCCGCAGCCGGGGCCCGGGCATCGCGGCGTCGACCGGCACGTAGGCGGCGCCGGTCTTGAGGACGGCCAGCGCCGCGACGACCTGCTCCCAGCCCTTGTCCATCACGATGCCGACCAGCGCGCCCGGCCCGGCACCGTACCCGATCAGCCGGCGGGCGATCCGGTCGGAGCGGCGGTCCACCTCGCGGTAGCTGAGCGTCCGGGCGGCGGTGATCACGGCGGGCGCGTCCGGCCGGGCCGCGGCCTGCCGCAGGAACCCGTCGTGCAGCAGCTCGGCGGGGACCGGGCCGTCGGTGGCGTTGACGGCCCGGCGGACCTCCAGGTCGGCTGCCGGCACGGGCACCGACGGCGGGCGGCGCCACGCCCCCTCGTCGCAGAGGTCCCGCACCAGGTCCAGGTAGGCCTCCCACATCCCGTCGACGACGCCGTCGGGGAACACCTCCTCCACCACGTCCCAGTTCAGGACCAGCTCCCCGGCCTCCTCCAGGGCTTGGTGGTCGAGCCACACCTGCGGGGTGCGCACCGAGCTGGAGGCCAGCTGGCCGGCGGTGCCGAGGGTGGTCAGCGCGGTGAGCGCCCCGCGTTCGGCGTCGTCGGCGAGGCCGCCGCCGGAGAGGCCGCCGTCGCCGGCGCCGTCGAAGCCGTCACTGGCGAAGCCGCCGCCGGAGAAGCCGATCGTGCTGGTGAAGACCACCGGCATGCCCGCCAGGCCCGTCCCGCCCCGGGTGCGGTTGAGCTCGCGCAGCACCTCGACGCCGCTGACGTGGCCGTGTTCGAGGTCGGCCAGCAGCTGGTCCTGCAGGCGCGTGGCCCCGTGGACGAAGGCCTCGCCGGGAGCGGCGTCGACCTCCAGCAGGGTGGTGGAGCTGAGGTTCCCGACCACCCGGCCGGCGTCCTCGTGCAGCGGCCGCCGGTGGAACGCCAGCAGGTTGAGCGTGAAGCGCGGCGAGGCGCTCCAGGCCCCGAGCACCTGCGCGTACGCGGCGCACAGCGCGGCCGAGGGCGAGAGGCCCGCCACGGCGGCGTGCTCCTTGAAGCGCCGCCACGCCCCGGACTCCACCCGGGCCGTGCGGTGGACGAACAGCGGCTTCCGGGGCGCCGGGCCCGGGCGCAGCGGCAGGGCGGGGGCGGGCGGCAGCGAGTCGACCCGGGCCCGCCAGTACGCGAGCGAGGTCTCGCGCCGCTCGGCGTCCGCCTCGGCGGCGGCGAGCACGTAGTCGCGGTAGGTGACGCCCGGGGCGGGCGTCGCGGGCGTCCCGTCGCGGTAGGCCTGCGCCCACTCCCGGAACAGCAGCCCGGAGCTGCGGCCGTCGACGATCAGCGCGTCGAAGTTGAGGTGCAGCCGGGTGGTGCGGGCGTCCAGCAGGGTGGCCCGGACGTCGAACAGCGGCCAGACCTCGGTGTCGAAGACCTGGTCCCGCATCTCCCGGTGGATCCCGGCCAGGCGTTGCTCCCGGTCGGCCCGGTCGCAGGCCCGCAGGTCGACGGTGGCGATCCGGTAGTCGGGGACCTCGGCGAGCACCCGCTGGTGCCCGTCCCGGGAGACGACCGCGCGGAGCATGTCGTGCCGGTCGACGAGCTGTCGGAAGGAGGCGGTCAGCCGGTCGAGGTCGGTGTCCGTCAGGTCCACCTCGACCAGGAAGGAGGTGGAGACGTTGCCGAGTTCGAAGGCGTCGGTCCGGCCGACCAGGTAGGCCTGCTGGAGGTCGGTGAGCGGGAACGGCTCGTGGCGGGCCGCCGGGTCGGCGACCAGCGCCGCCCCGGGCCGGCCGCCTTCGCCGCCGCTGCCGCCGTCGTTGTCGTGGGCGGTCTGGGCGGTCTGGGCGGTCTGGGCGGCTTGGACGGCTTGGACGGCCCGGGCGATCGCGGTGACGCTGCGGCCGTCCAGCAGCTCGCGCAGCGGCAGGTCCACGCCGAGCCGCCGGGCGAGGGTCTGCCGGATGTCCGTCGCGATCAGCGAGTCGACGGCCAGGCGGCGCAGCGGCAGGTCCCGGTCGTCGCCGGTGACGGCCGCGCCGCGCGCCCGGCCGACGATGCCGGCCACCAGCTCGACCACGTCCTCCGGCCCGGGAGAGGCGGGCTCCCGCTCCCCCGCCGCCCGGGTGGGCGCGGGGGCGTCCGGCACCGCTTCCAGGCGCACCCCGTCGGCGAGCGCCACCGGCGCGCCGTCGGGGCCGACCAGCCGTACCTGCGCG
Source organism: Kitasatospora sp. NPDC001547 (assembly GCF_042894165.1). Classification (NCBI taxonomy): domain Bacteria; kingdom Bacillati; phylum Actinomycetota; class Actinomycetes; order Kitasatosporales; family Streptomycetaceae; genus Kitasatospora; species Kitasatospora sp. NPDC001547. The sequence goes on along the minus strand of NZ_JBIAVL010000002.1, from coordinate 135,205 downwards.
ACCAGCGACCCGTCCGGGGCAGCCGGAGCCCCGCCCCGGCGGGGGCCGCCGGTCCAGAGCCAGTAGCGCTCGCGCTGGAACGGGTACCCGGGCAGCGGCACCGGCGGCCCGCCGGGCTCGCCGTGCACCCGTGCCCAGTCGATCCGCACGCCCCGGGTGTAGAGCGCGCCGAGGCCGTCCAGCAGGGTGCGCCGGGCGTCCTCCCCCGGGCGCAGCGACGGCATGACGGCGGTGTGCCCGGCCGCCCGGACCTCGTCGAGCAGTGGCGAGGCGGGCCCGAGCTCCACGAAGGTGCGGTGGCCGTCCCGCAGCAGCGCGGCGAGGCCCGCCCTGAACCGCTCCGGACCGGCGGCGTCCGGCCCCGCGGCGTCCGGCACGCTCCGGGCCGCCACCAGCGCGTCCTCCGGGCTCATCGTGCCCGTGACGCACGCGGCCACCAGCTCGCCGGTGCCGTGGCCGAGGACGGCGGCGGGCCGCACCCCCCACGAGCGCCACAGCTCGGCGAGCGCGTACCCGACGGCGAACGGCGAGAGCCGGCCGCCGGGCGCCTCGGCGCACTGGTCCAGGGCGCGGCGGAAGACCGGCTCGGCCTCGGCCAGGACGGCGACCGCCTCGGCGTCCGGCCCGTCCAGGGGGCCGTCGGCCCCGGTCAGGAGGAACACCGGGCCCCGGCCGCTCTCCGGCGTCCGGGTGCCGACGCGGACGCCGGGCGGCGGCTCCTCGCCCCGGCGCGTCCGCAGGAGGAGGTCCCGCAGCTCGGAACAGGAGGAGGCGACGGCCGTGAGCCGGTGCGGGAAGTGCGCCCGGCCGAGACTGGTGGCGCGGCAGATCGCACCGAGCGGATCACCGGCTCCGCCCGCTTCGCCCGCTTCGCCCGCTTCGCCCGCTTCACCCGCGAGCAACTCGACGTAGCGGTCGGTGAGTTCGGCGAGCGCCGCGGGCGTCCTGGCCGACAGCGTCAGCAGCCGCGGACCGCCCGGCCCGGCCTCCTCGGACGGCTCCGCCGCCGGGGCCGCCGGGGCCTCCTCGATGATCACGTGGGCGTTGGTGCCGCTGATGCCCTGCGAGGACACCCCGGCGCGCCGGGGCCCCGACGTCTCGGGCCACTCCGTCTGCTCGGCGACCAGTTCGACCGCGCCCGCCGACCAGTCGACGTGCGGGGTCGGATCGTCCGCGTACCGGGTGGCGGGGAGGGTGCCGTGACGCATCGACAGCACCGTCTTGATGACTCCGGCGACGCCCGCCGCCGCCTGGGAGTGCCCGATGTTGGGCTTCAGCGAGCCGAGCTTCAGCGGCCGCTCCCGGTCCCGGCCGTAGGCGGCCAGCAGGGCGCGCGCCTCGATCGGGTCGCCGAGCTCGGTACCGGTGCTGCTCGCCTCCACCACCTGGACGTCTCCGGGCGACAGCCGCGCGTCCGCCAGCGCCTGCCGGATGACCCGCTGCTGCGCCGCCCCGCTCGGCGCGGTGAAGCCGTTGCTGGCACCGTCCTGGTTCACCGCGCTGCCGCGCACCACGGCCAGCACCTGGTGGCCGCGCCGCCGCGCGTCCGACAGCCGCTCCAGCAGCAGCACGCCCACGCCCTCGGAGAGCCCGCTGCCGGCGGCGCCGGCCGAGAAGGGGCGGCACCGCCCGTCCGGTGACACGCCCTGCATCCGGGTGAACTCGGTGAACAGCTGCGGGGTGGACATGATCGTCGCACCGCCCGCCAGCGCCATCTCGCACTCGCCGCCGCGCAGCGACCGGACGGCCAGGTGCAGCGCGACCAGCGAGGACGAACAGGCCGTCTCCACGGTCATCGCCGGGCCGCGCAGGCCGAAGGTGTAGGAGATCCGGCCCGACGCGGCGCCGCCCACCGCCCCGGTGGTCAGGAAGCCCTCGGCCTCCTCCGGCACCTCGCCGAGCCCCAACCCGTAGTCGAGGTTCGACAGGCCGGTGAACACGCCGGTCTCGGTGTCGCGCACCGACTCCGGGTCGATCCCGGCGTCCTCGAAGGCCCGCCAGGCGGTCTCCAGCAGCAGCCGCTGCTGGGGGTCCATGGCCAGCGCCTCGCGCGGGCTGATGCCGAAGAAGCCGGCGTCGAACTCGGCCGCGTCGTAGAGGAACCCGCCCGAGCCGGTCAGGCTCCGCCCGCCGTTGTCGGGGTCGTACAGCCCCTCCTCCCAGCCCCGGTCGCGGGGGAACTCGCCGACCGTCTCCCCGCCCGAGGCCAGCAGCCGCCACAGCGCCTCGGGCGAGTCGACCCCGCCCGGGTACCGGCACGCCATGCCGACGATCGCGATCGGCTCCCGCTCCCCCTCCTCCAGTTCGCGCAGGCGCCCGCGCGCCTCGTGCAGGTCGAGGGTGAGGCGCTTGAGGTATCCGAGCAGCTTCTCGTCCGATGCTGATGCCATGACGGATCGGTCCTTCCTCCGTGGGGGTGCGGTGGGCTCGCGGCGGGGTGGGGCGGGGGTCAGATGAGTTCGCGGTCGATGAAGTCGAGGAGTTCCTCGGCGGTCGCGGCCTCGACGAGCGCCGCCACGTCCTCGTCGAGGTCCCCGGCGGACGGCTGCTCGGGGGTGGACGGGCTTCCCTGGACGGACGGCGCTCCCTGGACGGGCGCGGTGTCCTCGACGGGTCCGGCGGCCTCGACGGATCCGGCGGCCTCGACGGGCGGCACGAGCCCGTCGTCCAGGACGGCGACCAGCTCGGGCAGCGTCGGCGCCTCGAACAGCAGGGTGAGCGGGAGCTTGAGCCCCGTCGCCGCGCCCAGGCGGTTGCGGAACTCGACCGAGGTGAGCGAGTCGAAGCCGAGCTCGCCGAACGGCCGGTCGTCCGGGATCGCCTCGGGCCGGGAGCCCAGGACGGCGGCCATGTGGGTCCGGATCAGATCGGCCAGCACGTCGGCGCGTTCACTGGCCGTCCGGCCGCTCAGCTCCTCGCGCAACGGCCGGTTCCGCCGCCGGCCGGGGCCGTTCCCGGCCTTCCCCGCCCCGGCGGCCGCCACCACCTCGCGCAGGACCGGCGGGAGGTCCGGCCCGAGGTCGCGCAGGACGTCCCGGTCGAGCCGGGCGGGCACCAGGACGGCGTGCGGCGACGGCAGCGCCGCGTCCAGCAGGGCCAGGCCGTGCTCGGGGGCGATCTCCACCAGTCCGGCCCGGGCGAACCGGGCACGGTCGGCGTCACCGAGGGCGCCCAGCATGCCGTCCTGGTCGCCCCACAGGCCCCAGGCCAGCGCGAGGGCGGGCAGGCCCTGCGCCCGGCGGTGCCGGGCGAGCGCGTCGAGGAAGGCGTTGGCGGCGGTGTAGCCGCCCTGGCCGGCGCCGCCGAGCGTCCCCATCACCGAGGAGACCAGGACGAAGGCGGTGAGCGGGTGGCCGGCGGTCAGCTCGTGCAGGTGCCAGGCGCCGTCGGCCTTGACCCGCATCACCCGGTCGATCTGCGCGGGGGTGAGCGAGGTGACCGGCGCGTCGTCGACCACGCCGGCCGCGTGGATCACGGCGGTCAGCGGGTGCCCGCCGGGGACGGCCGCGATCATCGCGGCGACGGCGGCCCGGTCCGCGACGTCCACGGCCGCGAACGCCACCTCGGCGCCGAGCCCGGTCAGTTCGGCCGCCAGCTCGGCCGCTCCCGGCGCGTCGCCGCCGCGGCGGCCGGCCAGCAGGAGCCGTCGGGCGCCGTGCCCGGTGACCAGGTGCCGCGCCAGCGCCCGGCCGATGGCGCCGGTCCCGCCGGTGATCAGCACGGTTCCGTCCGGGTCGAGGACCGGCGGGACGGTGAGTACCACCTTGCCGACGTGACTGCCCTGGCGCAGCAGCCCGAGGGCCTCGGGCGCCCGCCGGACGTCCAGGTCGGTGACGGCGGGCCAGCCGAACGCGCCCCGGGCGAACAGCTCGACCGTCCGGCCCAGCAGGCGGGCGAGGTGCTCGGGCGGCAGCTCCAGCAGGTTGAACGCCCGGTAGTGCACGCCGGGGTGCGCGGCAGCCACCTCGGCGGGGTCGCGCTGGTCGGTCCGGCCCAGTTCGACCAGGAGTCCGCCGGGGCGCAGCAGCCGCAGCGACTCGTCGACGAGCTCGCCGGTCAGCGAGTTCAGGACGAGCGCCATGCGGCGGCCGTCCGCGGCGAGGCGGGCGCCGAAACGGGCGCCGAAGCCCGGCTCGCGGGAGGACGCGAGGTGGTCGTCGTCCAGGCCGAGGGCGCGCAGCGCCGGCCACTTGGCGGGGCTGGCGGTCGCGAAGACCTCCGCGCCCAGGTGCCGGGCCAGCTGGACGGCCGCCAGGCCGACGCCGCCCGCACCGGCGTGGATCAGCACCGGGTCCCCCGCGCCCACACCGCCCAGTTCGACCAGGGCGTGCAGGGCGGTCAGGTGGGCGACCGGCACGGCGGCGGCCCGGGTGAAGGACCAGTCGTCCGGGATCCTGACCAGGGTGCGGTGGTCGGCCTGGGCCACCGTGCCGAACGCGGCGGGGAACAGGCCCATCACGCGGTCGCCGACGGCCAGGCCGGTCACCCCGGGGCCGGTGGCGGTGACCACGCCCGCGCCCTCCAGGCCGAGCGGGCCGGGGTCGCCGGGGTGCATGTCGAGCACGCCCAGGACGTCGTGGAAGTTGAGCCCGGCGGCGCGGACCGCGATCCGGACCCGGCCGGGGCCGGGTCCGGCGGCGGCCTCGGGGCAGGGGCGCAGCTCCAGGCCGCTGAGGGTGCCGCGCTCGGGGATGTCCAGGTGCCAGGCCGCCGCGTCCTGCGGGGGCCGCAGGGCGGGGTCGCCCGCGGCGGAGACCAGCCGGGGCACCAGGACGGCGCCGTCGCGGACGGCCAGCTGGTTCTCGTCCGGGGTCAGTGCGGCGGCCGGGACCGCCGGGGTGCGCTGCGGGGTGCGCTGCGGGTTTCCCGTCGGGTCGGTCTTCGGGTCGGCCTTCGGGTCGGCCTTCGGGTGGGCCTCCGGGGAGGTGGTGCCGGGGGCCAGGTCGACCAGGGCGAACCGGCCCGGGTGCTCGACCTGGGCGGTCCGCACCAGGCCCCAGACCGCCGCCTGGGCGAGGTCCCGGACGGTCTCGCCGGGCCGGACGGCGACCGCGCCCCGGGTGACCAGCACCAGGCGGGCGCCGGCGAGCCGGTCCTCGGCGAGCCAGCGGCCGAGCAGGTCACGGGTGCGGTGGACGGCGGTCCTGGCCGCCGCCGCCGGGTCGGGGCGGGCCTCGTCGTCTTCGGGTCCTCCGGCCGCCCCGGCCTCTCCGGTGGGGCAGGTCACGGCGGTGGGTCCGGCCGGGTCGACGGTGTCGAGGTCGAGGGTGTCCCAGGGGACGACCGGCACCTGACCGTCCGTCGGTCCGGGCGCCGGTCCGGAGGCCGATCCGGGCAGTGGTCCGGGCGTCGGCTCGGGCAGCGGTTCCCAGCCGAGGGCGAACAGCGAGTCGCGCGCGGCGGCCGCCGGGTCGGCCGGGCGGCCCGTCGCGACCGGACGCAGCTCCAGCGACTCGACCCGGCCCACCGGCTCCCCGGCGGCGTCGAGCAGGGTCAGCGGGAGGCCGCCGTCCACGGCGGGCCCGGCGTGCACCCGCAGGGACGTACGGCTGCCGGGCGTACCGGTGGTACCGGCCGTGCCGTGTGAACCGCTCAGACCGTTCGTACCGCTCAGACCGTTCATACCGTTCGTCAGGGACACTCCGCGCCAGCGCAGCGGCTGGACGGCCCGCCCCTCGTGGTCCGCGGCGGCGGCGATCAGGCCGTGCAGGGACGCGTCGAGCAGGGCGGGGTGCAGCCGGTAGGCCCCGGCGTCGGCGGCCGCCGGCTCGGGCAGGACGGCCTCGGCGTACTGCTCACCGCCGTCGCGCCGCCAGGCGGCCCGCAGGCCCTGGAAGGCCGGCCCGTGCTGGTGGCCGCGCAGGGTGAGGTCCTCGTACATCCGGGCCAGCGGCACCGGCGTCGCACCGGCCGGCGGCCACGCGGCGGGGGCCGGGACCGTGCCCGGAGCCGGAGCCGGAGCCGAGGCGGACGCGGACGCGGACGCGAGAGCCGATGCCGGAGCTCGGTCGGTGCCCAGGGTGCCGGTGGCGTGCTCGATCCACTCCCCGCCGGTCGCCCGGCCCGAGATCCGGCAGGTCCGCAGCCCGTCGCCGTCCGCACCCGACACCCGTACGCGCAGGTCGACGGAGCCGTCCGCGGGCAGCTCCATCGGTGTGCCGACGGTCAGTTCCTCGATCCGCGGCGTCCCGGCCTTGGCGCCCGCGTGCAGGGCCAGTTCCAGGAACGCGGTGCCCGGCACGACGACCGTCCCGGCGAGGGCGTGGTCGGCCAGCCAGGGGTGGCTGCGGGCCGACAGCCGTCCGGTGAACACCGTTTCGCCGTCGCCGAGTTCGACGGCCGCGCCGAGCAGCGGGTGGTCGGCCGGGGCCTGGCCGAGGCCGGCCGTACCGGACGGTCCGGCCGCGCCGGTGAGCCAGTAGCGGCGGCCCTGGAACGGGTAGGTGGGCAGGTCGACGGGGCCGGCGGCCGTCCCGGTCAGCCGCTCCCAGGCGACGGGCAGGCCGCGGACGTGGGCCTCGGCGACGGAGGTGAGGAAGCGGCGCAGGCCCCCGTCGTCGCGGCGCAGCGAGCCGATCACGATCCCGTCGGCGCCGGCCTCCTCCAGGATCTGGCCGATGCTGCCGCTCAGCACCGGGTGCGGGCCGACCTCGACGAAAGTGGTGTGCCCGGAGGCGACCAGTGCCTCGACCGCCTCCTCGAAGCGCACGGTGTGCCGCAGGTTCCGGTACCAGTAGGAGGCGTCGAGCCCGGCGCCGTCCTGCCAGTCGGCGGTGACCGAGGACATCAGCGCGATCCCGCCGGTGCGCGGCGTCAACGGCGCCATCCCGGCCAGGAGCTTCTCCCGGATCGGCTCGACCGCCGGGCAGTGCGAGGCGTAGGCCGCCGGAATCACCCGGGCGTTGACGCCCTCGGCCCGGTACCCCTCGACCAGGGCGGTGATCGCGTCCGGGGCGCCGGCCACGGCGGTGGTGGCCGGCCCGTTGACCGCGGCGATGCTCAGCGCACCGCTCACCGCCCCGGTCAGCGTGCCCAGGCGTTCGCGCACCCGCGCCGCCGGCAGCGGTACGACGGCCATCATCCCCCGGCCCATCAGGTCGACGGCCAGGGCGCTGCGCAGCGCGATGGCGCGGGCGCCGTCCTCCAGGGAGAGCGCCCCGGCCACGACGGCGGCGGCGATCTCGCCCTGGGAGTGGCCCACCACGGCGTCCGGGACCACCCCGGCCTCCCGCCACAGCTCGGCCAGCGACACCATCACCGCCCACAGCGCGGGCTGGACGACGTCGATCCGGTCGAGCAGCGGCGCGCCGGCCAGGACGTCGGTCAGCGACCAGTCGACGTACGGGTCGAGCGCCCGCTCGCACTCGGCCAGGCGGGCCGCGAACACCGGGCTCTCGGCGGCGAGTCGCGCCGCCATCCCGCGCCACTGGCCGCCCTGCCCGGGGAAGACCAGCACGGTCCGGCCCGGCTCGCCGGCCCGGCCGGTGACCAGGCCGGGGGCCTCCTCGGCGCGGGCCAGCGCGGCCAGGGCCCGCTCGGCCTCCGACCGGTCGGCGGCGACCACCACGGCGCGCTCGTCCAGGGCGGCCCGGGCGGTCAGGGCCGGCGCCGCGGCCACCGGGTCGAGCCGCCCGGACACCAGCCGCCGGGCCTGCTCGCGCAGGGCGTCCGCGGTCCGGGCCGACAGGACGACCGGCACCACGGCCGGCCGCACCGGCTCGTCCACGGCCTCCGCGCCGGGCTCGGCCGGCGGCTGGGACAGGATCACGTGGGCGTTGGTGCCGCTGATCCCGAACGAGGAGACGCCGCCGCGCCGCGGCTCACCGGTCTCCGGCCAGGGCCGGGCCCGGTCGAGCAGGGCCACCGAGCCCGCCGTCCAGTCCACGTGCGGGGACGGCTCGTCGACGTGCAGGGTGGCGGGCAGCGTGGACTTCCGGATCGCCTGGACCATCTTGATCACGCCGCCGACGCCCGCCGCGGCCTGGGCGTGCCCGATGTTGGACTTGAGGGACCCGAGCCACAGCGGCCGCTCCCGGTCCCGCCCGTACGCGGCCAGCAGGGCGTTGGCCTCGATCGGGTCGCCGAGGGCGGTGCCGGTCCCGTGCGCCTCCACGGCGTCGACCTGGCGGGGTACGAGCCCGGCGTCGGCGAGGGCGTCCTCGATCACGCGCTGCTGGGCGACGCCGCTGGGCGCGGACAGCCCGTTGGAGGCGCCGTCGGAGTTGACGGCGCTGCCGGCCACGACCGCCAGCACCGGATGGCCGTGCCGGCGGGCGTCCGAGAGCCGCTCGACCACGACCATGCCCGCGCCCTCGCCCCAGCCGGTGCCGTCGGCCCGGGCGGAGAAGGCCTTGCAGCGGCCGTCGGCGGCCAGCACCCGCTGACGGGACAGCTCCACGAACATGCCGGGGGTCGCCATGACGGTGACCCCGCCGGCCAGGGCGAGCGAGCACTCGCCGGCCCGCACCGCCCGTACCGCCTGGTGCAGGGCGACCAGCGACGCCGAGCACGCGGTGTCCACGGTCAGCGCGGGCCCGTTCAGGCCGAGGACGTAGGCGATCCGACCGGAGACCACGCTCACGCTGGTGCCGGTCAGCAGGTGCCCGGCGACCCCGTGCCCGGCCGTCTCCATGCTCGGCCCGTAGCCGGAGTGCATCGCCCCGGCGAACACGCCGGTCCGGCTGCCCTTCAGCGTCATGGGGTCGATCCCGGCGCGCTCCAGCGCCTCCCAGCCGACCTCCAGCAGGAGCCGCTGCTGCGGGTCCATCGCGAGGGCCTCGCGCGGGCTGATCCCGAAGAACTCCGCGTCGAAGTCCGGCACGTCCCGGACGAAGCCGCCCCGGCGGACGTAGGAGGTGCCGACCCGGTCCGGGTCCGGGTGGTGGAGCGCCGCCAGGTCCCAGCCGCGGTCGTCGGGGAAGTCGCCGATGGCGTCGGTGCCGGCGTCGACCAGGTCCCACAGGTCCTCGGGCGAGCGCACCCCGCCGGGGAAGCGGCAGGCCATGCCGACGATGACCACGGGGTCGTCGGCCTCGGCGGCGGCGCGTTCCGGCACGGCCACCGCCGGGGCGGCGGCGGTGGCCGCGAGCCCGGCCACCGCGGCGGCCAGCGCGGCCGGGCTCGGGTGGTCGTACAGGACGGTGCTCTCCAGGTTCAGCCCCGTCGCGGCCGCCAGCCGGTCGCGCAGTTCGAGCGTCATGGCCGAGTCCAGGCCCATCTCGCGGAACGTCCTCCCGGGCCGGACGTCGGCGGCCGAGCCGGCGCCCAGCACGACGGCGGTCAGGCTCCGGACCAGTTCCAGGGCCGACCGTCCGTCGGGGGGCGGGGTCTTCCCGGCGGGCTGTCCGGTGCTCTGTCCGATCGGCTGCTCGGCCGACTCTCCCGCCGTCTGCCCGGCCGTCTGCCCGGCCGTCCGCTGGACCGGCTGCTGGGCCGACTGCTCGACCGGCTGTCCGGTCGCCGGCCCGGTGGCCCGCTCGGCCGCCTGCTCGGACTCGGTGAGCCCGGCCCCGGTCATCCCGGTCGGCCAGCAGGAGCGGCGCTGGAACGGGTAGGTCGGCAGGTCGGCGAGCGGTGCCGAGTCGGGCAGCAGCGCCGACCAGTCCACCCCGACACCGCGGGCGAAGGCCTCGGCCACCGCCGTGAGAAACCGGCGGCGGCCGCCGTGGCCGCGCCGGAGCGTGCCCAGCGCGGCGCCCTCCCCGCCGCGCAGGTCGATCGCCTGCCGGACGCCCATCGCCAGCACCGGGTGCGGGCTGATCTCCAGGAAGGTCGAGTGGCCCGCGTTCAGCAGGCGCTCGACGGCCGGCCCGAACCGCACCGGTTCGCGCAGGTTGCGGAACCAGTACCCGGGGTCCAGCTCGGCGGTGTCGATCGGTTCGGCGGTGACGGTCGAGTGGAACGGCACGCCGGTGGAGCGGGGGGCGATCCCGGCGAAGGCGGCGAGCAGGTCCTCCCGCAGCCCCTCGACGGCCGCGCTGTGCGAGGCGTAGTCGATCGCGAGCCGCCGGGTGCGCACCTGCTGCCCGTAGTGGGCGGCCAGCGCGTCCAGCGCGGCCGTCGGCCCGGCGACCACCGTGTACGCGGGCCCGTTGACCGCCGCGATCGACAGCCCGGAGCCGCCTGCCGTCGCCGGGGCGCCCGCCGTGAGGCCGACCGTCGCGAGATCCCTCTCCACCCGTTCGACCGGCAGCTCCACCGACAGCAGGCCGCCGTCGCCCGCGATCCGGTTCAGCACCCGGCTGCGCAGGGCCACGATCCGCGCACCGTCCCGCAGCGACAGGGCGCCCACGGCGGTGGCGGCGGCGATCTCGCCCTGCGAGTGGCCCACCACGGCGGCGGGCTCCACCCCGGCCGAGCGCCACAGCGCGGCCAGCGACACCATCACCGCCCACAGCGCGGGCTGGATCACCTCGTCGCCCTCCAGCGCCGGCGCGCCGGGGGCGCCGCGCAGCACGTCGGCCAACGACCAGTCCACGTACGGGCGCAGGGCCTCCGCGCACTCGTCGATCCGCTCGGCGAAGAATGGGGAGGTCTCGATCAGCTCCGCCGCCATGCCCGTCCACTGCGAGCCCTGGCCGGGGAAGACGAAGACCGGCCGGACCGCCGCTCCCTCGTGCCGGCCCTCCACCACGGCCGCCGACGGCTGCCCGGCCGACCGGGCCGCCAGTTCGGCGAGGAAGCCGTCCCGGTCGTCCGCGACGACGACGCAGCGGTGCTCGAACGCGGTGCGGGTCACGGCCAGCGACCGGGCCACCGAGGCCGCCCCGAGCTCCGGGCGCGCCGCCACATGGGCGCGCAGCCGGTCGGCCTGGTCGCGCAGCGCGGCCTCGTCACGCCCGGACAGGACCCAGGGCAGTGCCCCGGCCTCCTCCTGCTCGTCGACGGCCCCAACATCCGGCCAATCTGAAAGGATCACATGGCAGTTGGTCCCGCCGATCCCGAACGAGCTCACTCCCGCCACCAGTCGCCCGCCCGACTCCAGCGGCTTCCCTCCCGCCTCCGCCGCTTGCTCGCTCGGCTCCGCCGGTTGCTCGCTCGGCTCCGCCGGTCGTCCATCCGCCTCCGGCGGAGCGGGCCAGGGGCGGGTCTCGGTGTTGACCCGCAGCCGCAGCTCGTCCAGCGGGACCCGCTCGCCGGGCCCGACGTGGTTCAGGCTGGGGACGAGCTCGCGCTCGCCGAGGCACAGGATGGTCTTGATGAACCCGGCGATCCCGGCCGCGCCCTCCAGATGACCGATGTTCGTCTTCACCGACCCGACCAGCAGCGGGAGTTCGGCCGGACGGGCCGAGCCCAGCGCGGCGCCGAGCGCGGCGGCCTCGACCGGGTCGCCGGCCCGCGTCCCCGAGCCGTGCAGCTCGACGTACTGGACCTCGCCCGGCTCGACGCCCGCGTCGGCGCAGGCCGCGAGGACCACCCGTTCCTGCGACGCGCGGCCCGGGGTGGGCAGCGTCTCGGTCGCACCGTCGTTGTTCAGCGCGCTGCCGCGGATGACGGCGTGGATGCGGTCGCCGTCCCGGACGGCGGCCTCCAGGAGCTTGAGAACCACCACCCCGCCGCCCTCGCCCCGGACGTAGCCGTTGGCGCGGGCGTCGAAGGTGAAGCAGCGCCCGTCCGGCGACAGCGTTCCGGCCCGCTCCAGTGCCAGGGTGCTCTCCGGCGCGAGGATCAGGCTCACCCCGCCGGCCAGGGCCAGCTCGGACTCGCCGCTGCGCAGGCTCGCGCACGCCAGGTGCACGGCGGCCAGCGAGGACGACTGGCCGGTGTCCACCACCAGGCTCGGGCCGTTCAGGCCCAGCGTGTAGGAGATCCGGTTGGCGGTCACCCCGCGCTGCAGCCCGGTCAGCGTGTGCCCGGTCACCGCCTCGGGGCCCATCCCGTGCAGCAGCGTCGCGTAGTCGTCCGCGATCACCCCCAGGAAGACGCCCGTCCGGCTGCCCGCCAGATCGCCCGGCAGGGTCCGGGCGTCCTCCAGCGCCTCCCAGGCCAGTTCCAGGGCCAGCCGCTGCTGCGGGTCCATCGCCACGGCCTCGCGGCGCGATACGCCGAAGAACTCGGTGTCGAACCCGTCCACCCGGTCCAGGAACCCGCCGCGCACCGGCCCCCGGCCACCCCGCCGCTCGGACACCGCGTCACCGCCGCCGTGCAGCAGCCGCCAGAACGCCGCCGGCCCGTCCGCCTGCGGAAAGCGGCAGCCGATCCCGACCACCGCGACCGCGTGCGGCGGAAGAGTACCCGCGCCACGACAACCAGCACTGTCCACCATCGATGCACCCCGCAGTGAATCCAGAGAAAGGCCCCGACAAACCGCCGAACGGCCCACCCGGGGCCGCTCCTGAAATTCCTTCGGTTTCCGCGAACCGGCATGCCGAACTCCCCGAACGGCGACTCCGGTCACGAGAAAACACCGGCCCCCACCTGGGCACCGGCACCCGCCCCACGAGGATGCCCCCGGGCCGAACACCACCGGAAGCCGTCCCGGGGGTTCATGATCGTGCGTTGCTGAACCCCGAAGGGGCCCACACATCCCCGACATACCGGGCACGGCCACCCTCCGGCCCGCGGACCGTCCGCCCGAAACCCCGGCCGCCGCCTGGCCAGGAGGTGAGGCTTTTCTGTGGCGCGCTCCGGGCCTGCCCGGAGCGCGCCACAACTGCCTTGCGGCTACTTGCGATTCCTGCGGCGCCTCGCTGCGGGGTGCCCTTTGTCCCCGGGCTTGCGTTCTTTTCACCGGCGCGCTCCGGGCTGAGCCCGGAGCGCGCCGGAACGTTTCTGCCAGCTTTGCGCCGCACCTCCTCCCACAACCCCCTTCACCCTTCCCATGCCCCACCTGGTTAATGGGAGGAGGCGAGCGCGGGGGTTACGCGGGCGGGGCTCGCGGGGCGGAGGACGTCCGCTCGGGGTGGGCGTGGGCTACGGAGGCGTGGGCGCCGGACCCTCCGGGCCCGCCGTGGCTACGGGGGCGGTGGGCACTGTGCGCGGGCTGGGGGTGGACGGCCACGCCCAGGGTGGCCGGGGAATCACCCGTCACCGCGATGTCTCCCTCCCGGTCGGTGCGCAGCACGGTGGCGCCGAGCGCGCGCAGGTGGTCGACCGTCCTCGGGGACGGGTGGCCGTACGCGTTGCCCTCTCCGCAGGAGATCAGGGCCAGTCGGGGCCGCAGGACGCCGGCCAGGTCCCAGTCCTGGTGGGCCGATCCGTGGTGCGCCACCTTCACGACGTCCGCCCTCCCGACCCGGCCCAACAGGGCCGACTGGGCCTGCGGTTCGAGATCTCCGAGCAGTGCCATCCGTAGTCCTCCTGTCAGTGACACCATCAATGCGACGCTTGCGTTGTTCGGCCCCGGCGCCTCGGCAGTCGCGCCGGGGACGGGCCACACCACGTCCCAGGCCAACTCCGCGCCGGCCGAGCGCCGTTCGCCCCGACCGGCTCTCAGCAGCGGGAGGCCGGCACCTGCCGCCCAGCCCGCCACCCGGGCCGCCTCGCCGGGTGGGTCGTCCAGCGTGGTGCCTTCGACCGCGCCGACCCTGCGGCCCCGCAGCACCCCCGGCACGCCCTCGACGTGGTCGGCGTGGAAGTGCGTCAGCAGCAGTAAGGGGACCGTCGTGATGCCGAGGTCGCGCAGGCACCTGTCCGCGGCGTTCGGATCCGGGCCGGTGTCGATCACCACCGCACTGCCCGGCGTCCCCGTCGCGAGGGCCAGCATGTCGCCCTGCCCGACGTCGCACATCACCAGCCGCCACCCCGGCGGCGGCCAGCCGGTGGCGATCCGGGTGAGCTGCGGCGGGCGCAGCAGCACGGCCAGCAGGACCGCCGTCAGCGCTCCGGCCGCCAGGGCTCGCACCCAGCGCCGGCGAGCGGGCGCCGGGCTCCCCGGCGCCGGCCGTCGGGGCAGCAGGAGTGGTGCCGCCCAGCAGGCTCCCAGGACGGCCAGTGCGACTGTCACCGTCCCGAACCACCCTCCCGGCCAGGACAGTTGGCCGCCCGGCAGTTCGGCGCCGCGGCGCGCCACCAGGGCGAGCCAGCCGACCGGCACCCCGGCCGGTTCCGCGAGCAGACGGGCCAGGACCGGGAGGAGCGGCTGCAGGACGAGAACTCCGAATCCGAGCAGCGTCGCCGGGGCCACCGCCAGCTCGGCCAGCAGGTTGCAGGGGATGCCGACCAGGCTGATGTGCCCGGACAGCACCACCGTCACCGGCGCGCACAGCGCCTGAGCGGCCGCCGTCGCCGCGAGCGCGCCCGCCAGGTGGTGGGGCCAGCGGCGGGCCCGCAGGGCCTCGGCCCAGTGCGGTCCGAGGATCAGCAGCCCGGCGGTGGCGAGCACCGAGAGCAGGAAGCCGAACGAGCGCGCCAGGAACGGGTCCAGCAGGACCAGGACCAGGACCGCCCCGGCGAGCGCGGGCACCGCCCGGCGGGGACGGCCGGTGGCCAGGGCCAGCATGCCGATCAGCCCTGTCCCGGCCGCCCGCAGCACGCTGGGTTCGGGCCGGCAGACGGTGACGAAGGCCAGCGTCAGCGCCGTGCCGAACAGGGCGCCGGTGCGCAGCGACAGCCCCAGCACCGCGGCCAGCCCGCGCCGCTCCGGAGTGCCGGCCTGCCCGGGCGCGCCCAGCAGCGCGCCGAGGAGGATCGCCAGGTTGGCCCCGCTGACCGCCACCAGGTGGACCAGGTCGGTGGCCCGGAAGGCGTCTTCGAGGTCGTCGGGCAGCCGCGAGGTGTCGCCGACGACCAGCCCCGGGAGCAGCCCGCGCGAGTCCGCCGGCAGTCCGTCGGTGGCCGAGCGCAGGCCTTCGCGCAACCGGCCGGCGATCCGCTGCGGCAGGCTCGGCGGCGCCAGCTGCCGGAGCGGCCCGTGGACGACCAGCAGCGCGGCGGACTCGGTGTCGTGGCCCTCCCCCGCCGGCTGCACCTCGGCCTCCACCGCCAGCCGCTGGGACGGGAGCAGTCGTTGCCAGGGCCCGCCCTCCGCACCGCGGACCATGACGGTCACCGGCGTGCGCGTGCGGGTGGTCGGCCCGGCCGGGACCAGGGTGACGCGGTCGGCCACCGCGTCGACGGTGAGGAGCGTCTGCCCGCCCGTGGGGCCGCCCCGGGAGGTGTGGGTCTTCGGGTCCCCCGCGACGGTCAGCTCCACCTCCACCACCGGGGACGGCGCCCGCGGCTCGGCGGCCACGGACGCACGGGCGAGTTCCGGCAGCGGCCCCCGGTGGAGGTCGGCGGTGTGCAGCGGGGTGGCGATCGCGGCCGCCGCGCCGGTGAGCAGGACTGCGGCCAGCGTCGCCGTGGGCCCGCGCCGGCGCAGCACCCCCGGCTTGGTGAGCAGCAGGACGCCCGTGAGCACGGCAAGGCCCGCCGCGGCGAGGACGAGGGCCTCGTACCCCGGCTCCAGGCGCAGCAGCGCCGCCGTGACCGCCCACGCCGAGACGGCCGGCAGCAACAGCCGGAAGTCGGCTCCCGGAGAGCGGGGTGCAGCGGCCGGACCCACCGGCGCGGCGGCGACGGACATGGGGGCACCTCCCTTCGGTGGCCGGGGAAACGGACGGAGAGACGGACGGGGAAACGGGCGGGGAAGCGGACAGGGAACGCAGGAGAGGGGACCGGGCAGAGCCGACGGGCGTCGCGGCGTCAGAGCGTGAGCAGCGGACGGAGTTCCGCGTACGTGCGGGCGCCGATGCCGCTGACCTGCCGGAGCTGGTCGAGGGTGCGGAAGGAGCCGTGCGAGGCGCGGTAGGCGAGGATGCGCTGGGCGAGGGTGGGGCCGACGCCGGGGAGGGTGTCGAGCTGTTCGAGCGTGGCGCGGTTGAGGCTGACGGGCGGTCGGGGCGCGGCGGGGCCCGGAGGTCCGCTCCCGCTCCCGCTTCCGCTTCCGACGCCCTGGGCGGGCACGGGCGTCTGTTCGCCGACCAGGATCTGCTCGCCGTCCACCAGGACGCGGGCCAGGTTGAGGTTCCTGGTGTCCGTATCCGGCAGTGGACCGCCTGCCGCCCGTAGGGCGTCGGCGACCCGGGAGCCGGCGGGCAGGGTGTGCAGGCCGGGGACGTGGACCCGCCCTCCGATGTCCACCACGACGCCCGCCACGGCACCGCCGGCGGCCTCGGCAGCGGTGCCGGGTCCGGCTCTGGAGTCGACGGCAGCGGCGTCGGCGGGGACGGACGGTTCGGCCCCCGACGGTGCCGCGACCGCCGCCAGCGCGGGCACGGCGACCGTCTGCGGCCGGGCCAGCCAGAAGTGCTGCACGGCGTAGCCGACCGCGAACAGCAGCAGGATGGCCAGCCCGGCCACCGCACGCCGGTCGAGCGCCAGCGCCGAGGCGTACGAGGGAAACGGGGAGAACGGGGAGAACCGCGGGCGCGCCCCCGCCTCCGCCGGGTCCGCCGCAACATCCGCATCCGACGGCACCGGCACGCCAACCGCCGACGGCGACGGCGACGGCGACGGCGACAGCGACAGCGATGGCTGCAGCGACGGAGGCCCGGTGGCAGCCACCGCCCGCTCCCCCGCCGCCGGCGGGGCCGCCCCCGGTGAACCGCCACCCGCACCACCGGCCGAACCACCGGCCGAACCACCGCCCGAGCCGCCCTCCGGCTCGTCCCCCGCCGCCGGCAGCAGCGCGGCCATCCGCAGCCGTACCGTCTCGTTGATCGCATGGCGCTTCGCCGCGCCCAGGCCCAAGGTCGTCATGCCGAGGACGGTAGGAGTCCTCCGGCGAGCGCGCGGAGAATAACCAAACCCTGTGGATAACCCAGGGGTTGTGGATAAAAAGTGTCACTCACGGGAGTGATCAGGACCGTCCGAAATTGACCACTCGCCGATCAGCCTGACCGACCGGCACCACCGACCGACCGCCTCAGCGCGGCGCGACCACCACCGCGAGCAGCCCCGGACCGACGTGCGCGCCGATCACCGCCCCCACCTCGCCCACGTACAGCTCCCGCAGCCCCGGCACCCGGGCCCGCAGCCGTTCCGCGAGCGGTTCGGCCCGGTCCTCGGCGGCCAGGTGGTGCACGGTGATGTCGACCTCCTGCTCCCCCGACCGCTCGACCGCGATCTCCTCCAGCCGCGCGATCGCCCGCGACGCCGTCCGCACCTTCTCCAGCGGCTCGATCCGCCCGCCGTCCAGGTGCAGCAGCGGCTTGACCGCCAGGGCCGAGCCGAGCAGTGCCCGCGCCGCCCCGATCCGGCCGCCCCGGCGCAGGTGCTCCAGGGTGTCGACGTAGAAGAAACCGCTGCTCCGGGCCGCCCGTCGGTCGGCCGCCCCGGCCGCCTCGGCCAGGCCCTGCCCGGCCGCGATCGCCTCGGCCGCCGCCACCACCCCGTACCCGAGGGCCATTCCGACCAGTCGGCTGTCCACCACCCGCACGGGTACGGGCGCCTCGGCGGCGGCCAGCCGGGCGGCCTCGACGGTGCCGGACAGCTCGCCCGAGATGTGCACGGAGACGATGCCCTTCGCCCCGGCCTCGGCGGCCGCCCGGTAGGTGGCGGCGAAGGTCTCCGGGTTCGGCCGGGAGGTGGTCACCCGCTGTTTGCCGCGCAGCGCCTCGGCGACGTCCTTCGGGGAGATCTCGACGCCCTCGCTCAGCACCGAGTCACCGACCGCGATGCTCAGCGGGACCACCGTGATCCCGTGCCGGTCGAGGGTCTCCTGCGGCAGATAGGCCGTGGAATCGGTGACGAGCGCGAGGTCGGAGGGCATGAGCCGGAGGTTACTCCCCGCCGGTCCGGGAGGACAGCGCCCGGTCCGGGCACCGGCCGGGGGCGCCGCGACGCACCGCCGGCTCAGCCCGCGGACGGCCCGGCCGAGGGCTTGCGCAGCCGCTGCGCCAGCTTGGCCAGCGGATCGGCGAGCCCGAGCAGCTCCTCAGCACTCGGGCGCCCCTTCCCGTCGGTCAGCCCGGCCCGCGCCGCACCCGCGGAACCGCCGGAACCCGAGCCCGACGCCCCGGCCGCAGACGAAGCCGACGGAGCCGACGGAGCCGACGCCCCCGAAGACGCCCCGCCCCCCGCGACATCCCAGTGCCGCAGGGCCCCCGCCTCGCTCTCGCACTCCTGGCTCAGCCGGCTCAGTTCGTCGTCCGCGAACCGGTGCATCCGGTCCTGCGCCGCCCAGCGCATGGTCTCCGCCGAGTGCGTGATCCGCTCAGCCCGCTCGCGCAGCTCCGGCAGCTTGGCGGCGATCCGCGCCGTGTCCGGCTCGCGCTCCAGCGTCCGCAGCTCGCCGTCGAGCTCGGCGGCGTGCGCGTCGAGCCGGTTGAGCAGGGCGAGCGCCTCGCCGAGCTGGCCGTCCTGGGCGAGGCCGCTCTCCAGCACCTGCCGGGTGCCGTCGAGCGAGGTCCGCAGGCCCAGCCGGACGGAGGCGATCTGGGCGGGCGGGCCGACCTTGGTGTACGTCTTCGCCTTGAGCGTGGCGTTCTCCACGGCGCGCCGGGCGTTGGCCTCGTGCTTCTCGATCTTCGCCCCGACGGCCCTGGCGGCCTTGACCGTGCCGACCACGGCCAGCACCATCACCGCGACCCCGAAGAGCAGGACCAGGCCGATCATCACGCCGAACACGTCCATCGCGCGCCACCTTCCGCCGTCGTTCCGGCCCTCACCGGGCCCAACGCGGGCCGCATCGCCGAGGTTTCCACGGTAGCCGCCGGGACCCGCCGGGGGGCAGCCCGAGAGGCCCCGGCGGACGGAGATCAGGGTCAGATCCGGGATCTCCCCGAGGGCCCCCGACGACCGCGAAACCGCCGGGCGAGCACCCCGAAACCGCCGGGCGAGCACCCCGAAACCGCCGAGCGCCCGCCCCGCAAACGCCGAGCGCCCGCCCCGCAAACGCCAGTCGGAGGCCCCCCGCAAACGCCGGGCGGGCGCCCCGAAGGACGCCCGCCCGAAAACTGCCGAAGCAACAGCGGCAACAGCGACCACGGCAACATCGGCTACAGCCGCCGCAGCCTCACGACGGCACTCAGCCGGTGACGATGTTCACCAGCTTCGGCGCCCGCGCGATCACCTTCCGCACCTCGGCCCCGCCGATCGCCGCCACGACGGCCGGCTCCGCCAGCGCCAGCGCCTCCAGCTCGGCGTCCGAGATGCCCGGCGCGACCTCCAGCCGCGCCTTGACCTTGCCCTTGATCTGGACCACGCAGGTCACCGTCTCGTCCACCACGTACGCCGGGTCGGCGACCGGGTAGTCGGCGTGCGCCAGCGACTCGCCGTGGCCCAGGCGGCGCCACAGCTCCTCGGCGACGTGCGGGGCCAGCGGAGCGACCATCAGCACCAGCTGCTCGGCCACCGTCCGCGGCGTGGAGCCGCGCTTGACCAGGTAGTTGTTCAGCTCGATGGCCTTGGCGACGGCCGTGTTGAAGCGCAGCCCGGCCATGTCGCCGCGGATGCCGTCGATCGCCTTGTGCAGGGCGCGCAGCGTCGCGTCGTCCGGCTCCTCCTCGGTGACGACCAGCTCGCCGGTGGTCTCCGAGACGATGTTGCGCCACAGGCGCTGCAGGAAGCGGTACGAGCCGACGACGGCGCGGGTGTCCCACGGACGGGAGACGTCCAGCGGGCCCATCGACATCTCGTACAGGCGCAGCGTGTCGGCGCCGTACTCGTCGGCGATGTCGTCCGGCGCGACGGCGTTCTTCAGGGACTTGCCCATCTTCCCGGCCTCGCGCTTGACCGGCTCGCCCTGCCAGGAGTACTGGCCGTCGCGCTCCTCGACCTCGGCGGCGGGCACCGGGAAGCCGCGCTCGTCGCGGTAGACGTCGGCGGTGATCATGCCCTGGTTGAACAGCTTGTGGAACGGCTCGACGGACGAGACGTGGCCCAGGTCGTGCAGCACCTTGTGCCAGAAGCGCGCGTACAGCAGGTGCAGCACGGCGTGCTCGGCGCCGCCGACGTACAGGTCGGCGCCACCGGCCGGCTTGGTCTCCGTCGGGCCCAGCCAGTACTTCTCGTTGGCCGGGTCGACGACCTTCGCGGTGTTCGACGGGTCGACGTAGCGCAGCTCGTACCAGCAGGAACCGGCCCAGTTGGGCATGGTGTTGGTCTCGCGGCGGTACTTCCTGACGCCGTCGCCCAGGTCCAGCTCGACGTTGACCCAGGCCTCGTTGCGCGACAGCGGGGTCTCCGGCGAGGAGGCGGCGTCGTACGCGTCGTAGGTGCGCGGCGAGTAGTCGTCGACCTCGGGGACCTCGACGGGCAGCATCGACTCGGGCAGCGCGTGCATGACGCCGTCCTCGTCGTAGACGATCGGGAAGGGCTCGCCCCAGTACCGCTGGCGGCTGAACAGCCAGTCGCGCAGACGGTAGTTGACGGTGCCCTCGCCGATGCCGCGCTCGGCCAGCCAGGCGGTGGCGGCGGCCTTGGCGTCGACGACGCTCAGGCCGTCCAGCGACAGGTCGCCCTCGGCGCGGGCGGAGTCGACGATGACGGAGTCGTAGGTGTCGAACGCGTCGTCCCACTCGGCCGGGTCGGTGCCGCGGCCGTCGGTCGGCTCGACGACGCAGCGCATCGGCAGCGCGAAGGCGCGGGCGAAGGCGAAGTCGCGGTGGTCGTGGGCGGGGACGGCCATGATGGCGCCGGTGCCGTAGCCCATCAGCACGTAGTCGGCGATGAACACCGGGACGGACGCACCGCTGACCGGGTTGACGGCGTAGGCGCCGGTGAAGACACCGGTCTTGACCTTGGCCTCGACCTGCCGCTCGACGTCCGACTTGGCGGCGGCCGCGGCGCGGTAGGCGGCGACGGCCTCGGCGGGGGTGGCGGCGCCGCCGGTCCACTCGGCGGGCACGTCCGCGGGCCAGGCGGCGGGGACGATCGAGTCGACCAGGCCGTGCTCGGGGGCCAGCACCATGTAGGTGGCGCCGAACAGGGTGTCGGGCCGGGTGGTGAAGACGGTGATCTTCTGGTCGCCGGGAGCGGCGAAGTCGACCCGGGCGCCCTCGGAGCGCCCGATCCAGTTGCGCTGCTGCAGCTTGATGGCCTCGGGCCAGTCCAGCAGGTCCAGGTCCTCGATCAGCCGGTCCGAGTACGCGGTGATGCGCATCATCCACTGGCGCAGGTTGGACTTGAACACCGGGAAGTTGCCGCGCTCGGAGCGGCCGTCCGCGGTGACCTCCTCGTTGGCCAGTACGGTGCCCAGGCCCGGGCACCAGTTGACCGGCACCTCCTTGGCGTAGGCCAGGCGGTACTCGCCCAGCACCTCGTCGCGCTCGGCGACGGACAGCTCGGCCCAGGCGCGCCCGCCCGGCAGCTCACGCGCGCCGGACTCGAACTCGGCGACCAGCTCGGTGATCGGACGGGCCTTGCGGGCGTCCGCGTCGTACCAGGAGTTGAAGATCTGCAGGAAGATCCACTGGGTCCAGCGGTAGTAGTCCGGGTCGATCGTGGAGATCGAGCGGCGCGGGTCGTGGCCCAGGCCCAGCCGGCGCAGCTGCTGGCGCATGTTGGCGATGTTGGCCTCGGTGGAGACCCGCGGGTGGGTGCCGGTCTGCACCGCGTACTGCTCGGCGGGCAGGCCGAAGGCGTCGTAGCCCAGCGTGTGCAGCACGTTGTGGCCGGTCATCCGCTGGTAGCGGGCGAAGACGTCGGTGGCGATGTAGCCCAGCGGGTGGCCGACGTGCAGACCCGCGCCCGAGGGGTACGGGAACATGTCCATGATGAAGCTGTGCGGCTTCGCGGCGACGTCGCCGGCCGCCGGGTCGGCCAGCGCACCGGTGGGGTTGGGGGCGTGGAAGGTGCCCTCCTTCTCCCAGATGTCCTGCCAGCGGGACTCGATCTCGGCCGCCAGCGCGGCGCTGTACCGGAACGGCTCGGTCACGGTCTCGGCCGCGCCGGACGCAGGGGTCGTCTCGCTCATGGTCCTTCAAGCTCCATCGATGTCAGTTGGCGAACCGCACAGGCGGCCGGCCCGGAGGACCCGGCCCGGTACGGGGTCGGGGGCGGAAAACAAAAAATCCCCTCGCAGGAGGGGACGCCACGCCGACTCCGGCACCGCCCGAGGGCTCAGCCGGTCCTGGTCAGCGCGGCCGGCTAAGGAGCAGGCGCACGGTTCGCATGGGCTCAGGGTACCGCAAGCGGGTCGACGCGCTCCCGGGTGCACCGCCCGGCCGACGACCCCGCACCCCCGCCCCCACCCCCACCCCCACCCGCACGCCGGGTCACCGCGCGGCCGCCCGCCCCGCCGCGTCGAACTCCCGCAGCGCCTTCGCCAGCCGCTCGGACTGCATCCCCGCCGCCAGCGAGCGCGCCAGCGCAGCGGTGCGGGCCGCCTCCCGCTGGTCGCCGAGCCTGCGGTGGGCCTCGGCGAGGCGCACCATCAGCAGCGCCTTGGAGCGGGCCCGCCCCGGCCCGAGCCCGGCCACGGCCTCGGCGAGCAGCACCTTGGCCAGCCGGTGCTGGCCGAGCGCCAGCCGTCCCTCCCCCACCATCCCGGCGAGGGCGGCCCGGGCCTCCTCGGCGCCGGGCAGGCCGTCCAGCTCGGCGAAGGCCCGGGCGGCGGCGGCCTCGGCCCGCTCGGCCTCGCCCCGGCGGCCGTACGCGCGGGCGAGCCGGCCGTACTGGCGGGCCCGGGCGGTGGGGCTGAGCGCGGCGCCGTGGGTGTCCAGGGCGGTGGCGAGCGCGGAGACGGCCTCCAGCCCGCGTCCGCCGGGGCCCTGGGTGGCGAGCACGACCAGCGCGCCGAGCACGGCGACCCCGAGCCGGGGGTCGCCGCCGACGTGGGCGGCGCGCAGCGCGGCGACGAAGGCGCGCTGGGCGGCCGCGTCGTGGCCGAGGTCGTACGCGGCCCAGCCGGCCAGCCGGGCGAGTCTGCTGGCCGTGCCGTACAGCTCGCGGCCGAGCCGTTCGTCGTACGCGCCGAGTTCCAGCAGCTTGGCCAGCATGGCGAGTTCGGCCCGGACGGGGCCGAGGACGAGGCCGCCGCCGCAGGCCCGTTCGAGCTTCTGCTTGCTGCGGTAGGACAGGCCGAGTTCGCCGACCAGCCCGGGTTCGACGCGCAGCGCGCCCTCGCCGCCGCCGACGGGCGGTGGCGGGGAGTCGAGGCGGGCGGCGGCCTGGTCGAGGTCGGCGCTGCGGAACAGGTCGGTGAGGCGGACCGGTCCGGCGTCGGTGGCGGCCTCGCGCAGCGCGGTCTGGGCGGTGTCGGCGGTCCACGGGTCGGTGAGCAGCCGGGGCGAGAGGATCTTGGCGCCGCGGTGGCCGCCCATCCGGCCCCAGAGCTGTTCGTAGGTGACGGCGATGCCGAGGGTGCGGCTGAGCACCTCGCAGACGGCCTGGTCGTGCGGGCTGCGCGGCACCATGCCGCGGTCGCGCCACTTGTACGGGGCGGTGGAGCTGATGGCGAGGCCCGGCGGCAGGGCGAGGCTCACCTCGCGGGCGAGCCGTTCCGGACTCCAGCCGAGCTGGTGGAGTATCCGGGCCAGTTCCTCGTTCCGCCTTCGCTCCAGATCGGCCATGGCACGACGGTAGCGGGATTCCGGGCCCGCCGACCGGTGGCGCGGGCAGAACGGCGAAGAGCCGCCTCCCGTTTCCGGGAGGCGGCTCTCGACTGCTGTGGAGCTATGGGGAATTGAACCCCAGACCTCTTGCATGCCATGCAAGCGCTCTACCAACTGAGCTATAGCCCCTTGACCTGCGATGTCACCGTGGTTCCCGGTTGTTTCCGGCCGTTTCCCTCGGCGACATCGACTACTTTACACGGTCCGGGGCGTGCTCCAGAAATCCGTTTCCCGAGGTCCGCACCACACGCCCCGGGAGCCCCCGCCGCCCCCGCCCCCGGAGCCCCGCCGACCCGCGCCCCGGGCGTACGCCTCACGCCCGGGGCGCGCAGCCGCACACGCGCCTCGCAACACCCCCCAAGGCCGCCTCCCCGCACCACCTCCGCTACCGCACCACGTCCGCTACCGGACCCTCCCCGCTACCGCGCCGCGCGCCGCGAAGCCCGCCGCGACCAGCACCGCCGCGGCGTCGACCAGCAGGGTGGTCCACAGCGCCGCCCCCGACGCCGCGGCCGGCGCCGGCAGGTCGACCTGGCCCAGGAACACCGAGCCCAGCACCGCGACCCCGATCACCTGGCCGAGCTGGATGACCGTCACCATCACGCCGCTGGCGTCGGCCGCGTCCTCGGGCGCCACCCCCGCGAGCGCCCGGGCGAACAGCGGCGAGTACGCGCAGCCGGCGGCCAGGCCGAGCCCGGCCATCTCCACCAGCGGCCCGGCGCCGATCCCCGCCCCGCCGCCGAGCATCAGCCCGAGCAGCAGGTAGCCGCCGCCCAGCAGCGCCCCGGCGAGGGCCGGCAGGGCCCGGTGCAGCCGGCCGGGCAGCCGGTGCCAGTGCAGGCTGGACAGGCCGAAGCCGACGGCGACGGGCGCCGAGCAGAGCCCGGCCTCCAGCGCGGTGTGGCCGAGCCCGGACTGCTGGTGCAGGGCGAAGGCGAACATGAAGCCCGCGAAGGCCGCCATGATCGCGAACAGTCCGGCGGCCGCGGGCCGCAGCCCGGGGGCGCGCAGCACCCGCCCGGAGATCAGCGGCTGTCCGCCGCGCCGGGCGACCCGGCGCTCGACGGCCACGAACACGCCGAACAGCAGCACGCCGGCCGCGATCATCACCCAGCCCCAGAGGGGCCAGCCCAGCTCGTGGCCGAGGACGAGCGGGACCACCAGCAGGCCGAGGGCCGCGCCGAGCACCACCAGGCCGGGGACGTCGAAGCCCCGGGTGGCGTCGCCGGGCAGCCGGGGCAGCAGCCGGGCGCCGGCCGCCAGCAGCAGCACCCCGATCGGCACGTTGACCAGGAACACCGGCCGCCAGCCGCTGCCGAACAGGTCGGCGCTGACCAGGACGCCGCCGAGCACCTGGCCGAGCGCCATGCCGCCGGCCAGCACCGCCGAGTAGAGGCCGAGCGCCCGGGTGCGGGCGGCGCCGGTGAAGGTGCGCTGGAGCAGGCTCATCACCTGGGGCACCATCAGGGCCGAACCGGCCCCCTGGAGCAGCCGGAAGGCGATCAGCCAGCCGGTCGCCGGGGCGAGGCCGCAGGCCAGCGAGGCGGCGGTGAAGACGGCCAGGCCGAGCTGGAAGAGCCGGCTGTAGCCGTACCGGGCGCCGAGCCTGGCCCCGGTGATGAGCAGCACGGCGTAGGCGATGGTGTACCCGGCGATGACCAGTTGGAGGGCGGCGCCGGAGGCGCCCAGGTCGGTGCGGATGGTGGGGACCGCGACGTTGACGATGGAGAGGTCGAGCACGGCCATGAACTGCCCGCCCAGGACGAGCGCGAGGAGCAGCCCGGGCCGGATCGCCGGGGCCCCGGTGGTGCGTCCGGCCGCGTCGGGCCGGATCTGAAGGTCCGTCATGGCAGCCAGCCTCGGGCCGCGCCGGTACTGGTGGTTAGAGCCTGCCGATCCTGGTACTGGCAGCACCTGTATCGGTGGGCCGGGCTGCGGCACGATGGGGCCATGACCGTCCTGGAGGAACTGCCCACCGCGACCGGCGGGCGCGACCGCCGCCGCACCGAGCTGGCCCGCTTCCTGAAGGCCTGCCGGGCGCGGGTCACCCCCGAGGACGTCGGGCTGCCGCCGGGGCTGCGCCGCCGTACGCCGGGGCTGCGGCGCGAGGAGGTCGCGCAGCTCGCCGGGGTCGGGGTCACCTGGTACACCTGGCTCGAACAGGGGCGGCCGATCAACGCGAGCGAGCAGGTGCTGCTGGCGGTGGCCCGGGCGCTGCGGCTGGACGGCACCGAGCGCCGGCACCTGTTCCGGCTGGCCGGGGTGTCCGTCTCGGCGCGGGCGCTGCCGGCCGCGCCGGAGCTGTCGCCGTCGATCCAGGTGATCCTGGACTCGCTGGCCCCGCTGCCGGCGGCGGTCTCCAACACCCGGTTCGACGTGCTGGGCTTCAACGGCCCGTACCGCGCGATGTTCGGCACCGACCGGATGCGCCCGTCCCGCGGGGTGGTGTTCAACAGCCTCTGGTGCATGCTGACCGCCCCGCCGTGTTGCAATCCGTGCGAGAACCGGGAGGAGACCCTGCCGCGGATGGTGGCGGTGCTGCGCTCCGCGTACGGCAGGCACGTGGGCGAGCCGGCCTGGGAGGAGCACGTGCAGCGGATGTCGGCGGGCAGCGAGCTGTTCCGGGAGTTCTGGGAGCGCCAGGAGGTCGCGCCGCCGGAGACCTGGCTGCGGGTGTTCCGCCACCCCGAGGTCGGGGTGCTGCGGCTGAACGCGACCTATCTGACGATGCCGGGCGTCGCCGAGTGCTACATCGTGGTGTACGTGCCGGCCTCGCCGGAGGACCGGGCCCGGGTCGAGCTGCTCGACTCGCTGCCGCCCGGCGGCTGGTCCCACGTCTGCGAGGCCTGAGGCGCGCGGCCCGGAACGCCGGAAGGCCGCCACCCTGGGGTGACGGCCTTCCGAAACACTGTGGAGCTATGGGGAATTGAACCCCAGACCTCTTGCATGCCATGCAAGCGCTCTACCAACTGAGCTATAGCCCCGCGACACGGGCGACCCTGGCTGACCACGACCGCCGATGCGGAGTGGAGCTATGGGGAATTGAACCCCAGACCTCTTGCATGCCATGCAAGCGCTCTACCAACTGAGCTATAGCCCCGCACTCACCGGATCTCCCGCTTCCCTTCCGGGCCGCGTTCCTTCCCTGCGAACGAGGAAGACTCTAGCTGGTCAGGGCCGGAACTGCGAAATCCGCTCCCTCGGCCCCGGTCGGCGGCCCCGCCGAACCCCGGCCGACGGCCCCGCCGAGCGCCCGCCGAGCGCCCCGGGAGGCCCGCCGGACCGGCGCCGGGACCGGCCCCGGAGTCATCCCCCGGTGCCGCCCGGGAGCCTTCACCCGGTGCCGCCCGCGCCGGGACCGCTCAGGTGTCGTCGCCGATGACCGGCTGCGGGAGCGTGCCCGCGTTGTGCTCCAGCAGGCGCCAGCCGCGCGCCCCCAGGCCGAGCACCGACCAGCAGCAGTTGGACAGCCCGCCGAAGCGCTCCCACTGGGGCGGTTCCAGGTCGAGCAGCCGCCCGAGCATGGTGCGGATCGTCCCGCCGTGGCTGACCACCACCAGCGTGCCGTTCTCCGGGAGCTTGCCTACGGCCTCCAGGACCACCGGCACCGAGCGGTCGGCGACCTCGGTGGCCAGCTCGCCGCCACCGCCGCGCCGGACCGGCTCGCCGGCCGACCAGGCCTCGTACTCCTCCGGGAAGCGCTCCCGGATCTCGGCGTTGGTCAGGCCCTGCCAGGAGCCCGCGAAGGTCTCCCGCAGTCCCTCGTGGTGCTGCACGTCCAGCCCGGTGACCGCGGCCAGCTCCGCGGCGGTGCGCCGGGCGCGCTGGAGGTCCGAGGAGATCAGCAGGTCGGGACGGAGGCCGGAGAGCAGCCGGGCCGCCCGCTGGGCCTGCAGGACACCCTGGCCGGTCAGCTCGATGTCCGTGGTGCCCTGGAAACGCGATTCGAGGTTCCAGGCGGTCTGGCCGTGCCGCCAGAAGACGATGCGCGGGCCGCGCGCACCCCGGCTCAGTGCAGGTCCTCGGGCTTGCCGAAGTCGTCGGCGGGGGCGAGGGCGTTGCCGGCCTCGTCGGTGTGGGCGTCCGGACGGTTGCGCGAGGCCAGGGCGTCCTCGGGCAGCGGCAGCTCGGGGCAGTCCTTCCAGAGCCGGTCCAGCGAGTAGAAGGAGCGCTCCTCGGAGTGCTGGACGTGCACGACGATGTCCAGGTAGTCGAGCAGGATCCAGCGGCCCTCGCGCTCGCCCTCGCGGCGCACCGGCTTGATGTCCAGCTGCTCGCGCAGCTGGTCCTCGATCTCCTCGGCGATCGAGCGGACCTGGCGGTCGTTGTTCGCGGAGGCGATCAGGAAGGCGTCGGTGATCGACAGCACCTCGCTGACGTCGAAGGCGATGATGTTGTGCGCGAGCTTGTCGGCCGCCGCCTGCGCGGCGACGGTGATGAGCTGCTGGCTGTGGTCGGTGACGGTCACGGTGTTCTTCCGGCTCGGCGGCTTGGGGCGCCCCGGCGCGCGGCCGGGGTCGCCTTCCAGGATCTCACGCCGCCCGGGCGGGCCCGGAACCGTTTTCCGCGCCCGCCCGGGCCACCGCTCCGGGGCTCCCGGGCCGCGCGGGCCCGGGCCACCGCCCTACTGGGCCTTCGGCGGCTGGTAGTCCTTGCCCAGCACGACCAGCAGGTCCGCGTTCTGGGTGTCCCCGGTGACCTTCTTCACCGCCGTGTCCGGCAGGCCGAGGCTGGTCGCCAGCGACTTCGCCGCGCCCTGCCGGGCGTCGTCGGTGTAGCGGATCTCACTGGTGGGCTGGGGCGCGGCCTTGGCTCCGCCCGGGATGAAGGTCAGACCGGAGTTGACGATCTGGACCTGCGCGGCGGCCGCCGCGGCGTCGCTGCCGCTGGCGTCCTGGACCGCGACCCGGGCCGGGGCGTCCCCGGCGGCCGCGGACTTCACGGTGCCGCCCAGCACGTCCTTGACCTGCTTGCCCGCGGTCGCCTCGTCCAGGCTGCCGTCCGGCTTGACGGTCAGCGCGGTGGTGCCGAAGTGGCCGTCCTTCGCCTGCTGGGCGAGCTGGACGAGCACCCCGGCGAGGGCGTCCTCGGGCAGCGAGGGGTCGAGCACCGCGTTCATCCGGTGCACGTCGTCCTTGGCGTCCTTGAACTCGGTCGGCATGGTGCGCACCACCGCGTCCATGACCTGCCCGAACCGGGCCAGCTGGGCGTCCCGGTTCTCGCCGGGGTTCTGCAGCGTGGCGTACGCGACCGCGGCCTTCCCGCTGAGCAGGGTGTTCTTCCCGGCCGCGGACAGCAGCTTGCCGTCCGGCCTGCCGCCCTCGTGGGTCTCGGCGTTGGTGTCCACCCGGACGCCGCCGAGCTGGGAGACCAGCAGTTCCAGGTACGGGGTGTCCAGCCGCCAGGTGCCGGCCACCGGGGCGCCGAGCACGGTGGACAGGCCCTCCCGGGTCGCCGAGGCGCCGATGCCGTCCATGGACTGGCCGACCGTGGTGACCGGCGGGTCGCCCGGCCCGGGCAGCCGCAGGTTGTCGGGCAGCAGCAGCACCGTGCCCTTCTTCCCGGAGGCGTCGTTGACCAGCAGCGCGCTGGACACCTTGCCCTGGAGGTCGCGCAGGTGGACGACGTTGACCTGGCGCCCGCCGGCGGCGGCGGCCGCGGTCGGCTTGTCACCGGTCAGGAAGAGGTAGCCGCCGACGCCGCCGGCCGCGAGCGCCACCACCACACCGAGGCCGATCAGCCGGTTGCGCAGCTTGCGGCGGCGCTCGGCGCGCACCTCGCTGCGCGACTCGGCGAACTTCAGCCAGTCGATGACGTCCTCGGTCTCCTCCGCCTCCTCGTCGACGAAGGTGAACTCGCCCGTGGTGTAGCTGTCCTTGGGCGCCTTGCTCCCGGCCTTCCCGGCCCGCGCCCCGGCGACCTGCTCGGACGGCGGCTCGGCCTTGGCCGGCGCCGGCTCCGCGGCGGGCCGGGACACCCGCTGCCGCGCCGGCGCGGCGGCAGCGGCACCGGCAGCGGCGGCCGGTGCCGGGGACGACGCCGGCGCCTGCGGCTCGGCGGCGACCGGTTCGGCGGCCTGGTACGGCTGCTGCTGGTACCCGTCGTACCCCTGGTAGCCCTGCTGCTGGTAGCCGTACGGGTCCTGCCCGTACACCGGCTGCCCGTACTGGTCGTACTGCTGCTCGTACGGCTGCTGCTCGTACGACTGCGGCTGCGGCTGCGATTGCTGCTGCTGCGGCTGTTGCTCGTAGCCCTGGTACGGCTGCTGGTACTGCCCGGTGGACCAGTCCTCCGGCCGCCGGCCGTCGTTGCGATCAGTCATGCACCGCTCCTGGATCAGTCCCCGCGCGGCGCGTACAGCGCCCGCTTGTCGATGTAGCGGACCACGCCGTCCGGGACGAGGTACCAGACCGGCTCGCCCTTGGCGACCCGGTTGCGGCAGTCCGTGGAGGAGATGGCCAGCGCCGGGACCTCCACCAGGGAGACCCCGCCCACCGGGAGCCCGGCGTCCGACAGAGTGTGCCCCGGGCGGGTGCATCCGATGAAGTGGGCCAGCGAGAAGAGTTCGTCGGAGTCGCGCCAGGACAGGATCTGGGCGAGCGCGTCGGCGCCGGTGATGAAGAACAGGTCGGCGTCCGGGTGCAGCGCGTGCAGGTCGCGCAGGGTGTCGACGGTGTACGTCGGGCCCTCGCGGTCGATGTCGATCCGGCTGACCGAGAACTGCGGGTTCTCGGCGGTGGCGATGACCGTCATCAGGTAGCGGTCCTCGGCCGGGGTGACGTGCCGGTCGCTCTTCTGCCACGGCTGCCCGGTCGGCACGAAGATCACTTCGTCCAGGTGGAACGCGCTCGCGACCTCACTGGCGGCGACGAGGTGGCCGTGGTGGATCGGGTCGAAGGTGCCGCCCATCACGCCGAGGCGCTTCTTCACCGGTTCCGGTCCGCCGGGATTCCCGGCCTGCTCTCCCATGCCGCCACACCTTACGCGACGCCCGTTACGGTGCGGGAACGGCCGGGTGAGGGTTCTCACCCCATGCGTGAGGGAGCGGCCGGCCCGGTGGCCGGACGCTCCCCGAGCGGCCCCAGGACCAGGTTCAGCGGTCCCGGTTGAAGCGGGTGGTGATGTAGAGCAGGACCAGCAGGATGACCAGCGCGGCGCCACCGGTCAGGGCCGGGTTCAGGCTGTCGTGGTTGCCCCCCTCGCCCTCGGCGAGAAGGTTCAGAACGGGGAGTGCGGCAGCAGTGCTCATGGTCGGCGGGACCTTCTCGGCTCGGTGAACGGACCTGGGGGTTTGTTCCGGGCCGGTGAGGGCCCACCCGTCATCGTACGGGGGGTCACACGGCAACCGCTCGGCGGCCCACCGCCGCTGACCGGGCGTGAGCGCGAGCCGGCCGGAGCACCGGGACCGGGCCGGGGACGGCCGCGGAGGGGCCGGTCCTAGTTGTTCTTGAACGCGCGGGCCATGAGCCAGACCAGCAGCCCGATCCCCACGAAGGACGCGACCACGATGATCCGCAGGAACAGGCCCGGGCCGGCCTCCTCGGAGATGGGCGCGGCCAGGCTGACAAGGGTGTCGGTGGACATCTGCGGGGGCTCCTCGAACTGCTCGGTACCGCGGCCGGGTCCGGTCTCGGTCGTCCAGTCCTCAGGTTAGACCGGCCTCACACCGGCGCCACCCACCGGCCCCGACGGCCCGCCCGTCGGGGCCACCCGCACCGCCCGCCGCCCCACCGGCACCACCCGCCGCCACCCGCCGCCCACCGCCCACCGCCCGCACGGCGGACCGCGCGTACGCTGACCCCGGGGACGAGTACGCAACCACGCGCGTTGCAAAGACAGTCGTTGCAGGCGAAGACCAACGGGGGGCGGGCCAGCGGGCCGCGGCCGCCGTCGACCAGGAGGTACTCAGACCATGACCGACACGACCGCGAAGAGCCCGAGCCGCCGCCGCGAGCGCTTCCCCGGGATCTCCACCCGGGCCTGGGAGCACCCGGCGGACCGCTCGGCCCTGGTGGCGCTGCGCAAGCTGACCGGCTTCGACGACATCCTGAAGAAGCTGGCCGGCCTGGTGTCCGAGCGGGCGATCCGGCTGATGTTCCTGGCCACCGCCGTGAAGACCTCCGAGCGCCAGTTCCCGGAGCTGCACGAGATGGTGCGCGACGCCGCCTACGTGCTCGACCTGGAGAAGGTCCCCGACCTGTACGTCTCCCAGGACCCGGCGGTCAACGCGTACTGCATCGGCATCGACACCCCGATCATCGTGGTCACCAGCGGCCTGGTCGAGCTGCTCGACGAGGAGGAGCTGCGCTCCGTCATCGGCCACGAGGTCGGCCACGCGATGTCCGGCCACGCCGTCTACCGGACGATGCTGATGATCCTCACCAACATCGCCGCCCGGATTGCCTGGGTGCCGCTCGGCAACCTGGCGATCACCGCGATCATCACCGCGCTCAAGGAGTGGTTCCGCAAGGCGGAGCTGTCCAGCGACCGGGCCGGCCTGCTCGCCGGGCAGGACCTCCAGGCGTCCATGCGGGCCCTGATGAAGCTGGCCGGCGGCCACAACCTGGCCGAGATGAACGTCGACGCCTTCCTGGAGCAGGCCGAGGAGTACGAGAAGGCCGGCGACCTGCGCGACGGCGTGCTCAAGGTGCTCCAGCTGCTGCCGCAGACCCACCCCTTCGCGGTGGTCCGGGTCGCCCAGCTGAAGAAGTGGGCGGAGAGCGACGACTACCGCTCGATCATGGCCGGTGCCTACCCGCGCCGCTCGGACGACCCGGACGCCTCGGTCGGCGAGCAGTGGAAGGCCGCCGCCGAGCACTACACGACCTCGGTCAAGGAGAGCAAGGACCCGCTGATGGGCCTGCTCCGGGACGTCGCCGGCGGCGCCGCGACCGTCGGCGGCAAGCTCCGCGACACCTTCACCGGCGGCGCCGGCCGCAACGGCTCCTCCGGCAACGGCTCCTCCGGCGGCAGCTCCACGGGCAGCGGCTCCGCGGACCGCGACGGCAGCTGACCCCACCGGGACCGCGACAGCGGCCGGTGTCCCGCCCGGGGCACCGGCCGCCGCGCCGTTCCACCGCCCGGGCGGGTGCGCTCAGCCGCCCGCCAGCACCCCGCACACCTGCCAGCCCGGCCGGGCGTGGTCGGCGGGGTCGACCGGCGCCGGCGGCGCGACCACGGTGCCCTGCTCGGTGGCCAGCACCGGCTGCAGGAAGCCCGCCAGCGAGGTGCCGCAGGGCTGCGGCCCGGCCTGCACCACCGAGTCCACCAGCCGCAGCTGCGCCGAGGCCAGGTCGACCCGGTCGAACTGGAAGGTCAGCTGCCGCCGCACGGTCTCCAGGGTGACCGGCGCTCCGGCCGGGGCCCCGGCCGGCTTCAGCGCGTAGACGAAGGTGTGGTCGGTGGTGATCCGCAGGGTCCCGCCGTCCGCCTCGTCGATCAGCATCGCGCCGGCCACCCTCACGGTGTTCGACGCCAGCGCGACCTTCGCCGGGTCGAAGCGCACCATCCAGCCGGTCGCCGCGTGGTGCCGGTCGTCCACGGGCTGCGCCACGCTCGCGTCGAACTCCGCCAGCTCACCGGGCGTCACGAAGGCCCGTACGTCGGCGGTGGCGCCCTGGACCAGCACGGTCGGGGACATCGAGGACGCGACCAGGTAGCGCTGGACGGTGTCGAGCGCCTTGGTCACCTCGACCCGGCTGAAGTGCCCGGTGGGGGCCCCGGTCGGGGTGTTCAGCCCGAGCGCGCCGTCCCCGTACCCGGTCGGCAGGGCGGCGAACGGGTTCGCCGGGTCGGCGACCGGGCGGACGGCCGAAGCCGGGCTCAACGCGACCAGGCTGACGGTCAGTTGACTGCCCTCGGGCCGTGCCGCGGTCCCCTTCGGGGAACTCACCCCGAAGTACACCGCGGTCCCGAAGGCGAGCAGGATGAGCAGCAGCAGGATCAGCGCCTGGCGCGGGACGGTGCCCAGCGGGCCGAGCCGCACCCGCGGCCGGGTGGCCTTGCCGAAGGAGCCCGCCAGCCGCTCCCGGGCGGACAGCTCCTGGATGCGGGCAGCCCGCACGAACGATTCGTCGAAGACGACGGACCGGAATTCGTCCTCGTTGCCGGAACCGCCCTCGGGCGTACCCTCAGGAGGTTCTCGCGGGTCACCCACACCACCAGGGTAGGCGGACACCAGCGCCGCCACGAGGGTCCGGGCGCACTTTCCCGGGAACGCTCCGTGACCACCGCCCCGGGCGTGCGCCCCGGAGCGCCCTAGCCGGCGGGTGCGGTGACCACCAGCGGAGGCTCGGCCGGGGCCTGCCCCGGGTCGACCCCGGCGCTGCTGCTGCCGGACTCGGGGCGCCGGGGCGTGCCGGCGGAGCCGCCCACGCCCTGGTAGACCGCCGCGACCGCGACCGCCACCAGGCTCACACCCATGATCACCGCGAGCACCCAGGCCACCGGCCGGTGCCAGCGCTGCTGGGCCACGTAGCGGCCGTGGGCGCGCACCGGGTCGTAACCGCGTCGCCACCGCCGCCGGACCCTGCGGTCGGCCGCCCGGCCCGGCCCCGACCAGGGATCGGGGTAGAGGTGGTCCGCGTCGAGCCCGCTCGGGTACGGGCGCAGCTCCAGCGGGAGCCCGTCCCCGGCCGCCGGAACGTCATAGCCCCAGCCCGGGCCCGCGGTGTCCGGCTCGAACCGGGCCTCGGCGGCGGCGAGTTGCCGTTCCTTGGCGGTCGGCTCGTGCACGGCGGCGGACCGGACGAAGGCCTCATCGAAGACCACGGTGGCGAACTCGTCGTCCGCACCACCGTGGTCGGCGCCGTCGGGGTACGGAGAGCCCCCCACATCCTCAGCCACGGATTCAGCGTATTACCGGCCGGACGATTTGTCTGTGGCTCCCGGCAGTTGGTCCGTCACACGTGTGACGGCCGCCCCTCACGCGCCCCTCACCCGGCGTTCAGCGGGCGTCCGCGTCGCCGCCCACGGTCTGCGTCGCCTCGCCCCGGACGTGCCCGTCACCAGTGACGATGTACTTGGTGCTGGTCAGCTCGGGCAGGCCCATCGGGCCGCGGGCGTGCAGCTTCTGGGTGGAGATGCCGATCTCCGCGCCGAAGCCGAACTCACCGCCGTCGGTGAAGCGGGTGGAGGCGTTGACGGCCACCGTGGTGGAGTCCACCAGCCGGGTGAAGCGGCGGGCGGCGGCCTGCGAGGTGGTGACGATCGCCTCGGTGTGGCCGGAGGACCAGCGGCGGATGTGCTCGACGGCGGCGTCCAGCGAGGGCACCACGGCGGCGGCCAGGTCCAGCGAGAGGTACTCGGCGCCCCAGTCCTCCTCGGTGGCCGGCACCACGGTGGCCGGGCCGCCCTCGGCGGCCTTCAGCACCGCCTCGTCGCCGTGCACGGTGACCCCGGCCTCGGCGAGCGCCGCCAGCGCGAGCGGCAGGAAGGCCTCCGCGACGTCCTGGTGGACCAGCAGCGTCTCGGCCGCGTTGCAGACGCTGACCCGCTGCGCCTTGGAGTTCAGCAGGATCCCGACGGCCATCGCCAGGTCGGTCTCGGCGTCCACGTAGACGTGGCAGTTGCCGGTGCCGGTCTCGATCACCGGGACGGTCGAGCCCTCGACCACGGTGCGGATCAGCGAGGCGCCGCCGCGCGGGATCAGCACGTCCACGTGGCCGCGGGCGCGCATCAGCTCCCGCACCGAGTCCCGGCTCTCCCCCGGCACCAGCTGCACCGCGTCGGCGGGCAGCCCGGCCGCGGCGACGGCGTCGCGCACCACGGCGACCAGGGCGGTGTTGGAGCGGTAGGCGGAGGCGGAGCCGCGCAGCAGCACCGCGTTGCCGGACTTGAGGCAGAGCGCGGCGGCGTCGGCGGTGACGTTCGGACGGGCCTCGTAGATGATGCCGACCACGCCGAGCGGCACCCGGACCTGCCGCACGTCCAGGCCGTTGGGCAGGGTGTAGCCGCGCACCACCTCGCCGACCGGGTCGGGCAGGCCGGCCACGTCGCGCACGTCGGAGGCGATCGCGGCGATCCGCTCGTCGGTCAGGGTCAGCCGGTCGATCACCGACTCCGGGGTGCCGGCCGCCCGGGCCCGCTCCACGTCCTCGGCGTTGGCCGCGACGATCTCGGCACCGCGGGCCACCAGCGCGTCCGCGACCGCCAGCAGCGCGGCGTCCTTCGCCGCGCGCGGCAGCGGGGCGAGCACGGCGGCGGCCTCCCGGGCTCGGCGCGCTACGGCGAGGACGGGGCTGTCGGCGGTGGCGAGGTCGCTGGTCATGCCGCCAAGGGTAGCGACTTCACCGGCCCCGCCCGGGCGGTATTTCGCCCGGTGAGACGCCACCGCGACGATCCGGCCGGACGGGGCCGCCCGTCCCGGCGAAGCGTCCGGCCCGACGGGGCTGCCCGACCCGTCGGGCCGGCTCAGTACGGGTGCACGCCGCCCGGGTGCGGCGGTGGATCGCCGAAGCCCTCCGCCACCCGCTTGCGGTACGTCGCCCGGTCGACCACCTCCAGCCCGACGATCTCCCAGGGCGGCAGGTTCGCGGTGACCTTGTGCTCGCCCCACAGCCGCAGCGCGATGGCCGCCGCGTCGTGCAGGTCGCGGGCCTGCTCCCAGTAGCGGATCTCGGCGTGGTCGGCCGCGTAGCGGGCGGTCAGGAAGAACGAGTGGTCGTGCGCCAGCTGCTCCAGCGAGGCCCGCAGCGACGGCAGCGGGGTGACCTGCCCGGCCACGCTGAGCACCACGTGCCACAGCCGCGCCTGCTCGGGCACGGTCGGCGGCTGGGCCGCCCGGTCACGGTCGGGCCGCAGCCTGCGCACCCCGCCGGGCTTCTGCGACGGCGGACCGGCCGGCTCGGCGGGGCCGTCCCCGCGTCCGCCGTCGATGCTGGTCAGCCGCCGGCCCGCCGTCCCTGCGGTCAGCGCTGCCTCGCGCCTGCGTTCCACCGGCGGCCTCCTGTTCGGCGATGTCGTGTCGTCCCCACCGGCCCCGTCGGCGCCCTGCCGACGGGTACGGCTGCGCCCCTCCTCGCCCGTGGCCGGGCCGCTCCCGGTACGGAGCGGCCCGCCGTCCGCGCTGCGCCGATCGGCCGGGCGGCCGGTCCCGGCCCGCCGGGCCGGTCAGCCGCGCAGAACGACCAGGTCGTCGCGGTGGACGACCTCGCGCTCGTACGCGGCGCCGAACTCCTGGGCCAGGTCGCGGGTGGACCGGCCGAGCAGGCGGGGCAACTCCCTCGCATCAAAGTTGACCAGTCCGCGCGCCACGATGTGGCCGTTTTCGGCAAGAAGGTCCACCGGATCACCCGCGGCGAACTCCCCGTCGACCCTGGTGACCCCGGCGGGCAGCAGCGAGGCGCCGCCGGAGACGACCGCCCGGACGGCGCCCTCGTCCAGGTGCAGCGTCCCGCGCGGGCTGCTCGCGTGGGCCAGCCAGAGCATCCGGTCGGAGGTCCGGCTGCCGGTGCGCAGGAAGAGGGTGCCGGTGGGCCGGCCGGCCAGCGCGTCGGCGGCCTGGCTGGCGGCGGTGAGCACCACCGGGATGCCCGCGCCGGTGGCGATCCGGGCCGCCTCGACCTTGGTGACCATGCCGCCGGTGCCGACCCCGGCCTTGCCGGCGCTGCCGATCTCGATGCCGTCGAGGTCCTGCGGTCCGCGCACCTCGGCGATCCGGCTGGTGCCGGGGCGGGACGGGTCGCCGTCGTACAGGCCGTCCACGTCGGAGAGCAGCACCAGCAGGTCGGCGCGGACCAGGTGGGCGACCAGGGCGGCGAGCCGGTCGTTGTCACCGAACTTGATTTCGGCGGTGGCGACGGTGTCGTTCTCGTTGACGATCGGCATCGCGCCCATCGCCAGCAGCTGGTCCAGGGTGCGGTAGGCGTTGCGGTAGTGGGCGCGCCGGCTGGCGTCCTCGGCGGTGAGCAGCACCTGGCCGACCCGGATGCCGTACCGGGCGAAGGAGGCGGTGTAGCGGGCGACCAGCAGGCCCTGGCCGACGCTGGCGGCGGCCTGCTGGCGGGCCAGGTCCTTGGGCCGCCGGTCCAGGCCGAGTGGGGCGAGCCCGGCGGCGATGGCGCCGGAGGAGACGAGCACGACCTCCGGTGCCTCGGGGCGGGCGCGCAGCTTGGCGAGCGCGTCCACCAGGGCGTCGACGCGGTCGGCGTCCAGGCCGCCGGCCGCCGTGGTCAGGGAGGAGGAGCCGACCTTGACGACGATCCGCCGCGCGGTCAGCACCTCCTCGCGCAGGGAGTCCTCGCTCATCTCGCTGTACGCCCTTCCGGTGTGGTGCGGGTGCGACGGGGCACGGGCCCGGCCGTCACCCCCGAAATCTACGCGATCCGCGCAGGTCGCCCGCAGGGTGTTTCACCGGCTGGACCCGGGCCGGTCACGGCCTCGCCACAGCCCGTCCGGCAATCCGGATGACTGGTATGGTCCCTGACCGCAAGCCAGATCGGGGGACGGCTTCTTGCCCGCTGGACCCATGTCGTCATCGACCCTTCCTGTCACGACGGGCGGCGCCGCACTGGGCAAAGGCCGGCAACGGCCGCGGCCGCGCGCCCAGGAGAAAAGCGCATCATGCGTTCGTACACCACCAAGCTGACCGTCGCCGCGCTCGCGGCGGCCACCGCCCTGTCGCTCGCCGCCTGCGGGCCGGAGAACGCGGACACCCCGGCCGGTACCGGCGGCGCCACCGGCGCGGCCCCGGCCCAGACCGGAGCGACCCCGGGGGCCACCGCCGGGGGTGCGGCCGCGGGCGGCGCGGCCGGCGGTTCCACCGCGGCGCCGTCGGGCGCGGCGAGCGGCGGTGCGACGCCCGGCGGCGCCGCGGGCGGTGCCGGCACGGCCGGGGCCGCGGGCGGCGGGGCCGGAGCCGGGGCGGGGGCCGTCCCGGCGGCCGCCACCAGCGTGAAGATCGGCCAGAGCGCCACCGTGGACTTCGCCGACAAGACCGCCAAGGTCGCCACCAAGCTGGAGATCACCGTCACCGGCGTCGAGGTCGGCTCGATCCAGGAGCTCACCGCCGCCAAGGTCAACACCGTCGGCCTGGACGGCCGCACCCCGGTGTACGTCAGCTACACCATCAAGAACGTCGGGGACGCCAGCCTCTCCTTCACCGCCCCGGACTCGAAGTTCGTCCTCTTCGACAGCTCCGGCAAGAAGGGGCTCAACGTCATGTCCGCCGCCAACCCGCTGCCCAAGTGCACCAGCGCGAAGGTCCAGGGCGTGACCAAGGGTGCCGAGGCCAAGGGCTGCACCATCATCTCCATCGCCGGGAACACCCCGGCCGCGGTCGGCTACACCGACCTGGCCGACCCGCTGAAGCTCCAGGCCTCCTGGACCAAGTGACGCCGCGTCGACGCGCAGCACGCCGAACGGCCCCCGCCACCTCGACAGGTGGCGGGGGCCGTTCGGCGTGCGGAGCTCGGCAGGCTCAGTGGTCCTCGTCGTCGTCGCCCTCGATGGCGGCCTGGCGGCCGCTGGAGAGCGCCTCGAAGGCGAGGAACTCGGCCTCGGCCGCGTCCCGGCCCTTCTGCTTCTCGCGGCGGCGGTCGACCGCCGGGCGGGGGGACTCGAAGCGGTGGTCCTCACCGCGGCGGCCGAGCATCTCGGCGCCGGCGGCCATGGTCGGCTCCCAGTCGAAGACGACGGCGTTCTCGTCCGGGCCGATGATGACGGTGTCGCCCTCGTGCGCCCCGACCTTCCACAGCTTGTCCTCGACGCCGAGGCGGGCCAGCCGGTCCGCGAGGTAGCCGACGGCCTCGTCGTTGCTGAAGTCGGTCTGGCGGACCCAGCGCTCCGGCTTGACGCCGCGGATGCGGTAGGCGCCGTCCTCCTCGGTGATGGTGAAGCCGGCGTCGTCGACGGCCTTGGGGCGCAGCACGATCCGGGTCGACTCCTCGACCGGCTTGGCGGCGCGCGCCTCGGCGACGATCCCGGCCATCGCGAAGCTCAGCTCGCGCAGGCCCTTGCGGGAGGCGGCGGAGACCTCGAACACCCGGTAGCCGCGCTCCTCCAGGGAGGCGCGGGTCAGGTCGGCGATGTCCTGGCCGTCCGGGACGTCCACCTTGTTGAGCGCGACCAGGCGCGGGCGGTCGTCCAGGCCGCCGTACTCGGCGAGTTCGGCCTCGATGGTCTCCAGGTCGGTCAGCGGGTCGCGGCCGGGCTCCAGGGTGGCGCAGTCCAGCACGTGCACCAGCACCGAACAGCGCTCGACGTGCCGCAGGAACTCCAGGCCCAGACCGCGGCCCTGGCTGGCGCCCGGGATCA
Organism: Kitasatospora sp. NPDC001547; assembly: GCF_042894165.1. NCBI lineage: Bacteria > Bacillati > Actinomycetota > Actinomycetes > Kitasatosporales > Streptomycetaceae > Kitasatospora > Kitasatospora sp. NPDC001547. The sequence continues at coordinate 95,474 of NZ_JBIAVL010000002.1, read as the reverse complement.
GACCGGGCACGTCGGCGACGGTGTAGACGGTGTCGCCCGCGGTGACCACCCCGAGGTTGGGGATCAGGGTGGTGAACGGGTAGTCCGCGATCTTCGGCTTGGCGGCGGAGAGCACCGAGATCAGCGAGGACTTGCCGGCGCTCGGGTAGCCCACCAGGGCCACGTCGGCGACGGACTTGAGCTCCATCACGATGTCTCGGGCCTCGCCGGGCTCGCCGAGCAGCGCGAAGCCGGGCGCCTTGCGGCGGGCCGAGGCCAGCGCGGCGTTGCCGAGGCCGCCGCGGCCGCCCTGGGCGGCGACGAAGCTGGTGCCGTGCCCGACCAGGTCGGCCAGCACGTTGCCCTGGCGGTCCAGCACCACGGTGCCGTCCGGCACCAGCAGGACGAGGTCCTCGCCGTCCGCACCGGTGCGGTTGCCGCCCGCGCCCGGCTTGCCGTTGGTGGCCTTGCGCTTGGGCGAGTGGTGGTACTCGAGCAGGGTGGTGACCTGCGAGTCCACGGTGAGGATGACGCTGCCGCCCTCACCGCCGTTGCCGCCGTCCGGGCCGCCGAGCGGCTTGAACTTCTCGCGGTGCACGGAGGCGCAGCCGTGGCCCCCGTTACCCGCGGCGACGTGAAGTTCGACGCGGTCCACGAAGGTGGTCATGGGTGTGCCTCCAGTGCGCGAGAGTCTGCTTGCTACCTGCGTAAAGCGCGAAGGGTGGACCGGAGAATTCCGGCCCACCCTTCACTGTGGGTCTTCTCAGACCCGGTGAGTCCGTCCGGACCCGGCGGGTCCGTTCAGACTCGGGAGTCCGCGGGGACTCAGGCCTCGACGGCCACGATGTTGACGACCTTGCGGCCGCGACGGTTGCCGAACTGCACCGCACCGGCGGTCAGCGCGAACAGGGTGTCGTCGCCACCGCGACCGACACCGGCACCCGGGTGGAAGTGGGTGCCGCGCTGGCGGACGAGGATCTCGCCGGCGGAGACGACCTGGCCACCGAAGCGCTTCACGCCGAGGCGCTGGGCGTTCGAGTCACGGCCGTTACGAGTAGAGCTTGCGCCCTTCTTGTGTGCCATTTTTCGCTATCCCCTTACTTGCTGACCGAGTCGATGCTCGTGATGCGCACCGCGGTGTGCTGCTGACGGTGACCCTGACGACGGCGGTAGCCGGTCTTGTTCTTGTAACGCAGGATGACGATCTTGTCACCCTTGGTCTGGTCGACCACCTCGGCGTGAGCCTTCACGCCGGCCAGGACCCACGGGTCGGAGGTGACGGCGTCACCGTCGACGACCAGGATGGTCGAGAGCTCGACCGAGTCACCCGGCTTGGCCTCGATGCGGTCGATCTCCAGCACGTCGCCCACGGCGACCTTGTGCTGGCGGCCGCCTGCGCGAACGATCGCGTACATGCGGTACCTGCTTTCCTTGCTCGGTCGGAACCCCCGACGCCAGCCACCTGGGTACGGACACAGGAGCCTCTCCCCGGCCCCCCGCGCGGACGCGGCGACCTCGGGAAGGTGATGTGCTCGGGAGCAATGGCGTAGACACGCCGATGGTCAAGAATACGGACCGGCCGCCCGGGGGGCAAACCGGCCCGTACGGCCCGGGGCGGGATCGCTCCCGCCCCGGGCGTGGGCACTACTCGGACGCCGTATCACCCTCGGCGGCCGCGGCCTTCTTGGCCGCCGCGCTCGTCCGCTTGGTGGCGGTCTTGCGGGCGGTGGTCTTCTTGGCCGCCGTGGTGGTCTTCTTGGCGGCCGTCTTCTTCGCGGCGGTCTTGCGGGCGGCCCGCTTCTTCGGCGCCGGCGCCTCCTCGGCCGGAGCCTCGGCGGCCTCGGCGGCATCCTCGGTGGCCGCAGCGGCCTCGGCGACCTCAGCGGTCTCCGGGGACTCGGCGGCGACCGCGGCCTCCGCGGCCGCGACCGGCTCGCCCGGCGCCTCGACGACGGCCTCGGCGGCGGCTTCCGCGACCGCCGGGGCGGCGGCCTCCAGGGCCGCCTCCAGCGCCGCCTCGGCCTTGGCCTGGAGCACCACGATCTCGGCGGTGTCCGGGGAACCGGCCGGAGCGGTCGCCTTGCGCACCGCCCGGCGGCGCGGACGGCCCGCCGGAGCGGCGGCCGGGGCCTCCGCCACGGGAGCCTCCACGACGGGGGCCGGCACGGCCTCCGCGGCGGCCTCGGCCGGGGCCTCGGCGCCCGGGACCTCCAGGGCCAGCTGGCCCTCGATCTCCTCGCGCACCGGCTCCGCCAGTTCGGCGACGTCCTCCACGGTCAGCGGCCCGGCCTCGGCGGCCACCGCGGCCTCCACGGCCTGCGGCTCCTCGTGGCCCGCGCCGCCCTTGCCCCGGCGACGGCGCTTGCCGCCCGAACCGGCCTCGCCCGCCGCCACCGGGGGGTGGACGTGGGCGCTCGGCTGCTCCATGTGGACGATCACGCCGCGGCCGTTGCAGTGCACGCACGGCTCGGAGAAGGACTCCAGCAGGCCCTGGCCGACCCGCTTGCGGGTCATCTGGACCAGGCCCAGCGAGGTGACCTCGGCCACCTGGTGCTTGGTCCGGTCCCGGCCCAGGCACTCCAGCAGACGGCGCAGCACCAGGTCGCGGTTGGACTCCAGCACCATGTCGATGAAGTCGATCACGATGATGCCGCCGAGGTCGCGCAGCCGCAGCTGGCGCACGATCTCCTCGGCCGCCTCGATGTTGTTCCGGGTGACCGTCTCCTCCAGGTTGCCGCCCTGGCCGACGAACTTCCCGGTGTTGACGTCGATGACGACCATCGCCTCGGTGCGGTCGATCACCAGCGAACCGCCGCTGGGCAGCCAGACCTTGCGGTCCAGCGCCTTCATCAGCTGCTCGTCGATCCGGTAGGTGGCGAACACGTCCACCTCGGAGGTCCACCGCTGGAGCCGCTCGGCGAGGTCCGGGGCCACGTTGGAGACGTACTCGTGGATGGTCTTCCACGCCTCGTCGCCGGAGACGATGACCTTGCTGAAGTCCTCGTTGAAGATGTCGCGGACGACCCGGACGGTCATGTCCGGCTCGCCGTACAGCAGCGCCGGGGCGTTGCCGGTCGCGGCCTTCTTCTGGATGTCCTCCCACTGCTGCTGGAGGCGCTGGACGTCGCGGGTCAGCTCCTCCTCGGAGGCGCCCTCGGCGGCGGTGCGCACGATCACGCCCGCGTCGTCCGGGACGATCTTCTTGAGGATCTGCTTCAGCCGGGCGCGCTCGTTCTCCGGGAGCTTGCGCGAGATGCCGGTCATCGAGCCCTCGGGCACGTACACCAGGTAGCGGCCGGGCAGCGAGATCTGGCTGGTCAGGCGGGCGCCCTTGTGGCCGATCGGGTCCTTGGAGACCTGCACCAGCACGGACTGGCCGGACTTCAGCACCGACTCGATCCGGCGCGGGCCGCCGTGGCCGCCCAGCGCGCCGAAGTTGACCTCACCGGCGTACAGCACCGCGTTGCGGCCCTTGCCGATGTCGACGAAGGCGGCCTCCATCGACGGCAGCACGTTCTGGACCTTGCCCAGGTAGACGTTGCCGACGTACGAGGTGGCCTGCTCCTTGTTGACGTAGTGCTCGACCAGCACGCCGTCCTCGAGCACGCCGATCTGGGTGCGCTGGCCGCTCTGGCGCACCACCATGACGCGCTCGACCGACTCGCGGCGGGCCAGGAACTCCGCCTCGGTGATGATCGGCACCCGGCGGCGGCCCAGCTCGCGGCCCTCGCGGCGGCGCTGCTTCTTCGCCTCCAGACGGGTCGAGCCCTTGATGGACTGCACCTCGTCCGGGTCGAAGGACGGCTCGGTGGAGCGGCGGCGCGGCTCGCGCACCTTCACCACCGTGCGGACGCCGTCCTCGGTGGTCTCGGCGGCCTCGACGGCGCCGGCCTCACCGCTGCGGCGGCGACGGCGACGGCGGCGGCGCGACGAGGACAGGCCGGCGGCCAGGTCGTCGTCCTCCTCGCCCTCCTCCTCGGCGACGGCCTCGGCCGACTCCTCGGCGGGCTGCTCGGTCTCGACGGCCTCGGCGGCCTCGAAGTCCTCGGCCTCGCCACGGCGGCGGCGGCGGCCGCCCCGGCGGCGACGGCGCGACGGACGGCCGTCCTCCTCCCACTCGCCCTCGGTCTCCGGACCGGCGGCGGGCGCGGGCGCCTCCACCGCGGGGGTCTCGACGACGGGCGCGGGAGCCTCGACGACGGGCGCGGCGACCGGCGCGGCGGCCTGGGCCCTCGCGGGCGCCTTCGCCTTCGCCTGGGCGCCCTTGCGACGGGTCGGCTCGACCCGGGTGCGGACCCGGCGACGGCGGCCGACACCGCTGTACTCGAACTCGTCCTCGTCCTCGCGCTCGGCCTCCACCTTGGCCTCGGCCTCGGCCGGAGCCTCGACCTGCGCGGGGGCGGCGGCGGGCTGCTGCGGCGCGGCGGGCGCCACGAACGGGGCCGGCTCCTGGAACACCGGGGCCTGGAAGACCGCGGTGGCCGGACGGACGGCGCGACGGCGCACCCGGTGCGGCGGCTCGGCCTCGGCCGGCGCGGCAGCCGGGGCCGGAGCGGCGGCGGCAGGGGCGGGCGCGGCGGCGGGGGCCTCGGCGACGGCCTCGGCGACGGCCTCGGCGGCCTCCTCCTCGGGCTCCTCGGCGACGGCGGGCTCCTCGACCGGCGCCTCGACGACCGGCGCGGCCTCGACCACACGACGGCGGCGGGGGCGACGGGCCGGAGCGGCGGGAGCCTCCTCGGCCACCGGCTCGGCGACGGGAGCGGGGGCGGCCTCGGCAGCCGGCGCCTCGGCGGCCGGAGCGCCAGCGGCCTCCGCCTCGACGGCGGGGGCGCCGGCGGGCGCCTCGGCACGCTTGCGGGTACGGCGCGCCCGGGCGGGCTTCTCGGCCGGCTCCGACGTCTCCGCCGTCCCGGTCGTGTCGGCCGTCCCGGCCTTGTCGACCTTCGCGGCCCTGGCCTTCGCCGGGGCCTTCGCGGCGGCCGGCGCGGCCGGTTCGGCGGCGGCGTCCGGCGCGGTCACCACGATCGCGGTGGCCTCCGGCGCCCCGGCCGGGGCCTCGGCGCGCTTGCGGGTCCGGCGGGCCCGGACCGGCTTCTCGGCGACCGGCTCGGCCGCCGGCTCCACGGCCGGAGCCGCAGCGGCCTCGGCCGCCGGCGTCTCGGCCGGCAGGACCGTCTCGGCCGCCTCGGCGGCCGCGCCCTGCGGGGTGCCCGCCGGGCGGGACACCGCACGGCGACGGCGGCGCGGCGGCGCGGCGGACGCGCCCTCACCACCGGTCGCGGCGGATTCGTTCTGTTCCGTGGCCGCAGTCTGCTGCGGATCGGTGTTATCGAGCATGCGGGTGGATCTCCCGTCAGGCCCCCGGGCTCCGCATCCGGGCACGGCGCGGCACCGCTGGGCGGCCGGCATCGCTGACGATGCCCGGACCGGACCCTTTGACGGTGCCGCCGCGCGGACGCGAGGCCGCACAGGGGCTCGTAGTCTCGCTCGGCGCCCCGCACTCGGCGGGGTGTCGAAAGTCTTCTGGTCTGACCAGTCTTCTGAGGTTTTCCCAAGCTGCGCCGTCCCCCAACCCCGGGTGGCTCCCGGACGGGGTCCCGGGCCGGCCGACCTTCCTGGTCGGCAGGCCCCGGGTGGCAGGCCTGCGCTGCGACGACGCTCGCTCCCCTGGGGAGCCGCGGGAACCCTGGAGGACCGTCGGGCCCAGTGAGTCACTGGGCCCGGCCTCCCCCCGCTAGGCGGACGCGGTAGCGTGCGGCCCTGCGGCAGGCTCCGAGCCGGCCGGGGCCGCGGCGCGGTCGAGCGCCAGCGGGTCGGTCACCGTGCCGGCCTCCTCGTCGAGCGGCCCCTGCGCCAGCCTGGTCACCTCTGCGGGGACCGGCGGCGCCAGGTCGGCCGTCGCACGGAGACCGGACAATACGTCGTCGGGTCGTACGGCGGGTGTGGCGTGTCGTACTACCAGGCGCAGTATCGCACAGGGACGGCCGGTCCGAACATCGTGGTCGGTTCCGGCCCCGCCGTCCGCACCGGCCTCGACCTGCGTCGAGACGGATTCCAGCGCCGCCACCGCGCCCCGCGCGTCGAAGACCCGCAGGCCGTTCTTGGTGCGGCGCTCGACCTCGACCCGCTCGGCGGCGAGGAACCGCGCGACCGCGTCGGCGGCCACGTCGGGCTCGACGCCGTCCAGCCGGACCAGCCACTCGGAGGCCTCCAGGCGCTCCACGAAGTTCGGCGTGCGCACCTCGACCGCGTCGATCACGTCCAGGCCGGCCGGCAGCGACTCGTCCAGCTGCGCCCGCAGCTGCTCGGGGTCGCGCACGGCGGCCAGGCCGATCTCCAGGTACTCCGCCTCGCTCGCCACCCCGGTGGGGGCCGCGTTGGCGTAGGACACCTTCGGGTGCGGGGTGAAGCCGGCCGAGTAGGCCATCGGAACGGCGGACCGGCGCAGGGCGCGCTCGAAGGCGCGCTGGAAGTCGCGGTGGCTGGTGAAACGGAGCCGGCCGCGCTTGGTGTAGCGGAGACGAATCCGCTGCACCGTCGGCGCGGGCGGCGGACCGTCGGGCGTACGGCGTGCCAGGGTCGCTCAGTCCTTAGTCAGTTGTCCCCGTCCGGCGTGGCGTCTTCCCGCCACTGTCCGGACTCTGTCACCTCAAAGGGTACGCGCCCCGCCGCCCGCCTCGCTCCGCCCCTGGTCAGAGCCCGTTCTCAGTCCAGCGACCCCGGCTCGGCCAGCCATCTGGCCCGAAGGTCGGTGTGCTTGGCGATGACCTCGAAGTCCCGGTCGTAGTGGAGCACGGTCAGCCCGTGGTGCATCGCCGTGACGGCGACCATCAGATCGGCGATCCCCGCCGACCGATGCTGGCCCACGTTCACCAACTGCTGCTGGATCTCCAGAAGTCGACGCCACGCACCGCTCGGCACAGGGCGCCATACGTACATGTCCGCCAGGGCGTCCTTGAGCTCCGTGTAGTGCCGTTTCGACTGCGAGGAGTAGAGCAGCTCCGCCTCGGTCGGCTCGCACATCCCGATCCGCCCCTGGTCGATCACCTCGCCCCAGATCTCCTCGGCCTTCGGCCGAACGATCCGGACATGCGCGGAGGTGTCGATGAGGAACTGCTCAGCACCGCTCATTCAGCTCCATGCCTCTTCCTTGAACCCCGGCTCCAGCGCCTTGTCGAACACACCCTCGTCCGCCAGCGCTCGCATCCGCTCCCGGGCACGCCGACGACGCTCACGCATGCCGACCTCAGCGAGGGCCGCGTTGACCGTGTCCTTCTTGGTGGTCGTGCCAAGCACCTCAGCCGCCAACGACAGAGCCTCTTCATCGATGTCGATCATCGTTTTGGCCATACCATACACCTCCATTCCCCAATCCAGCGATAGCGATATATTTTATACTCACTCCCGCACTTCATCTACCCAAATACTGGATTGACATACATCCAGAAATGACCAATCCCCGACCGAAAGAGATCGGCCGGGGATTGGTCTTGTCAGTTTCTACTTGTTGACGACCGTCAGCGGGAGCAGCTTCTTGCCGGTCGGGCCGATCTGGATGTCGAGGCCGAGCTGCGGACACACCCCGCAGTCGAAGCACGGCGTCCAGCGGCAGTCGTCGACCTCGACCTCCTCCAGGGCGTCCTGCCAGTCCTCCCAGAGCCAGTCCTTGTCGAGGCCGCTGTCCAGGTGGTCCCAGGGCAGCACCTCCTCGTAGGAGCGCTCGCGGGTGGTGTACCAGTCGACGTCGACGCCGGTGCCGGCCAGGGCCTTGTCGGCGCAGGCCATCCAGCGGTCGTACGAGAAGTACTCGCGCCAGCCGTCGAAGCGGCCGCCGTCCTCGTAGACCTCGCGGATGATCGCGCCGACCCGGCGGTCGCCGCGGGAGAGCAGGCCCTCGACGATGCCCGGCTTGCCGTCGTGGTAGCGGTAGCCGATGTTCTTGCCGTACTTGCGGTCGCCGCGGATCGAGTCGCGCAGCTTGGCCAGGCGGGCGTCGGTGGCCTCGGCGGACAGCTGCGGGGCCCACTGGAACGGGGTGTGCGGCTTGGGCACGAACCCGCCGATGGAGACGGTGCAGCGGATGTCGTTCTGGCCGGTGACCTCGCGGCCCTTCTGGATGACGTTCTTCGCCATCTCGCCGATCTGGAGCACGTCCTCGTCGGTCTCGGTGGGCAGGCCGCACATGAAGTACAGCTTCACCTGGCGCCAGCCGTTGCCGTACGCGGTGGCGACGGTGCGGATCAGGTCCTCCTCCGACACCATCTTGTTGATCACCTTGCGCATGCGCTCGCTGCCGCCCTCGGGGGCGAAGGTGAGGCCCGAGCGGCGTCCGTTGCGGGACAGCTCGTTGGCGAGGTCGATGTTGAAGGCGTCGACGCGGGTGGACGGCAGCGACAGGCCGATCTTGTCCTCGGTGTAGCGGTCCGCCAGGCCCTTGGCGATGTCGCCGATCTCGGTGTGGTCGGCGCTGGACAGCGACAGCAGGCCGACCTCCTCGAAGCCGGTCGCCTTCAGCCCGCGCTCCACCATCTCGCCGATGCCGGTGATGCTTCGCTCCCGCACGGGGCGCGTGATCATGCCGGCCTGGCAGAAGCGGCAGCCGCGGGTACAGCCGCGGAAGATCTCCACGGACATCCGCTCGTGCACCGTCTCCGCGAGCGGGACCAGCGGCTGCTTCGGGTACGGCCACTCGTCCAGGTCCATCACGGTGTGCTTGGACACCCGCCACGGCACGCCCGGGGCGTTCGGCACGACGCGGCCGATCCGGCCGTCGGCCAGGTACTCCACGTCGTAGAACTTGGGGACGTAGACCCCGCCGGTACGGGCCAGGCGCAGCAGCAGCTCGTCCCGGCCGCCCGGGCGGCCCTCGGCCTTCCAGGCCCGGATGATCTCGGTGATGTCGAGCACGGCCTGCTCGCCGTCGCCGACCACGGCGCAGTCGATGAAGTCCGCGATCGGTTCCGGGTTGAAGGCCGCGTGGCCGCCGGCCAGGACGATCGGGTCCTCGTCGGTGCGGTCGCGGGCCTCCAGCGGGATGCCGGCCAGGTCGAGCGCGGTCAGCATGTTGGTGTAGCCGAGCTCGGTGGAGAACGACAGCCCGAAGACGTCGAAGGCCTTCACCGGGCGGTGGGCGTCCACCGTGAACTGCGGGACGCCGTGCTCGCGCATCAGCGCCTCGAGGTCCGGCCAGACGCTGTAGGTGCGCTCGGCGAGCACGCCCTCACGCTCGTTCAGCACCTCGTAGAGGATCATGACGCCCTGGTTGGGCAGGCCGACCTCGTAGGCGTCGGGGTACATCAGTGCCCAACGGACGTCGCAGGCGTCCCAGTCCTTGACGGTCGAGTTCAGCTCGCCGCCGACGTACTGGATCGGCTTCTGGACGTGCGGGAGGAGGGCCTCCAGGCGTGGGAAGACCGATTCGACAGTCATGTACTAGGAACCCTTACGACGTGATTCGGTGCCGCGAGTCGGCACGGGAGGGGTGACCCTCAAGGGTAGCCCAATTCGGGGAACGGGCCGTCAGCCGGATCAGGGCCCCCTCCGTGCCCCGGCGCGACCCGGCCGCCGGGTGTCCGCCCGCACCCGCCGTTGCCCGCCCCGGCACGCGCGGTGCGCACCCGCCGGCCGGTGCCGTCCGCCGTTGACACGCCCGAACGGACCGTGCGGTACTGACAGGGCTCCGCCAAAGAGACCTGCACCCCTTCCGGACAAGGAAGTTGAGTCGTACGCTCGGCCCTCGTCGGTTTTCCGGCCGGCACGACCCCTCCCTCACCACGGGCCACCCCGGCACGGCCCCGTCCGCCCCTGCCGGGCCCTACCCGGCCCGCCCGGCCGCCGTTCCCCGGCAACGCGGTGCCACGCCCCAGACACCCCCAGCCCCGTCCCCGCCCGCTTCCGCCCCCCGTCCCCCGCCCGCACGCCGTGCCCGGCGGCGCACCCGTACGCCCGCGCCCCGGCGGCCGTACGACCGGCGCAAGGAGAACCATGACCGACACCGGTCGGCGGATCCGCCCCCTCCGGCCCCTCGACGCCCGGCCGGCCCGCTACCCCACGCCGGCCCAGGCCGAGTCCGCCGCGCGGCGGCTCGCGCTGCGGCACCCGGACCGCTGCCGGCTGCGCGAGGTGGGCCGCTCCCGGGCCGGGCGCCCGCTGATGCTGCTCTCCGTCGACCGCGGGCCGCGCGCGGTGCTGGTGGTCGGCGGCCCGCACCCCAACGAGCCGATCGGCACCGCCGGGACGGTGCGGCTCGCCGAGGTGCTGCTGGACCGCCCCGCCCGCCCCGGGCTCTCCTGGCACCTGCTGCTCTGCCTCGACCCGGACGGCGCCGCGCTCAACGCCGGCTGGCTGGACGGCCCGCTCACCATGCGGCGCCACTACGAGCACTTCTTCCGCCCCTCCTTCGAGGAGCAGCCCGAACTGCTGCCCGCCCCCGGCTCCGGCCGCCCGGCGATGCCGGAGAGCCTGGCGCTGACCGGGCTGATCGACGAGCTGCGCCCGTTCCTCCAGTGCTCGCTGCACGGGGTGGACTTCGGCGGCGCGTTCGTCCAGCTCACCGGCCCGGTCCGGGGCCTGGCCGGGCGCTTCGCCCGCTCCGCGGAGCGGGCCGGCGTCCCGCTGGACGTGGACTCCTTCGACGCGATCGGCTGGGCCAGTCCGGACCCCGGCACCTACCTGATGCCGGCCCCGGGCACCGGGGGCTCCCGGGCCCTGCCGGACGAGCCCGAGCTGTCCACCTGGTCCTACGCGGCCCGGTACGGCGCGGTCACCGCGGTGCTGGAGGTCCCGATGTGGGCCGTCGACGCGGTCGGCGACGCCCGGCTCCACCCCGCCGGGGCGCGGGCCCTCGCGGCGGCCGCCCGCGACCTCACCGAGCGGGCCGCGGAGCTCACCGCCCTGCTGCCGGGCGTCCCCGCGGACGGCCACGAGGCGGCCGGGGCGCTGCTGCGCACCGCCGGGTTCAGCCTGGCGGTCGCCCCGCGGGTGGCCGAGGAGTGGCTGGAGCGCTGGGGCGCCGAGCCGCTCACCGTCTCCCGAGTGACCACCGCCGGGCTGGTCGCGGCCCGCGTGCCGCTGCGGGTGGCGTCGGTCCTGCTGCGGCTGCTCGCGGACGCCCGCGGCCCCGCCGCCGAGGCCGCCCGGGACCGCGCCCGCGCCGTCGTCGCCGACAGCCTGGACCGGCTGCGCCACCGCTTCGGCGCCCGCTGGGTGCCGGTCCAGGAGCAGCTCGCCCACCAGACCCGCGCCATCCTGACCACCGCCGACTGCCTCGTCTAGGAGCAGCCCCGGCCGGTCGCGGCAGCCCCGGCAGGCCCGGGACGGCCCCGGACGACGGAGCGGGGCCGGTCCGGGAAGTCCCGGACCGGCCCCGCCGTGAAGCGCGTGTCAGGCCGCTATCGGCCGCTGGCTCCGCACCGCCTGGAGCAGCCCGACGGCCATCCAGTTGGCGAACATCGAGGAGCCGCCGTACGAGACGAACGGCAGCGGGATGCCCGCGACCGGCATGATGCCCAGGCACATCCCTATGTTCTCGAAGGCCTGGAAGGCCAGCCAGGCGATGATCCCGGCCGCCACGATCGTCCCGTACAGGTCGGTCGCCTGCCGGGCGATCCGGCAGGCCCGCCAGAGGATCACGCCGACCAGCACGATGATCGCCATCGCCCCGATGAAGCCCAGCTCCTCGCCGGCCACGGTGAACACGAAGTCGGTCTGCTGCTCCGGCACGAACTGCCCGACGGTCTGGGTGCCGTGGAACAGTCCCTTGCCGGTCGGTCCGCCCGAGCCGATCGCGATCCGGGCCTGAGCGGTGTTGTAGCCGACGCCGTTCGGGTCCAGCTGGGGGTTGGCGAAGGCGGCGAAGCGGTCGATCTGGTACTGGCTCAGCAGCCCGAACTTCCATATCGCCACGCATCCGGCGGTGCCGGCCATCAGCAGGCCGAGCACCCAGCGGTTCGCCGCGCCGGAGCCGAGCAGGATGCCCAGCACGATCGCGGCCATCACCATCACCGAGCCGGCGTCCGGCATCAGCATCACGATGGCCATCGGCAGCCCGGCCCAGATCAGCCCGCGGAACACCGCCCGGTGCGAGGGGAACTCCCGCTCCCCCGCGTCCACCTGGTCCGCCAGGACGACCGCCATCGCCAGCACGATCGCGAGTTTCGCGAACTCGGCGGGCTGGATCGAGAAGCCGCCGCCGAGCTGGATCCAGGAGTGCGCGCCGTTGATGGTCGAGCCCAGCGGGCTGAGCGTCGCCAGCAGCAGCACGATCACGCCGACGTACAGGAACGGCACGATGGTGCGGAAGCGCCGGCTCCCTATCGCTATCACCACGGAGCACAGCACCAGTCCGACCACGAAGTTGGTCAGGTGCCGGTACAGGAAGTACTGCGGGTCCCCGTGGGTCAGCGAGTCGCGCCCGCGGGTGGCCGACCAGACCAGCAGCGAGCTGCCGGCCGAGAGGGCCAGCGCGGCCAGCAGCAGTATCCAGTCCAGCCGCCAGAGCGGGGAGTCCTTGGCCAGGGCCTTGGAGACCCCGTTGCGCTGCGGGGCCAGCCGCAGCTGCCGGTACGAGCCGTAGGAGGTCATGCCCGTCCCCTTCCCGGTCCGCGCGTGGGTTCGAGCGCGGCGTTCGCCGCGGTGTACGCCGCCGGACGGTCGGCCGGCGGCGCCTGGTCCAGGAAGGCCGTCGCGGGGGCCGGCCGCGCGGGGGCCGGGTCGAGCGTCGCCGGAGCCGCCGCGACGGCCGGCGCCTGGGCGGCCGGAGCCGCGTCGGCGCCGTACGAGACCGGCTTGATGATCGCGGTGCCGTCCGGGTTGAACTTCGGCAGTTCGGCCTGCGGCACGGGCAGCAGCGCCTTGGCGTTGTCGATGACGCCCTTGTCGTCCACGCCGTACAGGGCCTGGTAGATCCGGCGGACGGCGTCGCCGGAGCCGCCGGAGCCGGTGCCGCCCTGGCTTATCGTCATGACGACCGCGTAGTCCTTGCTGTACGTGGTCAGCCAGGAGGTGGTCTGCTTGCCCTCGACCTCGGCGGTGCCGGTCTTGGCGTGCAGCGCGATCTTGTCCTGCGGCCAGCCGGCCTGCGCGAACTTCCAGGCGGCGGTGCCGCTCTTGACGACGCCCTCGGTGGCCTGGTTGATGTAGCTGAGCAGCTTCTCGTCACCGGGGAACTTGGCGTCCGCCTGCGGGGCGATCTCGCGGACGAGGTTCCCGCTGGGGCTTATCACCGCCTTGGCGATGGTCGGCCGGTAGAAGGTGCCGCCGTTGGCCAGCGCCGAGTAGATCCGGGCCATCTGGACCGGGGTGACGAGGGTGTCGCCCTGGCCGATCGCGAAGTTGACGGCGTCACCGGCGCGCATCTGGTAGCCGTCGACGCAGTTCTCCCGGGCGATCTGGTCGGAGTAGCTGTTGCCGCCCTTCTGCCCCTGGGCGCACCAGGCGTCCTTGTTGTTGTCGTAGAAGGACTGCTTCCACTGCCGGTCCGGCACCCGGCCGGGGACCTCGGAGGGCAGGTCGATGCCGGTCTTGGCGCCGAGGCCGAACTCGTGGGCGGTCTTGAAGAACCAGTCGGCCGGCTCCTTCTTCGGCTTGATGCCGCCGTCCTTCAGCCACTGGTCGTTCGCCAGGCCGTAGAAGACGGTGTCGCAGGAGACCTCGAGCGCCTTCTCCAGCGTGATGGAGCCGAAGCTCTCGCTCTCGAAGTTCTTGAACTCGCGGCCGCCGATGACCAGGCTCTTCGGGCAGGGGTAGGTGCCGTCGAGCGGGTAGCCGGCCTGCACCGCGGCGGTGGTGGAGATGACCTTGAAGGTCGAGCCGGGGGCGGACTGACCCTGTATGGCCCGGTTCAGCAGCGGGAAGTTGGACTCCTTGCTGGTCAGCGACTGGTAGTCCTTGCCGCTGATGCCGCCCACCCAGAGGTTGGGGTCGTAGGTCGGGGCGCTCGCCATCGCGACGATCCGCCCGGTGTGCACGTCCATCACCACGGCGGCGCCGGAGTCGGCCTCGTAGTTGCGGTTGGTGACCTTGTCGAAGGTCTTCCGGGCGTCGGCCATGGCCTGCGCCAGGTTGTCCTCGACCACCTTCTGCACCCGGGCGTCGATGCTGGTGACCAGGTTGTCACCGGTCTGCGGGGCGACGGTGCCGGCGTTGCCGATCACCCGGCCGAGGTTGTCCACCTCCAGCTTGGTGATGCCCGCGGTGCCGCGCAGGTCGCGGTCGTACACCGACTCCAGGCCGGCCCGCCCGATCTGGTCGGCCGGCAGGTAGCGGTCCAGGCCGCTCTTGCCGGCGGTCTTGCTGACCTCCTCGTCGGTGACCGGCGAGAGGTAGCCGAGCACCTGGGCCATGTTGGCGCCCTCGGCGCCGGTGTAGCGGCGCACGGCGGTGGGCTGCGCGGTGATCCCGGGGAAGTCCTCGCGGCGCTCCATTATCTGCATCGCCTGCTGGGTGGTCGCCTCCTTGGTGACCGGGATCGGCTGGTAGGGCGAACCGTTCCAGCAGGGCTGCGGGGTCTTGGCGTCGCAGAGCCGGACCTTCTCCTGCACGTCCTTGGCGGGCATCCCCAGCACCTCGGCCAGCCGGGCGAGCACCGCCTTGCCGCCGTCCTTCTGCTGGAGCAGCGAGGTGCGGCTGACCGAGACCACCAGCCGGGTCTCGTTGCCGGCCAGCACCCGTCCGGAGGCGTCCAGGATCTCGCCGCGGACGGCCGGTTCGACCACCTCGCGGATGTGGTTGCCGGTCGCCTTCGCGGTGTACTCCTCGGCGTTGCGGATCTGCAGGTACCACAGCCGTCCGCCGAGGGTGGCGAGCAGCGACAGCACCAGGATCTGCAGCACCACCAGACGGATCGTCACCCGTCGGGTGCGGCCGGTCTCGGGGATGTTGCTCACGTCTCGTGCGCTCCAGGATGCGGGGAGGTCGGGTGGTCGGGGCCGGCCGGCTACGGGCGGCGGGCGAAGCCGGGCACGCGCCGCTTCTTGTACGACGGGCCGGTGGAGGCCTCGCGGGTGGTGCGGTAGCGGGCCAGTGTGCCCAGGCCGGAACCGCTCTCGTCGTCGTCCGCGGCGGCCACCGGGTCGCGCCCGAAGCGGCGGCCGAGGTACATCACCAGCGGCACCACGAAGGGCGCCAGCAGCAGGTCGTAGAGCAGGGCGCTGATGACCAGTCCGCCGAGGCCGACGTGCCGGGCCGCGGTGTCGCCGACCAGGGCGCCGACCATCGCGTAGAGCAGGGTGGAGGCGATCGCGGCGGCGCCGACGACCACCAGTGAGCCGCCGACGGAGCGCTGGCGGCCGTGGTCCGGGCGCAGCAGCCCGGCGGCGTAGCCCATCAGGCAGAGCACCAGTGCGTAGCGGCCGATCGCGTGGTCGGAGGGCGGCGCGAGGTCGGCCAGCAGGCCCCCCGCGAAGCCGACCAGGCAGCCGCCGGTGGGTCCGTAGACCATGGCCAGGCCGACCACGACGAGCAGCAGTATGTCCGGGGTGGCTCCCGGGAGCTGGAGCCGGCCGAACACGCTGACCTGGAGGATCAGGCCGAACAGGACGAGGCCGGCGGAGACGGGGATGCGGGCGAGGCGCATGGCTCAGTTCCCCCCAGTGGGCTTGGCGGGCGGGGCGGCGGGCGCGGTGGCCGGGGCCTGCCCGGGCGCGGCGGCCGGGCCGGGTGCGGCGGCCGGGCCGGGTGCGGCGGCCGGGCCGGGTGCGGCGGCCGGCTGGCCCGCGGCGGGCGCCGGCGGCAGGACGGCGTCGCGCGGGTCGGCGCGCGGCGGTACGACCACCACGCCGACCAGGTCGAGCCGGGTGAACTGGACGAAGGGTTCGACCAGGACGGTCTTGGTCAGCTGGCCGGCGTTGGCCTGGACCTCGACGACCTTGCCGATCGGGACGCCGGGCACGAACGGGCGGCCGCTCTGCGAGCCGAAGGTGACCAGCCGGTCGCCGGCCTTGACCTGGGCCTTGCCGTTGAGCAGGGAGACCTTCATCGGGCTGTCGCCGCCGCCGGAGGCGAAGCCGATCTCGCCGGTGCCCTCCAGCCGGGTGCCGGCCGAGAAGCCGGGGTCGGAGGCGAGCAGCACGGTGGCGGTGGTCGGGGCGACGGTGGTGATCCGGCCGACCAGGCCCTGACCGTTGATCACCGTCATGTCGCGGGTGAGGCCGTCGTCGCTGCCGGCGTCGAGGGTGATCGTCCAGGAGAAGCCCTGGGCCGGGCCGATCGCGATGACCTGGGCGGCCTTGACGGTGTAGCCGCCGGCGCCGGCGGTGCGCAGCAGGTCGTCCAGCTGTCTGGTGCGCCCGGCGGCCATGTCGGAGGAGGCGAGCTTCTGGCGCAGTTCGGTGTTCTCACGGGCGAGCTGGTCGGTGCGGCCGCTGTCGGTGGCCGCGTCCCGGAAGGCGCGGACGGTGTCGGCGACCGGGTCGACGACGGTGGCGGCGCCGCGCTCGACCGGTCCGAGGACACTGGCGGCGGCGTTCCGGGCCGGGTCGAGCGGGGAGTCCTCGCCGCCCTTGATGTCCACGGTGATCAGCGCGAAGGCGACGGCCACCAGCAGGATCAGCAGCAGCCGGCTCTCTCGGGTGTCCCTCACGGTGCTGGTACTGCCCCTTCGTACCTGGCCGCCGGCCCGGGCCGTGGGGCCCGGGCGGCGGCCCGTTCGGTCGAGTGTCGGATGTGACGCGTGGTGCCGGTGGTGCGGCGACCTGTCAACGACGCGGCGAGGCGTCGAGTACCTGCTGGAGCGCCTCGAACTCCTCGACGCACTTGCCGGAACCGAGTGCGACGGAGTCCAGCGGGTTCTCCGCGATGTGGATCGGCATGCCGGTCTCGCGGCGCAGCCGCTCGTCCAGGCCGCGCAGCAGGGCGCCGCCGCCGGTGAGCACGATGCCCCGGTCCATGACGTCGCCGGCCAGCTCGGGCGGGCACTGGTCGAGGGTGGTCTTGACCGCGTCGATGATCGCGTTGACCGGCTCGTCGATGGCCTCGCGGACTTCGGCGGCGGAGATGACCACGGTCTTGGGCAGGCCGCTGACCAGGTCGCGGCCGCGGATCTCGGCGTGCTCGTCCTTCTCGCCCTCCAAGCCGAAGGCGCTGCCGATGCTCATCTTGATCTGCTCGGCGCTGCGCTCGCCGAGGAGCAGCGAGTACTCCTTCTTGATGTGCTGGACGATCGCGTTGTCCAGCTCGTCGCCGGCCACCCGGATGGACTGGGCGGTGACGATGCCGCCGAGCGAGATCACGGCGACCTCGGTGGTGCCGCCGCCGATGTCGACGACCATGTTGCCGGTGGCCTCGTGGACGGGCAGGCCGGCGCCGATCGCGGCGGCCATCGGCTCCTCGATGATGTGCACCTGGCGCGCGCCGGCCTGCGAGGAGGCCTCGATGACGGCGCGGCGCTCGACGCCGGTGATGCCGGAGGGCACGCAGACCACGACGCGCGGGCGGGCGAGGTAGCGGCGCCGGTGGATCTTGAGGATGAAGTACCGCAGCATCCGCTCGGTGATCTCGAAGTCGGCGATCACGCCGTCCTTGAGCGGGCGGATGGCGACGATGTTGCCCGGGGTGCGGCCGATCATCTTCTTGGCCTCGGCGCCGACGGCGAGGATCCCGCCGGTGTTGGTGTTCACCGCGACGACGGACGGCTCGTTCAGGACGATGCCCTTGCCCCTGACGTACACCAGCGTGTTGGCTGTTCCGAGGTCGATCGCCAAGTCGCGGCCGATGAACGACAGGTTGCTCGCCATGGGGTGTGGGTGCCTTCCCGGGCTCGGAGTTCATGGGGGGTGGACGAATGTGCGCCCACGCTTGGGCGGAGACCAGCTGAGCTGCCTTACCGGGCCCTAAGTCGCGTCCATCGTAGTCACGCCGCGCGGCACGGACGTCGACGTGGGGCATACCGTCCATTGTCCGGGGCGTGATCGCATCTCCGAGGATTGGGACGCCGTGTCGGCGTCGCCAGTTCCCTATTTCACGATAAGAATGCCCCGGCCGGGCCAATGGTCCCGACCGGGGCGGTACGAACGTCCCGCCGGGCGTGTCGCCCGGGCCCGCTCGTCGAATCAGGCGTGCGCGGGGAAGAAGATCTTGATCTCGCGCTCGGCGGACTCCGGGGAGTCGGAGGCGTGGATCAGGTTCTCGCGGGTGATCGTCGCGTAGTCGCCGCGGATGGTGCCGGCCCCGGCCTCCAGCGGGTTGGTGGCGCCGGCCAGCATGCGGATGCCCTTGACGACCTCCTCGCCCTCGACGATCAGCGCGATCGACGGACCGGAGGTCATGAACTCCAGCAGCGGCTCGTAGAACGGGCGGCCGACGTGCTCCGCGTAGTGCTGCTCCAGCGTCGCCCGGTCGAAGGTGCGCAGCTCGACGGCGGCGAACCGCCAGCCGGCCTTGCGCTCGATGCGGCTGATGATCTCGCCGGCCAGGCCGCGGCGGACGGCGTCGGGCTTGAGCAGGACGAGAGTGCGCTGGGACACGGTGCGTCTCCTGGGGATTCGGTTCGGCAGACAGTCGGGTCGACAAGGGTGCCGACACGGCAGAGATTACCTGGCGTACACGGCGTGTCGGTCCGCCGGTCCGGGCCTCAGGCCTGTACCGCGGCGGCCTCCGCGGCCGCCCGGGCGGCCTTGAACTCGTCCACCTTGCGGCCGTAGTGCACCGAGCACCACCACAGGCCGGCGAAGACCACGCCGAGGCCGAACATGGTCGGCAGGATGAAGCCGCTGGCGATCAGGCCGATCTGCAGCGCCCAGCCGATCTGCACCGCGCCGGGGCGGTTGATCATGCCGCAGAGCAGGACGCACAGCGCCATCGCGATGCCGCTGACGGTCCAGATCTCCGCGTCAGACACGTCGGAGAGCCGCATCGCGACCAGGGCGGCGAAGAGGACCAGCAGCGCTTCGCCGATCAGCGTCGAGGAGCAGAGCGTCCTCATGTCACTTCCTCCCGAGCAGCAGGCGGGCCTCGCCCACCGTGATGACCGAACCGGTGACCAGCACCCCGGCGCCGCCGAGGTCGCCCTCCTCCTCGGCGAGGGTGACGGCGGCGGCGATGGCGTCGTCGAGCCGGGGCTCGACCTGGACGCGGTCCTCGCCGAAGACCTCGACGGCCAGGGCGGCGAGCGCGTCGACGTCCATCGCGCGGTGGGTGGAGTTCTGGGTGATGACGACCTCGGCCAGGATCGGCTCGAAGGCCTCCAGCACGCCGGCCACGTCCTTGTCCCCGGAGGTGCCGATCACGCCGACGAGCCGGGTGAAGCCGAAGGACTCGGTGAGGGCGGCCACGGTGGCGCGGGCGCCGTGCGGGTTGTGGGCGGCGTCCAGGACGATCGTGGGGCTGCGGCGGACGACCTCCAGGCGGCCCGGCGAGGAGACGCCGGAGAAGGCCTGGCGGATCTTCTCCACGTCCAGTTGGCCGCCGCGCGCGCCGCCGACGCCGAAGAAGGCCTCAACCGCGGCCAGCGCGAGGGCCGCGTTGTGCGCCTGGTGCTCGCCGTGCAGCGGGATGAAGACGTCCTCGTACTCCTCGCCGCCGAGGCCGCGCAGCGTCACCAGCTGGCCGCCGACGGCGAGTTCACGGCGGATCACGCCGAACTCCATGCCCTCGCGGGCGACCGTGGCGTCGATCTCGACGGCGCGGCGCAGGATGGTCTCGGCGGCGTCCAGCTGCTGCTGGGCGACGACCGCGACGGAGCCGGTCTTGATGATCCCGGACTTCTCGACCGCGATCTCGCCGGTGGTCTCGCCGAGCTTGTCGGTGTGGTCCAGCCCGATCGGGGTGATCACCGCGACGGCGGCATCGATGACGTTGGTGGCGTCCCAGGAGCCGCCCATGCCGACCTCGACCACGGCGACGTCCACCGGGGCGTCGGCGAAGGCGGCGTAGGCCATGCCGGTCAGCACCTCGAAGAAGGACATCGGCACCGGCTGCGCCGCGTCGACCATCCGCACGTAGGGCTCGATGTCGCGGTAGACCTCGACGAAGCGCTCGGGGGTGATCGGGGCGCCGTCCAGGCTGATCCGCTCGGTGACGAACTCCACGTGCGGGCTGGTGTAGCGGCCGGTGCGCAGCTCGAAGGCGTTGAGCAGCTGCTCGATCATCCGGGCGGTGGAGGTCTTGCCGTTGGTGCCGGTGATGTGGATGGAGGGGAAGGACCGCTGGGGCTGGCCCAGGATGTCCATCAGCGCCTCGATCCGATCGAGCGAGGGCTCCAGCTTGTTCTCCGGCCAGCGCTCGGAGAGCTCCGTCTCGACGTCGCGCAGGGCGTCGCCGGTGCCGCCGTCGGCGGGGCGGATGGTGTACGGGTTCGGGTCGGCCTTGTCGCTCACGACCACAGTCTACGGAGCGCTGGCGGCTCCTCCTCACGGGGTGAGAACGACCACTTTGCCCGTTCTTTCCCATGATCATCTAGTTTCCTCCCTTTACTATTGATTTAGCGACCTGAACCGCAATGAAGCATCGATTCGCAGCCGACAGGAGCCTTCAGCCTTTGATCATGAGGAGCATTGCGCCATGCCCGACGCCCTGCACGAATGGGTCGTGCTTCGCCAGGACGCCGTCGTCTGGGTCGCCGGACTGATCTCGCTGGCCCTCGTCGGCTACATGGCCCTGGTCTTCGGGCGCTTCCTCGTGTACTGGGCGGGCTCCCGGCACGCCTTCCGGCACAACCGGCCCGCCGAGCCCGGCGACCCCGCCACCCTCCAGTGGCACCTGGTGATCCCCTGCCGCGACGAGGAGGCCGTGGTCACCCAGACCCTGGACGGCCTGCGGACCAGCGCGCCCGAAGCCCACCTCTGGGTGATCGACGACGACAGCGAGGACGCCACCCGCGACCTGGTGCTCGCCGCCGCGGCCCGCGACCCGCGGGTCCACCTGGTCCAGCGCCGCCGCCCGCACGCCCGGATCGGCAAGGGCGCCGCCCTCAACGCCGCCTACCGGGAGATCTCCGCCTGGCTGCCCGAGGACACCGACCGCTCCCGGGTGGTGATCGGCGTGGTCGACGCCGACGGGCAGCTCGACCCGGGCACCCTCGCCCAGGTCTGCAACGCCAAGGCGCTCGGCCGGCCCGACACCGGCGCCGTCCAGATCGGCGTCCGGATGCGCAACGCCGACGACGAGCTCCCGCTGCCGGGCCGCGGCCGGGCCGCCAACGCCCTGGCCCGCGCGCTGGTGCGGATGCAGGACGTCGAGTTCCAGGCGAACAACGCCGGCATGCAACTGCTGCGCCGCCGCACCGGCAGCGTCGGCCTCGGCGGCAACGGCCAGTTCGTCCGGCTCACCGCCCTCGACTCGCTGACCGCCGAGGAGGGCCGGGCCGGCCGTCCCTGGCCGGAGCGCGCCCTGCTGGAGGACTACGAGTCCGGCCTCGACCTGCGGCTGGCCGGCTGGCGGCTCACCCACGTCACCGAGGCCCAGGTCTCCCAGGAGGGCCTGATCTCGCTGCGCCGCTTCCTCACCCAGCGCACCCGCTGGGCCCAGGGCAACATGCAGTGCCTGCGCTACACCGGCCGGGTGCTGCGCTCCCCGCACTACACCCTGTCCGGCAAGGCCGAGGTGCTGTACACCTTCCTCCAGCCGGTGGTCTGCGTGCTGCTGGTGCTGCTCTTCCCGCTCTCGCTCGGGATCACCGGCGCCGGGCTGGTGCTCTTCCCGGAGGAGACCGCCGAGTTCCAGCTCCGGTTCGGCCCATGGATGCTGCTCGTCCTCGTGCTCGCCACCCTGCCGATGGTGTTCTGGGGCTTCGCCTACCGCCGGCTCGTCCACCCCGGCCGCGGCCGGCTCACCGGCCTGCTCTGGGGCGTCCTGGTCTGGCTCTACGCCTACCACCTGTTCGTGGTCGCCGCCCGGGCCGCCGTCCGGATGCTGCTCGGCCGCAACGGCTGGGCCAAGACCCGCCGCAACGCCGAGAAGGTCTCCCTCGGCGCCCCCACCGCGCTCGAGTCGTGAGCCCCGCGCCCCGCCGCGCCCCCGCCCCCTCGCCTCCCCTCCCCCACCGCCTCCGGAGTCCCCGCATGAGCCCGTACCTGCCCCCGTCCAGCGTCGCCGTCGTCCTGGGCACCCGCCCCGAGCTGGTCAAGCTCGCCCCGCTGATCCACGAGCTCGGCGACGCCACCCGGCTGGTGCACACCGGCCAGCACTGGGACGAGGCGATGTCCGGCCGCTTCCTGCGCGACCTCGACCTGCCCGAGCCCGAGCTGCTCACCGGTGTCGGCGGCCGCCCCCGGGCCGGCCAGATCGCCCAGTCGCTGGGCCAGCTGGACGCCGCCTTCGCCGAGGACCGCCCGCTCGCCGTGGTCGTCCAGGGCGACACCAACGCCACCCTGGCCGGCGCGCTGGCCGCCAACGCCCGGGAGATCCCGCTGGTCCACGTCGAGGCCGGGCTGCGCAGCTTCGACCGGGCGATGCCCGAGGAGCACAACCGGGTGATGGTCGACCACGTCTCCGACCTGCTCTGCGCCGCCACCGGCGAGAACGTCGCCAACCTGCGCGCCGAGTCGCTGGCCGAGGACCGGATCGAGCTCACCGGCAACACCGTCGTCGAGGTGGTCCGCCGTCAGCTGCCGGACGCGCCCGCCCGCGCCGCGCTGCTCGCCGCGCACGGGCTGCGCCCGGACGCGTACGTGCTGGCCACCGTGCACCGCCCGGAGAACACCGACACCGCCGAGGCGCTCGGCGCGGTGCTCGCCGAGCTGGACCGGATCGCCCGGGCCGGCACCCCGGTGCTGTTCCCGATGCACCCGCGCACCCGGGCCGCCGTCGAGCGGTTCGGCTTGGACGGCCTGCTGGAGCGGCTGGCCGTCACCGGCCCGGTCGGCTACGGCGACTTCCTGGGCCTGGCGAGCCACGCGGCGCTGCTGGTCTCCGACTCCGGCGGCGTGCAGGAGGAGTGCACCGTACTCGGCCGCCCGCTGCTGGTGGTGCGCCGCTCCACCGAGCGCCCGGAGGCGATGGCGGCCGGCTTCGCCGCGCTGGTGCGCCCCGGCGAGGAACTGGGCACCCTGGCCCGCGCCTGGCTCTCCGACACCCCCGAGCGGCTCGCCCGGCTGGCGGCCACCCCGAGCCCGTACGGGGACGGCCTGGCCTCGGCCCGGATCGCCGCCCTGACCGCGGCGATCGCCGAGTCCGCCGAGGCCGAGGTCGAGCTGCTGGCCGCGTAAGGCCCCCTTGACAGCAGAATTGGTCTACTCCACCTTGTGAGGCAAGTCTCCTTTCCCGACAGGGACTTGAGTTGTCGGTAGCTCCCGCACGCACCATCGACACCCCGGACGGCGCTCCTCCCCCACGAGGCGCCGCCGGGCCTCCCCCACTGGAGACGGCCTCATGCCACCTGCCCGACACCGGCGCCCGCGCGCCGTCCACTCACTGCTCGCCGGAGCGAGCGCCCTGGTCATCGGCCTGGGCGGACTCGTCCTGGCCGGCGGCACCGGCGCCCACGCCGCCGACACCGACCTGATCGCCAACGGCGGCTTCGAGAGCGGGAACCTGACCGGCTGGACCTGTTCGAGCGGCACGGTCCAGAGCACCACCACCCACTCCGGCGGCTACGCCCTGCGGTCCACCCCCGTCGGGAGCGACACCGGCGAGTGCACCCAGACCGTCGCGGTGAAGCCCTCCTCCGCGTACACCCTGAGCTCCTGGGTGCAGGGCTCGTACGTCTACCTGGGCGCCCGCGGCACCGGCGGCACCGATCCGAGCACCTGGACCCCGGGCGGCACCGCCTGGTCCCAGCTGAGCACCGGCTTCACCACCGGCCCGAACACCACCAGCGTCACGGTCTACCTGCACGGCTGGTACGGGCAGCCGGCCTTCGCCGCCGACGACGTCTCGCTGCTCGGGCCCGGCGGACCGCAGCCGTCCCCGAGCCCGACCGCGACCGCCACCACCACCGCCTCGCCCAGCCCGACGGCCACCGGGACCGGCAGCTCCTCCCCGACCGCGACGGCGACCACGACGGCGACCCCGACCAAGCCCCCGGGCCTGCCCAAGCACATCCTCACCGGCTACTGGCAGAACTTCGACAACGGCGCCACCGTCCAGCGGATCAGCGACGTCCCGGCCGCCTACGACATCATCGCGGTCTCCTTCGCGGACGCCACCGCCACCCGCGGCGGGCTGAGCTTCACCCTCGACCCCGCCCTCTCCTCCCGCCTCGGCGGCTACACCGACGCCCAGTTCAAGGCCGACATCGCGGCCAAGCGGGCGGCCGGGAAACGGGTGGTGCTCTCGGTCGGCGGGCAGAACGGCACGGTCTGGGTGGGCGATTCCGCCTCCGCCGCGAACTTCACCGGCACCGCCTGGGCGCTGATGCAGAACTACGGCTTCGACGGGATCGACATCGACCTGGAGAACGGCATCAGCTCCACCTACATGGGCCAGGCGCTGCACGCCCTGGCAGCAAAGGCGGGGAGCGGATTCGTCCTCACCATGGCGCCGCAGACGATCGACATGCAGTCGACCGGCATGGAGTACTTCAAACTGGCGCTGAACGTGAAGGACATCCTCACCATCGTCAACATGCAGTACTACAACTCCGGTGCGATGAACGGCTGCGACGGGAACGTCTACTCCCAGGGCACCGAGAACTTCCTCACCGCGCTGGCCTGCATCCAGCTCAAGGGCGGGCTGCGGCCCGACCAGGTGGGCCTCGGGGTACCGGCCTCCACCAGCGCCGCGGGCGGCGGGTACGTCGCCGCGGGCACCGTCAACAACGCACTGGACTGCCTGGCCTCCGGCACCAACTGCGGCAGCTACAAGCCGGACACCACGTGGCCGGGCATCGGCGGCGCGATGACCTGGTCGACCAACTGGGACGCCAAGGCGGGCAACCCGGTCGCCAACACCATCGGCTCCCACCTGCACGCCATGCCGTAACCGGCGCGGCCGGCCTGCCGGAGGCCCGGGCTCAGACCCCGGCCCGGGCCTCCGGCACATGCGCGGCGCCGCCGTGCCGACGGCGCAACTCGGCCGTGATCTCGGCCAGTTCGCCCTCCGGCAGCAGCGGCAGCATCATCGCGACGCCCTGCAGCAGACCGCCCAGCAGGAAGGTGGTGTCGGGCGTCGCCGCCACCAGGCCGCGGACCTCGGCCACCTCGCCGGCCGCCACCGCCTCGATCAGCTGGGCGGCGCTCGCGGTCTCCTCGTCCACCTCGACCCCGCCGGTGTCGTCCGGGGCGCGCCGGGCCATCGCCCGCAGCACCCGGTCGCCGACCTCGGGGGCGTACGCCTTGCGGACGGCCTCGGCGGCGATCCAGGCGAGCAGGGTGGTCACCTCTCGCTCGGCGTGCTCGGCGAACAGCAGGTCCAGCTCGTGGTCGAACGCGAGCTGGTTCCCGTGCCGGAACGCGAGCAGCAGGGTCGCCGCCCTGGCCTTGGCCTCCTCGACCGCCTCGGCAGGCAGTTCGTCGACCAACTCCTCGGTCACCACCACGCCATGCCCTCCCGTCCGTCGCTCAGCTGGAACGCTCAGCGGAAACGCCCATTCGGAAACTCCGTGCACACGGTACACAGCGGACCTGCAAACTTCCGCGAACCCGCGCGGGCAAGACCGGAATCAATTCGCTCGGAATAGGACCTCACCCGGTCGCAGGATGATAATTCGCCGGAAGGGAGCAATGTTCCTGGGCTATTTGGTGTAGTGAAAGCACCGGGAAGCCGTTCCGGAAGCGGGCCCCGGAAAAAGCCCGAGGGGCCGCACCCCGCGTGTCGCGGTGTGCGGCCCCTCGGGACCGGTCCGGGCTCAGCCCTGCGGCAGCGCCGCCAGCTGGGCGGTGATCCGGGCGATGTCGGCCTCGGCGGCCTCCTGGCGGCCTCGGATCTTGGCGACCACCTCGTCCGGCGCCTTGGCGAGGAACGCCTCGTTGCCGAGCTTGGCGGTGGTCTGGGCCTTCTCCTTCTCGGCGGCCGCGAGGTCCTTGGCCAGGCGCTTGCGCTCGGCCTCGACGTCGATGGTGCCGGAGAGGTCCAGCGAGACGGTGGCACCGGCCACCGGCAGCGAGGCGGTGGCCGTGAAGCCCTCCTCGGGGACGGTCAGCCGCAGCAGCGAGCGGATCGCGTCCTCGTGGGCGGCCAGCACGGTGCCGCCCAGCTCCAGCCGCGCCGGGACGCGCTGGCCCGGCTTGAGGCCCTGGTCCGAACGGAACCGGCGGACCTCGGTCACGACCTGCTGCAGCGTGGCGATCTCGGCCTCGGCCTCGGCGTCACGGTACCCGCTGTCCTGCGGCCAGTCGGCGATGACCACCGACTCGGCGCCGGTCAGCGTGGTCCAGAGGGTCTCGGTGACGAACGGCACGATCGGGTGCAGCAGGCGCAGCGTGACGTCCAGGACCTCGCCGAGCACCCGGCGCGCGGCGTCGGCCTGCGGGCCGCCCTTGGCCAGGGTGGTCTTGGAGAGCTCGACGTACCAGTCGAAGACCTCGTCCCAGGCGAAGTGGTACAGCGCCTCGGAGAGCTTGGAGAACTGGTAGTCCTCGTACAGCCCGTCCACCTCGGCCACGGTGCTGTTGAGGCGCGACAGGATCCAGCGGTCGGTCGCGGTCAGCTCCTCCGGCGCGGGCAGCGGGCCCTCGACGGTGGCGCCGTTCATCAGGGCGAAGCGGGTGGCGTTCCAGATCTTGTTGGCGAAGTTGCGGGCCGCCTGGACCCAGTCCTCGCCGATCGGCACGTCGACGCCCGGGTTGGCACCGCGCGCCAGCGTGAAGCGCAGCGCGTCGGAGCCGTACTTGTCCATCCAGTCCAGCGGGTTGACCACGTTGCCGAAGGACTTCGACATCTTCTTGCCGTTCTGGTCACGGACCATGCCGTGCAGCGCGATGGTGTGGAACGGCGGGGTGCCGTCCATCGCGTAGAGGCCGAACATCATCATCCGGGCGACCCAGAAGAACAGGATGTCGTAGCCGGTGACCAGGACGGAGTTCGGGTAGAACTTCGCGAGGCTCTCGGTCTGCTCCGGCCAGCCGAGCGTGGAGAACGGCCACAGGCCGGAGGAGAACCAGGTGTCCAGGACGTCGGTGTCCTGGTGCCAGCCCTCGCCGGTCGGCGGCTGCTCGTCGGGGCCGACGCAGACGATCTCGCCGTTCGGGCCGTACCAGACGGGGATGCGGTGGCCCCACCACAGCTGGCGCGAGATGCACCAGTCGTGCAGGTTGTCGACCCAGTCGAAGTACCGCTTCTCCATCTCCTGCGGGTGGATCTTGACCTTGCCGTCGCGGACCGCGTCACCGGCGGCCTGGGCGAGCGGGCCGACCTTGACCCACCACTGCATGGACAGCCGCGGCTCGATGGTGGTCTTGCAGCGCGAGCAGTGGCCCACCGAGTGGACGTACGGGCGCTTCTCGGCGACGATGCGGCCCTCGGCACGCAGCGCGGCGACGATCGCCGAGCGGGCCTCCAGGCGGTCCAGGCCGAGGAAGGGGCCGTGCACGGTGATGACGGCGTGCTCGTCCATGACGGCAATGTTCGGCAGGTTGTGCCGCTGGCCGATCTCGAAGTCGTTCGGGTCGTGCGCGGGCGTCACCTTGACGGCGCCGGTGCCGAACTCCGGGTCGACGTGGGCGTCGGCGACGATCGGGATCCGGCGGCCGGTCAGCGGCAGCTCGATCTCGGTGCCGACCATGTGCTTGTAGCGCTCGTCCTCGGGGTGGACGGCGACCGCGGTGTCGCCCAGCATCGTCTCGGCGCGCGTGGTCGCGACGACGATGGAGTTCTCGCCCTCGCCGTAGCGGATCGAGACCAGCTCGCCGTCGTCGTCCTGGTACTCCACCTCGATGTCCGAGATGGCGGTCAGGCAGCGCGGGCACCAGTTGATGATGCGCTCGGCGCGGTAGATCAGCTCGTCGTCGTAGAGCTTCTTGAAGATGGTCTGGACGGCCTGGGACAGGCCCTCGTCCATGGTGAAGCGCTCGCGGGACCAGTCCACGCCGTCGCCGAGCCGACGCATCTGGCCGGAGATCTGGCCGCCGGACTCCGCCTTCCACTTCCAGACGCGCTCGACGAAGGCCTCGCGGCCCAGGTCGTGGCGGGACTTGCCCTCCTTGGCGAGCTCGCGCTCGACCACGTTCTGGGTGGCGATGCCGGCGTGGTCCATGCCGGGCTGCCACAGGGCCTCGTAGCCCTGCATGCGCTTGCGGCGGACCAGGGCGTCGATCAGCGTGTGCTCGAAGGCGTGGCCCAGGTGCAGGCTGCCGGTGACGTTCGGCGGGGGGATGACGATGGTGAACGGCGGCTTGTCGCTCTTCGCGTCCGCCGTGAAGTACCCACGCTCTACCCAGCGCTCGTACAGCTCGCCC
Organism: Kitasatospora sp. NPDC001547; assembly: GCF_042894165.1. Taxonomy (NCBI): domain Bacteria; kingdom Bacillati; phylum Actinomycetota; class Actinomycetes; order Kitasatosporales; family Streptomycetaceae; genus Kitasatospora; species Kitasatospora sp. NPDC001547. The sequence continues at coordinate 67,227 of NZ_JBIAVL010000002.1, read as the reverse complement.
TCTACGTCCGCGGGGGTGTAGGTCGTCGGGAGGGTTGCTGCTTCGTCCCCGGCAGAGGTGCTCACGGGGCGCTGGTTCGTCGTGTCGGTCACGACGCACAGTTTACGTAACCGGGAGGAGGGTCACGAACCGCTTTCGGTCCGCGGACCCGCCGCGCCCGGACGGGCCCCGGCCGGGTGCCGTGCGGTACCGTGCCCGGGCACTCGTCCGGCGGAACGGACGGGTACGGAACGACCGGACACCACGACAGGCCGCGGATGCGGCGGGGGAGCGCAGACGCAGATGTACGGCCAGGGACAGCAGTACCCGCAGGGACAGCCGCAGCCCTACGGGGGCCAGCCGCAGTACGGCCAGCCGCAGCAGCCCTACGGCGCGCCCCAGCCCCAGTACGGCTATCCGCAGCAGCAGCCCTACGGCGCGCCCCAGCAGCCGTACGGCGTGCCGCCGCAGGCGCCCTACGGCCAGCCGGGCTACCCGGTGGCCCCGCCGCCGAAGGGCAAGGGCGGCCTGGTCGTCGGCCTGGTGATCGGCGCGCTGGTGCTGGGCGGCGGCGGCTTCGCGGCGTGGAAGTTCCTCGGCGGCAGCGACGCGGGCGGCCAGTACAAGCTCAGCGCCCCGCAGACGCTGCTGGACGGCTACGTCCAGAAGTCGGCGAAGGAGGAGGCCGCCGACATGAGCAAGCCCGACGTCGCGAAGGTCGGCAAGGACCTGCACGCGCTGGTTGCCAGCTACAGCAAGGGCACCGACGTCAAGAACGTGGACTCCCTGTCGGTGGTCGGCATCTACGGGGACATCAACGACCCGGACCAGATCATCACCGAGTCGAAGTCCTCGAGCGGCGCGGCGACCTGGACCACGCCGATGGCCGACTACCCGGCGAAGGACAGCCGTGCCTCCGCGGGCAAGCTCAGCTGCGGCGTCATGAGCGTCCTCGCCGGCAAGACCGGCTCGACGGTCTGCGTGTGGGCGGACAAGTCCACCTACGGCCGGGTGACCTTCACCAAGATGAGCCTGACCGCCACCGGTGACACCGGCGGCCAGGGCATCACCCCGGACCAGGCCGCGGAGAAGACCCGGGCGATCCGCGACGCCATGAAGGTCGCCAAGTAGCGCGCGGCACGCGAAGGGGCCCCGCACCGGATCCGGTGCGGGGCCCCTTCGCGTGCCGAAGGCCTCGGGTCAGGCGCTCTTCTCCCGGCGCTCGCGCTTGATCATGTCGCGCGGCACCAGGGTGGGGATGGCGTGCTTGGAGACCACGTCACCGGTGACCACCACGCGGGCGACGTCCTGGCGCGAGGGGACCTCGTACATCACGGACATCAGCACCTCCTCCATGATGGCCCGCAGCCCGCGCGCGCCGGTGCCGCGCAGGATCGCCTGGTCGGCGATCGCCTCCAGCGCGTCCCGGGAGAACTCCAGCTCCACGCCGTCCAGTTCGAACAGCTTGCGGTACTGCTTCACCAGCGCGTTGCGCGGCTCGGTGAGGATCTGGAGCAGCGCCTCGCGGTCCAGGTTGTGCACGCTGGTGATCACCGGCAGACGGCCGATGAACTCGGGGATCATGCCGAACTTGACCAGGTCCTCGGGCATCACCTGGCGGAAGTGGTCGCTGGCGTCCGACTCCCGCTTGGAGCGGATGTTGGCGCCGAAGCCGATGCCCTTGGCACCCGCGCGGCCCTCGATGATCCGCTCCAGGCCGGCGAACGCGCCGCCGACGATGAACAGCACGTTGGTGGTGTCGATCTGGATGAACTCCTGGTGCGGGTGCTTGCGCCCGCCCTGCGGCGGCACCGAGGCGGTGGTGCCCTCCAGGATCTTCAGCAGGGCCTGCTGCACGCCCTCGCCGGAGACGTCCCGGGTGATCGACGGGTTCTCGCTCTTGCGCGCGACCTTGTCGATCTCGTCGATGTAGATGATCCCGGTCTCGGCCTTCTTGACGTCGTAGTCGGCCGCCTGGATCAGCTTGAGCAGGATGTTCTCGACGTCCTCGCCGACGTAGCCGGCCTCGGTCAGCGCGGTGGCGTCCGCGATCGCGAACGGCACGTTCAGCATCCGGGCCAGGGTCTGCGCCAGCAGCGTCTTGCCGGAGCCGGTCGGGCCCAGCAGCAGGATGTTGGACTTGGCCAGCTCGATGGCGTCCTCGCGGCCGTTGCCACCGCTGCGGCCCGCCTCGCCGGCCTGGACCCGCTTGTAGTGGTTGTAGACGGCGACCGACAGCGCCTTCTTGGCGAGGTCCTGGCCGACCACGTACTGGTCCAGGAACTCGTAGATCTCGCGGGGCTTCGGGAGCTCCTCGAAGCGCACCTCGGAGGTCTCGGCGAGTTCCTCCTCGATGATCTCGTTGCACAGGTCGATGCACTCGTCGCAGATGTACACGCCTGGGCCGGCGATCAGCTTCTTCACCTGCTTCTGCGACTTGCCGCAGAACGAGCACTTGAGCAGGTCGCCACCGTCTCCGATGCGTGCCACGAGGTGCTTCCCCTTCGCCAGGGGCCCCGCGGGGGTTCCGGGGCCTGGTGCTGTGGACCGTCAACGCCGACGGCGCTCGGTCTCGCTATCCGACGGTACTCTGCCGGGCCCGTGATTCCGGCCTCTTCGCCAGGTCTGCCCTACGCCCTGGGCGAATTGATACCGAACAGATGCCGTCGCGCGGGCCCGCGGATGGGCCGGGGCGGGGGGGGGGCCCCCGGGGGGCCCCCCCCCCCCCCCGCCCCCCCCCCCCCCCCCGCCGGCGGGGGGGGGGGGGGGGCGCGGGGGGGCGGCGGGGGGGGGGGGGGGGGGGTTTTTTTGG
>NZ_JBIAVL010000002.1:0-64426 GCF_042894165.1 Kitasatospora sp. NPDC001547 | reverse complement strand
CGCCGCCCCCGCCCCCGCCCCCCCGCCCCGCTTCTCTTAACCCCCCCCCCGGCCGGGCGGGGGGGGGGGCGGGGGGGGGGGGGGGGGGGGCGCCCCCCCCCCCCCCCCCCCCCCCCCCCCGACGGGCCCCTCCGACCCGGTCGCGGGCCGGGAGGGAGCTGGCCTCAGGAGGTCAGCGAGGTCTTGCGGGTGGTGATGATCTGGTCGACCAGGCCGTACTCGACGGCCTCCTCGGCGGTGAGGATCTTGTCGCGCTCGATGTCGTCGCGCACCTGCTCCGGCGACTTGTTGGAGTGCTTGGAGAGCATCTCCTCCAGCTGCTCGCGCATCCGGAAGATCTCCTTGGCCTGGATCTCCAGGTCGGACACCTGGCCGCGGCCGGTCTCGGTGTACGGCTGGTGGATCAGGATGCGGGCGTTCGGCAGCGCCATCCGCTTGCCGGGGGTGCCGGCGGCGAGCAGCACGGCCGCGGCGGAGGCCGCCTGGCCCATGCAGACCGTGGTGATGTCCGGCTTCACGTACTGCATGGTGTCGTAGATGGCCGTCAGGGCCGTGAACGAGCCGCCGGGCGAGTTGATGTACATCTGGATCTCGCGGTCCGGGTCCATCGACTCCAGGCACAGCAGCTGCGCCATGATGTCGTTCGCCGAGACGTCGTCGACCTGCGAGCCGAGGAAGATGATGCGCTCCTCGAACAGCTTGGCGTACGGGTCGTACTCGCGGATGCCCTGCGTGGTGCGCTCGACGAAGCGCGGGACGATGTAGCGGCCCTCGGCACGCATGTCCTCGACGCGGGCCTTGGCGGCCGACAGGCTGGGGATGTTCATGGGGGTCCTTGTCCTCCGGGGCGTTGGGGCTGGGGTCTCGCGGGCCGGGCCGAGGCTCAGGCAGCGCCCGTGCCGCCGCCGCCGGGGACGTCCGCGGCGCTGTGCATGATCGCGTCGATCAGGCCGTACTCCAGGGCCTCCTCCGGGGTGAACCAGCGGTCGCGGTCGGAGTCCGCGGTGATCTGCTCGAAGGACTGGCCGCTGTGGTGGGCGATCAGCTCGGACATCCGCTTCTTGGTGCGGAGCAGCTGCTCGGCCTGGATCCGGATGTCGGTGGCGGAGCCGCCGAGGCCCGCGGAGGGCTGGTGCATCAGGATGGTGGAGTTCGGCAGCGAGAAGCGCTTGCCCGGGGCGCCCGCGGTCAGCAGGAACTGGCCCATCGAGGCCGCCATGCCCATCGCGATGGTGACGACGTCGTTCTTGATGTACTGCATGGTGTCGTAGATCGCCATGCCGGCCGAGATCGAGCCGCCCGGGGAGTTGATGTAGAGGAAGATGTCCTTGTCCGGGTCCGCGGCCAGCAGCAGCAGCTGCGCGGTGATCTTGTTGGCGATGTCGTCGTCGACCGCCTGGCCGAGGAAGATGATCCGCTCGTTGAGCAGCCGGTTGTAGACCTGGTCGCCAAGGCCGCCGAGCACGTCACCAGCGGCGGCGTGCGGCACCATCGGGCCAGGCATCTGCATCTGCGGGAACGTCACTTAGCCACCTGCTCAGTCGATTTGGACGGTCGCTCCGCGGCCGTCACCGGGCGCACAGCTTCCGGGTATCACGTCGTGATTGTTGCTGTCCAAGGACCCTAACGCGCAGGCCGGGCCGCAGAATCCCTCACGCAGAACTGTTCGCTGTGAGCGCAGGGTCGCGGCGGCCGCGGACGGGACGACAGCGGGCCCGGACACCGTACGGCGTCCGGGCCCGATGCGGCCTGAAGGGGCTACCGGGGCACTCAGGCCTCGGTCTTCTCCTCGGCGGCGGCCTCGACGGCCTCGACGGTGTCGCCCGTCTCGTCCTCGTCGTCGAAGTTGATCTCGTTGCCCTCGGTGTCGACGACCTTGGCGGCCTCGACCACGGTGGCCAGCGCCTTGCCGCGGGCGACCTCGCCGACCAGCAGCGGAACCTGGCCGCCCTGGACGACCTGCTGGGCGAACTGGTCCGGGGTGAGGCCGGAGCCGGCGGCGCGGCGGATGAGGTGCTCGGTCAGCTCCTCCTGGTTAACACCCAGCTCCTCGTCGGCGACGATCTGGTCCAGGACGAACTGGGTCTTGATGCCCTTCTTCGCCTGCTCCTCGATCTCCGCGTCCCACTCCTCGCGGGTCTTGCCCTGGGTCTCCAGGTAGGCGTCGATGGTGAGGCCCATCGGCTGGAGCTGGTGGTGCTCCACGTTGTGCTTGCGGGTCTCGACCTCGTCCTTGAGGAGCTTCTCGGGGTACTCGATCTCAACCAGGGCGAGCAGCGCGTCCAGGACCTTCTCCTGGGCCTGGGTGGCCTGGTCGTACTCCTTCATGCGCTCCAGGCGCTTGCGGGAGTCGGCGCGCAGGTCCTCCAGGGTGTCGAACTCGCTGGCCAGCTGGGCGAACTCGTCGTCCAGCTCGGGCAGCTCCTTCTCCTGGACGGCGGTGACGGTGACGGTGACCTCGGAGGTCTTACCCGCCTGGGTGCCACCCTTGAGCTCGGTCTCGAAGGTCTTCTCCTCGCCGGCCGACAGGCCGACGACGGCGTCGTCGATGCCGTCGATGAGGCGGCCGGAGCCGATCTCGTAGCTGACGCCGGTGGCGGTGCCGTCGTCCGGCACCTCACCGTCGACCTTGGCGACCAGGTCCACGACCACGATGTCGCCGGCGGCGGCGGCGCGCTCGACGTCCTTGACCGAGGAGAAGCGCTCGCGCAGCTGCTCCAGGGACTTCTCGACGTCCTCGTCGGAGACGGCGATCGGGTCGACGGTCACCTCGATGGAGGAGAACTCCGGCAGGGTGACCTCGGGACGGACGTCCACCTCGGCGGTGAACTTGAGGTCGCCGCCGTCGGCGATCTTCTCGACACCCTCGATGTTGGTGATGTCGGGCTGTCCGAGGACCTCGATCTTGCCCTCGTCGACGGCCTGCGTGTAGAAGCGCGGCAGGGCGTCGTTGACGGCCTCCTCCAGCACGGCACCACGGCCGAAGCGCTGGTCGATGACCCGGTTCGGGATCTTGCCCTTGCGGAAGCCCGGGACCGAGACCTGCTGGTTGATCTTCTTGTACGCCGCGTCGAGGCTGGGCTTGAGCTCCTCGAAGGGCACCTCGACGGTGAGTCGAACCCGGGTCGGGTTCAGAGTCTCGACGGCGCTCTTCACGGTTAGGTCTCCTATGGGCTTGCGGTCGGGTTGTCTCCGCCCGTCCCCGTCACCCGGCCGGAGCCGGAAGGGGGGCGGACGAGACGGGCGATGGGCGGTTGGAGCTGCATCTCCCGTGGGGTGGACGGTGAGCTTGACTCCTCGCCCTCGTGCGGTCGACCTGGGTTGACGCCACAGGGACTACCGCCAGCGCCCCATCCTACCGGTACCACGAAAGGCGGACGCCAGGCGCCACCGTACCGCCGCCGTGCAGGTCCGATACAGAACAGGGCCCCGCCCCGGTGGGCGAGACCCTGCCGCACTGTCGGGGTGACCGGATTCGAACCGACGGCCTTCCGCTCCCAAAGCGGACGCGCTACCAAACTGCGCCACACCCCGTGGTGCCGAGAGGAAGCGTACACGCCGGGCCTGGACGGCTCGCCGACTTGTTCCGCGCGGGCGCGGAAGGGGGGTGTGCGGGGTGCGGTGCGCGGTGCGCCGTCCGAATCGGTGTGCACTCGGGCGGCCGGACCAGGTACGCTGTCCCCCGAACTTCCGGCCGGCGACGGCTGGGAAGGTCGTGCGGGCGTAGCTCAATGGTAGAGCCCTAGTCTTCCAAACTAGTCACGCGAGTTCGATTCTCGTCGCCCGCTCTCCGGTCCGGCCCCGGTGTGCCCAGCACACCGGGGCCGTCGGCGTTTCCGGGCCCCGCGCGCTCAGAGCCCGAGCCGGGCGGCCCGGGCGGCGGCGCGGTCCAGCAGCTGGTGGACGTCACCCTCCCGGGTGGTCGGGCGGTCGTTGTACTCGTCCGGGGAGCGCGCCGGGCGGCCGGTGGCGTGCAGCACCTCCATCAGTTGCACCCGGGCGGTGCGCACGGTGGCCGGGGTGCCGTAGCCGTGCGCCAGCACGGCGGCCTGGGCGCCGAGCAGGCAGACCCGGCCGGCCTCGTCCCACATCGCGCCCTGGAGCCAGCCGTGCGCCCCGATGTAGCGGGAGGCGAGCCGGAGGTGGTCGGCCACGCCGACGGGGACGGGGCGGGCCGGCCGGCCCAGCGCCCGGTCCAGCAGGGTGGCCCGGGGCTCGGGGTGGCCGGCCTGCCAGGGCCTCGTGGTGCTGCCGTACAGGCAGACGTACGGCACCGGGGTGCGCACGGGGGCGGGCAGCGAGGCGAGGTAGGCCTCGATCTCGGCGACCAGCCCGGAGCCGGCGGGGCCGAACGGCGGACCGGGGGCGAGGAGGACGGGCGGGGGCGGGGCGGTGGTGCGGGGCATGCGGGTCCTCCGGGCGGACGGCCTTCAGGTTCCGCTGCCCAAAATGGGGCATTCAAGACATTTCCGCGACCGGAGGGCCGCGGCGTCCGGACGGTTTCCCGGCGGGCTGTCGGGCCGATAGCCTCGGCGGCGTTCGAGCGCGGTTCGAGCGCGAGCTCAGCCGCCGCGCTCCCGAGGTGGAGGAGTCCCGGTGCGTGCGCAGGAGCGACTGGCCGTCATTCAGCTCTGTGTGGTCCGGGAGATGGCGCGACTGGGCCAGGTGTTCCGCCTGGACGGCGAGGTGGTCCGCGGCCCCGGCACCACCGCGGTGGCGGTCCGCGAGCACCCCGGGGACGACGGCGCCGGGCACGTCGACCTCGGCTTCGTGCTGCACCTGGGCCGGGCGGACGCCCCGGTGGTGTGGGACTGCGCGCCCGGCCTCGGCCAGACCGAGGAGGAGAAGCTCGCCAACGCGGTGAAGCTGTGGGCGACCACCACCGCCTCGGTGCTGGTCGAGCTCGCGGAGCGGCGCGGGGTCCACGCCGACCACCCGGACCTGCCCGAACTCCCGGGCTGGCACGCGGTGCAGGGGCCGGCCGCGGTGTTCGGCTTCGGCAACGAGCACCTGGCGCGCTGGCTGGCCGAGCACCGGGTGCTGCCGGCTCTGTCGCCCGCGCTGCGCACGGAGGTGACCGGGCCCGGGCCGGTGGGCGTCAAGCTCTTCCTGGGCGGGAAGGCGGGGGACGACGTCGCCGAGGTCCGGGTGGACGGCGAGGTCTCGGAGGCGGCGTCGGCGGCGCTGCGCGCGCTGGACTGGCCGCGGGGTGAACGGCTGTGCTGGGCGCGGCTGTTCGTCCTGTTGACGGCCGAGCCGGCGGCACCGGGGCAGGCCGCGCCGGCGGGTGCCGTGGCACCCGCACCGATACGTGTCCCGGCCCCGGCGGCGGCTCGCCCCCGGGGACTGCTCGCTCGCTGGCGGGAGGCCAGACGGGCCGGCCGGTGACTGTGACCCGCCCGCTCGCCTCCAGGCGCTCGGGAACCGGTGCCGACGGTCGGCGCTCCAATGCCCTCGTCCCTCGGGCCCCCTCGCTTCTCCCTTTCGGCACCGGCGCGCCCTTCGGCTCGGGGTGCCTGTGACCCGCCCGCTCGCCTCCAGGCGCTCGGGATCCGGTGCCTGTGACCCGCCCGGCCGCCCCGCCCCGGTCAGCCGCCGGTGATGCTGGAGATGCTGTGCGCGAGGTTGGCCAGCAGGGAGTTGATCGAGGTCGCGACGGTGGTCTCGTGCAGCATGAAGCCGAAGAGGGCGGCGACGATCGCGTGCGGGATCTTCATCTGCTTGTTGCGGATGAAGATGATGCACAGGATCGCGAACAGGACCAGAGCGGAGACGGAGAGTGCCACCCGGACTCACTTCCTCGTTTTCATAGCGGGGTGCCACCGCCCGGCGGCACCTGCGAAAGCCGGACCCCGGCCTGTCCGACGGTCCCGAGGCGGAATCGCGGACCGTCCGGCACACCGCCGGTGAGGGAGCCCACGGTCGCCCGCTGCCTGTCGTGCCGCACGTGCCGCCCCCCATCCCCCGAATCCTGAACAGTCCCGCCCGGACTCAGTGTGGTCGACCGTGCCGATTGCGTAAAGGTCTGACAGTCGGCCCAACGCCGATATCCTGCGATGCGAGACGAGTTTCCGCCGACCGGGACGATAGCGGAGCGGTCCTGACGAATCGTCGGCGGGGCCGTGCTGAGCGGCCGGAAGACGACCGGGGCGGGGAACGGAAGCCGCTGGTCCGGTCAGTCGACGGGGCGTCCGATTTGGCTGAAGATCAGCTGCCAGGCTTGACAGCTGCCGCTGCCCTCGGCATGTGCCCCGGACCCGGTGTCAGTCGCGCCAGAGCAGCAGCACGGCGCGGTCATCGTTGATGTCCCGGGCGACCGTCTCGATCAGCGCGCCCGCGGCGCCCGTGCCGGTCCCCGGGCCGCCGCCGGGCACCAGCCGGTCCGCCTCCCCCATCAGCCGGTCCATGCCCTCCCCTAGGTCCCGGCCCGGCGCCTCGACCATGCCGTCGGTGCACAGCATCAGGACGTCGCCCCGGTTCAGCCGGCCGCGCACGCCCTCGAACTTGGCGCCGTCGTAGATCCCGAGCAGCGGGCCCTCGGCCTGCTTGACCTCCCAGCGCCCCTCCCCGGCCAGCCGCTGCATGCCCGGCAGGTGCCCGGCCGAGAGCAGCTCGTACTCGCCGGTGTCCAGGTCCAGCACCAGGTGGACGGCGGTGGCGAAGCCCTCCTCCCAGGACTGGCGCAGCAGGTAGCCGTTGGCGGCGGGCAGGAAGTCGTGCGCGGGCAGCGAGCCGACCAGGCCGCCGAAGGCGCCGGAGAGCAGCAGCGCGCGGGAGCCGGCGTCCATGCCCTTGCCGGAGACGTCCGCCAGGACGACCTCCAGCAGCCGCTGGCCGGGGCCGGTGCGGGCGGCGACCACGAAGTCCCCGGAGAAGGACTGGCCGCCGGCCGGGCGCAGCGCCATGTCCGCGTGCCAGCCGTCCGGCAGTTCGGGCACCCGGCTCTGCACCCGCAGCCGCTCGCGCAGGTCGAACAGCATGGTGGAGCCGCCCCACCAGGGCACGCCGACCCGGGCCCGGAACTGGGCGAGCAGCAGGCCGCCCACCCCGGCGGCGCCGACCACCAGGGCGGCACCCGGGGTCACGCCGTAGACGTAGGCCTCGGGGTTGTCGCTGGCGACCCGCTGGCCGGTGTGGATCACGGACTCGGCGGAGAGGCCGAGCGCGGCCAGCGCGTAGAGCACCACCAGGCTGCCGGGGCGCAGCAGCAGGGCGCCCGCCAGGATCGGCAGGACCAGGGAGGTGGGCGGGGCCCAGTCGGGCATCCAGATGTTGAACAGGATCAGCAGCGGGACGAGCAGGGCGAGCGCGCAGAGCACCGGCCAGTCGGCGGCGCCGCCGCGGAAGTAGTCCACACCGGCCGTGCGCAGCCTTCGGCGGACCCGGCGGAGCCTCTTGCGCAACCGGGCCGTCACGGACTCCGACGCCGGGGCGGCGCCGGGCCTCGTCGCAGTCGTGTGGGGCGGTGTGCCCGGCGCTCTGCCAGCCATGGGGTCCGACCCTATCCACGGGTACCGCCCGGCGTCGACGGGCCGGGGGCGGGCACGGACGCCGGAGCGCGGGGTGTCCAGCGGGTTTCGGCCGATCGGGACGGTTGCGGGCGTGCCGTCAGGAGGCGTGCGCGGATTGGGCGTACGAACCGTGCGGACGGCGTGTGCGCCGCGCGTGCGGGGGTGTCCGCGCGCCGGGGCCTGTGGCCGATCCCACAGGTGGAGCGGGGCGGCTCCGGCGCGTCGCGCGGCCTGCCGGCGCTCCCGGGACGGCGGCGGCCGGTCGCACGGAGCGTGCGGCCGGCCGTCGGGAAGGGTGGGTGGCGGGATCAGCCCTGCGGGTGGTGGGCCGGGATCGGCGGGAGCTCGCCGGTGGTCTCGTACTCGCTCAGCATCTCGATCCGGCGGGTGTGCCGGGGCTCGCCGCTGTACGGGGTGGCGAGGAAGACCTCGACGAACCGGGTGGCCTCCTCCAGCGAGTGCATGCGGCCGCCGATGGAGATCACGTTGGCGTTGTTGTGCTGACGGCCGAGCTCGGCGGTCTGCGCGCTCCAGGCCAGCGCGGCCCGGACGCCCTTGACCTTGTTGGCGGCGATCGCCTCGCCGTTGCCCGAGCCGCCGATCACGATGCCCAGGGCGTCCTCGTCGGCGGCGGTGCGCTCGGCGGCGCGCAGGCAGAACGGCGGGTAGTCGTCCTCGGCGTCGTAGATGTGCGGCCCGCAGTCGACCGGCTCGTGGCCGGCCTCCTTGAGCCACTCCACGAGGTGGTTCTTCAGTTCGTATCCGGCATGGTCGGAGCCCAGGTACACGCGCATGCCATGAGTGTGGCATGCGCGTGCGCCCGGGCCCGACAACGGGGGCGCCGCCGGGGCGGGCCGGCCGGGAAGGGCCGGCCGGCGGGTCGGCGTCGGGCGGGTCAGCGCCGGCCGAGCAGCTTCCAGACCAGCGGCAGGGCGCCGGCGGCGAAGGCGGCCTTGAGGGCGTCGCCGACCAGGTACGGGTAGAGGCCTAGCTCGGCGGCGCGGGCGAGCGACACGTGCAGCGACACGGCCAGGTACGGGACGCCGACCGCGTAGACGGCGAGGCTGCCGAGGACCATGGCGACGGCGGTGTCGACCGGCCTGCGGTCGGCGCCGCGGCGGGCCAGCGCGCCGGTCACGGCGGCGGCGAGGACGAAGCCCAGCACGTAGCCGAAGGAGGGCGCCGCCCAGCCCGAGGTGCCCTCGGCGAACCAGGGCGTGCCCGCCATGCCGGCCAGCAGGTACAGCGCGAGCGAGGCGGCGCCGCGGCGGGCGCCGAGCGCGGTGCCGACCAGCAGGGCGGCGAAGGTCTGGCCGGTGACCGGCACCGGCGAGCCGGGGACGTTCACCGACAGCTGCGCGGCCACGCCGGTCAGCGCGGCGCCGCCGGCCACCAGGGCCAGGTCGCGGACCTGGGTGCCGAGGCGGGTGGAGGCGGCGGGCAGCAGGTCGGCGAGGACGGCGCGGCGCGGTATCGAGGTGGTGGCAGTGGCCATCGGGGCTCCTCCGTGAGAGTCCAGGTGAGTGAACACCTGTGAACCTACGCGGTGATCCACTGGCCGAACGGCACGGTTTCGGACAAACCCCTACCCTCGGGCATTGTCGGAACCGAACCGGAACGACTCCTGGTCACAGCATGATCACGGTAGGTTTCGGCGTGGTCCGCATCGTGGGCCCGATTCGAACATTCTTGGCATGGACAGCGGTGCCGCCGGATATTGGACAGCTCATGTCGCATACCGCACAGTCTGGAACCACCCCTATGGCCCCCACTTCCGCCCCACCGGCGACCGGGACTCCCGACGGCACCCAGCCGGCCGCGGGCCCGGCGCCGGGTGGCCAGCAGCTCTCCCACGGGCTGAAGCAGCGCCACCTGTCCATGATCGCCCTCGGCGGCGTGATCGGCGCCGGCCTCTTCGTCGGCTCCGGCGCCGGAATCGCGGCCGCCGGCCCGGCGATCATCCTGGCGTTCGCGCTCTCCGGCCTCCTGGTCATGCTGATCATGCGGATGCTCGGTGAGATGTCCGCCGCCCGTCCCGCCTCCGGATCGTTCTCGGTGCACGCCGAGAAGGAGATCGGCCCCTGGGCCGGGATCACGGCCGGCTGGATGTACTGGGTGATGCTCTGCTGCGGCGTCGCCGCCGAGGCCACCGCCGCCGGGAAGATCGTCAACGGCTGGATACCCGGCGTCTCCGCCTGGGTCTGGGTCGGCCTGTTCATGGTCTTCTTCTGCGCCAGCAACCTCACCGCGGTGAAGAACTTCGGCGAGTTCGAGTTCTGGTTCGCCGCGATCAAGGTCGCCGCGATCATCACCTTCCTGGTCCTCGGCGGGCTCGGCATCGCCGGCGTGCTCGGCCCCGGCGCCCCCGGCACCGCGAACCTCACCGGCCAGGGCGGCTTCCTGCCCAACGGCGTCGACGGGCTGATCATCGGCCTGCTCGCCTCGGTCTTCGCGTACGGCGGTCTGGAGACCGTGACCATCGCCGCCGCCGAGTCCGACGACCCCCAGAAGAACGTCGCCAACGCCGTGCGCACCGCGGTGTGGCGGATCGCGATCTTCTACATCGGCTCGATGGCCCTGGTGGTCACCCTGGTCTCCTGGAAGGACCCGGCGGTCGTCTCCGACGGCCCGTACGTCACCGTGCTGAGCCACCTCGGGGTGCCCGCCGCCGGAACGATCATGCAGGTGGTGGTGCTGGTCGCGCTGCTGTCCGCGATGAACGCCAACATCTACGGCGCCTCCCGGATGGCGTACTCGCTGGTCGGCCGCGGCCAGGGCCCCAAGGCGCTGGCCAAGGTCAGCGGCGGGGTGCCGCGCAGAGCCGTGCTGATGTCCTGTCTGTTCGGCTTCGGCGCCGTGCTGGCCGCCAAGTTCTGGCCGGAGACCGTCTTCACCTGGCTGATGAACACCACCGGCGTGGCGATCCTGGTGGTCTGGCTGTTCATCTGCGTCGTCCAGCTGCGGATGCGCCGCCGGCTGGAGCGCGAGGCGCCCGAGCTGCTCACCGTGAAGATGTGGGGCTTCCCGTACCTGACCTGGATCGCGATGGCCGCGGTGGCCGGCATCCTCGCCCTGATGACCACCACCGAGGGCAACCGCGAGCAGCTGTACGCGGCCGGCGTGCTGGTCGCGGTGCTCACCGTCGCCGGGCTGCTCAAGCAGCGCCGGGACGCCGCCGCGCTGCGCTGACCTTCCGGTCGCAGGCACGGCGAGGGCCCGGTACCGGTGCGGTACCGGGCCCTGCCGCGTCTGCGGGGCTACTCGAAGGAGGGGCCGGCCGTGCGGGTGCGCTTGATCTCGTAGAAGCCCGGGGTGGAGGCGACCAGCAGGGTGCCGTCCCACAGCCGGGCCGCGGCCTCGCCCTTCGGGGCCGGGGTGACCACCGGGCCGAAGAAGGCCACCCGCTCGCCGTCCGCGCCCTCGACCGCGATCACCGGGGTGCCGACGTCCTCGCCGACCAGGGTGATGCCCTCCTTGTGCGAGGCGCGCAGGGCCTCGTCGTACGCGTCCGTGCCGGCCGCGTCGGCCAGCTCGGCGGGCAGGCCCGCGGCCAGCAGGGCGGCCGTGACGGTCTCCCGGTTCTGCGGCAGGCCCTGGTTGTGGAAGCGCACGCCCAGCTCGGTGTAGAGCCGGCCCAGCACCTCCGGCCCGAACTGCTCGGCGGCGGCGACGCAGACCCGCACCGCGCCCCAGGCCTTCTCCAGGAAGTCCCGGTAGTCCTGCGGGAGGTCCCGGTGCTCGTTGAGCACCGACAGGCTCATCACGTGCCAGCGCACGTCGACCGGGCGCAGCTGCTGGACCTCGATCAGCCAGCGGGACGTCATCCACGCCCACGGGCAGGCGGGGTCGAACCAGAAGTCGGCGGTCTTGCGCTCAGCGGCTGTCGTCACTGCGGGTGTCCTTCGCGAGGCGGTCCGTGGCGGGGAGGGGTTCCGTCCCCGGGACGCCAACACCCGCCCGGCGCCGCTGATTCCGGAGCGGACGCGGCGGTCTGTGCAATGGTACCGACCGTACGGGCCGTGAAAGGATGACCCCGCGCGCGGAGCACACCCCCGCGCCGAGACCGCACCACCCACAGGCGCACCACCGTGCGAGCCGGACAAAGGAGTACCGCCGTGCCTGGCAAGAACCTCAGCCGCGACGAGGCGCAGCAGCGGGCCAGCATCCTGGCCGTGGACGGCTACCAGGTCCGGCTGGACGTGACCTCGGCCCCGGACCAGGCGGCCGGCACCTTCCGCTCCACCACCACCGTCACGTTCCGCTGCTCCCGGCCCGGTGCGGACACCTTCCTGGACCTGCTCGCCCCCGCCGTCCGCTCGGTCACCCTCAACGGCCGCGCCCTCGACCCGGCCACCGCCTACGACGGCGCCCGGGTGCACGTCGACGGCCTGGCCGCCGAGAACGTGCTGACCGTCGAGGCGGACTGCGCCTACAGCCGCACCGGCGAGGGCCTGCACCGCTTCGTCGACCCGGTGGACGGCGAGACCTACCTCTACACCCACTACGAGCCGGCCGACGCCCGCCGGGTGTTCGCGAACTTCGAGCAGCCCGACCTGAAGGCCCCGTTCACCTTCACCGTGACCGCCCCGGCCGCCTGGGACGTGTGGTCCAACGCCCCGCACGAGACCGTCGCCGCCGACGGCGGGGCCCGCACCTGGGAGTTCGCGCCGACCAGGCCGATCTCCACCTACCTCACCGCCGTCGTCGCCGGCCCGTACCACGTCGCCCGCGACCACTACCGCCGCGAGCTGGCCGACGGCACCGCGCTGGAGATCCCGCTCTCCGCGATGTGCCGCAGGTCGCTGGCCCCGTACTTCGACGCGGACGAGATCCTCGGCGTCACCAAGCTCGGACTCGACTTCTTCCACGAGGAGTTCGACTACCCGTACCCCTTCGGCAAGTACGACCAGGCCTTCGTCCCCGAGTACAACATCGGCGCGATGGAGAACCCCGGCTGCGTCACCTTCCGCGAGGAGTACGTCTTCCGCTCGAAGGTCACCGACGCCGCCTACGAGGCCCGGGCCAACGTCATCCTGCACGAGATGGCGCACATGTGGTTCGGCGACCTGGTCACCATGCGCTGGTGGGACGACCTGTGGCTGAAGGAGTCCTTCGCCGACTTCATGGGCTCCTACGGCCTGATCGGCGCCCGCACCCGCTACTCCTCGGCCTGGGTCACCTTCGCCAACCAGCGCAAGGCCTGGGCCTACCGGCAGGACCAGTTCCCCACCACCCACCCGATCACCGCGGACATCCGGGACCTCGAGGACGCCAAGCTCAACTTCGACGGCATCACCTACGCCAAGGGCGCCTCCGTCCTCAAGCAGCTGGTGGCGTACGTCGGTTCGGAGGCCTTCTTCGAGGGCGCCCGCCGCTACTTCAAGCGCCACGCCTTCGGCAACACCGAGCTGGGCGACCTGCTGGAGGTGCTGGAGGAGACCAGCGGCCGCGACCTCAAGTCCTGGGCCGCCGCCTGGCTCCAGACCTCCGGGGTCAACGCGCTCACCCCGCAGGTCACCACCGACGCCGAGGGCCGGATCACCGAGCTGGCCGTGCTCCAGGACGGCGACGTGCTGCGCCCGCACCGGATCGCGGTCGGCCTGTACGACCGGGACGCCGACGGCGCCCTGGTGCGCACCGGGCGGATCGAACTGGACGTCACCGGCGCCCGGACGGTCGTCGCCGAGGCGGCCGGCCTGCCCCGCCCGGCGCTGGTGCTGTTCAACGACGACGACCTGACCTACTGCAAGATCCGCTTCGACGAGGAGTCGCTGGAGAACCTGCGCGCCGGCCTCGGCGACATCCGCGACGAGCTGGCCCGGGCGCTGACCTGGTCCGCGGTCTGGAACCTCACCCGGGACGGCCTGATGCCGGCCCGCGACTACGTCGCCCTGGTGCTGCGGTTCGCCGGCCAGGAGGGCAACATCGGCGTGCTCCAGTCGCTGCACGCCCAGGCCAAGACCGCCGTCGACCTGTATGCCGACCCGGCCTGGCGCGCCGAGGGCGGCCGGCTGCTCGCCGACGGCGCCCTGCGCGAACTGCGCGGCGCCGTCCCCGGCAGCGACCACCAGCTGGCCTGGGCCCGCTTCCTCGCCCAGACCGCGGGCGGCGCCGAGCACCTCGGCCTGGTCCGCGGCCTGCTGGCCGGCAGCGCCCGGATCGACGGCCTGGAGGTCGACCAGGACCTGCGCTGGTCGCTGTGGCTGGCGCTGGCCGCGGCCGGCCAGGCCACCGACGAGGAGCTGGCCGCCGAGCTGGCCGCGGACAACACCGCGAGCGGCAAGCGGCACCACACCCAGTGCCTGGCCGCCCGGCCCACCGCGGAGGCCAAGGCCGCCGCCTGGTCGGCCGTGATCGACTCGGACGAGCTGCCGAGCGCCCTGGTCGAGGCCAACACCGCCGGCTTCTCGATCCCGGCCCAGCGCGATCTGGCCGCCCTCTACGCGGCGCCGTACTTCAAGCTGCTGGAGCGGGTCTGGGCCGAGCGGAGCATCGAGATCGCGATGCGGATCGTCGGCGGCTTCTTCCCGATCGCCCAGACCGACGGGCAGACCCTGGCCGAGGCCGACGCCTGGCTCGCGGGGCACCCGCAGGCCGCGCCGGCGCTGCGCCGCCTGGTGCTGGAGCGCCGGGACGACCTGGCCCGCGCGCTGCGGGCGCAGGCCTGCGACCGGTCCTGACGAGCCGCAGGAGGCCGTTGCGCCGCGCCGCAACGGCCTCGTGCCGTACGGGCGTTGCGCCGACAGGCCGCGGGCCCCGACCGCTCCCGGAACCCGGGGAGAGGTCGGGGCCCGCGCCGTCCGCGGCGCGGGGCGCTCAGCCGGCGAACGCGGACACCGGGACGCTGGGGTGCACCTCGCGCTCGACCCGCGGCAGGATGTCCGGGATGTAGACCTTCTGGATCGCGTCGCCACCGTCGTGCGCCTCCCAGGCCTCCCGGGTCGCCCAGCGCTCGACCAGGACGAAGCGGCCCGGGTCGTCCTGCGAGTGGTACGCCTCCCAGCTGACGCAGCCGTCCTCGGCGAGGCACAGCGGCCGCATCCGGGCCAGGGCGTCGGCGACCGCCGGGACGCCGTCCGGCTCGGTGACCCTGACGATGACGATGAGGTCGAACATCACTGCTCCTTGGCGGTGGTGGGATCGGTCTCGGCGGCCGCGGCCCGGCCGAGCTCGGGCAGCCACTCGGCGATGGGGGTGAACCGGTAGCCGAGCGAGGCGGCCCGGTCGGCCGACATCGCGAAGTCGGCCGGGCAGGAGAACGGGGACAGGTCGGGATCGCCCGCCGGGTCCTCCTTCTCGATCACCTGGGCCTTCAGCCCGGTCGCCCCCTCCACCGAGGCAACGACATCGTAGACGTCGGCGGTGTCCGGGGAGGCCACGTTGACCGCGCCGGTCACCTCGTTCACGGCCGCCCAGGCGAGGAAGCCGGCCGCGTCCTCGGCCCGCACCAGCGAGGTGCGGCCCGGCCGGGCGTGGGCCACCACGGGCCGCCCGTCCCGGACCCGGTCGACGTGGAAGCGGTAGCGGCCGGTGAAGTCGCCCTCCTCGGCCAGCACGTGGGCCACCCGGGCCAGCACCACCGGCACCCGGGCCCGGTCGGTCACCGCGGCCTCGGCCTGGCGCTTGCCCTCGCCGTAGTTGGCCTCCAGGTAGTCGTCGTCCTGCCAGGGCAGGGTCAGGTCGTACGGGTACCCGGCCGGGTCGAGCTCCTCCTCGCGGGCGAGCGGCCCGAACTCCGGTGCCGCGACCGGCCCGCGGAAGGTGTCCTTGTTGTAGACCTCTATGGTGCTGGTCAGCACCAGCTTGCCGGCCCGGTCCCCGAAGGCCTCGCAGGCCTCCACCGCGGCGTTGGGGGTGTAGCACATCTGGTGCACCACGGCGTCGAACCGCTCCCCGGCCACCGCCTCGGCCAGCTCGCCGGGGCGGTTGACGTCCGCGCGCAGCCGTCGGACCGAGTCCCCGAACGGGTCCGGGGTCCGGCCGCGGGTGATCAGGGTGACCCGGTGGCCCGCCGCCAGCAGCCGGCGCACCAGCAGCTTGCCGAAGTAGCGGGTCCCCCCGATGACGCAAATGTCAGCCATCTGCTCTTTCCTGTCTCTTTCTCTCTCGTTCCGTCCGCGGCCGCGACGCGCGACCGCTCGGGTTCTGTCAGGCGGACGCGGCGCCCACGGCGTCGGACGAGTCGTCCTGCGCCTTCCGGGACGCCCCGGCCGCGCCGCCCTCCTTCCGGCCCACCAGGCAGGCCACCGCGCAGCCGACGGCGACCACCGCGTCCACGTACCAGTTGGCGCCCGGCACCCCGGCGGAGCGCGACAGGTCGAACAGCACACCCGCGAGCACCGAGCCTGCCATGTTCCCGGCGCTGCGGAAGAAGTGCATCGCCCCCATCGCCTTGGCGAGTTGACGCTCGGGGACCTTGCGAGCGATCCACATGTCGAAGGACGGCACGAAGAGGATCTCGCCCAGGACCACCGTCAGCGCCCCGACCACCACCCAGGCGGCGCCGCGCCCGGCCCCGAGGGCGGTGAACGCCACCGTCATGCCGGTGAGGCCGATCGCCATCACCACGGCCGGGTCGAGCCGGCCGATCAGGAACTTGAACACCGGGTACTGGAGCACCAGGATGCTCAGCCCGGTGATCCAGAACGGCGCGGAGGGCGCCCACTGCGGCACGTACCGCTCCATGTGCAGCGGGATGCCGACGATGAAGCCGATCGACAGGAACCAGAACACCGACGACAGCAGGAAGTAGCGGGTGGCGCCGCGGATGTCGATGCCCTTGAACACCGCCGTGGAGAACAGCGGCCCGCGGGCGGCCCCGGCGGCGGGCTCCGCCGGCGCCGGCGCCTGGAAGCCGTCCCGGGGGATGAAGGACGACGCCGCCAGGCAGAACGCGAGGAAGATCGCGAACACCACCGAGAACAGGGTGCTCAGCTCGACGTCGGCCAGCACCGCGCCCAGCATGGCCCCGCCGAACACGCCCACCTGGCCGGCCATCTGGAAGGTCGAGAAGGCCTTGGGGCGCTCGTCGTCCGGATAGGAGGCCAGGACGTTCTTCAGGCCGGGGAAGGAGGTGCCCGAGCCGAAGCCGATGAAGAAGGCGAGCACGGCGTAGACGAACACCCCGCTGCCGAAGCCCATCAGGCCCAGCGCCACCGCCTCCAGGGCGGTGCCGAGGAAGACCGCACCGCGGATGCCGATGCGCAGCGCGACGCCCTCGTAGAAGAAGGTGGCGAGCAGCCGCCCGACGTACGTCATGGCCATCACGACGCCGGCCCAGAAGCCGCTGTCCACCCCGCCGAGCGAGGCCACCAGCACGGGGAACCAGATGTAGCTGCCGGTGTTCGCGAGGAGGATGCCGGCGTTGACGCCGATCAGCGCCCGCCTGCGGTCGACGGTCACAGTGCGGCCCTCTCCTTCGTCTCGTCCGTCGTCGTCCCGGCCGCGGCGCGGAGCGCGGCGACGGTCCGGGCGACCGCCGGGCGGTCGACCGGCGTGCCCCGCACGACGGTGGCGGTGGGCAGCGCCGAGAGCGGCCGGCCGGGGGCGTGCAGGTTGTAGGTGGCCGGCGCCCCGACACTGATCGGGTGGGCGGCGCCGGACTCGCCGCGCAGCTCGTCGAAGTAGCGCCGGCCGCCGACGGTGGCCTGGTGGCGCAGCGCCGTGGCGAGCGAGGGGTCGTCCCCGCGCAGCAGGTCGAGCTCGCCGAGCAGCGAGTAGCCGTGGTACGCACCGGTGTTGCCCGAGTCGGTGCCGACCAGCAGGTTGCCCTCGCGCAGCGCGGCCAGGGCGTTGCGGCGCATGTCGCCCAGGGCGCCGGTGCGGGTCTCCTGGAGGCCGTAGGTGATCCCGTACGGCTGCTCCAGGCCGCGGACGGCGTCCAGGTTGCGGATGTCCTGGGTCTCGGCGAAGCCCTCGCGGCCGTACTCGGCGAGGAAGTCGTCGGCGGTCATGACCATCGGGCGCAGGCCGGACAGGGTGGAGACGAACCGGGCGCCCGCGAGGTCCTTCCACTCGGCGTCGCCGAGGGTGCGGTCCCGGACCGTGTGGGCGAAGAGCCGGAAGCCGCAGTCGTAGGCCCAGCGGGTCTCCTCCAGGGTGTTGCAGTCGATCACCGCGGTGATGCCGCGCTCGGCGGCGATCCGCGCGGTGAACCGCAGCACCCGCTCGGAGAGGCGGGAGAAGCGCACCCGGGAGCCGGGCTGCTCGGTGCCGTCGGTGAACATGACCTTGAGGAAGGTCGCGCCGCGCTCGGCGTTGTTGCGCAGCGCCTGGTCGAGGTCGGCCTCGACCGCGAGCATGTACACCGGGGTCGGGAACTCCACGCCGTGGCCGGAGAGGCCGGCCGCGTTGGTCATCGCCGTCACCGCGTAGCCGCAGTGGACCAGTTCGGGGTACGGCAGGGCCGATTCGGCCCGGCCGGCCTCCCAGGCGTCGGCCACCATCGGGAAGCCGAACATGTCCACCACGTGGGTGACGCCGTGGTAGAGGTACTGGAGGGCGATGATCCGCGGGTCCTCGGCGGTGTCGTCGAAGTTGGCGGGCAGCGCGATGTGGGCGTGGGTCTCGGTGTAGCCGGGCCACAGCTCCGGCTCGTCGCCGCGGCGGGTGCCCGAGGGCTCGATCCGGGTGAAGACCCCGTCCTCCACCGTCACGTCGAACAGCGCCTCGGCGTCCAGGGCGGGGACGGCCACGCCCGACAGCACGGCGGGCCGCCGCTGCTCGGGGGTGGCCGCGCTCACCGGGCCACCTCGACCGACAGGCGCAGGTCGATGCGGTCCAGGCCGTCCTGGCAGCGCTTGGCGGCCTCGTCCCGGTCCCCGCCGGTGAAGATGACGTGGCCGATCCAGTCGAAGTTGCTGCGGGAGAGCCGGTTGATGGCCGTGCCGGGCTTCTTGTACCCGAGGGCGCTGTGGAAGCCGGGCAGGTCGGTGAGGGCGTCGAACCCGATGGACTCGACCGTCCCGGCGACCGGGGAGCCGAACCAGTGGCCGCTGGCGGTGGTCTCGCGCGGGAAGGCCAGCTCAGGACGCTCGCCCAGGGCCAGGCGGATCACCTCCAGGTACGGGTCCACGCCGGAGCTGATCTCCATCAGGGTCGGCACGATCCCGCCGGCCAGGCGGCCGTTGACCTCGCACAGCACCGGGCCGTCCGGGCCGAGCAGCCACTCGGTGTGGATGAAGCCGAAGTCCACGCCGAGGCCGTTCAGCACGGCGGTGGTGGCGGCGAACAGCTCGTCCTGGAGCGGGTGGCCGCTGAAGTAGGTGAGGCCCATCTCGATGAAGTACGGGAACCCGCTGAGCGACCGGTCGGTCAGGCCGAGGTTGACCACCTCTCCCCCGGCGAGCACGCAGGACTCGACGGAGATCAGCTCGCCGGGGACGAACTCCTCGATGACGATCTCCGGGATGCGCACGACGCCGCGGCCGTAGTCGGCGACCTGGGCGAGCTCGGCGAGGTAGTCGCGCAGGTCCGACTCGTCCTTGAGGTGCAGCACGTGGAGGCTGGCGGTGCCGTCGGAGGGCTTGGCCACGCAGGGGAAGCCGACCTCGCGGACGGCGGCCTCCACCTCGGCCGGGTCGGTGGCCACCGCGAAGCGCGGCTGGCGGACGCCGGTGCCGTCCAGGACGGTGCGGGTGAGGTGCTTGTGGCGGGCGTTGCGGGCACCGTCGACGCTCATGCCCGGCAGGCCGAGCGCCTCGGCGACGGCGGCGGTGTGCACCGTGTGGTACTCGCTGTAGGTGGTGACGCCGTGGATCGGCTTGTCGGCGTGCAGCTGCTGGGCGAGGTCGATCAGCTCGTCGATGGAGAAGGCCTGCTCGCTCTTGACGACCTGGCAGTTCGGGTGGGCGTAGGCCGCCTCGGTCAGCGGCGAGACGCTGAGGTAGAAGTCGGGGTCGACCGAGACCAGGGTGACGTCGTGCCCCAGCTCCAGGGCGTTGGCGATACCGGCGATCCCGTTCGGGTTGCACTCGATCATGAGGATGTGCATGGCTGTGCTCCTTGTCAGGCTGTGGCTAAGGGGGGTGACGGGTCGTCCGGGGTGTTCGGACGGACGGCGCAGGGGTTCCGGGCGCCCGCTCAGCGGACGCAGGCTCCGACGGAGGCCGGCAGCCGGCCGGCGCCGCCGGCCCGGGCCACCGCCGAGAGCACGGCGGGCAGCGAGAGTCCGACCGCGGCCATGACCTCCTCGTGGTCGCCGCCGGTGGAGGGCCAGGTCAGGTCCGCGCTCGCCGCGGTGACCTCGCAGCCGGGCATCAGCAGCGCGAGGGCCTCGGCCGCCCCGCCCTGGGCGCGGTGCTCCTCGACCACGACGAACCGCCGGTGGTGGCGCGACAGTTCGGCCGCGGCGCGGGCCAGGTTCGGGTGGTCCAGGTAGACCAGGTGGGCGTGGGCCGGGCCGGGCCGGGCCTCCCGCGCGGCCAGCGCCAGGCGGGTGCCCTCCTCCCCCACCGACACCAGGCAGACCTCGCCCGGATCGGCCCGGAACTCCCAGTTGACCAGCGGCGGCTGCGCGCCCTCCCAGTCCAGCGAGCGGTACTGGGCGTTGCGCCCGGTGCGGATGTAGTGCGGCCGGCCGGAGCGCACGGCCTCGCGGACCACCGCCCGCATCTCCGCCTCCCCGTAGGGGGCGGCGATGACCACGCCCGGGATGCTGCGCAGGACGGCGAGGTCCTCCAGGCAGTGGTGGGTGGTGCCGAACCAGGCGCCGGAGACGCCCGCGTAGGGCGCCACCACGGTGACCCCGGCGTTCAGGTAGCCCAGCGTCAGCTTGAGGCTCTCCGCCGCGCGCAGCGCCGCGAAGGGCGCGAAGGTGCTGACGAAGGGCTTGTACCCGCCCGCGGCGAGGCCGGCCGCCATGTCGACCATGGCGCCCTCGGCGATGCCGAGGTTGAAGAAGCGGTCGGGGTGGGCGGCCTGGAACGGGTGGCCCTTGCCGCCGAGGTCCGCCTCCAGGCAGACGATGGTGTCGTCCTCGGCGGCGAGCCCGGTCAGCTCGTCGCGGTAGGCGTCACGGCCCGAGAGGGTCATCGGATCGCTCGCTTCCACTTGGCGGCGCGCGTGGCGTCGATGGTCACGTAGTGGGAGCCGGCCTTGCCCTCCACGGCGGGCACGCCCTTCCCCTTGACGGTGGCCGCGATGACGGCCAGCGGCCTGCGGGCCCCGGCGCGGTCGCCGGCCAGCAGTGCGGTGAGCGCCGCCAGGTCGTGCCCGTCGGTCTCCACGACCTCGAACCCGAAGGCGGCGAACCGCTCGGCGAGCCGGGGCAGCGGAGAGATGTCGGCCACCAGGCCGTCGTTCTGGCCGCCGTTGCGGTCGACCACCAGCACGAAGTTGCCCAGCTCCTGGGCCACGGCGACCTGGCAGGTCTCCCAGACCAGGCCCTCCTGGAGCTCGCCGTCGCCCGCGACGGCGATGCCGAGACCGCTCCGGCCGCCGAGCTTGCGCGCCAGCGCCCAGCCGGCGGCGTACGGGACGCCGTGGCCGAGGCTCCCGGTGGGGAAGCGCACGCCCGGGACCTTGGGGCCCGGGTGGCCGGTGAACGGCTCGCCCGCCAGGCCGTAGCGTGGGGTCGGGTCGTCCGGGAGGACGCCGCTGACGTGCAGGGCCGCGTAGAGGCCTGCGGCGGCGTGCCCCTTGCTGAGCACGACCTCGGTGCCGTCCCCGGCCGAGGCCCGGTGCAGCGCGGCGATCAGGATGTCCAGGACGGACAGGCTGCCGCCGAGGTGGCAGCCGCGCGGCCCGGCGGCCATGTCGACCACGAGCCGGCGGGCCCGTACGGCCCGGTCGGTGAGGACGGCCAGCAGGCTGTCCTCGGCCCGCGGCGGGGCGAGCACCGCGCTCATCGACGGCTCCCCTCGGGCAGGGCGAACCACCGGTTGACGGCGTCCGCGAGCAGCGAGCGGGCGGTGCGGTACTCCATGGCGCCGATCCGCTCCTCGTCGGTGTGGTCCAGCGAGGAGTCGCCGGGGCCGTACGCCACCATGGGCACGTCGTGCCAGGTGGTGGCCAGCGTGTTCATGTCCGACGTGCCCTTCTTCACGACGAAGCGGGGCCGGATGTCGGCGTCCGCGAAGGCCCGGGTGAAGACCTTGACCAGCGGGCTGGAGCGGCCGCCCACGTAGCCGGGGGTGGCCCGCAGCACCTCGACGGCCACGCCGGGGCGGACCTGGTCGAGCGCGGCCGCGCGCAACGCGGCGAGGTCGGCGGTGGGCGGCACCCGGAAGTTGAGGATCCCGGTGGCGTGGTTGTGCTCGCGTCCGGTCCCGCTGCTGATCTCGATGACCGCGCTCAGCGCGTCGGTCGCCTCGGCCAGCACCGCCGTCCGGATGCCGCCGAGCGCCTCGATCAGGAGGTCGGGGGCGGAGACCGCGTCCTGTCCGGCCGAGTGGCCGCTGGGCACCGACGCCGTCACCTTGAGCTTGAAGAGCCCGAAGTAGCCGAGCGTCAGCTTCTGCGCGCCGCTGGGCTCGCCGATCACGACCGCTTCGGCCGGGTAGTGGTCCCGGACGTGGAAGGCGCCCTTGGAGGAGGAGATCTCCTCCTCGACCGCGCCGACCACGCACAGCTGGCCGTCCTCCGGGATGTCCGCGTGGGCGAGCACCTCCAGGAAGCTGGCCAGGCTGCCCTTGGCGTCGACGCTGCCGCGGCCCCACAGTTCGCCCTCGCGCCACTCGGCCGGCCAGCGGTGCGGCACGGTGTCGAGGTGGCCGAGGAGCAGCAGCCGGCGGGGGCCGATGCCGCGGCTGGCGACGAGGTTGCCCACCTCGTCGACGGCGGCGTCCATGCCGCGCTCCCGGCACCACTCGGCCAGCAGGGTGGCGAGTTCGGCCTCGTCGCCGGAGACCGAGGGCACCGAGACGACCCGGGTCAGCAGGCTCAGGTCGGCGGAGGGCTCGCGCACCCGCCAGAACCTGGTCCAGTTCGCCGGCTCGGCCATGGTGTGCGGCCCGGTGATGGCCACGTCGGCGCTGCCCTCCAGGGCGATCTCGGCCGCGCGGACCTTCTGCCGCATGCGTCCCGCGGCGTACCGCGCTCCGTCGCCCGGGTAGGCGTCGGCCAGCGTGGAGCGCGGGTCGTCCTTGTCCGTCAGCAGTCCGGCGGTGCCGGTGACCAGCCGCAGGTGGTCGGCGTCGAGCGCGTTGGCGAGGACCGCCGCGAGCACGTCGGCGTCGACGTTGAGCGGGGCGCCGCCGTCCGGGTCGGCGACCGGCGCGGACAGACAGACCAGGTCGTAGCTGTCGAGCAGGGCGTTCAGCCGCTCGGTGTCCACCCGGGCGGGCACGCCGGCCCGGTGGTCGCGGACCACGATCGGCCGGCCCTCGGCGGACAGCGCCTTCAGCGGGCGGTTGGCCCGCCCGGTCACCAGTGCGCCGCGCGCCGCGACGGCGGTGAAGACGCCGAGCCCGAGGGCCCGGGCGTCCCGCTCGACGGCGGGCAGGGTGACCCGCTCGTAGGCGTCGACCAGGTGGGCCATCTCCTCGGGCGGGCAGTAGCGCACCTCGTCGCCGTTGGCGAGCCGCAGCTGCGGCATCGGGCGGCCGATCGCGCGGTAGTGGGTCTCGATGCCGGTGGCACCGCCGGCGACCAGCAGCACCCGGGCGCCCCGGGCCACCAGGTCGGCCAGCTCCTTGTGGATCGTCCCGTGGTCGAGGGTCGCGCTGCCGACCTTGACCACGTACAGCGGGCGGCTCATGGCGACACCGCCGTGGTGGGCAGTCCGGCCGTCTCGTCCAGGCCGAAGATCAGGTTCATCGCCTGGATCGCCTGCCCGGCCGCGCCCTTGACCAGGTTGTCCAGGGCCGCCACCGCGACGCACTGGTTGCCGCGGACCGCGACCGCCACCTCGGCGACGTTCGAGCCGACGACCGCCTTGAGCATCGGGAAGTCCTGCGCCGCCTTGGGGGCCGGCCGGACCCGGACGAAGGGCTTGCCGAGGTACGCCTTGGCGTAGGCCCGCTTGACGTCCAACGCCGTGACGCCGTCCCGCAGTTCGGTGTACGCGGTGACCATGATGCCGCGCGACACGTCGAGGCTGTGGGTGGAGAACCGCAGGTCCACGGCGGCGCCGGTGAGGTCGGCGATCGCCTGCTGGACCTCCGGGGCGTGCCGGTGCCCGTGCAGCTTGTGCACCCGGATGTTGCCGCTGCGCTCGGCGTGCGGCTCGCCGCCGCCGCGACCGCTCCCGGTGGAGCCGGTCTTGGCGTCGACCACGACCCGGTCGGTCGCGAGCGAGGCGGCGAACATCGGGTAGAGCGCGTAGATGGTGGTGACGGCCATGCAGCCGGGCAGGCTGATGAACCGCTCCTGCGGGATCCCGGGGCTCAGCTCGGGGACGTAGTAGGCGAACTCCTCGCTCGGCGGGTTCGCGGCGGTCTTCGGGTAGTGGGTGCGGACGTCGTCGCCGTCGCGCAGCCGGAAGTCGCCGCCCAGGTTGAGCACCCGCTTGGCGTTGTCGGCGATCAGCGGCAGCTGCTCCGGCAGGGTGCCGGTCGGCAGGCAGCCGAAGGCGACGTCGACGGGGCCGGCCTCGGCGAGCTGCGCCAGCGGCCGGAGGGTGAGCGAGCCGGCCCTCGGGTGGTTGCGCAGCCAGGGGTGGACGCTGCCGACCGTGGCGCCGGCGTTGCGCTCCGCGGAGAGGAACGCGAGTTCCACGCCGGGGTGTTCGAGCAGCAGCCGGATCACCTCGCCGCCGGTGTAGCCGCTCGCGCCGATGACGGCGACGCGGATCTTCTCGTCAGCCAAGGCGGGCCGCCTTCTCCCACGGGCGGCGGTAGTCGCCGCTCTCGACGAGCTTGCGGATGGCGTCCGGGCGCCGGGCGACCTTCCGGAAGGCGTCCGCGTAGCGCAGGATCCGCTCGTACTCGACCGGGGAGCGCAGCTCGCGGCAGAGCACCAGGGTGCTGTCGAGCATGCCCAGGGTGACCGGGAAGTCCTCGGGCCGGTGGTCGCGCACGGCGTCCGGGTTGAGCGAGAACGGGTAGCCGTTGCCGAAGCCGTCGCGGTGCTGGAACGGCAGGTGGCACGGGATCGGGGTGTTCTGCCACTCGCGGGCCGGCACGCCCTCGGCGACCAGCAGCTCGTGCACCGCCTCCTTGACGGCGTGCACCGGCAGGTCCTCCAGGCCGACGGCCTCCGGGTGCAGGGTGGTCCGGTACATGTTGTACGCGTGCACGTGCCCCTCCGGGACGTGCGGCGGCGTGAACAGACCGGTCCCCGCCAGGGCCTCGCCGAGCAGGGCGGCGTTGCGGGCCCGGATCTCGTCGTAGTACGGCAGTCGGGCCAGCTGGCTGGTGCCGAAGGCGGCGGCCACCCAGGACATGCCGTAGTCGATGGCGTGGCGCTCCAGGTAGTCGACCGCCCGACGGTACGCCTCCTCGGTGGCGTAGAAGGCGATGCCGCCCTCGCCGCCGAGCGGGAAGTTCTTGTCGGCCATCAGGCTCTGGCCGGCGGCGTCGCCGAAGGAGCCGGCCACCCGGTCGCCGATCTTGGCGGAGTGGGCGTGCGAGGCGTCCTCGACGAGCGCGATGCCGTGCTGGTCGGCCAGGGCGCGCAGGGCGGACACGTCGGCGGGCAGGCCGTGGACGTGCACCGGCATGAGCGCCCTGGTCCGCGGGGTGATCGCGGCGGCCGCGGCCTGCGGGTCCATGCAGTACGTGCGGGGGTCGATGTCAACGAACACCGGGATCGCGTGCGCGGCGACCACGGCCTGCGCGGTGGCGATGAAGGTGAACGCCGGGACGATCACCTCGTCGCCGGGCTGCACGCCGGCGCCGACCAGGGCCATGTGCAGGCTGGAGGTGCCGCTGGCGGTGGGCAGGGCGTACTCGGCGCCGACGTAGGCGCGGTACGCCTCGGCGAAGTCGGCCACGACCTTGTCGGGCGACTGCCGCTGGGCGAGCATCAGGTTGAAGACGTCTTCCTTGGTGATGATCGGGAAGAGCGTGCGGCGCTGAGCCTTGGGGATCATCGCGCCGCCGCCGAGGGCGGCGAGCTCGTCGGCGAGGTCGGCGGCGGTGGGCAGGGGCAGTGGGGAATTCGGGAAGTCGGTGATCATCAGCGTGCTCCGGAGGTTGCGGCGGCGGGGCGCGCCGCGTGGGTGAGGGCCATCCGTACGCAACCGGCCACCAGGGGGCTCAGCCGGTAGTTGAACTGGACCCCTGGCACCAGCTCGGCGTCGGCCTCCTGCTGGGTCCACATCGTGCGCAGGTCGTAGGCGCCGAAGATCTTCAGCCGCTCGGCCCGGGCCCAGAGCCGCTCGTCGTCGGTGAGCACGGCGGCGGCCGGGCCGAAGCCGAGCCCGCTCAGGTCCACCACCAGCGCGGGGGCGGTGGCCCCGGCGGTCAGCTCGTCCAGCCGGCCGGCGTTCTCGGGGGTCAGGGAGACGAAGTCGAAGGCGGCCGGGGCCTGCCCCTCGACGGTGACGCCGAGCCAGCCCAGGAAGGCCACGGTGGCCTCGTCCGGCTCGGACAGGGACACGGTGTCGCCGTGGCCGATGCCCTGACCGGCCAGGGCCGCGTGCAGGGCACCGGTCCGGCTGTTCAGCAGGACGGCCTTGGCACGGCCGGTCCGCTTGGTCAGCAGCCGCTCCAGCGCGGGCAGTTCACGGTCGCTCTTCTCGATGCTCATGACCACGCCCGAGGTGAGCACGCGGGCGAGCACCGTCGCGGTGTCGAACAGTTCCATGGATCCTCTCCGGGTCACACGGCCGCGGCCGCCAGCTGCCCCGCGACATAGGTGGCGAGGTGGCCGGCGACGTTCACTCCGTGCAGGGCGGAGGAGCGGGCGAATTCGGGGTTGGCGTTCACTTCCAGGACGAGCAGTTCACCGGTGGTGCGGTCCTCCACCAGGTCGACCCCGTAGAAGCCGGGGCCGAGGACGTCGACGACCTGGCCGCAGAGCTTCTCCATCTCCGGGGTGACGTCGACGCGCCGGACCTCGGCGCCCAGGTGGGTGTTGGTGCGCCAGTCGTCCGAGACCCGCTGGATCGCCACGACCGGGGTGCCCCCGACGACGACCACGCGCAGGTCGTGGCCGGGCTTGTCGATGTACTTCTGCACGATGACGGGGAAGAGCTTCCCCGCGGCGTCCACGGACTCGCGCCCGGCGGCCCAGGCCTCCAGGCACGCGTCGTCCGCGAGCTTGGTGACGCCGCGCCCCCAGGAGCCGCTGACCGGCTTGACCACCGCGGGCATGCCCAGTTCGGCCACGATCGCACGGACCTGGTCGTAGCTGAAGGCGTGCCGGGTGAGCGGGTGGGGGATTCCGTGCCGGGCGAAGAGCAGCGCCTGCAGGCCCTTGTCGTTGCAGGTCTCGATGGTCGACGCGCGGTTGAGCGTGGTGATCCCGGCGTGTTCCAGGCGGCACGAGACGCTGATCGCGTCCCGGTGGGACAGGTTGCGGATCAGGGCCAGGCCCGGCGGGTCGGTGTGACCCGCCACGACCTCGGACAGATCCTCCATCAGGAGTGGAGTCGCCGTCAGACCCTCCCCACGCAACGCCCCGAGGAGGAGCTTCTCCTCGGGGCGGAGCATGGTGGCCGACAGCAGGACTCGGCCGGGGGAGGTCACTCGCCCCAGTCCTCTTCCACCTCGGGGGCCAGGTCGAGGCGGACGCCGGCCTCGGACTTCTCGACGACCTCGTGCTCCTGGCCGCAGGCCGCGCACTCGGTCACCTCACCCCGCTCCCAGGCCTCGTCGACCTCGAAGTCGGTGTCGCACACCAGGCATTTCGGTACGGCAATCGCAGCGGTCATTTCTCTCTCCTTCTGAATGTCGGCACGCCGAAATAGGCGAAACGTGATTCGCAGCACTCCCGCGGGTCCGCGGATCGGCGATACTGTCCAGGGGCGGCGGATTCCCGCCGGTCGATCAGGCCCAGCCGGGGTCGCCCGGCAGGAGCGCGGCGTCGCTGACGGCAGCGGTGGGGGCGCTGCCGGAGACGCTCGGCGCGGCGGAAACGACGATCACCGCGAGGGCGGCCATAACGACGGACGCGAGGATTCGACCCGGGAACCGCATGATCTTCATTTCCATCCACCCCTAGATAGATCTCTCCGTTAGCGCCGGGGGTTTCCCCGGCACACAGAGAGAATGCCTGGGAATGGGTCCTTGCCAGAAGAGATCCGATGGCTCAGGATCGTGCACTGCAAGATTCCGAAGGGGGTGGCACATGTGCGACATATCAGACGCCGGCGGCCCGGAGGCTAACCCCGGGCCATGTGACGAGGGGATCACGTTCTACCGCAAGGCGGTGCTGTTGGGGAGGGCTCCGACCGCGGCACCGCCGGCGTGCCTGACCGAGCTGGGGCTGCTGACGGCGGCGCTGGGCGATCCGTCGGTCCTGGTACCGGTCCCGCCCGAGGTCGCCACCACGGCCCTGCTGCACCCGATGGAGCAGCAGATCCTCGAACAGCAGCAGCAGGTGGCCGCGATCCGGACCGCCATGTCCCAGGTCGAGAGCGTCTACCGGACGCTGCGCAGGGAGGGCGGGGACACCGTCCAGCGGCTCGGCGGCGCGGCGGTGATCGCCGCCGCGGTGGCGGAGACGACCCAGGCGACCGAGCGGGAGCTGCTCACCGCGCACCCGGGCGGCAGCCGGCCGACCGACGTCCTCGCCAGATCGCTGGTCCTGGCGCTGGACGCGCAGAAACGGGGGGTCCGCCAGCGCACGCTCTACCAGCACTCCGTCCGGGCGCACTACCCGACGCTGGACTACATCAAGGCCGTCACCGACGCCGGCATCGAGGTGCGGACCGTCGATGAGGTGTTCGACCGGCTCATCATCTGCGACCGCTCGGTGGCCTTCATCCCGGACAAGGAGCTGGAGCACCACAACCACGCGCTCAAGATCACCGATTCCGGCGTGGTGCACTTCCTGGCGTCGGTCTTCGAGCACGCCTGGGAGCGGGCCGCACCGGTCGTCTACGAGAGCGACCACCAGCGCCCACCGCTGCTCACCGACGAGACCCGGCTGCGGGTGCTCCAGCTCATGGTGGACGGCTACACGGACGCGGCGATCGCCAGCCGGCTCGGCATCAGCTCGCGGACCGTGGCGAGCCACCTCAAGAAGGTGTCGGAGATCCTCGGCAGCAACAGCCGGGCCCAGCTCGCCTATCTGACCGCGCAGAGCGGCATCCTGGACGGCTCCCCGCCGCCCGCCCGGCAGCCCCGGGGCCCGCGCGCGGAGCCGGCCGCGCCGACCGCGTGACAGGGCCCGCCGCGGGTGCGTCCGCGGCGGGCCCTGGGTACGGGGGGTGGGGAACGGTCAGTCGCGGCGCAGGCCGCGGTCCAGCGCGGCGATCGCGCTGCCCTGGGCGTCGTCCCCGTCCAGCGACCAGACCATCACCCCGGCCAGGTCGTTCCAGCGCGTGTACCGCGCCTTCCGGGTGAGCACCTCGGCGGTGTCGTAGCTGTAGAAGGTGGTGCCGTCGTACTTCCAGGACGCGCCGTGGTCGCGGTCCAGGTAGACCTTGCCCGGCAGCGCGTTGATCTCCTGGTACGAGTGGTCGGGCGCGGCCGCGGTGGCGCTCTGGAACAGGCCGCCGCGCGTGCCGGGGGCGACGCCGGTCCAGCCGTGGCCGTACAGCGGGGCGCCCAGGACGAGCTGCTCGGAGGGCAGGCCGCGCTCCTGGTAGTGCACGACGGCCTTGTCGGCGCTGCGCCCGCGCGGGTCCGGGTCGGCCGGGTCGGAGTACAGCGGGGCCTGGTGGCTGGCCGGCCCCTTGCCCTCCCACGGGCCGTGCAGGTCGTAGGTCATCACGTTCAGCCAGTCCACCGACTCGCTGAGCAGCGGCAGTTCGAGCCGGTCGGCGACGGTCTCGTTGGCGGCCACGGCGGCGGTCAGCAGGTAGTGCCTGCCCTTCCGGCCGCCCAGCGCGTCCAGCTGGTCGCGGAACTCCCGCATCAGCAGGGTGAAGTTGCGGCCGTCCTCGGGGCGGACCACGTTGCCGGCGTCCCCGCCGCCGCCCGGGTACTCCCAGTCGATGTCGATGCCGTCGAAGACGCCCGCGGCCGAGCCCGGGCCGCCCTCCGGGGAGTCGGCCAGGACCGGCACGTCGCCCTTGAGGTAGAGGTCGATGCAGGAGGAGACGAACTTCTTGCGGGCCTCGTCGGTGGCCGCCGCGTCGGAGAAGTACTTGGACCAGCTCCAGCCGCCGAGCGAGATGACGGTGCGCAGCTGGGGGTTCTTCGCCTTGAGCTTGCGCAGCTGGTTGAAGTGGCCCTTCAACCGCTGGCCCGGGGCGTCGGCCACGCCGTCCACCGACTCGGCGGCGGAGAAGGGGCGCTGGTAGTCGTTGCGGGCGTCGCTCTGGCCGGGCTCGTTGCTCTCGAAGCAGGTGCCCTCGGCGGAGACGTTGCCGAAGGCGTAGTTGATGACGGTGAGCTTGGCCGCCTGGCCGGACTCCTGGACCCGCTTGGCGGAGCTGTCGGCGCCCCACTGGGTGAAGTAGCCGACCCGCTGGCCCTTCAGCTTCGGGCCGTGCCGTCCGTCGGCGGCGTCGGCGGTGGCGGGGGCGGCGAGCAGCGCGGCGACGGTGGCGGCGGCGAGCAGGGCTGAGGCGCGAGTGGGCATACCGGACCTGTTCTCTGAGGCGGCGTCAAATGGTCTGGACCAGATGAGAGAGAGGTTTAGTCCATCCGCCGTTCACCGCACAAGGGGGCGGGCCCGGTCGGTGCAGCATGCAAAAGGGGCCGGACCGCGTGGTGCGGTCCGGCCCCCTGGGGCTTTGCCGGGACTCAGCCGATCAGCGAGCGCAGCACGTACTGCAGGATGCCGCCGTTGCGGTAGTAGTCCGCCTCACCGGGGGTGTCGATGCGGACGACCGCGTCGAACTCCTTGTCACCCGCCTTGACCTTGACGGTCTTCGGGGTGCGGCCCTCGTTGAGCTCGGTCACGCCGGTGATGGAGAAGGTCTCCTCGCCGGTCAGGCCGAGGGACTCGGCGTTCTCGCCCTCCGGGAACTGCAGCGGCAGGACGCCCATGCCGATCAGGTTCGAGCGGTGGATGCGCTCGTACGACTCGGCGATGACGGCCTTGACGCCCAGCAGCGCGGTGCCCTTGGCGGCCCAGTCGCGGGACGAGCCGGAGCCGTACTCCTTGCCGGCCAGGACGACCAGCGGGATGCCGGCGGCCTGGTAGTTCTGCGAGGCGTCGTAGATGAACGACACCGGCGCGTCGGCCTGGGTGAAGTCGCGGGTGTAGCCGCCCTCGGTGCCCGGCGCGATCTGGTTGCGCAGGCGGATGTTGGCGAAGGTGCCGCGGATCATCACCTCGTGGTTGCCACGACGGGAACCGTAGGAGTTGAAGTCGCGCTTCTCGACACCGTTGGCGGTCAGGTACTGCGCCGCCGGGGTGCCCGGCTTGATGTTGCCGGCCGGGGAGATGTGGTCGGTGGTGACCGAGTCGCCCAGCTTGGCCAGGACGCGGGCGCCGGCGATGTCGGTCACCGGGCTCGGGGTCTTGGCCATGCCCTCGAAGTACGGGGGCTTGCGGACGTAGGTGGACTCGGCGTCCCACTCGAAGGTGTTGCCGGTCGGGACCGGGAGCGACTGCCAGCGGTGGTCGCCGGCGAAGACGTCCTGGTAGCCCTTGTCGAACATCGCCTCGTCGATGGAGCCGGCGACGGTGTCGGCGACCTCCTGCTCGGACGGCCAGATGTCGGCGAGGAAGACGTCGTTGCCGTCGGTGTCCTGGCCCAGGGCGTCCTTGGTGATGTCGATGTTCATGTTGCCCGCGAGGGCGTAGGCGACCACCAGCGGCGGGGAGGCCAGGTAGTTCATCTTGACGTCGGGGTTGATCCGGCCCTCGAAGTTGCGGTTGCCGGAGAGCACCGAGACGACCGCGAGGTCGGACTCGTTGACGGCGGCCGAGACCTCCTCGGGCAGCGGGCCCGAGTTGCCGATGCAGGTGACGCAGCCGTAGCCGACCAGGTTGAAGCCCAGCTTCTCCATGTACGGGAGCAGGCCGGCCTTCTCGTAGTAGTCCATGACGACCTTGGAGCCGGGCGCCAGGGTGGTCTTGACCCAGGGCTTGACGTGCAGGCCCTTCTCCACGGCCTTCTTCGCCAGCAGGGCGGCGCCCAGCATGACGGAGGGGTTGGAGGTGTTGGTGCAGGAGGTGATCGAGGCGATCACGACCGCGCCGTTGTCGATCTCGTAGGTCGAGCCGTCGGGGGCGGTGACGGCGGTCGGCTTCGAGGCCTCGGCGGAGTAGGTCGGCAGCGCCTCGGCGAACTTCTCGGCGGCCTCGGCCAGGATCACGCGGTCCTGCGGGCGCTTCGGGCCGGAGATCGACGGGACGACGGTCGAGACGTCCAGCTCCAGGTACTCGGAGTAGACCGGCTCGTGCGACGGGTCGTGCCAGAGACCCTGCTCCTTGGCGTACGCCTCGACCAGGGCGAGCTGCTGCTCGTCGCGGCCGGTGAGCTTCAGGTAGTTGATGGTCTCGGCGTCGATCGGGAAGATCGCGCAGGTCGAGCCGAACTCCGGCGACATGTTGCCGATGGTGGCGCGGTTGGCCAGCGGGATGGAGCCGATGCCGTCGCCGTAGAACTCGACGAACTTGCCGACCACACCGTGCTTGCGCAGCATCTCGGTGATGGTGAGCACCAGGTCGGTGGCGGTGGTGCCGGCCGGCAGCTCGCCGGTCAGCTTGAAGCCGACGACGCGCGGGATCAGCATGGAGACCGGCTGGCCGAGCATGGCGGCCTCGGCCTCGATGCCGCCGACGCCCCAGCCCAGCACGCCCAGGCCGTTGACCATGGTGGTGTGCGAGTCGGTGCCGACGCAGGTGTCCGGGTAGGCCTGGCCGTTGCGGACCATGACGGTGCGGGCCAGGTGCTCGATGTTCACCTGGTGGACGATGCCGGTGCCCGGCGGGACGACCTTGAACTCGTCGAAGGCGGTCTGGCCCCAGCGCAGGAACTGGTAGCGCTCCTTGTTGCGGCCGTACTCGATCTCGACGTTCTGGGTGAACGCGTCCTTGGTGCCGAACTTGTCGGCGATGACCGAGTGGTCGATGACCAGCTCGGCCGGCGCCAGCGGGTTGATCTTGGCCGGGTCGCCGCCCAGCTCCTTGACGGCCTCGCGCATGGTGGCGAGGTCGACCACGCACGGCACACCGGTGAAGTCCTGCATGATCACGCGGGCCGGGGTGAACTGGATCTCCTGGCTCGGCTGGGCGTTCTCGTCCCAGTTGCCGAGGGCGCGGATGTGGTCGGCGGTGATGTTCGCGCCGTCCTCCGTGCGGAGCAGGTTCTCCAGCAACACCTTGAGGCTGTACGGCAGCCGCTCGGAACCCTCGACGGCGGAGAGCTTGAAGATCTCGTACGACTCGTCGCCCACCTGCAGCGAGCTGCGGGCGTCGAAGCTGTTCGCGGACACGACTGACTCCTTCTGGGTGCTTCGTGCGAATTCCGGCCGTCACGCGGTGGTAAGGTCAGCCTTACTTAGGCTGACCTTGCCCGCATCGCCGGCGAGCGCCTCTCGGCAAGTATCTTGATGTCGAGATATATCGTAGGACGCAGTTATCTCGATGTCGAGATAAACCATAGTGCATGCCGTGGCTCACCGGTCGTCCGGGCCGCGCCGCTTGCGCTCCAGCCTGATCAGCCAGACCGCGCCCGCCACGACGGCGGCCGCCATCAGCAGCACCACCACAAGCTCACCACCGGAACCGCCGGTCGGCGAGGGGGCGATGTCGGCCAGCGGGATCGTCCTCACTCTTCCTCCTCCGTTCGCGCCCGGTTCGCGCCCAGGCCGAGAACCAGTACCAGCAGCACCGGGAACTCCAGATAGGCGTGGTACGACGCCAGCGCCGCGCACAGCGAACGGCCCCGGGCGTGGTCCACGGCGAACAACACGGCCAGCAGCACCCCCGCGCCCGCCCCCAGCAGCCACGCCCGGCACCCGCGCAGCCCCGGCACCCGGGCGTCGAAGCGCTCCGCGGCCTCCGGCGCGTACCGGGGCAGGAACCAGACCCAGACCACGTAGTGCATCGTCTGGAGGAACGCGAACACCGCCAGGAAGCGCAGGCCCGCCTGCGGCGCCAACAGGGCCGGCGGGGTGTAGGCGGCCGCCAGCCGGTCCGTCCAGCCGCCCGGTCGCTGGGACAGCGGGCCGTCCAGCAGGCCGCTCAGCAGCAGCGCCGGCACCAGCAGCACCCAGGCCGACTGCAGCGCCAGGAACGCCGCACGGCCCCGCGCCAGCCGGCGCGACCACTCGGCCAGGAACAGCAGCGGCACCACGTTGTGCAGGTGGGCCAGCACCACGAAGTGGTACGCGGGGAAGGCCAGCGACGCCGCCCCGGCCCCCGCCAGCAGCACCGCGGCCGCCGGCAGCCACCGGGGGCGACCGCGCAGCCCGTACCGGCACGCCGCCGCCAGCAGGCCGTAGGCGAGCAGGATCTCCGCCGACTGGGCGGCCCGGGAGGGCGGCAGCAGCCGGCACAGCACGATGCCGGTCACCAGCACCAGCAGCAGTCGCAGCAGCGGGCCGGCCAGGACGGCGGCGAAGCGCCCGGCCACGTAGCGCAGCTCCAGCACGTTGTGCAGCAGGCCGAAGGCGGCCAGGCCCAGCACCGCCAGGCCGGTCGGGGCGCGCAGGGCCAGGGCCAGGGCGAGGACGGCCGACAGGGCGAAGCCCGCGAACGGCGCGGCGCCCGGCCGGGCCGCCGGGCCCGGGGCGGGCCAGAGGGTGGCGGTGGCCGGCGTGCTCGTGGTCGGCGTGCTCGTGGCCGGCGTGCTCGTGGCCGGCGTGCTCGTGGCCGGCGTGCTCGTGGTCGCCATGCTCCCCCTCCCCGTGGCACGATCCCCGCCGTGCGCTACCCGGTGGCCCTCGCCCTCACCCTGCTGACCGAGGTACCCGTCTACACCGCCGCCCTCCAACGCGTGGGCCGGGTCCGTCCCGGGCGGGCGGCCGCGGCCGCCGTCCTGGTCAACCTGGTGACGCACCCCCTGCTCTGGTGGGCCCTCCGGCACTGGACCGACGGGCCGGCGGCAGCGTACTGGACGGGCTTCGCGCTCGGCGAGGCGGCGGTCTGCGCCGTCGAGGCACTGCTGCTCCGCCCGCTCACCGGGCTGCGCCCGCGCGACCCGCTGCCCTGGGTCGCCGCCGGCACCGCCAACGCCGCCTCCCTGCTGGCCGGACTGCTCGCCGGACCGACGGCCGGGGGCTGAACCCGCCGAGAGCCGGGCCCGGGGCCGTGCCAGGGGTCTCCGGGGCCGTGTTCCCTGCCGCCGGGGCCGGGCGACCGGCCTCCGGGCCCGGCGCCACCGGACGAGGACCGCCCCGGTACCGTGGCCGGGGAGTGGACGTGCGGAACGGGCAGGGGCCGACTGATGATCGTGGTGGACGCATCCGCGCTGGTGCTGGCGCTCGCCGACCAGGGCCCGCGCGGGGTGCGGGCCCGCGAGGAACTCGCCGCCGGCGGCGAGTGGTTGGCGCCCGAGCACATCGTGGTCGAGGTGATGCAGTCGCTGCGCGGCCTCTACCTGGCGAAGGAGCTGACCGCCGAGCGGGTCGCCGAACTCGCCGGCGAACTGGCCGAGGTGGCGGTGCGCCAGGTCCGCAAGGTCGAGGTGGCGCCGCTGCTCGGCCGGATCTGGGAGCTCAAGGACAACCTCACTCCGGACGACGCCGCGTACGTCGCGGTCGCCGAACGGTACGGGGTGCCGCTGGTCACCGCCGACCTGCGGCTGATGCGGGCCAGCGGGCCGCGCTGCGAGATCCGGGGGATCCGGCGGGACTGAGCGGCCCACGGCCCGGGTGTCCTCGGAGCTCCGGCCGCGTTAGCAGGGCGACCGTCGCCCCGCCCGTGGAAGGCCCCGTCCCGATGACCGCTCCGCTCGCCGCCGCCCTGCTGCCGCTGGCCCTGCTCACCCCCGCCGCCTCACCGGTCTCGGTCGTCGAGGTCGCCTTCGACCCGGCCACCGCCTTCGTCCCGCCGGCCGCGATCAGCTACGCGAACGACCTGGTGCCGTACGGCTCGCACGCCCGGATCGTCACCGACCGCTCGGTGCCCGGGCGGACGGTGCTCACCCTGACGGCCTCCGACCTGGCCCCCGACCACGAGTTCCCGGTGCACCTGCACACCGGCCGCTGCGGGGCCGACCCGGCCTCCTCCGGGCCGCACTACCAGGACGAGGCCGACCCTGTGCAGCCGTCCACCGACCCGGTGTACGCCAACGAGCGCAACGAGCTGCGGCTGGTGCTGCGCACCGACGGGCGGGGGCGGGGCAGCGCCACCACCGCGGTGGACTGGCAGCCGCGGCCGGGCGAGGCGCGCTCGCTGGTGCTGCACGCGGGCACTCCGGCCGGGCCGCACGCGGCGGGCGACCGGGTGGCCTGCGTCAAGCTGGACGACTGAGGCCCGCGCCCCGGGCCCTCCGCGGCCCGGAGCCGTCCGCGGGCCGGGCCGTTCGGCTCCTGCCCGGGCCCGGTCAGGAGCCGAGGGTGGCGACCAGCACCGCCTTGATGGTGTGCAGCCGGTTCTCGGCCTGGTCGAACACGATGGAGTGCGCCGACTCGAACAGCTCGTCGGTGCACTCCAGCTCGGTCATGCCGGTCGCCTCGTACATCTGCCGCCCGACCACCGTGCCGAGGTCGTGGAAGGCGGGCAGGCAGTGCAGGAACTTCACGTCCGGGTTGCCGGTGGCCCGGACGGTGTCCATGGACACCTGGTACGGCCTGAGCAGCTCGATCCGCTCGGCCCAGACCTCCTTGGGCTCGCCCATCGAGACCCAGACGTCGGTGTAGAGGAAGTCGGCTCCGGCCACGCCCTCGGCCACGTCCTCGGTCAGGGTGATCCGGGCGCCGGTCGTCTCCGCCAGGGTCCGCGCCGACTTCTGCACCTCCTCGGTCGGCCAGAGCGCGCGCGGGGCGACGATCCGGATGTCCATGCCGAGCATGGCACCGGTGACCAGCAGCGAGTTGCCCATGTTGGAGCGGGCGTCGCCGAGGTAGGCGAGGGCGACCTCGGGGAGCGGCTTGACGGTGTGCTCGGTGACGGTGAGCACGTCGGCCAGCATCTGGGTGGGGTGCCACTCGTCGGTCAGGCCGTTCCACACCGGGACGCCGGCGTACTCGGCCAGCTCCTCGACGATCTCCTGGCCGTGGCCGCGGTACTCGATGCCGTCGAACATCCGGCCGAGCACCCGGGCGGTGTCCTTGACGGACTCCTTGTGGCCGATCTGCGAGCCCACCGGGTCCAGGTAGGTGGTGGTGGCGCCCTGGTCGTGGGCGGCGACCTCGAAGGCGCAACGGGTGCGGGTGGAGGTCTTCTCGAAGATCAGCGCGATGTTCCTCCCGCGCAGCCGGGGCTGCTCGGTGCCCGCGTACTTCGCCGCCTTCAGACCGGCGGCGAGGTCCACCAGGAAGCGGAAC
Source organism: Kitasatospora sp. NPDC001547 (assembly GCF_042894165.1). NCBI lineage: Bacteria > Bacillati > Actinomycetota > Actinomycetes > Kitasatosporales > Streptomycetaceae > Kitasatospora > Kitasatospora sp. NPDC001547. Next base: position 27,531 of record NZ_JBIAVL010000002.1, on the reverse strand, counting down.
TCCTGGGGCGTGAAGTCGAGCTCCTTGAGGAAGTGCCTGTTCCGGAGGTTGAAGGCCATGCCGGGCTCCTGGGGTGACGGGACTGCGGGAAGGCGGCAAGTGTATACGATGTTCGGAATTTCTATACAGAAGCCGGCGGTGCCGGAGCCGGGGCGCCCCCGGGGGTCCCGTCCTCCGGACCGCCGTCACCGCCGTCACAGCCCTCACGTCCGTCACAGCCCTCACGGCCCGCACGGCCGTCACAGCCGGGGGTCGACCGGCTCCGACTCCAGCGCGAGCACCGCGAAGACCGGCTCGTGCACCCGCCACAGCGGCTCCCCCGCCGCCAGCCGGTCCAGCGCCTCCAGGCCCAGCGCGTACTCGCGCAGCGCCAGCGAGCGCTTGTGACCCAGCGCGCGCAGGCGCAGCCGGTCGAGGTGCTCGGTGTAGTCCGGACCGTAGACGATCCGCAGGTACTCCCGGCCGCGCACCTTCACCCCGGGCTGCACCAGGCCGCCCGGGCGGCCCTCGCCTCGGACGGTGCGCGCCGGCGAGGCCAGCGGCTTGACCACCATGCCCTCGCCGCCCGCCTCGGTCAGCTCCTCCCACCAGGCGGTGGCGGCGGCCGTCGAGGCCTCGTCCTCGGTGTCCACCAGGATCCGGCGGGTGCGGTGCAGCACCGGCTCCTTCCGCCCGGCGCCGCCGGTGCCGGCGCCGGAAGCGCCGTCGGTGCCGTCGGCGGCCGGGCCGACGGCCGTGTCGGCGTCCACCAGGCGGTCGATCCAGGCCAGGTGCTCGTCGTGCGGGCGCACCGCGAGGTTCGCCCCCTCGGCCGCGAGCACCTGGAACGGCGCCAGCCGGATGCCCGACAGCCCCTCGGTCGGCCAGCAGTAGCGCCGGTACGCCTCGGTGAACGCCCGCGCGTCGGCCGCGCGCTGCCGCTGGCGGGCGGTCAGGTGGGCGAGGTCCAGGCCGCGCCCGGCCGCCCGCTCCAACGCGGACAGCACCTCCGGAAGGGCCGCGCCCGCCGCCGCGCCGACCGCCGCGTACTGACGGCGCAGCAGCTCCACCGCCTTCAGCGACCAGGGCATCAGCTCGGCGTCCAGCAGCAGCCAGTCGGTGGCCAGCTCCTCGAACAGCCCGGCGCGCTCGGCGGCCGACCGGACCCGGTCGAGCACGGCGCCGGTCAGCTCCTCGTCGGCGAGGAAGGCACGGCCGGTCCGGGTCCAGATCGCGCCCGGGCCGGCCACGCCGAAGCGGCGCTCCAGCGCGGCCCCGTCCCGGGCGACCAGCAGCACCGCGCGCGAGCCCATGTGCTTCTCCTCGCAGACCAGGTGCCGCACGCCGTCCGCCCGGTAGCCGAGGAAGGCCTCCTCCGGGTGCTCCAGGTAGCCGTCCCGGCGGGAGGTGGCGCTCGGCGCCATGGTCGGCGGCAGGTAGGCGAGCAGTCGCGGGTCCAGCGCGAAGCGGCTCATCACCTCCAGTGCGGCGGCCGCGTTCTCCTCCCGGACGGCCACCCGCCCGTGCAGCCCGGTCTCGACGATCCGGCGCCCGGCCACGTCGGCGAGGTCCAGCGGACGGCCCTCGCGGGCGCCCGGCGCGTCGGTGATCAGCGGGCGCACCGGGGCGTACCACTCGCGCTCGGCCTCGACGCTCACCAGCTCGCGCTCCGGGTAGCGCAGCGCGGTCAGGCTGCCGCCGAAGACGCAGCCGGTGTCCAGGCAGACGGTGTTGTTGACGAAGCTCGCGGTCGGCACCGGGGTGTGGCCGTAGACCACCAGCGCCCGGCCCCGGTACTCCTCCGCCCACGGGTAGCGCACCGGCAGGCCGTACTCGTCGGTCTCGCCGGTGGTGTCCCCGTACAGCGCGTGCGAGCGGACCCGGCCGGAGTTGCGGCCGTGGTACCTCTCCGGCAGGCCGGCGTGGCAGACCACCAGGGCGCCGCCGTCCAGCAGGTAGTGGCTGACCAGGCCGCGCATGAACGCGCGGACCTCGGCGCGGAACTCCTCGCTCTCCCCCGCCAGCTGGTCCAGCGACTCCCGCAGGCCGTAGGCGACGGTGACCTTCCTGCCGTCCATCGCCCGGCCGAGCTTGTTCTCGTGGTTGCCCGGCACGCAGAGCGCGTGGCCGGCCGCCACCATGCCCATCACCAGGCGCAGCACGCCCGGGGTGTCGGGGCCGCGGTCGACCAGGTCGCCGACGAACACGGCGGTGCGGCCCGCCGGGTGCGCCGCGTCCACCGGGCGGCCCTCGGCGTCCCTGGTCAGGGTGTAGCCGAGCCGGGTCAGCAGGGTCTCCAGCTCGGAGCGGCAGCCGTGGATGTCGCCGACGATGTCGAACGGGCCGGTGAGGTGGCGCAGGTCGTTGTAGCGCTTCTCCAGCTCGATCGCGGCCGCCGCCACCTCCGCCTCACCGCGCAGGACGTGCACCTTGCGGAAGCCCTCGCGCTCCAGGCCCCGGAGGGAACGGCGCAGCTCCCGGTGCTGGCGGGGGATCACATGGGCGGGCAGCTGACGGTCCGGGCGGGAGCGGTTGCGCTCGGCGCACACCCCCGGCGGGACGTCCAGGACGATCGCGATCGGCAGCACGTCGTGCTCGCGGGCGATCGCGACCAGCTGACGGCGGGCCTCGGGCTGGACGTTGGTGGCGTCCACGACGGTCAGCCGGCCGGCCGCCAGGCGCTTGCCGACGATGTAGTGCAGGACGTCGAAGGCCTCGGCGGAGGCGGACTGGTCGTTCTCGTCGTCGGCGACCAGGCCGCGGCAGAAGTCGGAGGAGACCACCTGGGTGGGCAGGAAGTGGCGGCGGGCGAAGGTGGACTTGCCCGCGCCGCTGGTGCCGATCAGGACGACGAGGGAGACGTCGGTGACGGGGAGGCGGCGGGGGGCGGCGCTCTCCGTGCCGTCCTGGCGCTGGCTCTCGCCGGGCGTGTCGGTCGGATCGTCGGTCATCGGGGCTCGCCTCCTTCGGGCGTCGTGGTCGTGGCGGGCGTCCGGGCCGTGGGTGTCGTGGTGCCGGGCGTCGTGGTCATGGGCGTCGAGGTCGCGGGCGTCGAGGGCGTGGTGAACAGGGCCAGCTGGGTCGGCGCGCCGACCTCCCCGTCCTCCGGGCCGACCGGGCGCAGCTCCACGGTGTAGCCGTACGCGGCGGCGACCTTCCCGGCCCAGGCGCGGAACTCGGCCCGGGACCACTCGAAGCGGTGGTCGGCGTGCCGGACGGTGCCCGCCGGCAGGTTCTCCCAGCGGACGTTGTACTCGGCGTTCGGCGTGGTGACCACGACCGCCCTCGGCCGGGCGGCGCCGAACACCGCGTACTCCAGCGCGGGCAGCCGCGGCAGGTCCAGGTGCTCGATCACCTCGCACAGCACCGCCGCGTCGAAGCCCTTGAGCCGGGCGTCGGTGTAGGTGAGCGCTCCCTGCACCAGCGCCACCCGGGCCGCCTGACGCTCCGACAGCCGCTCCAGGCCCAGCTTACGACTCGCCGCCCGCAGCGCCCTGGCCGAGACGTCCACGCCGAGGATTCCGGTGAACCGGGCGTCCTTGAGCAGGTCGCCGATCAACTCGCCCTGGCCGCAACCGAGATCGGCGACGCGGGCGGCTCCGGTCTCGCGCAGCGCGGCGAGGATCGCCGTGCGGCGCTGCTCGGCGAGCGAGGGCTGCCTGGGCTCCGGCTGCTCCCGGTGGTCCGGCTGCTCCGGCTGGTCCCGGCCGTCCTCCTCGGCCCGGTCGTCGACCGCGTTGTCGATCTCCTCGACCTCGCGGTCGTCGGCCTCCGCCAGACGGGCCAGTTCCAGGCGCTCCAGGGCCGACCGGGTCAGCGCCCAGCGCCGGGCCAGGTAGCGGCGGGTGATCAGGGCGCGCTCCGGGTGGGCCGCCAGCCAGCCCTGCCCGGCGGCGAGCAGCTTGTCCACCTCGTCCGGGGCGACCCAGTAGTGCTTGGCGCCGTCCAGCACCGGCAGCAGCACGTACAGCTGCTGGAGCGCGTCGGCGAGCCGGACCGTCCCGGAGGAGAGCGCGATCCGCACGTAGCGGGACTCGCCCCACTCGGGGAACGACTCGTCCAGCGGGATCGCCGTCGCCTCGACCTGCCAGCCCAGCGGCTCGAACAGCCGGACCACCAGGGCCGGGCCGCCGCCCTCGCCCGCGCCGTTCGCGGGCACGGCGGGCAGCTCGATCCGCAGCGGGCGGGCCCGCCCGGGCAGTTCGGGCCGGGCCGGGCAGGCGCCCTTCATCGCGGACCGGAACACCGTCCGCAGCGCCACCGCGAGCAGCGAGGACGCGGCGTACGGGCGGTCGTTGACGTACTGGGCGAGCGCGAAGTCGGGCGAGCCGCCGCGCCCCCGGCCGTCGCCCCGGCCCTTGCGGACCAGCGCGATCGGGTCGATGTCGAGCAGCAGCGCCGCCGTGCAGGCCTCGTCCCGCGCCTCCGGGTAGAAGACGTGGGCCTCGCCGTGCGACGTGGTGAACCGCTGGACCTTGCCGGGGTGCTTGTGCAGCAGGAACCCGAGGCCCGTGGCCGGGTCCTCGGCGCTACCGGTGGTGGAGATCGACATGAACACCCGCTGAAGTATTGCCCAGCGCCGCGGCGCCCAGCACCGGGTTTTCCCGCCCCGCGAGCCGCCGGGCAGCACCTCCGACGGACGTGTCCGTCCGGTGGGCGTGTTCGGCACCGGGGCCCCGCATTGGTTAACGTGCACGGTGTGACTGCTGAATCCACCTCGCTCGAATCCACCTCCGCGGCGAACGGCGCCGTCGCCGCCGGTCTGGCCACCATCGCCGCCGACGGCACCGTCCTCGACACCTGGTTCCCCGCCCCCGCGCTGGCCGCCGAGCCCGGCCCGGCCGGCACCGTCCGCCTGACCGCCGAGCAGGCCGAGGCCGAGATCGGCGCCGGCGCGGCCGAGGCGCTGCGCGCCGACGCGCGCCGCGGCGTCGAGGTGGTCGCCGTGCGCACCACCATCGCCTCGCTGGACGAGAAGCCGCTCGACACGCACGACGTGTACCTGCGCCTGCACCTGCTCAGCCACCGCCTGGTCAAGCCGCACGGCCAGAACCTGGACGGCATCTTCGGCCTGCTGGCCAACGTCGCGTGGACCAGCATCGGCCCCGTCCCGGTGGACAAGGTCGAGCAGGCCCGGCTGGCCGTGCGCGCCCAGGGCGGTCAGCTGGCCGTCTACGGGATCGACAAGTTCCCGCGGATGACCGACTACGTCGCCCCGACCGGTGTGCGCATCGCCCACGCCGACCGCGTCCGGCTCGGCGCGCACCTGGCCGCCGGCACCACCGTGATGCACGAGGGCTTCGTCAACTTCAACGCCGGCACCCTGGGCACCTCCATGGTCGAGGGCCGGATCAGCGCGGGCGTCGTGGTCGGCGACCACAGCGACATCGGCGGCGGCGCCTCGATCATGGGCACCCTGTCCGGCGGCGGCAAGCAGGTCGTCTCGGTCGGCGAGCGCTGCCTGCTCGGCGCCAACGCGGGCATCGGCATCTCGCTCGGCAGCGACTGCGTGGTCGAGGCCGGCCTGTACGTGACCGCCGGCACCCGGGTCACCACCCCGGACGGCACGGTGGCCAAGGCCGTCGAGCTGTCCGGCCAGGACAACCTGCTGTTCCGCCGCAACTCGCAGAGCGGCGCGGTCGAGGTCATCGCCCGCTCCGGCTCCTGGGGCGGCCTGAACGCCGACCTGCACGCCCACAACTGACCTGCGGGCTCAGGCCGTTGGGGTCCGGCGCCGGGTGGCGCCGGGCCCCGCTCGCTTCTCCGGGCCCGCTCGCTTGTCCGGGCCCGTCGCCTTCCCGACGGCCGGTCGCGGCGTGCCCGCGCCATCTTCCGCTCCCTTCGTCGTCCCTCCTCACCGGCTCCTGAGGACCACCAGCCGCTGGGTCGCCCTGGTCATCGCGACGTAGCGGTCGACCGCGCCCTCGACGCCCCCGCCGAACGCCTCCGGGTCGACCAGCACGACCAGGTCGAACTCGAGGCCCTTGGACAGCTCCGGGGTCAGCGACCGGACCCGCGGCCGCGCCTCGAAGCCGGGAGCGCCGATCACACAGGCGGTCCCCTCGGCGTGCTCGGCGAGCCAGCCGTCCAGGACCGCGTCCAGCTCCGCCACCGACCCATGCACGACGGGGATGCCGCTGCTGCGGACGGAGGTCGGCACGTTGGCGTCCGGCAGCGCGGCCCGGATCGCGGGCTCGGCCTCGGCCATGACCTCCTCCGGCGTCCGGTAGTTGATGCTCAGCGAGGCCACCGTGTTCCGGTCGAGCCCGATCCGCTCCAACCGCTCCTGCCAGGACTCGGTGAACCCGTGCCTGGCCTGCGCCCGGTCCCCGACGATGGTGAAGCTCCGGGACGGGCAGCGCAGCAGCAGCATCTGCCACTCCGCGTCGGTCAGCTCCTGGGCCTCGTCCACCACGATGTGGGCGAACGGCCCGGCGAGCGGCTCCGGGTCGGCGACGGGCAGGGCCGTCTCGTCGACCAGGGTGTCCTGGAGGTCGCGCCCGCGCAGCATCGTCACCGCGCCCTCGCCGTCGTCGTCGGCCTGCAGCAGGTCCCCGATGACGTCGGCCATCCGCGCGCGCTCGGCGGCGGCCGCGGCCTCCCGCCGGAGCCGTCGCCGGTCCGCCTCCGGATCGCCGAGCCGCTGCCGGGCCGCATCCAGGAGCGGCAGGTCGGACACCGTCCAGGCCTGCGGCGCGTCCTTGCGCTGGAGCCTGCGGACCTCCTCGGGTGCCAGCCAGGGCGCGCACATCCGCAGGTAGGCGGGCACCGACCAGAGGTCTCCGACCAGGTCGGCCGGGTCGAGCAGCGGCCAGGCCCGGTTGAGCGTCTCGACCAGCTCGCGGTCCTGCCGCAGCGACCGGCGGAACAGCTCCGGCGAGACCCCCTCGTCCTCGTCCAGCTTGTCCATCAGGATCGTGGCCAGCTCCTCCCAGATCTGCTCGCGGGCCTCGTTGTGCGGGGTGCCGGGGTCCGGGGCGTCGAACGCGTCGGACCAGTCCTCGGCGCTCAGCCAGAGATCGGCCCAGTGGGTGGAGACCTCCATCCCCTCGGTGGGCGGCTCCTCATAGAACCGGACGGCCTTCTCGATCGCCCTCACCATGTCGACCGAGGACTTCAGCCGGGCCACCTCCTGGTCGCTCTCGGGCCCGGCCTTGGCCCCCTCGGCGACGAGGTCCCGCACGGTGCAGGTGCGCACTCCCTCCTCGCCGAGGCTGGGCAGGACGTCGGCGACGTAGGCCAGGTAGGGCTGGTGCGGGCCGACGAACAGCACCCCGCCGCGCCGGTGGCCGAGCCGCGGGTCGGAGTAGAGCAGGTAGGCGGAGCGGTGCAGCGCGACGACCGTCTTCCCGGTGCCCGGGCCGCCGTCGACCACCAGGGCGCCCCGGGACCCCGCCCGGATGATGGCGTCCTGGTCGGCCTGGATGGTCGCCAGCACGTCCCGCATCCGGGCCGACCGGTTGCCGCCCAGGCCGGCGATGAACGCGGACTGGTCGTCCAGCGCGGCGTGCCCCTCCAGGGCCTCGGCGGTGAACACCTCGTCCCAGTAGTCGCCGATCCGGCCGCCGTTCCAGCGGTACCGGCGCCGGCTCACCAGGCCCATCGGGTCGGCGTGGGTGGCCGCGAAGAACGGCTCGGCCGCGGGCGAGCGCCAGTCGACCAGCAGTCGGCGCCCCTCGCTGTCGGTGAGCCCGAGCCGCCCGATGTACACCGGCTCCGCGTCGCCCGCGAGGACGACCCGCCCGAGGCAGAGGTCCAGGCCGAAGCGGCGCAGGGCGCGCAGCCGACCGGTCAGCTTGTGCACCTCGATGTCCCGGTCCATCGCCTCCCGGCCGAGGCCGCCCGGCGCGCGGCGCAGCGCGTCGAGGCGGTCGGACAGCTCGGCGATCGACTGCTCCAGGCTCTCCGCGACGGCCGCGAAGTGCCGTTCGTCCGCGCCGATCAGCGCCGGGTCGGCCTTGGCGGCGAGGCGGGCGGGGAGGTCGAACGCACTGGTGGTCCGGCTGTTCATGGCATCAGCTCCGATCTGAGGCCTGCGATTGTGCGCCACCACGGGGGCCTTGCCGCAAGACCCCCCATGCGCTATACGTTGAGAGTGGCAAGGGGTGGGTTCTCCCCCTTCCGCGTCTCCTCCTCTCCGGGCGCGCTCGACCGCGCCCTGTCTCCACCACGCCGGTCACACCCCGCTCCGCGTGGGCCCCAGGAGGCAGCGCCCCAGGGCGTGTCTGACAATTCCCGCCGGGTTCGCGGCGCCGGGGCACGCACCTCGCCGCGTTGTCGTCGGTCGCCAATGCTCCGCAGTGGCTCCCTCCTCCGCCTTGCGATGCACGCACCCCAACGCCGCGCCCTGATCCGACGCGAAGTGTCAGACACGCCCTAGACGAGGCGGCGCCGCGAGGGCAACCCCGGCTCACCCGGGAGGCTGACCGCGCAGCGGAGTTGGACCGCATCGAGTGGTGTCCGGGTGACGGCGTCCGGGGCAGTTCGTTGGGTGCTACGGCGGGGGCGGGTGCCCCGGTGGGCGGGCAACCGCCGCCTCCCGCCGTGCGGTCCGAGCCACCGTCGGCCGCTCCACACCGCGCCACCGATCCGAAGAGGTCCCGTCATGTCCGAACCATCTGCCACGCCGCAGTTCCCGAGCAGCCCGACGGGCTCGGCCGACGGCACCTCGGCCGGGCCCGCCACTCCCAAGAGCCTGTTGGAGCAGATGCAGGAACTGCTCGCCTCCGTCACCGCGGACCTCGCCGAACTCCAGGGCTCCGGCCCCGGGAGCACCGGCTCCACCGCCTATCCGACCGGAACGGACACCTCCGAGGCCTCGGACGCGCCGGGCACCCGGTAGCCCGCCGCCTGGCCCTCCTCGGCCGGCCCGCCCCCACCGGGCGGGCCGCCGCCGTCCGACGGGCGAACCCCAGCGGGCGGCGGACCGCTGCCGGAGGGCGAGCCGCTGCCGCTCGCCGCACCGCCACCGTCACCGCCCGGCGGACCGGTTTCACCCGGCGGCCCGAGCCGGACCACCAGTAACGGCGCCCCGGCCTCCGCCGGCTCCCGTTCGCGCTGCGCCCCGCCGAGCGCCGCGGGTTGCGCCTCCTCCGCCCGGACCGCCGCCCGGCGCAGCCGTACGGTCAGGTCCTTGCACTCCGCCACCGCGTCCACTCCGTCGATGCACGTCCAGTAGATGCTCTCGGTGTCCGCCCCGCAGGCCAGCACCACCAGCGTCTCGCCGACGTCCTGGAGCAGCCCGTCCAGCGCACCCAGGGCCGGCGTCAGGTCCCCCAGGTCGGTGAGCCGCGCGGCCCGGCCGCCGCTCACCAGGGCGGCCCGGACGACGGAGCGGTCCAGGCAGACCGCCGCGTGCGCCCCGGCCTCGGACAGCTGCTGCCCCAGCCCGGTGAGCTCCTCGTCCTCCGACTCCGCCAGCCTGGCACCCACCGCCTCGGTGAGCAGCGCGGCCTGCCGCGCCTCGGCCAGCACGTCCGGTACGTGCCTGGCCTCGGCCAGGGCGTGCCGGGCCGTCTTGATCAGTCGCAGCGCCTCCATGGCCACCGCTCCTCCCGCTCGTCGTCGCCGTCGCCCCCGGCCGCCGGGGAGGGCGGCCGAGCAGTGACGGCTGGTCACGGCGAAAGCGTGCGAGGAAGAGCGCGAGCGCGCATCCGGGTTGTCAGAACCTGTGGACAAGTCGGGGGTTGTGGATAACTTCCTTCCCTCACAAGGGTTGGTCGCCCACGTCCGAGTTGACGGAGGCCGCCTCCTCGGCGGCACCGGGCTCCTTCTCCGCGGCCCCGACCGCCTGCCCGGAAGCACCGGCCGCGTCCACCGGCACCGGGAAGCGGAGCTCGTTCCGCTCGATCTTGGCCGCCAGGGCCGCCAACGGATCCACCCCGACCGCCGTGCAGAACTGCAGCAGGTACGCCAGCACGTCGGCGACCTCGTCGCGCACCCGGTGCGCGCGCTCCGGATCGGACATCACCGCGTCCGCCTGCTCGGGCGTGAGCCACTGGAAGATCTCCAGCAGCTCCCCCGCCTCCACGCTCAGCGCCGCCGCCAGGTTCTTCGGGGTGTGGAAGGGTTCCCACCGCCGGGCCGCCGCGAAGTCCACCAGCCGCTGCCGCAAGGCCTCCACGGTGGGCTCCGCCGGCCCCGTCACTCGTTCGCTCACCCCTCCAGGTCTACCGCATCCCGACCCGCCGCCCCACCATCCGCCGGGGACTCCCCACCGCCCTCCGCGGACCCGGACGAGCCCCCCTGCCCCGCCGACCGCCCCGCGACCCGCTCCGCCGCCAGGCCCTCGTCCGCCGCCGCACCCCCGTCCGCACCGCCGTCGGTCCTACCGCCGTCGGGCCCGAGGCCCGCCGCACCGGCCGCCTCCCCGCGCCCGCCCTGGGCCGGCACCCGCGCCGTCTCCGTCCGCAGCACCGTGAACCCCGAGTCCGGATCCCGCCGGCACTCGACCAGCACCACCCCGCCCCCGGGCGCCCCGCCCAGCACCTCCCGCGCCGCCGCCGGCTCCTGCAGGGCCGCGACCACCCGCAGCTGGCTGCGCTCCGCCATGTCCCGCGCCAGCCGCAGCAGCGTGGCGGTCTGCTCGGCGGAGAGCCCCGCGCCCAGGTCCTCGGCGAGCACGGTGAGCTGCCGGTGCGCCCAGGGCACCTCGGCGGCCACGTCGAGGTCGAGCACCCCGGCCCCGGTCAGCAGCACCGCGGCGAAGGCGAGGTGGCGCAGCATCCCGTCGGAGGCCTGGTCGGCCCCGGTGCGCCCGAGGACGCCCTCGTCGAAGACGGCGAGGACCCGCCGTACGCCCGCGCTCTCGCGCTCGGCCAGGGTGAGGCCGAGCAGCGGATGGGGCGCGGCGGACTGCACCGCGCGCAGCAGTTGCCCGTACCGGCGCGGGCACTCGTTGCTCAGCCGGGCGACGACGGCGGAGATGTTGGCGGCGTTGCTGCGCAGCCGGGCCTGCGGGTCGGCCCGGGCCCAGCCGCGCATCAGCGCGGGGACGGGGTGCAGCGGGAAGACCTCGCGCAGCGCGGTGAGCAGGTCCTCGGTGGCGGCGAGGACGAGGCACTCCCCGGCCGAGGAGCCGGCGACCCGCAGCGGCAGCTGCGCGGTGATCAGCGTGCCGCTGGGGAACGGCGCCCGGATGTCGCCCTGGCGGGTGTCGTTGTGCCAGCAGACGTTGACCCGCCGGTTGCGGACGTCCTGCTCGCCGGTGTCCATCAGGGTCCGGCCGTCGAGGGTGAGCGACTCCCGGGCGATCCGGACCGGGCCGTCGGTGCGGACCACCACGTCGAGCCGGATGGAGCCGTGCGGCGAGCGGACGGTGCAGCCGAGGATGATCGCGTCCCGCCCGTGCGGGACGCACCCGTCCAGGCCGCCGCGGACGGGCCCGGCGAGCGGGCCGGTGCGCTCGGGCAGCCCGTCCAGCGAGTCGGCGATCTCCTCGCCGAGGGCGAGCCGGGACAGCACGGCCAGCGCGTCGAGGGCGTTGGACTTGCCGACCCCGGCGGGCCCGTGCAGCACGGTGAGGGGCGCGAGCGGCAGCACCGCACGCCGGTAGGACTTGAACGAGGTGAGCCGGAGCTCCTCGACGGTGGGGCGCGGCACGGGTGGCCGGTCGGGCCCCGGGGCGTCCGGCCGGAGGTGGGACGGCCCTGCGGGCCTGGTGGCGTCGCGGTTCACCCGTCGGACGTTAGCCGCAGGCCGACCGGCAGAAACGTGCCTGCGCGGCAGATTCATCCCAACGTGGTGCTCAGCGCCGGTACGCGGCCACCGTCACCGAGGCCGTCACCTCGGCCGGCTCCGGCAGCCCCGCGAGGGCGGCGCCGAGCCGCTCCGGGTCGGTGTGCCAGGCGCTCGGCCCCATGCCGACCACGGTGCGCACGTCCTGCGGGCCGAGCCGCAGGGTGAACTCGACCTCCCGCCGCCCCACGGGCTCCAGGTACGGCCCGAGCTTCTCGTCGATCCGCCGCTGCTTCTCCTCGTCCACCGACAGCAACCCCAGCGCGTCGACGAGTTCGCGCAGGTGGCGGGCGGTCGGCGAGACCAGCAGCAGGGTGCCGCCGGGGCGCAGCACCCGGCGGATCTCCGGCCCGTTGCGCGGGGCGAAGACGTTGAGCATCAGTCCGGCCGAGGCGTCCCGCAGCGGCAGCGGGCGCCAGGCGTCGCACACCACGGCGCCGATCCGGGGGTGCGCCTTGGCGGCGCGGCGCAGCGCGAACTTGGAGATGTCGAGCGCCGCGCCGACGGTGCCGGGCAGTGCGTCCAGCACGTGCGCCAGGTAGTGGCCGGTGCCTGCGCCGAGGTCGGCGACCAGGCCACCGGGCTCACCGGGGTCGGCGTCGGCGGAAGCGAGAGCGTCGGCGGAAGCGAGAGCACCGGCGGCGGCCTCCGCCAGTGCCTCGGCGATCGGCCGGTAGTGCCCGGCGGCGAGGAAGTCCGCGCGGGCCCCGACCATCTCGGCGGTATCCCCGGTGCCGGTGTGGGCGTCGCCGGCGAGGAGGCTGACGTAGCCCTGCTTGGCGAGGTCGAAGCTGTGCCCGGCCGGGCAGCGCAGGCTGCGGTCGTGCCGGGTGAGGGCCTGCGCGCAGTGCGGGCAGGCCAGGTAGCGCTCGATGTCCTGGAGCAAGGTTCCGTCTTCTCTCGCCGTACGCCCCGGCCGGTCGGGGCGCCAGCCAGCCTAACGACCTCGGCGCACCGGCCGCCCCCGGCCGAGCGGCCTACCGCGCGCCCTTCCCCGGCCCGATCCCCGCCAGCGCCCGTCCAGCGGCCTGCGGCCCCACGGCCCGACCCGCGGACCCCTGCCCCATCAGTGGCCGCCCCTCCTCCGCCCCGACCCGCTCGGCGCCGACCCGCAGCGCCAGCGCCACGAGCGCCTCCGGCGCGCCGGGCCGGCCACGGACCCCCGGAAAGGCGTTGACGTCCACGATGACCGGCTCGGCGGGCCCGTCGAGCAGGTCGACCCCGTACACGTCGAGCCCGAACACCTCGCCGACCCGCAGCGCGAGCGCGGCCCTCCCGGCGGACGGCTCCCAGTCCTCCGCCCGCCCCGACTTCCCGGTCCCGGTGGCCAGTTCGGACTGCCGCCGGGCCGCGAACACCTGCCCGTCGACCACCCACAGCTTCTGGTCCCAGCCGGTCCCCGGCACGAACGGCTGTGTGACGACCGGCTCCTCGGGCCAGCGCTCGGCGAGTTCGCGCAGCCGGGCCGGGCCGTCCACCCGGGCGACCAGGTCGTGTCGCCTGCTGTGCCGGCTCTTGACCACGAACGGGTAGGCCGGGACGGTGAGTTCACCCAGCAGCCCGGCCGCGTGGGTGGCCGCGAAGGGCAGTCCGGCCGCGCGGGCGAGGTCGGCCATCCGCACCCGGTCCTGGCACAGCTCGGTGGCCGCCGCCGAGTTGACCACCGGCGCGCCCCGCCGCTCCAACTCCCGTGCCAGCGCCAGCGCCTGCGGGGTACGGGCCTTGAGCAGGTAGACGTCCGCGAGCCCGGCCACCGGCCCGGCGGGCGGGACGGCCGCCACCTCGTGCCCCTGGCGCACCAGCAGTTCGGCGGCCGCCGCCAGCACCGGGTGCCCGGGGTCTCCGGCGATCAGCCCGACCTTCACAGCAACTCCCCCTCGCCGAAGCCCGGTCGGTCGTACGGGCCGCCACCCGCGGACACCAGCGCGGCGGCCGGCCCGCCGGGCGCCGACACGGCCGTCCCGCTGCGCGCGAGCCGCAGCACCGCCTGCGCGACCTTGGCCACCGCGTCCGGCACCTGCCGGAAGCTCGGGAAGTCGTTGACGTCCACCACCACCGGCCCGTCCGGCCCCAGCAGCACGTCCACCCCGTACAGGTCCAGCCCGAACACCTCGCCGACCTGCGCCACGATCCGGGCGACGCTGCCCGGCAGCGGCACCTGCCGCTCCCGCACGCCCTGCCCGGGGTGCAGCGGGGAGGAACGTTCCGTCGCGAACAGCTCGCCGTCGACGCAGTACACCTTGAGGTCGGTCCCGGAGTTGGGCACGTACGGCTGCGCGATCAGCAGCCCCTCCCCCGCCAGCTCCGGCCCGACCTCCAGCAGCTGCTCGGGGCTGCGCACCAGCCGGACGGCGCGCCCGGAGCTGCCGTCGGCGGGCTTGACCACCAGCGGGTACTCGGCGGCCGGGATCTCGGCCAGCCGCTCCCAGCGCGCGGCCGCGTACGTCACCGGGACGGGCAGGCCCCGGGTGCGGCCGATGACCGCCGCGAGCGCCTTGTCCCGGACCCCGCGGATCGAGCGCACGTCGTTCACCGTGGTGAGGCCGACGGCGGCGGCCGACTCCAGCAGGGTCAGCCCGGGGCCGCCGGACACGGTCTTGAGCACCCAGGCGTCATGGCTGCCGGCCCGGACCTCCTCGGAGATCGCCAGCAGCGAGTCCCCGGGGCGCAGCACGTCCACCCGGTGCCCCCACGCCGTGAGTCGGCGCGCGACGTCGAGCGGCATGCCGTCGCGCCGGTAGTGTTCCTCCACCAGAAAGCAGAGCCTCATGGGCCTGTCTTCCCCCTTGCCTCGCCGAGTGCAGACGTCCGCCGTCCCCCTCGGCAGAGCTGTAAAGGCTTCAGCATGCACGCCGTGGCCGCACAAGATCGCTGCGAGCGGGTAAGCGTTCGGCAACAATCGGCCCCCGCCCGGCGGCGACGGGCCCCGAGCCGGCGGCCGGGAAGCCGGGGCCGCCCCGCCCCCACCGACGAACCGGTGGCACCCCGGCCCCACCGACGAACCGGTGGCACCCCGGCCCCACCGACAAACCGGTGGCGCCCCGCCCCCGCCCCTGCTTGGATGCACGCCGTGACCCTTGCTGATCATGCTTCCGACCGCCCCCTGCTCGACGAGATCGAGCGCTACTACGACGCCGTACCGCGCAGCGCCACCCGCACCGAGGACTTCGGCCCGCTGACCCTCTTCGTCCGCGAGGGCGACACCGGCTGGCACTACTACGCCCGCCCCGCGCTCGGCCACGACGGCCCCGCCGCCACCGCCGAGGACGTCCGCCGGGTGCTGGCGCGCCAGCGCGAGCTGGGCGTGCCGGAGGCCTTCGAGTGGGTAGCCGAACAGAACCCGGAGCTGCGCGCGGCGGTCGAGGCGGCAGGCCTGACGGTGCACGAGCACCCGCTGCTGGTGCTCGACGCGCAGGAGGAGCCGGCCCCGGCGCCGGTGCTGCCGGAGCGGGTGGAGGTGCGGGTGCTGGGCCCGGACGCGCCCGAGCTGGCGCAGGCGGTGGCCGTCCCGCACGTGGCCTTCGGCAGCCCGGGCACCGCCACCGGCGCGGCCGGCGCGGCCGAACTGGCGCAGAGCGCGGCCGCGTTGACGGCCGAGGGCGGGGTGGCGCGGATCGCACGGCGGATCAGCGACGGCACCACCGTGCTGGCCGCTGCCCTGGAGGACGGCGCGCCCGTGTGCGCGGGCCAGCACAACCCGGTGGGCCCGGTCACCGAGGTGGTCGGGGTGGGCACGCTGCCCTCCGCCCGCCGACGCGGCCTGGGTCTCGCGGTCACCGCGGCCCTGGTCGCAGACGCCCGGGCCGCCGGCGTACGGACGGTGTTCCTGTCCGCCGGCGACGAGGACGTCGCCCGGATCTACCGCAGGGCCGGCTTCCGCCGGTTCGCGACCGCCCTGATCGCGGAGCCCGCCTCGCCCCAGGGCTGAGGCGGCGCACCCGGTGCGCCACGACGGGGACGGGGACGGCGCCGGTCAGTCGTCGTCCTCGTCCTCCTCCTCCGCCCCGGTGACGCCCTCGCCCTCCGCCTCGTCCACCACCCAGGCCGCCAGCCGCTCGGCGACGCCCGACACCCCGAGCCGCCCCTCGCGGATGGCCCGGGAGAGGCTGCGCACCTCGCGGGCGGTGGTGGCGACGGTGCACCCGCTGGCGACCAGGTAGGCGTAGGCGACGGCGGTCGCGAAGAGTTCGTTGGTCTTCTCCAGCGCGGGCACCCGGATCAGCTGGTGCATCAGCGCGGCGGCACGGTCCTGCGGTTCGGGGTAGACCGATATGTCGAAGATCTCGGCCTGGTGTCGGGTGACGGCCGCGAGCAGCGAGCCGTAGTCGGTGACCTGCGGGTCACCGGGTGTGTACTGCTCGGCGGTCATCAGCAGCCATGAGAGGTCGACCTCCAGCTTCAACGGCGCACGTCCTGGAGGTCGCCCGGCTCCCCGAACTCGGCGAGGAAGGCCGACTCGTACTCCTTCATGAACTGCGCGGCCGCGTCCACGAAGGCCCGTCCGGACTCGCCCATGTCCTGTTGGACCAGGCGCTCGATGTACTGGTTCATGGAGATCCCCTGCTGCTCCGCCCGTTCCCGGGCCATCTCGGCGGTCGTGGCGTCGACCCGCACGTTCAGCTGCTTCTTACCCATGCCGTTCAAGCTAGCGCTCAAGTGCTAGCACAACAAGGGCGCGTGCATACCGCCCGCACACCTGCCGCACGCCCCCGCGCAACCTCGTCGTCACCTCCGGCCGGAACCGGGCCCCGCCCCCCGGCCGCCGGGTCCCCCCACCAGGACGAGCGGGACTTGAAGAGTGCCGCACCGTCCGGGACTCTGAGAACTCCCCTGCGTTCCCGAGCGGGCGCCGACCGGTGCGGAGGCCGACCGATGACAGCCATGTTCGACCAGGAGCTGCGCGAGCAGCTCGCCCAGGCCCGCCGGGACCTCGCGGCGGCGCGGGCCGAAGGGGACGCCGACGGCGTCCAGGCCTACGAGGGCCGGATCGCCTCGCTCCTGCGGCTCGCCGCCCAGCACGGCATCGACCTCCCGCACAGCGCCGACGAGGAGGAGCGCAACGAGTAGCCGGGCCCGGCGCGAACGAGCGCCCGGCCAGGACGCGAACGAGCAGCCGGCCCGGATGCGGCGGAGGCGGCCACCCAGAACGGGTGACCGCCTCCCTCGCTTGCTTCCCGACGCCGGAGGATGACCCCCGGCACCCGGGATCACTCCCCGGTCGGCTCCAGGATCGCCACGCACTCGAAGTGGTGGGTCATCGGGAACAGGTCGAAGGCCCGCAGCGACACCGGCCGGTAGCCGCCCTCGCGGAAGAACTTCAGGTCCCGGGCGAGCGCCGCCGGGTCGCAGGCCACGTACGCGATCCGGCGCGCCTCCAGGCCGACCAGGTGGGCGACGGTCTCGCGCCCGGCGCCCGAGCGCGGCGGGTCCAGCACGATCAGGTCGGTGGCGGTGATGCCGGTGCGCGGCAGCAGCGTCTCGACCCGGTCGCACTCGATCCGCACGTTGTCCAGCGCGGCCAGGTTGTGCCGGGCGTCGACCACGGCCTGCTTGGCGGACTCGATGCCGAGCACCGCGCCGTCCTCGCCGACCCGGTCGGCCAGCGCGCCCGCGAACAGGCCGACACCGCAGTACAGGTCGAGCGCGTTCTCGCCCCACTGCGGGTCCAGCCCGTCCAGCACGGCGTCGACCAGGGTGTCCGGCGCCTCCGGGTGGATCTGCCAGAAGCCGCCGTTGCTGACCCGCCAGGTGCGCCCGGCGGCCCGTTCGCGGACGAAGCCGCGCCCGTGCACCTTGTGCACGTCGCCCTGGTCGTCCACCCGGGCGATCGACACCGGCTTGTCCAGCTCGACCAGCGGCAGCTGGGCACCGTCGCGCGGGGTGAGCACCACCTGGCGGTCCGAGGAGCCGGTCGCGGCGATCGCCTCGACGCTCGCCACCCCCGACCAGTCCCGGGCCTCGATGCCCAGCTCGGTGACGCCCTCGGCGGCGATCAGGCAGCGGTCCACCGGCTGCACGTCGTGCGAGCGGTGCTTGCGCAGCCCGACCTTCCCGGTCGCGGCGTCCACCGCGTACTGCACCCGGGTGCGCCAGGCCGGCACCTGCCCGGCCGGCAGCTTGCCGCCGACCGGCTCGACGCTGCCGTCCCAGCCGGCCTCGGCCGGGGTGAGCCCGGCCAGCTTGGCCAGCTGCTCGGTCAGCACCGCCGCCTTGAGCTTGCGCTGCCCGCCCGGGGTGACGTGCTGCCAGTCGCAGCCGCCGCACTTGCCCGGCCCGGCGAACGGGCAGGGCGCCTCGATCCGGTCCTTGGCGGGCTCCAGCACGTCCACCGCGTCGGCCCGCAGGAACCGCGAGGTGGTGGTCCCGTCGGTGACCAGCGCGACGACCTTCTCACCGGGCAGCGCGTGCCGCACGAACAGCACCCGCCCCTCGTGCCGGGCCACACAGTGCCCGCCGCCGTGCGCGACCGGGCCGACCTCGACCTCGTAGCGCTGCCCGGCCAGCGGCTCCCCGGAGGGCGCCTCGGGCCGCGACGGCCGCGCGGCGGCGGTGCGCAGCGCCTTGGGCGGCCGCACCGCCTGCTTGCGCGGCGCCTTCCGGCCGGCCTCGGCGGCGCCCTGACCGGCGTCCTTGCCCGAGCCGCCCTTACCGGAGCCGCCCCTGCCCGCGGCGGCCTTGCCCGCAGCGGCCTTCCCCGCGGCGCCCTTGCCCGCGGCGCCCTTGCCCTTCGCGGCCTCCTGGCCAGCGGGCTCCCGGTCCTCCCGCTCGCCCGGGACGATCGGCGCGGTGCGCGCGGTGAGGCCGTCGCGGTCGGTGGCCTCCGGACGAGCCGGACGGCCCCAGCGCGGCCGGGAGACCTGCCCGGGCTGGGAGCCGCCCCGGCGGGCGCCCTTGCCGGAGGAGCCCGAGGAGCGGGGCGGAGTGTTGCGGGTCACTGGGAGGAGTCCTTGCTGCGGTCGGAGGTGTCACCGGCGTCGTTCGTACCGGTGGAGACGGAATCCTTCGACTTTACGGCCTTCGGCGCCCGCGGCTCGCCACGCCGGACGGCGCCCGGCGCCGACCAGGCCTTCTGCGGCCTGCGCCGCTCCGAGGACTCCAGCTGCCACGGTACCGAGGTCACCATCACCCCGGGCTTGAACAGCAGCCGCCCCTTGAGCCGCAGCGCGCTCTGGTTGTGCAGCAGGTGCTCGTACCAGTGGCCCACCACGTACTCCGGGATGTAGACCGAGACCACGTCCCGCGGGCTGCTGCGCCGCAGGTTCTTCACGTAGTCCAGGACCGGCCCGGTGATCTCGCGGTACGGCGAGTCCAGCACCTTGAGCGGCACCTCGATGCCGCGCTCGTCCCACTCCCGCCGCAGCGCCGCGGTGTCCGCCGGGTCGACGTTGACCGTGACGGCCTCCAGCGTGTGGGCCCGGGCCAGCCTGGCGTACGCCAGGGCGCGCAGCGCCGGCTTGTGCAGCTTGGAGACCAGCACGATCGCGTGCACCCGGGTGGGCAGCACCACGTCGTCCGGTTCCTCGGCGGCGGTGAGCTCGTGGGAGACCCGGTCGTAGTGGCGCCGGATGCCCTTCATCATCACGAACAGCACGGCCATCGCGGCGATCGCGATCCAGGCGTGGCCGATCTTGGTGACCAGCACGACGATCAGCACGGCCATGGTCATCACCAGGCCGAAGGCGTTGATCGCCCGGCTGCGCTGCATGTGGCGGCGCTTGGCCGGGTCGGTCTCGGTGCGCAGCAGCCGGGTCCAGTGCCGGATCATGCCGGACTGGCTCATGTTGAACGCGACGAAGACGCCGACGATGTAGAGCTGGATCAGCCGGTTCGGGTCGGCGTCGAAGGCGAGGATCAGCAGGATCGCGGCGATCGCCAGCAGGATGATGCCGTTGGAGAAGGCCAGCCGGTCGCCGCGGGTGTGCAGCTGGCGCGGCAGGTAGCGGTCCTGGGCGAGGATCGCGCCGAGCACCGGGAAGCCGTTGAAGGCGGTGTTGGCGGCGAGCACCAGGATCAGACCGGTGACGGCCGCGACGAAGTAGAAGCCGGGCGTGAAGTTGTTGAACACCGCCTCGCTGATCTGCGCCAGCGCGGTCTTCTGGTGGTAGTCCGGCGCGGCGCCGCCGAGCTGCTCGGCCGGGTTCTCGGCCATCTGGACACCGGTCAGCCGGGCCAGCCAGATGATGCCCATGAACATCACGACGGCGATGCTCGCCATCATCAGCAGCGTGGTGGCGGCGTTCTTGCTCTTGGGCTTGCGGAAGGCCGGCACGCCGTTGGAGATCGCCTCCACACCGGTGAGCGCGGCACAGCCCGAGGAGAAGGACTTCAGCAGCAGGAACACCATCGCGAAACCGGCCAGCGAGTCGTTGCCGGGGGTGGCCGCGAGGTGGAAGCCGGAGCTCTCGGCGGGCATGTCCTGGTCGAGCGCGAAATGCCGGAAGACGCCGTAGCCGACCATTCCGATCACGCCGACCATGAAGGCGTAGGTGGGAACGGCGAAGGCGCTACCGGACTCCCGCACGCCGCGCAGGTTCATGCCCATCAGCAGCACGACCACGACCACGGAGACGATCGCCTCGTGGCCGCGCAGCGCGGGCACGGCGGAGACGACGTTGGCGACGCCCGAGGTGGTCGACACGGCCACGGTGAGCACGTAGTCGACCATCAGCGCGCTCGCGACCACCAGACCGGCGGCCGGACCGTGGTTGACGGTCGCGACCTCGTAGTCACCGCCACCGCTGGGGTAGGCGTGCACGTTCTGCCGGTACGAGGCGACCACGGCGAGCATCACGATCGCCACGACGACGCCGATCTGCCAGGAGAAGTGGATCGCCGAAGCGCCCGCGACGGAGAGGGTGAGCAGGATTTCCTCGGGGGCGTACGCGACCGAGGAGAGCGCGTCCGAGGCGAACACGGGCAGCGCGAGACGCTTGGGCAGAAGCGTCTCGCCCAGCTTGTCGCTGCGTAGGGCGCGCCCGATCAGGATGCGTTTCGGAAGGTCAGTCGGCATAGGCACGTTAAGGAATCGTAGGGGCTCCCCGGTCAAGGCTGCGCCGTTTGTCCCCCCCTTCGTCGCGACTGTGTTCGGTGGACCGGCTAGCGTGTCGGATACGAGTCGGCGGGCAACACTCTGGTTGTCGAGCGTTGCCGGGTCGGCGCCCCCACGAGGAACCTCGTCCCGGACGACCGGGCGGGAAACGGAGCTGAACGGTGTTTGCGCAGGTCAAGGCCCTTTCGGGACGGGTGAGGTAAGCGCCGGTGCACATCGTGATCATGGGCTGCGGCCGCGTGGGCTCCGCCCTCGCCAGAGCACTCGAGAAACAGGGCCACTCGGTGGCCGTGGTCGACCAGGACCCGACCGCGTTCCGTCGACTGGGCGCCGGGTTCAACGGGCGCAGGGTGACCGGCGTCGGCTTCGACCAGGACACCCTGCGCGAGGCGGGCATCGAGGAGGCCGGCGCCTTCGCCGCGGTCTCCAGCGGTGACAACTCCAACATCATCGCCGCGCGCGTCGCGCGGGAGAACTTCGGCGTCGAGAACGTCGCCGCCCGGATCTACGACCCCCGCCGCGCCGAGGTCTACCAGCGCCTGGGCATCCCCACCGTGGCGACGGTCCGCTGGACCGCCGACCAGATGCTGCGCCGGCTGCTGCCGAGCGGCGCCGAGCCGCTGTGGCAGGACCCGAGCGGCGGCGTGCAGCTCGCCGAGGTCGCGTACCACCCGGGCTGGATCGGCCACCGGATCAGCCAGCTGGAGGAGGCCTCCGGCACCCGGGTGGCGTTCGTCACCCGGCTCGGCGAGGGCGTGCTCCCCTCGCCGCAGATGGTGGTGCAGGAGGGCGACCTGGTCCACGTGATGCTGCGCCGGGCCGACCTTACGGCCGTCGAGGCCGCGTTCGCGCAGGGGCCGAAGGAGGAGGGTCACTGATGCGGGTCGCCATTGCCGGGGCCGGTGCCGTGGGCCGCTCGATCGCGGGCGAGCTGCTGGAGAACGGCCACGAGGTCCTGCTGATAGACAAGAACCCCAACTCCATCTCGGTGGAGCGGGTCCCGATGGCGGAGTGGCTGCTGGCCGACGCCTGCGAGATCACCTCGCTGGACGAGGCCGCGCTCCAGCGCTGCCACGTGGTGATCGCCGCGACCGGTGACGACAAGGTCAACCTGGTCGTCTCGCTGCTCGCCAAGACCGAGTACGCGGTGCCGCGGGTGGTCGCCCGGGTGAACAACCCCAAGAACGAGTGGCTCTTCAACGAGTCCTGGGGCGTGGACGTGGCCGTCTCCACCCCGCGCCTGATGTCCGCGCTGGTCGAGGAGGCGGTCAGCGTCGGCGACCTGGTCCGCCTGATGCGCTTCAGCCAGGGCAACGCCAACCTGGTCGAGCTGACCCTGGCGTCCGACGCCGAGCTGGTCGGCACCCGGGTCGGCGACGTGACCTGGCCGCAGGACACCGCGCTGGTGACCATCATCCGCGAGGGCCGGGTGCTGGTGCCCGGCAAGGACGACACCCTGGAGGGCGGCGACGAGCTGCTCTTCGTCGCCGCGCAGGAGCGCGAGGAGGAGCTGGAGCAGCTGCTCTCGGGCACCTCGGGCGCCCAGTAGCCCCGGCGGTACGGCGGAAGGGCCCGCACCCCTCGTCGGGGTGCGGGCCCTTCGCCCGTTGCTCGGCGGCCGGGAGGCGGCTACTTCGCCGGCTCCTCCTCGTCCAGCTGCGCCTTGATCGGCGGCGGCGCCTTCAGCAGGATCTGCCAGGTCACGTACATCGCCAGCAGCAGCGGCGGGATGCCGAGGGCGACCTTCAGCCAGCCCAGCAGGTTGACGTTGTGGGTGAAGTACAGCGGGAAGAGGATCAGCGGCTTGGCGCCCATGATCACCACCCAGGCCCAGGTCGCCTTGGTGTAGGCGGCCAGGCGGCCCGGGTTCTCCTTGCGCCAGGTGAACATCTCGCCGGTGATCGGGCCGAGCATCACCCCGATCATCGGCCAGCGCACCAGGGCGGAGGTCGCCAGGGCGACGCAGTAGCCGACGTTCCAGAGCAGGCCGGGCAGGTAGAAGTCCTCGGCCTTGCCGCTCTTCATCGAGATCCAGGCGCCGAGGGCGACGCCGAACACGCCGCTGAAGGCGTGCTGGATGGTCTCCCGGCGCGCCAGCCGGGCCACCACGAACAGGGCGCTCAGGCCCAGCGCGGCCCAGGCCGCGGTGCTGACCTGGTGGGTCAGGTTGTACGTGACGATGAAGACCAGGCCGGGCAGCGTCATGTCGATCATGCCGCGGATGCCGCCGAAGGCCTGCAGCACGGTGTCGGCGGCCTCCTTGGAGGCGGCCCTGCGGGCGGCCTCCGCGGCCGCGTGGTCGACGGACGGGTCGAGCTGGGCGGCGGTCTCGCCGCCGGGCTGGTTGCTCACGCTCATTCGCTCCCGTGTCCGACCGGACGCAGCTCGTAGCGGGGGTTGAACAGCACGCGGCGCCCGCGTGCGTGACCGATCCGGCCGCTGGCGACCAGCCGGCGGCCGGGCTCTATCCCGACGATCGAGCGGCGGCCGAGCCAGACCACGTCCAGTGCCTCGGTGCCGTCGAAGAGTTCGGCCTCCAGGGCGGGCACACCCGCCCTCGGCCGCAGCGTCACCGTGCGCAGCGTGCCCGCGACGGTGACCAGCTCGCGGTCCCCGCAGCCGGCGATCGGGGTGCAGCCGGACTCCGCGGCGGTCTCCTGGCGCAGCTCCTCGGCGTCCAGTTCCTCGGCCGAGGAGGTCAGCCGACTGAGCATGCGGCGGAACCGCCCCTGCGGCTGGCCGCTGCTGTTGTCACCACTCATGTCGGAAGGGTACCGGGTTCCGGCCCCCCGACGGCAGGTCGTCCGGCCGCCGGGGGCGGTCGCGGTCAGCTCTCGAACCGGTATCCCATGCCCGGTTCGGTGATGAAGTGGCGCGGGTGCGAGGGGTCGCGCTCCAGCTTGCGGCGCAGCTGGGCGAGGTAGACCCGCAGGTAGTTGGTCTCGGTGCGGTAGGCCGGGCCCCACACCTCCTGGAGCAGCTGGGTCTGGCTGACCAGCCGCCCGGCGTTGCGGACCAGGACCTCCAGCAGGTGCCACTCCGTCGGGGTGAGGCGGACGTCCGCGCCGTCCCGGTTGACCTTCTTGGCCGCGAGGTCGACGGTGAAGGACTCGGTGACGACCAGCGAGTCGGCCTCCCCGGCCACCGGCTCGGCCCGCCGCACGGCGGCCCGCATCCGGGCGAGCAGCTCGTCCATGCCGAACGGCTTGGTCACGTAGTCGTCGGCGCCGGCGTCCAGCGCCTCGACCTTCTCGTCCGAGGCGTGCCGGGCCGACAGCACGATGATCGGCACCCGGGTCCAGCCGCGCAGGCCGCGGATCACCTCGACCCCGTCCATGTCGGGCAGGCCCAGGTCGAGGACGACCACGTCCGGATGGCGGGCCGCGGCCAGCTCCAGCGCGCTCGCGCCGTCATGGGCCGCGTCCACCTCGTACTTGCGGGCCTTGAGGTTGATCACCAGCGCGCGGACGATCTGCGGTTCGTCGTCCACGACGAGGACCCGGGTCATTTACGGGCTCCGCCTTTCGGGGCTGTCTGACTTACGGACTGGGGACTGCTCGATTGCTCTGGTTGACGCGGCGCCGGGAGCGCGACGGGCTGGCCGGTGCGCCGCCCGTGCTCAGGTGATCAGCTCCGCGAGCGGATCGCCGCCGTCGCCGCCCGGCTCCCCCGTCTCGGGCGGCCGTTCGACCACGGGCAGGCTGACGACCATGGTGAGGCCGCCGCCCGGGGTGTCCTCGGCGGTGACGGTACCGTCCATCGCCTCGACGAAGCCGCGCGCCACCGCGAGTCCGAGGCCCACCCCGGCGCCGCGCGGCGCGTCGCCATAGCGCTGGAACGGCGCGAAGATCTTCTCCTTGGCGTCTTCGGGCACGCCCGGGCCACGGTCCACGATCCGCAGCTCGACCCGGGCCGGGACCCCCGGCTGCCGCAGCTCGTCGGCCTTGACCAGCACCCTGACCCCGCCCGGGCTGTACTTGACGGCGTTCTCCACCAGGTTGGCCAGCGAGCGCTCCAGCAGCCCGCCGTCGGCCCGCACCATCGGCAGCGACTCCGGCACCTCCAGCCGGACGGACTCCGGCGGCACCCCGCCGAGCGCGAACGGCACCACCTCGTCCAGATCGGTCTCCTGGATCAGCGGGGTGACCGTCCCGGTCTGCAGACGGCTCATGTCGAGCAGGTTGTTGATCAGGTGGTCCAGCCGGTCGGCCCCGGCCTCGATGCCGGCCAGCAGCTCGGCCTCGTCCTCCGGGTCCCAGTCGACGTCGGCCGAACGCAGCGAGGTCACCGAGGCCTTGATGCCCGCCAGCGGGGTGCGCAGGTCGTGCGAGACGGCGGCCAGCAGGGCCGTCCGGATCCGGTTCCCCTCGGCTTCCCGACGGGCCTCGGCGGCCTCCCGGGCCAGCCGGCGGCGTTCCAGCACCACGGCGGCCTGCGCGGCGAACGCGCCGAGCAGGCGGCGGTCCGCGCCGGGCAGCACCCGGCCGCGCAGCACCAGCGCCAGGTTGTCGCCGACCGGGACGTCCACGTCGGCCTCCTCCGGCCGCACTGGCGGGCGCGGCCCGGCGGCGGCCACCGGCGCCCAGGCGGTGAGCCTGTCGGGCCGTTCCAGCAGCGCGGCGCTCTCCTGCCCGAAGGTCTCCCGGACCTGCTCCATCAGCGCGGTCAGCACCCCGTCGCCGTTGGGCGCGCCGCGCAGCACCGTGCCGGCCAGCGCGCTGAGCGTCTGCGCCTCGGTCTGGCTGCGGGCCGCCTGCTGGGTACGCCGGGCCGCGAGGTCCACCACCGACGACACCGATATGCCCACGACGGTGAATATCGCCACCGCCATGATGTTCTGCGGCTCGTTGATGGTGAAGGTGTGCAGCGGCGGGGTGAA
The DNA here is from genome assembly GCF_042894165.1 of Kitasatospora sp. NPDC001547. Lineage (NCBI taxonomy): Bacteria > Bacillati > Actinomycetota > Actinomycetes > Kitasatosporales > Streptomycetaceae > Kitasatospora > Kitasatospora sp. NPDC001547. Next base: position 1,888 of record NZ_JBIAVL010000002.1, on the reverse strand, counting down.
GTAGTAGTTCAGCACCGAGGAGCCGACCAGCGCCGAGCCGACCGCCGGCAGCAGACCGCCGACCAGCGCCGCGCACACCGTCAGCGACAGGAACAGCAGCATGTCGGTGGAGAGCCCCAGGCCGCCGATCGCGGCCAGCACGATCGCCGTCAGCGGCGGGCCGACCAGCCCGATCAGCCAGCCGGCCACCGTCCGGGTACGGCCCAGGTCGGTGATCCGGCGGATCGGTATCTTGCCGCGCCGACCGTGCCCGGCGTGCTCGTGGGTGACCATGTGGACGTCGATGTCCCCGGCCTCCCGGGTCACCGTGGTGCCGACGCCCGGCCCGTACAGGTACTGCCAGGCGGGCCGCCGGCTGGTGCCCAGCACGATCTGGGTGGCGTTCACCCCCCGGGCGAAGTCCAGCAGCCCGGCGGCCGGGTCGTCCCCCAGCACCGCGTGGAAGGAGCCGCCGAGGCTCTCCACCAGCGCGCGCTGCTCGATCAGCGTCTGCGGCGAACCCGAGCCCACCAGCCCGTCCGAGCGGGAGATGTGCACGGCGAGCAGCTCGCCGCCGGAGACCCTGGCGGCGATCCGGGCCGCCCGGCGGATCAGCGTCGCCCCCTCGGGCCCGCCGGTCAGGCCCACCACGATCCGCTCCCGGGCCTGCCAGGTGCCCTCGATGCCCTGCTCGGCGCGGTACTTCTGGAGGTACTCGTCCACCCGGTCCGCGGTCCACAGCAGCGCCAGCTCGCGCAGCGCGGTCAGGTTGCCCGGGCGGAAGTAGTTGGCGAGGGCGGCGTCGATCTTCTCCGGCGCGTACACGTTGCCGTGCGCCAGCCGTCGCCGCAGCGCCTGCGGGGACATGTCCACCAGCTCGATCTGGTCCGCCCGGCGGACCACCTCGTCCGGGACGGTCTCGCGCTGGCGCACGCCCGTGATGCCCTCGACCGCGTCGCCGAGCGACTCCAGGTGCTGCACGTTGACGGTGGAGACCACGTCGATCCCGGCCGCCAGCAGCTCCTCGACGTCCTGCCAGCGCTTGGCGTTGCGGCAGCCGGGGACGTTGGTGTGGGCCAGCTCGTCCACCAGGGCCACCTGCGGCCGGCGGGCGAGGACGGCGTCCAGGTCCATCTCGGAGAACCGGGCGCCGCGGTGCACCACCTGCTGGCGCAGCACGACCTCCAGGCCGGCGACCATGTCGGAAGTCCGCCGACGACCGTGGTCCTCCACGAACGCGACCACGACGTCCGTGCCACGCTCCTGCCGCCGGTGCGCCTCGGCGAGCATGGCGTACGTCTTGCCGACCCCGGGGGCGGCCCCGAGGTAGATCCGCAGCCTGCCTCGTCCCATGAGCACCATTCTTGATCCGGACCGGCCCGGGAGACACCCCGGACACCTGTTCCCCTCGCCTTCGAGACTACGGCGTGCGACGCGATTTTCCGCTGATCAGTGCGCTGATCAGGCGGTTTTAGCGGCATATTGACGGCGAACCAGCCACTCGGCGGGGGTCGTTCGGGAGGGGTCCGGGAGCCCTCGGGGCGGCGATTGACGAGGTCGGCCCGGAAATGCGAAGAACCCCCATCCGGATCCCGGATGGGGGTTCTTCAGCAATGATTGTTCGGCGGCGTCCTACTCTCCCACAGGGTCCCCCCTGCAGTACCATCGGCGCTGTAAGGCTTAGCTTCCGGGTTCGGAATGTAACCGGGCGTTTCCCTCACGCTATGACCACCGAAACACTATGAAACTGTCAACCGCACACCCATGGACACGGGCGGGTCGTTGTTTCAGAACAACACAGTGGACGCGAGCAACTGAGGACAAGCCCTCGGCCTATTAGTACCGGTCAACTCCACCCCTCACAGGGCTTCCATATCCGGCCTATCAACCCAGTCGTCTACTGGGAGCC